>NZ_JBIAUL010000002.1:761870-961676 GCF_042892755.1 Streptomyces sp. NPDC001714
ATCGGGCCGAGGTGGCCGACCGGCATGGGGCCGAGGTGGCCGACCGGCACGGGGCCGAGCTGGCCGCCCGGCCCGGGACCGACGCAGCCGACCGGCACCGGACCGAGGTGGCCGACCGGCACGGGACCGACGTACCCGACCGGCCCGGAGTCGATCGATCTTCCTGAGCGATCGCTGCATCCGGATCCATATGTTGGACTGCACGACCGGACGGCCGGACGCTGGAGCTGACGCACCGCACCAGGCGCGCCCCCGTTCCCGACCCGAATGGACCACCATGTCGATCAAGGATGCGGTCCGGCCCGTAGTGCGTGACGCCCGGGCGACCGTGCTGCCCGACCCGGCCGACCGCCACGGCCCCCTGCCCCCGGTGATGCTCGCCCTCACCGTGGTCACCGGCCTCGTGGACTCCTTCAGCTACCTGGTGCTCGGCCATGTCTTCGTCGCCAACATGACCGGCAACGTCGTCTTCTCCGGCTTCGCGATCGCGGGCGCCGCCGGCTTCTCCCTGGTCGCCTCGCTCGCCGCGCTGGCCGCCTTCGCGGCGGGCGCCCTGCTGGGCGGCCGGATCGCCCACCGGTGCCGGGCGCACCGCGGCCGCGTCCTGCACCTGGCGCTCGTCCTGGAGACGGTCCTGGTCCTGGCGGCCTGCGCGGTCGCCCGGTACAACGCCCCGTTGGCCGCGGCGGGGGCCCGGTACCCGCTGATCGCACTGCTCGGCCTCGCCCTGGGCATCCAGAACGCGGTGGCCCGCGCCCTCGCCGTACCGGACCTGACCACCACCGTCCTGACCATGACCATCACCGGCATCGCCTCCGACAGCAGGGCCGCCGGCGGGCCCGGAGGCAGGACGGGCCGCCGTGCCCTGTCGATCCTGGCGATGTTCGCGGGAGCCCTCGCCGGAGCCTTCGCCGTCCGCTTCGGCGACCCGTTCCTGCCGCTGCTGCTCGCCACCCTGCTCCTCGCCGGCTGCACACTGACCGCGTTCACCCTGGCCCGCTCGGACGCGAGCTGGACCGACCCGCTGTGACCCCGGCCCGCCGGGTATCACCGGCCAGGCCCTTCCTCATCCCCCGAGGGCGCGCCGATAGGCCTGCTCGTCCCCGTCCCCGTACACCGTGAAGACCACCCGGTCGAAGCGGCCGGGATGGGCGGCGAGCCAGTCCGCGACCGTGCGCAGCGCGACGGGCGCGGCGTCCTCCTTGGGGTAGCCGAAGACGCCGGTGCTCACGGCGCAGAAGGCGACGGTCCGGATCTGCGCCACGGCCGCGGCCAGGTCCAGACAGGCCCGGTAGCAGGACGCCAGCGCGTCGGCGTCACCCGCTCGCGGACGGTCCTGCACGACCGGGCCGACCGTGTGCAGCACATAGCGGGCCGGCAGATGGTAGCCACGGGTGATCTTGGCCGTGCCGGTCGGTTCCGCCGCGCCCTGCAGGTTCATGACGGTGTGGCAGTCGTCGCGCAGCCGGGGCCCGGCCGCGTGGTGCAGGGCGTTGTCGATGCAGGGGTGCAGCGGCTGGAAGCAGCCGAGGAGCGCGCTGTTGGCGGCGTTGACGACGGCGTCGGCGGCCAGCGTGGTGAGGTCCCCGCGCCACAGCACCGTCTGCCGGGCCGCCGGGAAGCCGGAGCGCGGGAACTCCTCCTCGACGGTGGGAAGGCCGGCCACCGACGCGGTGTGCCGCAGCCGGCGTTCCGCGCCGAGCAGCGCGTCCAGCAGCTCCTGTGCCCCGTCGGGCAGCGGGCCCGGAGCCCGCACGGTCAGCACCGCGCGCAGCAGCCGCCGGGCCGTCACCGCGTCGGTGCGGGCGAGGTCGTCCGGGGAAACGGCTCGCAGTCCGAGGCGGGACAGGGCCGGATCGGCGGCGAGGAGCCGCAGGACCGACCGCACGTGGTCGTCCAGCCGGTCGGCCGGGGCGGGTACGGCCGCCGGGCGGAACGGCTCGTCGAGGGCGATCGCCGTCCGGTAGTCGGTCAGGGGCAGCGCCGCCGCCTCGACGAGCCCGTGGGAGCGGGCGCGGTACGGGGTCATGGAGGGCTCCGGCTCAGTCGGTGACGTGCGGGACCGGCTCGGGGACTCGAAGGCCGGCCAGCAGCCGGTCCGCCCCGAACGGCACGGACAGCGCCCGTTCGCCGAGGTCCGCGGGGACGTCCGGGTGATCCGGGTTGACCCGCACCAGGCGGGCGCCCGGGGTCCGGCGCACCAGGTTCTCCATCGGCCACCGGATCACCCCGGGGGTGTTGAAACCGGCGCCGATCTCCAGGACCAGCAGGGTGCTGTCCGGGGACGCGGCGTCCAGCCAGCGGACCAGCCGGTCGCCCGCCGGCAGGTAGGGGTCGTCCACGAACTCCGGACCGACCCGGACATTGGGGAAGACGGCGGCGCCGCAGCGCGGGCACCGCGGCAGGGCCGCACGGTCGGTCACCCGGCCGCTGTCCCGGTCGTAGGCGGCGCGGATCCGGTCCAGGAACGGCTTGCTGGGCCAGGTCTCGCGGGAGCAGGGGACCGTGCACTGCAGGCGGCCGTAGTCGCCCTGCGGGGTGAACACCCGCTCCGGGGTGAAGCCGTTGCGGGCGAAGAGCGCGTCGACGTTGGACGTCGTCACCCAGTGGTCGCGGTCGCCGACCAGCGCCCGCAGCTCCTGGTAGAGCGGGTTGGGGCCGGGGCCGAACCGGATGTCGTCGATGTGGACGGCCCAGTAGCCCCACATCATGTCCTCCGGCAGGGGGACGCCGAGCAGGTAGCGCGACCGCAGACCCAGCCGGTGCAACGCCGGCAGCAGCTCCTTGAGGCGTTCGCTGTCGCCGTAGTCGTAGCCGGCGGCCGCGCTCAGTCCGGCGCCGGCCGCCACCAGCACCCGGTCGGCCTCCGCGAGCCAGGTGCGGAAGGTTTCCCGGGCCTCCGTCACGGCGGCCTCCCGGGCCTGCGTCACGGCGGCCTCCCGGGCCTCCGTCACGGCGGCCTCCCGGGCCTGCGTCACGGCGGCCTCCCGGGCCTCCGTCACGGCGGCCTCCCGGGCCTCCGTCACGGCGGCCTCTCGGGCCTGCGTCACGGTGGCCCGGGCGCTGTCGATGGTGCTCACGATGCGGGTGTCCCTCCCGAGATCATGCCGCCGGGTACGGCGGCACGATCAACGTACGGGGGAGGGCCGGGCCCTGGCCCGGTACGCATCGGACTGCCGATGGTCAGAACACGACACCTCGCGGGCGCGGCACTCAGAAGGGGTAGTGCGCCTGCTGGGTCGCGAGGGTCACCCAGCGGGTGTTGGAGAACGACTCGATGCCCCACCGGCCGCCGAACCTGCCGTACCCGGAGGCCTTGACCCCGCCGAAGGGCGCATGCGGCTCGTCGGCCACGGACTGGTCGTTGATGTGGACGATGCCGGTACGGATCCGGCGTGCGACCGCCAGCCCGTGCGTCGCGTTCTCGGTGATGATGCCGCAGGTCAGACCGTTGTCCGTGTCGTTGGCGAGGGCGATCGCGGAAGCGTCGTCGGCGAACGTCTCGACGACGCCGAGCGGTCCGAAGGCCTCCGCGTAGTACAGCTCGGCATCCTTGGGGACGTCGGCGAGGACGGTCGCCGGATGCACCGCGCCCTCCGGCCGGCCGCCTCCGGTGAGCACGGTGGCGCCCTTGCCGACGGCGTCCGCCACCAGCCCGGCCACGCGCGCCGCGGCGGACGCGGTGACCAGCGGGCCCACCACCGTGTGCGGGTCGCCCGGATCACCGGACGGAAGCGCGGCGACCTTGACGCTGAGTTTCCGGGTGAACTCCTCGGCGAGGGACTCGTGGACGAGGATGCGGTCGCCGGACATGCAGATCTGCCCGGAGTTCATGAACATGCTGAAGGTGACGGCGTCCACCGCGTAGTCCACGTCGGCGTCCGCGAGGACGAGCACCGCGTTCTTGCCGCCCAGTTCCAGCACCGCCGGCTTGAGGTGCCGTGCCGCGTGGGTGCCGATGATCCGGCCGACGCCGGTGGAGCCGGTGAAGTTCACCGCCCGCACCCGCGGGTCGGCGATCAGCGCCTCCGCGATCTCGGCCGCGTCCTCGGGGGCGTTGGTGACCACGTTCAGCACACCGTCCGGCAGCCCGGCCTCGCGGAGCACGTCCGCGACGAGCAGCCCGCAGGCGATCGGTGCGTCCTCGCTGGGCTTGACGACGACCGTGTTGCCGGCGGCGAGCGGTGCCGCGACCGCCCGGACGCCGAGGATGACCGGGGCGTTCCACGGCGCGAACGCCGCCACCACCCCGAGCGGCTCCCGTACCGCGAGCCCCAGGGCGCCCTCCTCCTGGGCGCTCAGCACCTCGCCCCGCGGCGCGGTGATCGCGGCTGCGGCCTCCCGCAGGATGTTCGCGGCGAGACCCACGTTGAAGCCGGCCCACGGCCGGGTGCCGCCGACCTCCTGGGCCATGAGGTCGGCGACCTGCTCCGCGCGCGACTCCAGCAGGTCGGCGGCCCTCAGGAAGATCGCGCGGCGGGCGAACGGGGCGAGCCCGGCCCAGGCCTCGAAGGCCGCGTCGGCGGCGTCCACGGCCCGGGTCACGTCCTCGGGCCCGGCCGCGGCGACCGTGGCATAGACCTCGCCGGTGTAGGGGGCGATGTCCTCGGTGGTGCGGCCGGACAGGGCGGGGACGTCCTTGCCGCCGATCAGAAGTTCGCGAATGAGGGGCATGGGCGCAACCGTAGGCACCACATGTTTACGGTTCAAGCATTCGCGCTCTACTTCTCGGCGGCCGCCGCCCGGGTGGGCCGCCCCAGTGCCCAGAACAGGACACCCAGGAGCATGAACCCGACGAGTGGGACCAGCTCCGTCAGCAGGTACTTGCCGCGCTCGGCGTGGGTCCAGCCGTCCGGCGCGTAGTCGGCGCCGAACCAGTGGTCGCCGGCCCCGGGCGCGACCAGCTGCACGCTGGCGAAGAGGATGAGCAGGGTGAGGACCCCGC
Source organism: Streptomyces sp. NPDC001714 (assembly GCF_042892755.1). Taxonomy (NCBI): domain Bacteria; kingdom Bacillati; phylum Actinomycetota; class Actinomycetes; order Kitasatosporales; family Streptomycetaceae; genus Streptomyces; species Streptomyces sp. NPDC001714. The sequence continues at coordinate 766,816 of NZ_JBIAUL010000002.1, forward strand.
TGATGACCCAGGGGAAGGGAGCTCGGTACGGTCGGGGCGTGTCCGGGTACTTGCGGCGCAGGAACGGCAGCGCCGGGAAGATGCCCAGGTAGCTGACGAGGGTGGTCGACACGGCGAGGCCGAGGACCGCGCCGAAGAGCTTGGCGGCGCTGCCGTTGGTCAGCTGGTGGGCCAGGATCAGGACACCGGTGGAGACCAGGCCGCTGAGGATGTTCACCCGCACCGGGGTGCCGAACCGGCTGGAGATCACGCCCAGGAAGCGGGGCGCGGCGCCGTCGTAGCCGGAGACGGCCAGGGCGCGGTCCGAGCCCATGATCCAGGTGACGCCGGAGGACAGCACCGTGAGGATGAACATGATCGCGGACAGGTCGCCGAGCACGGTGCCGAACCCGCTGAGCGTGGGTGTGCCGTCGGCGGCGACGTGACCGCCGTACACCGTGAAGACCTGCCGGATCGCGTCGACGAAACCCCCGAGGCCGGTGATCGCCTTGACCGGGAGGACGAGCAGGATGCCGAGGATCGGCAGCGCGTAGAGGAGGACGGAGAGGACGGCGCTGCGGAAGATGCCGTAGGGGATGTCCTTCTGCGGGTCCGTCATCTCGTCGCCGGCCGTGTTGGGCAGCTCGAAGCCGACGTAGTTGAACATCAGGACCGGTACCAGGCCGACGAATCCCGCGTAGGTCGGCGAGAAATCGCCGGCGCCGAAGCCGTGCAGACCGTGCTTGATCCCGTACACCACGACCGTGACGGTGAACAGGCCGAGCAGCACGAACCGGCTCCAGGCGCCGATGGTCGGGATCCACTTGCCGACGTCGAAGGAGAGGATCGCGGCGAGCACGCCCACCCACACGAAGATGATGGTGAAGACGTAGAAGGCGGCGGTGCTCAGGTCCTTCCCGTCGTTGAAGAAGGTGGTGTACGCCGTGACGGCGGAGACGGCGAGGGTGCCGCCCAGCCACACCGGGTTGGTGATCCAGTACAGGAAGTTGTTGACGGCACCGGCCAGCCGCCCGAAGGCCCGGCTGGTCCAGATGTAGGGGCCGCCCTCGTCCGGGAAGGCCGCCCCGAGCTCGGCGATCAGCAGCGCGGACGGCACGAAGAACACCACGGCCAGCACGATCAGCCAGGTGAACGCCTCGGCACCGGACGAGGCCACGGCACCGATGGTGTCCACCCCGACGATGGTGCACAGGAGGAAGAACAGGATGTCGAAGCGGCCGAAGTGCTTGCGCAGCTTCTGTCGTTCCGCCTGGGCGGCGGCCGGCGCGTCGACCGGCTCGGGTGCAAGTGGGGCAGCGGTCACCGGGGCTCCAGCGTGCTTGGGAGGGGCGCGATTCGGCCATGGTCCACTGCGCCGCACAAGCACACAAGCGTTCGGACCCAAGTCGTGACCATCGCTTTCGGCACCCACAGCCACCGGAAATCTCCCGGAAATCTCCCGGAGACCGGGGAGACCGGGGAGACCGGGGAGACCGGGGAGACCGGGGAGACCGGGGAAACCTGGGAAACCGAGACCCGCTACGTGCTCCTGCTGCCCAGCAGCCGCCGTACCCCGCCGACCGCCGCGACGGTCAGGGCGGTGGTGGTCGCGGCCGTCACCGCCGGGTGCCGGGCCAGCGCGGCCTGCACGGAGTGCCCGTGCGACCGGTCGTCGAACTCGCCGTGGGCGCCGTGGTCGGTGCCGGGCACGGAGTCGGCCGGGGCGTACAGGTTGCCCCGGCCGGCAAGTGCGGGCGCGTCGGTCTGCTGGGAGCCGTAGCCGGTGCGGGCCAGGTAGCGGTCGAGGAGGGCCGGGGCGAGGCGGTTGGCCCAGACGGTGGCCGCGGTGGTGGCGCCGATGTAGCGCTGCTTGCGCGCCGGATGGTCGGCGGCGAACACGACACCGCGCGCGGCGACCTCCGGCTGGTAGATCGGCGGTACCGGCTGCGGATGCCGGGGGAGCCGGGAGCGGACCCAGGAGAACTGCGGGGTGTTCACCGCCGGCATCTGGGCGATCGTGATGTGCACGTTGCTGCCCTGGTGGAGCAGTTCGAGGCGGACCGACGAGGTGAAGCCGTTGATGGCGTGCTTGGCGGCACAGTAGGCCGACTGGAGCGGGATGGCCCGCTCCCCGAGCGCCGAGCCGACCTGCACGACGGTGCCCCGGTCACGCGGCAGCATCCGGGCGAGGGCGGCCCGGGTGCCGTTGACGAACCCGAGGTACGTCACCTCGGTGACCCGCCGGTACTCCTCCGGGGTGATGTCGGTGAAGGCCGCGAACACGCTGGTGAAGGCGCAGTTGATCCAGACGTCGATGGGCCCGAGGAGCCGTTCGACGGTGTCGGCGGCGGCCTCCACCTGGCCGGGATCCGCGGTGTCGGCCTGCTGGATCAGCGGATGGCCGCCGAGTTCCGCGACGTCCCTCGCCGCGGCTTCCAGTCCGGCCTCGCCGCGTGCGATCAGTGCGACGCGTGCCCCCCGCTCGGCGTAGAGACGCGCGACGGCGCGGCCGATGCCGGCGCTTGCTCCGGTGATGACGACGACTTGCGACATGGTCCCTTTCCTCGGATTTCTCGTGATCCTGGGGTTTCCCCGGTTTCTCATGGTTCGTCAGCCGACTCGGAAGGGGCGGGCCCGTTCGGCGTCGAGGCGCAGGCCGAGGCCGGGTGTACCGTCCCGGCCCACGGCCAGAGCCCCCTCACGGAGGTTCGGGCCGCCGTCGAAGAGCAGCCGCTCGATCCGGACGTGGTCGTGGAACCACTCCAGATGCCGCAGATTCGGCACCGAGGCCGCCGCGTGCGCATGGGCGTACGGGGCGCAGTGCCCTGAGATCTCCAGTCCGTGGCCCAGGGCCAGCGCCGCGACCCGCAGCCACACGGTGATCCCGCCGCACCGGGTGACATCCGCCTGGAGGCAGTCGACGGCTCCGGCGCCGAGCAGCTGCCGGAAGTAGGGGAGCGTGTAGCCGTACTCGCCCGCGGTCACGTCCGCCGCCACCCGGCCCCGGACCAGGGCGAGCGCCGCCAACTGGTCGGAGGAGACCGGCTCCTCGAACCACGTCACGCCCTGGCCGTCCAGCCCCGCCGCCACCCGCACCGCCTGCTTGGCGCCGTAGCCGCCGTTGGCGTCCACGTACAACTCGGCCGAGTCACCGATGCTTTCGCGAGCCCGGGCCACCCGCCGCAGGTCGCGCGTCTCGCGACTCCCCCAGGACTCCCCGATCTTGATCTTCACGCGGGGAATGCCCTCCTCGGCCACCCAGCCGCGCAACTGCCGGTCCTGGCGCCGCTCGTCGTAGGTCGTGAAGCCGCCGCTCCCGTACACGGGCACCTCGTCCCGGGCGGCGCCCAGCAGGTCCACGAGCGGGAGCCCGAGCAGCCGCGCCTTCGCGTCCCACAGGGCGATGTCCACGGCGGAGATCGCCTGGGCGGCGAGCCCGGGCAGACCGGCGTTGCGGACGGCGCGCTGCATGGCCTCGTTGGCGCGCGGCACGTCGAGGGCGGGCAGGCCGGTGACGACACCGGCCAGCAGGCCGTCGACGACCTGGGCCGCCGCGGCGGGCGCGTAGGTGTAGCCGAGCCCCGTGACCTCGCCGCAGCGGACGGTGGCCAGGACCAGCGTGGTGCTGTCCCAGGCCAGCGTGCCGTCGGCCTCGGGCGCGTCGGTGGGCACGGTGTAGACCGCGCTGTCCACACCGTCCACCGTCCACGCGTCGGTCACCGGTGGCCTCCGCCTCCGGGCAGGAACTCCTGCACCTTGGCCTTGAACCCCTGCCGGACCATCGCCACCCGGTCGCTGTCGCCCTTGAGGACGGAGGCCGCCGCGGCCTCGATCTGGTCGAGGGTGGCGTGCGGCGGTATCGGCGGTACGGCGGGGTCGGTCACGAAGTCGAGCACGCACGGCCGGTCGGCGGCGAGCGCGGCCTCCCAGGCGCCTTCCACCCCGCCCGGCTCGTCGATCCGCATGCCGGTCAGGCCGAGCGAACGCGCGAAGTCGGCGTACCCGACGTCCGGGAGGGACTGCGAGGGCAGGAACTGCGGGGCGCCCTCCATGGCGCGCATCTCCCAGGTCACCTGGTTCAGGTCCCGGTTGTTGAACACCGCGACGATCAGCCGCGGATCCTCCCAGTCCCGCCAGTACTTGGCGACGGTGATGAGCTCGGCCATGCCGTTCATCTGCATCGCCCCGTCGCCGACCAGGGCGATCGCGGGCCGGTTCCCGTGCGCGAACTTGGCGCCGATGGCGTACGGCACGCCGGGCCCCATCGTCGCCAGCGTCCCCGACAGCGAACCCCGCATCGCCCCGCGCAACTTGAGGTGCCGGGCGTACCAGTTGGCGGCGGAGCCCGAGTCGGAGGAGAGGATGACGTCGTCCGGGAGCAGCCCGTTGAGGGTGTGGGTGACGTACTCCGGGTTGATCGGATCGGCCTTGACGTCGGCCCGCCGCTGCATCACCTCCCACCAGTCCCTGACGTTGTTCTCGATCTTCGTCCGCCAGGACGGGTCCTCCATCTGGTCGAGGAGGGGCAGCAGCCGGCGCAGCGTCCGGGCCGCGTCGCCGACCAGGTTCACCTCGAAGGGGTAGCGCAGCCCGACCATGTGCGGATCGATGTCCACCTGCACCGCCCGGGCCTTGCCGAACGCCGGCAGGAACTGCGTGTACGGGAAGGACGAGCCGATCACGAGCAGCGAGTCGCAGTCCCGCATCATTTCGTAGGACGGCCGGGTGCCGAGCAGCCCGATCGCACCGGTGACGTAGGGCAGGTCGTCGTCGAGGGCGTCCTTGCCGAGCAGTGCCTTCGCGACCCCGGCGCCCAGCCGGTCGGCGACCTCCTTGACCTCCGCCCGCGCGCCCCGTGCCCCCTGGCCGATCAGGATCGCGGTCTTCCCGCCGGAGTTGAGCACGTCGGCGGCCCGCTGGAGATCGCCGTCGTCCGGGACCGGCGCGTAGTGCGGCATGCCGAGACTGGACGGCACCATCTTGAAGGCGTGCTCCGGCGGCGAGTAGTCCAGCTCCTGCACGTCGGCCGGGATGATCAGGGCGGTCACCGAGCGGCGCGCCACGGCGGTGCGCATCGCCCGGTCGAGCACGTTCGGGAGCTGCTCGGGGACGGTGACCATCTCGCAGAAGTCCGAGGCGACGTCCTTGTACAGGGTCAGCAGGTCCACCTCCTGCTGGTACGAGCCGCCCATGGCGCTGCGGTTGGTCTGCCCGACGATCGCCACCACCGGCACGTGGTCCAGCTTGGCGTCGTACAGGCCGTTGAGGAGGTGGATGGCACCGGGCCCGGAGGTGGCGGCGCAGACGCCGACCCGGCCGGAGAACTTGGCGTAGCCGACGGCCTCGAAGGCGGACATCTCCTCGTGACGGGACTGGATGAACCGGGGGTTGTTCTCCGCCCGCCCCCAGGCCGCGAGCAGACCGTTGATGCCGTCGCCCGGGTAGGCGAAGACATGATCCACGTCCCACTCGCGCAGCCGCTGGAGGATGTAGTCGGAGACCTTCGTCGACATGGTCGGAACCTTTCCTGAAGTCCTGATGGGTACCTGTGCTCTAGGGGCGGCGGAGCTGTCGCACGGCGCCCAGCGCGGCCGTCGCCGTGAGGGCCCCGGCGACGGCGGTGGCCGCCCAGCGGGCCGTGCCGGAGGGTTCGGCGGGGCGCCGGGCCAGCCGCTCGGGCCGGTCGCTCGGCAGGGGGCCGTCCAGCGCCAGGGCCAGTGCCTCCGCCAGGTGCAGGGCCCGGCGCCCGGTGCCGCCCTGCTCGATCTGGGTGCGGCAGCTGAAGCCGTCGGCCAGTACCAGGCTGTCCGGGGCGGCCGCGCGGACGGCGGGCAGCACCCCCAGCTCGCCCACCGCCATGGAGACGTCGTAGTGCCCGCGCTCGAAGCCGAAGTTGCCGGCCAGCCCGCAGCAGCCCTCGTCGAGGACGTCCGCGTCCAGCCGGGCACGGCGCATCAGCTCGCGGTCGGCGTCGAACTTCATGATCGCGTGCTGGTGGCAGTGGGTCTGCACGGTCGCCTGCCGGGCGAGGAACGGAGGCTGCCAGCCCGCGGGTGCGTGGTGGACGAGCTGCTCGGCGAAGGTGCGCGTCTGGTGCGCCAGCCGCTGCACGTCCTGGTCGCCGGGCAGCAGTTCGGGGGCGTCGGACCGGAAGACGGCGGTGCAGGACGGCTCGAGGCCGATGATGGGGGTGCCGGCGTCCAGATAAGGCCGCAGAGCGCGCAGGGAGCGCCGCAACACCCGTTTTGCGATGCCCAGTTGGCCTGTCGAGATCCACGTCAGGCCGCAGCACACGGGCGACTCGGGCACGGCGACCCGGAAGCCCGCGTCCTCCAGGACCCGCACGGCCGACACCGCGACCGCCGGGTGGAAGTGGTTGCTGAAGGTGTCCGGCCACAGGACCACCGTCGCCGGGTCCGCCGGGTCCGGCTGCCCGGTGCCGAGAGCGCGCCACCACCGGAGGAAGGACCGTTCGGCGAACACCGGGGGCCGCCGGGCCCCGTCCACCCCGGCGAGCGCCTTCCCCGCTCGGCCCAGGACCGGCGCCTGCAACGCGCTGTTCGCCAACCCGGGCGCGTGTTCGGCCAGTTGCGCCCAGAGCGGCAGCCACCCCATCGAGTAGTGGGCGGCCGGGCGCGGCCGGCCCGCGTAGTGATGGGCCATGAACTCGGCCTTGTACGTGGCCATGTCCACGCCCGTCGGGCAGTCCGACTTGCAGCCCTTGCAGGCCAGGCAGAGATCCAGGGCGTCGCGGACCTCGGTCGACCGCCAGCCGTCCTTGACCGCCGAGTCGGGATGCCCGTCGAGCATCTCGAACAGCAGCCGCGCCCGCCCGCGCGTCGAGTGCTCCTCCTCCCGGGTGGCCCGGTACGAGGGACACATCACGTCGCCGTGCAGGCCCCGGCAGTTGCCGATGCCCACGCAGCGCAGGACCGCCCGGGTGAAGGAGTGGCCGTCCTCCGGATAACCGAAGTGGGTCTCGGGCGTGGCCGGCCGCCACCCGGCCCCGAGGCGCAACTGCCCGTCCACCGGCTGCGGGTCGACGACCTTGCCCGGGTTCATCCGGTTGCCCGGATCGAACAGTGCCTTCAGCTCGCCGAAGGCACCGACCAGCCGCTCCCCGTACATCCGCGTCAGCAGCTCGCCCCGGGCCTGCCCGTCGCCGTGCTCACCCGACAGCGAACCGCCGTAGGCGGCCACCAGGTCGGCGGCCCGCTCCAGGAAGCGCCGGAAGTCCGCCACCCCGTCCGCCGTCTTCATCCCGAACGGGATCCGGGTGTGCACACAGCCCTGCCCGAAGTGCCCGTACAGGGAAGGGTGGTCGTAGTCGAACTCCTCGAACAGCCCTTTCAGGTCCCGGAGATAGTCGCCCAGCCGCTCGGGCGGCACCGCCGAGTCCTCCCAGCCCTCCCAGGTCTCCCGGTCGTCCGGCGGCCGTGCGGTCACCCCGAGCCCGGCCTCCCGCGCCCTGAGCATCTCCTGCTCGCGCTGCGGGTCGTCGGAGAAGGCGACCGAGGCGTCCTTCTCGGACCGGCCGACCGCCTTCAGCAGGGCGCGCGCCTGGTCGTCGACGTCCTCCTGGCTGTCCCCGGTGAACTGCACAAGGAGCCAGCTGTCCGCCTCCGGCAGGGTGCGCAGCGAGTCGAGATAGGCGTGCTCCTCGCGCATCAGCTGCGCCATCCGCCCGTCCAGCGCCTCCAGTTGGCCCGGGGAGCAGTGCTCCAGCAGGCGGGGCACGTCGTCGGCGGCCCGGCAGATGTCGTCGTACCCGAGCACCAGCAGCGACTGGTACGGCGGCACCGGGACGAGGTCGAGCTCGGCGTGCAGGACGGTGACGAGGGTGCCCTCGCTGCCCACCAGGGCCCTGGCCACGTCCAGGCCGTTCTCGGGGAGCAGCGAGTCGAGGTTGTAGCCGGAGACCCGGCGCGGGATCTTCGGGTAGCCGCGCCGGATGTCCGCCAGGTATTCGGTGACGATCCGGTCGAGCCCGTCGTACAGCTCGGCCCGCCGGCCGCCCTCGGCGGCGATCCGGGCCCGCTCCGCCTGCGAGGTGGGTCCCACCCACATCCGCAGGCCGTCGTACGTCAGCACTTCGAGCCGGCGCACGTTGTCGACCGTCTTCCCGTACGCCTGCGCGGACGCCCCGCACGAGTTGTTGCCGATCATGCCGCCCAGCGCGCAGTGGCTGTGCGTCGACGGCTTCGGGCCGAACTGGAGACGGTGGCCGGCCAGCCGCCGGTTGAGCTCGTCCAGGACGATGCCCGGCTCCACCACACAGGTGCGCGCCTCGGGGTCGACGGAGACCAGCGCGTCGCAGTGCTTGCTCCAGTCGATCACCACGGCCGCGTTCGTGGTCTGCCCGGCGAGGCTGGTGCCGCCACCGCGCGACAGCACCGGGACGTCGAAGCGCGCGCACAGCTCCACGGCCTGTGCACCGGCCTCGACGGTGCGCGGGACGACCACGCCGAGCGGGACCTGCCGGTAGTTGGAACCGTCCGTGGAGTAGGCGCCCCGGCTGCCCGGATCGAAGCGGACCTCGGCGTCGGTCCCGGCCCGCAGGGCCGCGACGAGGCCGCCCAGGCCGTCGAGGGACACTCCGGGGACACGTGTGCTCATCGCCGACCTCCGGGCTGGTCCGTGGCTTCGTCCGGTACGGGCCACCGGGTACCCAGGAAGTCGACTTCCCTCGCCCGGACAATCCGGGCGCCCATGTTGCGCTCCATCATCTCCAGCGCGGCGGCCTCCAGATGCGGGTGGATCGAGGCGACGGCGTCCGTCGGCACCGTCACGTCCAGGTGGCGGATGTGCGCGTCCAGGGCCGAGTACAGGACGCACTGCTCGGTGACCTGACCGGTCAGCACCACCGTGCCGACGCCCAGTTGCCACAGCAGATACGACAGCGGCGTGTCGTAGAAGATCGAGTGCCGGGCCTTGACGACGAACAGGGAGTCGTCGTCCGGACGGATCGGCTCGACCAGGTCGGCGTGCGGGCGGGACAGCGCGGTGTCGACCAGTTCGCCGTGGTGGGAGCGCCAGAGCCCGAAGTTGTCGTTCGCGTAGATCACCGGCACGTCCGCCTTGCGGGCCCGGCCGATCAGGTCCGCCAGCACCGGCACGGCACGCTCGGCCGCGGGCAGCAGCAGCTCCGCGTCCTCGTGGTCGTACGTGTTGATCATGTCGATCACGACGAGCGCGCTGCCGTCGGTCGCTCCGGGACCGGTCACGGCGTCCACCACCTCACGCGGTCAGTCCCGCAGCCGCGGCAGGACCTTGGTGCGGTAGAAGTCGAAGAAGCCCTGCTGGTCAGGGCCGATCTGGTTGACGTAGACGGTGTCGAACCCGGCGTCGACGAACGCGGACACGGCCTTGACGTGGTCGTCCGGATCGTCGCCGCACGGCACCGACCCGGCCACCTGATCCTCGGTGACCAGTTCCATGGCCTGCTCGAAGTGGCGCGGGGTCGGCAGGACCTGCGGGAGCTCGCCGGGCAGCTGCTCGTTGGCCCACAGCCGGTGCGCGGTGCGCACCGCCTCCTGCCGGTCGGTGCCCCAGCACACCTTCATCCCGCCGTACACCGGCTTGGTGCCGCCGCCCCCGCGCCGGAACCGCTCCACCACGGACTCCTCGGGCATCATCGTGATCAGCCCGTCCCCGATCCGCGCCGCGACCTCGGCGGCGTGCGGGCCGAACGCCGACACGTCGATGGGCACCGGCTCGTCCGGCACGGTGTACAGGCGGGCGTTCTCCACGGTGTAGTGCCTGCCGCGGTGGCTGACCTGCTTCCCGGTGAAGAGCCGGCGGATGATCTGGAGGGCCTCCTCCAGCATCTCCAGCCGCATCGGCGCTTCGGGCCAGACCGTGCCGAGGATGTGCTCGTTCAGCGCCTCACCGGTACCCACCCCCAGCCGGAACCGCCCGTCCAGCTGCACGGCGGCGGTCGCGGCCGCCTGGGCGATCACGGCGGGGTGGGTGCGGACCAGCGGGCAGGTCACGGCCGTCTCCACGGGCAGCGAGACCGCCTGGGAGAGGGCGCCGATCACCGACCACACGAACGGGCTCTGGCCCTGCCCGTCGTGCCAGGGGTGGTAGTGGTCCGAGATCCACAGCGATTCAAAACCGGCCTGCTCGGCCATCCGCGCCTGCTCGACCAGTGCCGCGGGGCTGTGCTCCTCGCACGAGAGGAAGTATCCGAAGCCCGCCATCGTCTCTCCTGATCCGCCTGGGTGACTGGGGTGACCTGCCGAGTACCCGGTGGCCGGTGGGTTGTGCACGGCGTGTTGCCCGGACCAGGAGGGGTACCGGGGAGGCGGGTCATCGACAGACCGACCACGGAGGTGTCCATGGCACTGCGCGTGCTGCCCCGGAAGGCCTGGCGGAACTGGCGGCGCTCCGCCGACCTGAGCATTCCGCTCCACTCGACCGACGCGGAGGCCGCCGCCAGGCGGTTCCTCCTGTACGGCGCCCTGCCGCTGTGGGTGCTGCCCGGCCTCGCCGACTGGTGGATGCACAAGCGGACCCGGATCGAGCACACCAGCGGCACCAAGGAGTCCGCGGTCCACGCCCTGATGATGACCGAGGCCGGAGTGCCGGTACTCATGGGCCTGCTCGCCCGGGTCAACCCCTTGGTGCTCTCGGTGATGGGCGGCGCCGCCCTCGCCCATGGCGCGACGGCCGTGTACGACGTCTCGCTGGCCGTCGGCGAACGCGAGGTCCGGCCGATCGAGCAGCACATCCACAGCTTCCTGGAGGTGCTGCCGCTCACCGCGCTGGCCTTCACCGCCTGCCTGCACGACGACCAGGTCCGCGCGACCCTGCGTGGCGGCCCGGGTGCGCGGGACTGGCGGCTGCTGCCCAAGGAGCACCCCCTGCCGGCCAGGTACCTGGCGGCACTCGCCGGGGCCGTCGTCTGCGGCGTCGTCGTGCCGTACGCCGAGGAGCTGTGGCGCTGCCTGCGCGCCGCGCCGGCCGGGCAGGCGGCGTAGAGCATGTCGCCCGTCCCGCCCGAGTCGCCCATGCCGCCCGAGCCGCCCACGCCGGCCGTGTCGTCCGAAGGGAGCCGTCGATGAGAAACGGACAGGACGCGGCGCGCGTCGCCCCCGACCTCCGGGTGGCCGACCCGGAGCCGGAGCCGGCCGCACCGGAACAGCTCCCGCCCGACCGCACCCAGGCCATTCTGGAGGCGGCCAAACAGGTCGGCGCCATCCTGAAGCGGGCCGGACACAAGTTCGCGCTGGCCGGAAGCGTCGCCGTCTACGCCCATGGCGGCAGCGGCAGACTCCGGCACGACGCCGACTTCTGCGTGCTGCCCGAGGACGCCGAGGCAGTGGCCGGGTCCCTGCGCGCGGCCGGTCTGACGGTGCGCGTCCCGCCGGAGGACTGGCTGGTGAAGACCTCCTGCTTCGACCAGGACGTCGACATCATCTTCGAACTGGCCCACCAGCCGGTCACCGTGGACCTGCTGGCCCGCGCCGAGGAACTCCCCGTCGAATCCGTGCACATGCCGGTCCTGTCGGCGACCGACCTGGTGGTGAACCTGAACACCGCCTTCTCCGAGCACCACTGCGACTTCGGGGCCGTCCTCCCGGTGGCCCGCACGCTGCGCGAGAAGGTCGACTGGGAGGAGGTGCGGCGCCGCTGCGGGGACGAGCCGATGCCCGCCGCCTTTCTCTTCCTCCTGGAGCGGCTGAACGTCATCGATCCCCCGCAGGAGCAGCGATGAACCTCGAATACCGGGTGGCCCATGTCGCCGAGCATCTCGCCGCCGGGCCGTGCGGCGAGCTGGGGGTGCGGGCCGAGATCCGGGGCGAGACGGTCCTGCTGACCGGGACGGTCCCGTCCGCCGGCTGCCGTGAGGCCGTCCGCCGCCTCGTCAACGACGAACTGGCGGGTGTACCGGTCCACTGTGACCTCGTCGTCGCCGAGACCGCCCCGCCGGACCATCCGGAGGTTCTGACATGATCCGGGTCGCGGCCGTCGGCGACATCCACATGGGCCCCGACAGCCAGGGCACCCTCCGCCCGGCCTTCGAGACCCTGCCGGGCTGCGCCGACGTCCTCCTGCTCGCCGGTGACCTCACCCGGCACGGCACCCCCGAGGAGGCGCAGGTGGTCGCCCGCGAGATCAAGGACCTGGGCGTCCCGGTCGTCGCCGTCCTCGGCAACCACGACCATCACGACGACCACCCCGACGAGGTCACGGCCATCCTGCGGGACGCCGGAGCACACGTCCTGGAGGGCGAGGCGACCCTCGTGACCCACCGGGGCCTGCGGATCGGCGTGGCCGGTACCAAGGGGTTCGGCGGCGGGTTCGTCGGCCGGTGCGCGGGCGAGTTCGGCGAACCCGTGATGAAGGAGTTCGTACGGTACGCACGCCACCGCGCCGACGGTCTGCGCGCGGCCCTCGAAGAGCTGCGCCGGCACGAGTGCGACGCACGGATCGCCCTGACCCACTTCGCCCCCGTCCCGGACACCCTGGCCGGCGAGCCCCCGGAGATCTACCCCTTCCTCGGCAGCTACCTGCTCGCCGAGGCCATCGACACCGTGGGCGCCGACCTCGCCGTCCACGGCCACGCGCACGCCGGCACCGAACACGGTATGACCGGCGGGGGAGTGCGCGTACGCAACGTGGCCCAGCCGGTCATCGGACGCGCCTTCCACGTCTACTCGCTACCGGCTCACTGAACCCGCGGCAGTCGGGGAGGGACTCGGTACGAGGGTCCCGTCGTCGACGGCGACCAGCCGGTGGGCATCGTCGCCATCGGCGACCTCGCGATCGAACGCGACGAGTCCGCTCTCGGCGACATCAGCGCGGCCCGGCCCGACACCTGGGACGAGAGCCGCGCGCTCTCAGCCGATCGGGTGCCGCGGCCCGGCCGCGCGAGTGTTTCACACCGGCTGGGTAATCGCCTCGCGCCTCCCGGGCAAGGGATGGCGTGAGGCGAGGAGGGCGTTTGGTGAATCCCGAGCACGGGGCGGCGGGGGAGCGGTTCGCGAACGCGGTCGACGCCCGGCTGCCCGTCCACGACGGGGCCGGTCAGCTGCTGCGCAAGTCCTTCCCCGACCACTGGTCGTTCCTGCTGGGCGAGATCGCCCTCTACAGCCTGATCGTCCTGGTGCTCACGGGTGTGTGGCTGACGTTCTTCTTCAAGCCCGAGATGCAGGACGTCGTCTACCAGGGGTCGTACGTCCCCCTTCTCGGGCAGCCCGTGTCCGGAGCCTTCGACTCCACCCTGCACATCAGCTTCGATGTCCGCGGCGGCCTGCTGATGCGGCAGGCACACCACTGGGCCGCGCTGGTCTTCGTCGCCGCGATCGGCGTGCACCTGCTGCGCATCTTCTTCACCGGCGCCTTCCGGCGGCCCCGGGAGATGAACTGGGCCATCGGCGTCACGCTCTTCGTGCTCGCCCTCGCCGAGGGATTCGCCGGCTACTCGCTGCCCGACGACCTCCTGTCCGGCACCGGACTGCGGATCGCCCAGGGCATCATGCTCTCCATCCCCGTGGTGGGGACGTACGTGAGCATGTTCGCGTTCGGCTCCGAGTTCCCCGGCCACGACATCGTCCCCCGGCTGTACAGCCTGCACATCCTGCTGCTGCCGGGCGCGCTGATCGCCCTGGTCACCGTCCACCTGATCCTGGTCTTCTACCTGAAGCACACCCAGTGGCGCGGACCCGGCCACAAGAACACCAACGTCGTCGGAAAGCCGCTCTACCCGCGGTTCACGGCCTCCTCCCTCGGCCTGTCCCTCGCCGTCTCCGGTCTGCTGGTCGTGCTGGCCGGGGTCGCCCAGATCAACCCGGTGTGGAAGTACGGTCCCTACCGCCCCGACCAGGTGTCGACCGGCTCCCAGCCGGACTGGTACGTCGGCTTCCTGGAAGGCTCGCTGCGTCTCGTGCCGCCCTGGGAGACGAACCTCGCCGGCCACACCCTCATGTGGAACGTCCTGCTGCCCGCCGTGGTCCTGCCCGCGCTGCTCTTCGCCGTGCTGTACGCCTACCCCTTCGTAGAGCAGCGGCTCACCGGGGAGTGGCGGCAGGAACAGCACCTGTGCGACCGCCCGCGCGAACGGCCCGTCCGCACCGGGCTCGGCGTCGCCGGGATCACCTTCTACGGCGTGCTGCTGCTGGCCGGCGGCAACGACATCGTGGCGCAGACCTTCCGGATCTCCGTGAACGCCCTGACCTGGATCTTCCGTATCTCCCTGATCGTGGCCCCGGTCCTCGCCCTCCTCCTCACCCGCGCGCTGTGCCGTGCCCTGCTGCACGCGGAACAGGAGCGGCTGACCGAGGGCGAGGAGACCGGCGAGGTACGGCAGACCCTGGCCGGCGGCTACGAGAGCGACCACCGCCCGGTGACCTCGTTCCGGCCGGGCGCCCCACGCCGGCCGCTCAGTCCTGATCGACCCCCCGGTTCACGTACTGGAACACCAGCCCGGCAACACCCCGAGCCAGAACACCGAAGCCGATGAGGAACAGCCACAGCCCGAACACCACCCCGGTCGCCGCGAGAGCGAACCCGAGCGCCGTGACGATGGGCCACGAGCTGTGCGGCGGGAAGAACTCCACCGGACCGGCCGCGTCCGCCACCTCCGCCTCCGTACGGTCCTGCGGGCGCGGGCCGTGCCGAACGTAGCTGACCGCGCAGAAGAACGACACCAGGGCGGCCATCCCGAACGCGACGATCAGCGCCGCCGTCCCGGTCGGGTCGGCCCGCGACCACACCCCGTAGAGCGCGGCGGCGGCACCGAAGAAGACGGCCACCCCGCCGAAGAGCAGTGCCTCGGCCTTCACCGCAGCCCCTCCTTCTCCGCCTGCCGCACGATCTCCGGATGGTGCAGGTCGAACGCCGGCGACTCCGACCGGACCCGGGGCAGCGCCACGAAGTTGTGCCGCGGCGGCGGGCAGCTCGTCGCCCACTCCAGGCCCCGCCCGAACCCCCACGGGTCGTCCTCCTCGACCTGCCGTCCTCTCTGGGCCGTACGCCAGACGTTGTAGAGGAACGGCAGCGTGGAGACGCCCAGCAGGAACGCGCCCGCCGACGAGAGGGTGTTGAGGAGGGTGAACCCGTCCGCCGGCAGATAGTTCGCGTACCGGCGGGGCATGCCCTCGGCACCGAGCCAGTGCTGCACCAGGAACGTCAGCTGGAAACCCGGGAAGAGCAGCCAGAAGTGCACCCTGCCGAGCCGCTCGTCGAGCATCTTCCCGGTGAACTTGGGCCACCAGAAGTAGAACCCGGCGAACATCGCGAAGACCACCGTCCCGAAGAGCACGTAGTGCAGATGCGCCACGACGAAGTAGGAGTCGGTGACGTGGAAGTCCAGCGGGGGAGACGCGACGAGCACCCCGCTCAGCCCGCCGAGCAGGAAGGTCACCAGGAAACCCATCGACCAGAGCATCGGCGTCTCGAAGGAGAGCGAGCCCCGGTGCATCGTGCCGATCCAGGCGAAGAACTTGATCCCGGTCGGGACGGCGATCAGGAACGACATGATCGAGAAGAACGGCAGCAGCACCGCCCCGGTCGCGAACATGTGGTGCGCCCAGACGACCGCGGACAGCATCGTGATGGAGGTGGTGGCCCCGATCATCGGCAGGTAGCCGAACAGCGGCTTGCGCGAGAAGACGGGGATGATCTCGGAGACGATGCCGAAGAACGGCAGCGCCACGATGTACACCTCGGGATGCCCGAAGAACCAGAACAGGTGCTGCCACAGCAGCGCCCCGCCGTTGTGCGCGTCGAAGACGTGCGAGCCGAACTTCCGGTCGGACTCCAGGGCGAGCAGCGCGGCCGTGAGCACCGGGAACGCGGGCAGTACCAGGATGGACGTGAACAGTACGTTCCAGGTGAACATCGGCATCCGGAACATGGTCATGCCCGGCGCGCGCAGGCACATGACGGTGGCGATGAAGTTCACCGCGGTCAGCGTCGTCGACACGCCCGAGACCACCAGCCCCATCGCCCACAGGTCACCGCCCGCGCCGGGGGAGAAGTAGGCGCTGTTCAGCGGCGCGTAGGCGAACCAGCCGAACGCCGCCGGCCCGCCGGGCACCAGAAACCCGGAGACCACGACCAGCCCACCGAACAGGTACATCCAGTACGACAGCGCGTTGAGGCGCGGGAACGCCAGGTCGGGCGCGCCGATCTGCAGCGGCATGATCGCGTTCGCGAACCCGGCGAACATCGGGGTCGCGAACAGCAGCATCATGATCGTGCCGTGGATGGTGACGAACTGGTTGTAGCTCTGGTCGCTGAGGAACTGCAGCCCGGGACGGGCCAGTTCGGCCCGCATGCCCAGCGCCAGGAGCCCGGCGAACAGGAAGAAGCAGAACGCCGTCACCATGTACAGCCGGCCGATCACCTTGTGGTCCGTTGTGGAGACCCAGCCCAGCAGCCGGCGCCCCAGCGGCGTGGGAGACGCGGCAGGCGCGGGCTCTTCGCCGACGCGTTGCGAGAGTTCGCTCATGGTCCTCCTCAGCCGTGCCGAGCGCGGGAAGCGCCTCGCGGGTGCCACGCCCGCCGTACGCGGAAACCGCCGGCTCCCGCGCGGGCCCCGGCCGCCGCCCGCGACGACGAAACCGGCATAGCGGGCGAGTGGGATGTCTCAGCTCCGGGCGACGCTACCGGTGACCCGCCGCGGTCCGGCTCCGCCACGCCTCGCTGCCGGGCATTCGATGCCGCGTGGCGGGTACCCGGCGCCGATGGACACAGCACTGGAGCAACTGGCCGCCGCCGGCTCGGTGGCGGGGATGGTCGTCATCGTCGTCTGCGGTGTGCTCGTCACGGCCGCGCTGATGGGCGCCGTACGCCTCGGTATCGGGGTGCGGCGGCGGGAGTCGGCACCGCCCCGGCGCGCGGAGCAGCCGAGGCTGCCCGACTCCGGGCCGGTGCGCGAGGAGCGGAGCATGCGCGAGCCGAACGAGGTGCCACGGGCGGACGACGGCGGCGAGCGTCTCACCCCGTACCAGCTCGGGAACGCGCCCAGCAGGCCCAGTGCCGACAAGGCCCGCCCGCGCTGGCAGCCCGGCTCCAGCGGATCCTTCGGCGGCGGGGGCGGCGGCGCGTAGTGACCGACGGGAAACCCCGGGCCCGCCGCGCGGGTCCGGGGTTTCCGGGGGTGCCGCCGCCCTCGGCCGGCGTCAGTGCAGGCCGCCGGGGTCGCCGGGCCGGATGCGACCGCGCCAGGCGCCGCTCTCGGCACCGCGCTGCTCGATGAAGTCCTTGAACCGGTGCAGGTCGCCCTTGACCCGCCGGTCGATCATGCCCAGTGCGTCCGCGCCCTTCTCGGCCAGCCCGGAGGGCTCGACGTCCATCGTGAGCTCGACCCTGGTGTGGGTCGGGTCCAGGGGCTCGAAGCGGACGGACCCGCGCTGCCGGGTGTCGCCTTCGATGGTCCGCCAGGTGATCCGGTCGTCCGGCAGCTGGTCGACGATCTCGGTGTCGAACTCGCGTCGCACCCCGCCGATGCTGGTGGTCCAGTGATTGTGCCGGTCATCGAGCTGCCGGACCTCCTCGACGCCCTCCATGAAGCTCGGGAAGTCCCCGAACTGGGTCCATTGGTTGTAGGCCGTGTGGATCGGGACGTCGACGTCCACGGTTTCCTTGACCGTGCTCATCTGTTCCTCCCTTGTCAGCGCGGGTATGAACCGTTTAGTCATGCTTGGTGCGTTTGGTTCGCATTCGCACGGCGGCCGGGTACCCGCTTCCGTCGGGGGAATCACCCGAGCGGGGTCCGGACCACGGGCCGGTCTGCAGACCCGCAGGTGAGGAGGGACCGTGAACGCGGTCATGGAGAGCGTACGGATACCCGCCGCGGGGGTGCGGCTCGACGCGGACGTGGCCGTCCCCGAGGCGGCCAAGGGGGTCGTGCTGTTCGCGCACGGCAGCGGCAGCAGCCGGCACAGTCCCCGCAACCGCTTCGTCGCCGGCGAACTGAACGCGGTCGGGATCGGCACCGTGCTCGCCGACCTGCTCACCCGCGAGGAGGAGAACACCGACGCGGTGGCGGGAGCCCTCCGCTTCGACATCGGTCTGCTCGCCACGCGCCTGACCGAGCTCGCCGACTGGCTCGGGGCGTACGAGCCCGCGGCGGGCCTGGGGTGCGGGCTGTTCGGCGCCAGCACGGGCGCCGCGGCCGCCCTCGTCGCCGCCGCCGCGCGTCCGGACGCGGTCCGCGCCGTCGTCAGCCGGGGCGGGCGGCCGGATCTGGCCGAGGGGGCGCTGACGTCCGTCCGCCGGCCGACCCTCCTGATCGTCGGCGAACGGGACCGGGAGGTCCTGCGGCTCAACCAGGCCGCGGCGCGGCAGATCCGGGGCGAGACCCGGCTCGAGGTCGTCCCCGGCGCGACGCACCTGTTCGAGGAGCCCGGCACCCTGGAGCGCGTCGCACGCCTGGCCTGCGGCTGGTTCGCCCGCCATCTGCCCGCCTGACACCGCTCGGGGCAAGGACATCAACCGCCTGGGCGCCTGACGGATCCCCGACCGGTCCGCTCCGCGGAAGACGCGGCCCGGCGCGCGGTGACGACCATGACGATCAGCGCCGCCAGGGTGATCGCGGCGCCGGTGTACAACGGCGCCGCGTAGCCGAGGCCCGCCGTGATGGCCAGGCCGCCGAGCCAGGCGCCGAGGGCGTTGCCGACGTTGGACGCGGACACGTTGGCGCTCGCGGCCAGTGCCGCGCCCCCGGCGGCATCGGTCACGCGGGTGATCATGCCGGGTACGGCGGCGAACCCGGTGACCCCCATGAGGAACACCAGCACCACCGACGCCGGGGCACTGTCGGCCAGCAGGCCGAACACGGCCAGGGTGACGGTCAGTCCGAGCAGTGCCAGAACCAGCGCGCGGTCCCGGTCCCGGTCGGCCGCCCGACCGCCGATCACGTTCCCGACGACCAGGCCGACGCCGTACACCATCAGCAGCCAGGCGACATCCGCCGAGGAGAACCCGCCGACCTCGGTGAAGGTGTACGCGAGGTAGCTGAACGCCCCGAACATCCCGCCGTAGCCGAGCGCGGTGGCGGTGAGGGTGAGCCACACCTGCGCGGACCGGAACGCGCGCAGTTGGTCCCGCAGACCGGCGCCCGGCGCGTCCCCGGGTACCGCGCCCGCCCCGGCAGGGACGAGGGCGACGATGCCGGCCAGCGCGAGCACGCCGATCGCGGTGACCGCCCAGAAGGCCGCCCGCCACCCCCAGCGCTCGCCGACCAACGCGCCGAACGGCACACCCAGCACGTTCGCGACGGTCAGCCCCGCGAACATGACCGCCACCGCGCGGGACTTCCGCTCCGGTGCGACCAGGCTGCGGGCCACGAGCGAGCCGACGCCGAAGAACGAGCCGTGGCAGAGGGCGGCGACGATGCGCCCGAGCAGGAGTACGCCGTAGGTGGGCGCGACCGCGGACAGCAGGTTGCCGACGACGAACAACCCCACCAGACCGGTCAGGACCCGCTTGCGCGGCAGCCGCGCCGTCGCCGCGGTGAGCACGATCGCGCCGACGGCGACACTCAGCGCGTACCCGGAGACCAGCCGGCCCGCGATCGCCTCCGACACCGAGAAGGCGGACGCCACCTGTGGCAGCAGCCCGGCGATCAGGAACTCGGTCAGCCCGATGCCGAACCCGCCCAGCGCCAGCGCGACAAGCCCGACCGGCCTCCGGCCCTGCACCGGCACGTGTCGGTCCTCGACCGCGGATTCACCCATGCACCGACCCTGGCCGCCGTCAACTGCTCCGTCCATGGACAAAGATCGGCGCCCCTTGGACGAACGGACGAACGGGGGTCGGGAAAATGCGGTGGACGTGCGCGGCCCAGGTGCGTAACGTCCGTGGCGCCGTGACGTCGGACGAGGAGGTGAGACCCATGAACGCTGTATCCGCTTGGGTGCTCCCTCGCTCCGTCACGGTCGGGCGATCGACGTAGGTGTCGCCGGGAGCGCCTCAACGACAAGGCCCTCCCGAAAGGCAACACCTTATGCATTCTGTGCAGTTCACCGCCGAGACGACGTCGAACGGCGTCCTCGAACGCGACTTCACCGTGAGCGGGATCCCCGGCGTGCTCTGGTCGCCCGCGTCCGTCTCCGGGCGCGCACCCCTGGTCCTGATGGGCCACGGGGGCGGCACCCACAAGAAGTGGCCTGCGATGCCGGGCCGCGCGCACCGGATCGTGCACGGCTGCGGGTTCCACGTCGCCTGCATCGACGCGCCCGGTCACGGCGACCGGCCACGCACGGCGTACGACGAGCAGGAGATCGCCGCGCTCTACCGGGCACGCGAGGCGGGCGAGCCGGAAGGCCCGATCGTCGTCCGCTACAACGCAGACCTCGCCGAGCGCGCCGTGCCTGAGTGGCAGGCGACCCTGGACGCCCTCCAGGCGCTTCCGGAGATCGGCGCCGACGGACCGGTCGGTTACTACGGCCTGAACATGGCCACCGCGATCGGGGTGCCGCTGACGGCGGCCGATCCGAGGATCACCGCCGCCGTCTTCGGCCTCCACTGGCCCGACGCCCTGGCCGCGTCGGCACGGCGGATCACCGTGCCGGTCCAGTTCCATCTGCAGTGGGACGACGAACACATCCCGCGCGAGGCCGGTCTCGCGCTGTTCGACGCCTTCGCCGCCGAGGAGAAGACCTTGCACGCCAACGCGGGCCGGCACAAGGAACACCCCAGGTTCGAGGCGGACAGCGCGGCCCGCTTCTTCGCCCGCCACCTCACCCGGTCCGTACCGGCACCGGCCCCGAGCTGACGGCCCGCCGGCGCCCGGCAGCCTGCCGGGCGCCGGCACCACCCCTCGCGAAACCCTTTCTTCACACCTTGACTTAACATCACGGATATTGCTTGGATCGCTAGTCGCCGTCCACTCGAGGAGTTGCTGTGAGACGTACGATCACCGCGGTCGCGGCCGTTGCTGTCATGACCCTGCCACTCATCGCCGCGGGTCCGTCCGGGCAGCCCGGGCGAGCCGGGACCGGCGGCACCGGGCACGGCCAGGTCGTGACCGGCACCTTCTCCACCGGCGCCGCGCGGACGTGGCAGCCCCTGCCGATCGTCAGGACCGGCTCGGACCCGGGCGGCGCCGTCGACGCCACCGTGGTCGCCGACCCGAGCGCCCTCCGGCAGAAGTACACCGGCATCGGCTTCTCCCTCGACGAGACCAGCGTCTCCAACCTGTGGAAGCTCACCCCCGCCGAACGCGCGAAAGCCGTCCGGCTCCTCGTCGACCCGAAGCACGGCGCGGGACTCGACCGGTTCCGGCTGACCATCGGCAGCCCCGACCTCATCGAGCACCTGCCGTTCTGGTCCGAGGACGACCTGCCCGCCGGCGTCACCGAGGACTTCGGCCTGAAGCACTTCTCCGTGCAGCGGGACATCGACCTGCACATCATCGACACCGTCAAGCTCATCCAGCACTACAACCCGCGCGCCACCTTCTTCGCGTCGGCGTGGAGCGCTCCGGCCTGGATGAAGACGAACGACCGCTTCCTCGGCGAGGTCGCCCTCAAGCCCGGCAGCAGCACGGACTACTACCAGGTCGGCAAGTTGCGGGACGACTGCATCGAGGTGTTCGCCCGGTACTACGTCAAGTTCGTCCAGGCGTACGCCAGGCACGGCATCCGCGTCGACGCCCTCACCCTGCTGAACGAGCCCGGCATGGACGTCGTCTACCCGGCCATGGACATCAGCGTCGCCCAGCAGCAGAAACTGGCCCTCGCCATCAAGCGCGAGATGCGCGCCGCCCACCTGGACACCCAGCTCTACGTGCACGACTTCAACTTCTGGGACTGGCGCGACCCCAACAGCACGGCGACCAAGAACTACCACCGCATCTTCCAGGACGCCCCCGACGGCTCCGTGACCGGCGCACAGGTCCGCAAGGCGGCCGACGCCATCGCCTTCCACCCCTACTGGGGCGACCCGACCGTCATGCGCGACGCCTACGAGGAGTTCGGCAAGCCCGTCCAGCTCACGGAGACCAGCGACCTCTCGCCCTCGACCGTCCTCGACGACTTCCGCCTGGACGCCGGTTCCTACATCCTGTGGGCCCAGACCACCGACCAGGACGGCGGCACCCTGCACTGGACGCCCGCCCGGGACAACAACATCGACTGGGCCCAGGTCGCCGCCACCACCAAGTGGACCGACCGGCTCGTCACCGTCGACACGGAGACGAAGGACTTCACGGTCCGCGACGAGCTGTACGGGCTCGGCCAGTTCGCGAAGTACCTCTCGCCCGGTGACGTCCGCCTGGAGTCCAGCGCCACCGAACAGGGCGTCAGCAACGTGGTCTACCACACCCGCGACGGCGGCTACGTCGCCGTCCTCGGCAACGGCAACGGCACCGACAGCAAGGTCCGGGTCACCGTCGGCGGCCAGAGCTTCGTCACGACCGTACCGGCGGGCTCCTACGCCACCTACCGGTGGCGAGGCCGGGCGTAGGGCTAACCCCCCGGGGTGACAACAGGCTTGCCGGATGGTGGCGGTCCGGCGCGTCGACAAAGCTGAGCGGAGCCGCTGAACACGCGCGGTCCGCGCAGTCAAGGAGGCCTGTCTTGCCCACCCGCCGTACCGCTCTGCTGTCGGCCGTCGCCGCCACCGCCCTGTCCGCCGTCTCACCGCGCACCGCGTCGGCCGCGCCGCACACGGCGGGGCCGGTGCGGCCGACCCTGCCCACGCCCGGCGGGCCGTATCCGGTGGGGACGGTCTCCCTGCGCCTCGTCGACACCGCGCGCGCCGATCCCTGGATCACCGCACAGCCGTACCGGGAGCTGATGATCAGCGTCCGCTACCCGGCGCGGGACGTCGGCGGCCACCCGAGGGCACCGCAGATGCTCCCCGGGGAGGCCGCCGGTTTCGTGGCCGTCAACAACCTTGTCGGGGTGCCCGCCGACAAGGTCGACTGGGCGGCCACCCGTACCCACGCGCACGCGGGCGCGCCGATCGAACGGGACCGCGGACCGTACCCGGTCGTCTGCTACTCACCCGGTACCGGCGACCCGCGCTCCCTCGGCACCACCCTCTGCGACGACCTCGCCTCCCGCGGCTACGTCGTGGTGATGCTCGACCACACCTACGACGCCACGGCCGTCCAGTTTCCCGGCGGCCGCGTCGAACGCACCGTGCTGCCCGCCGAGTACGACAAGGCCTACCCGGACAAGAAGCGCATCAGGGCCCTCCTGAAGAAGACGGTCGACGTACGGGTGGCCGACACCCGCTTCCTGCTCGACGAGCTGCCGCGTGCGCTGCCCCGCGCACTGCGTGGCACGCTGGACCTGGACCGCATCGGCATGTTCGGCCACTCGGCAGGAGGCTTCACCGCCCTCCAGACGATGCACGACGACCGGCGCATCGGGGCCGGCGCCGACCTGGACGGCGTCGTCGCCTACGTCCAGAACGACGGCGACCCCGGCCACCTTTCCACCGCCGCCGCCGAGGGCCTCGACCGCCCCTTCCTGCTGATCGGCAAGGACGGCAACGACCTGAGCACGGTCCCGTCCTGGAACTCCCTGTGGCGGCACAGCCGCGGCCCGCGCGAGGGCCTGACCCTGCGCGGCGCCGAACACGCCACGTTCACCGACGAGGAGGCGATGATCCCGCGGATCGCCCGTCGGCTGGGCCTGCCCCGGACGACGGTCGTGCAGAACATCGGCACCATCGCCCCGGCCCGCGCGATCTCCGTCGAACGGGCCTGTCTGGCCTCCTTCTTCGACCGCCGGCTGCGCGGTGGGAAGGCGGACGGTCGGTCGGCCCATGCCCCGGAGGCGCGTCCCTTCGCCCGGTGAGCGGCCGCCCGCTCGACGGCTGCCGTCCCGGTGCGGGGCGGTCCGTCGCTGTCACGCCGGAAGCCAGGACAGACCGTCCTCGGTGACCCCGAGCCGGCCGGGGCCGGACGGCGACGGGGCCGGGCCGTCCAGCGGGGCGCCGTACAGGGCCTGTTCCTGGAGGTCGTTGCCGGTGCGGAAGGTGTCGGTGACGACCCGGGTGGTCAGGAGGGGGTTCGTGAGATCGCCGGCAGCGGCCAACCGGCCGACCGCGCCCTCCAGTTCGGCCGCCGACGTGCTCCACCGGACGCCGGGCCCGCCCGCGGCGGGAACCCCGGTGTCACCCGACGCCACGCCCCCGGCCAGCTCGGCGAAGGCGGCGGCCTCGTCGACGTCCACCCGGGTGATCTTCTTCGCCGACCAGAAGTACGAGTCCTCGTCGCGCTCCATGTCGTAGAACGCGACGAGGAACTCGTAGAACACCCCGTACTCCCGGCGGTAGCGCGCCTCGAACTCGGCGAAGCCCCGCTCCTCGGGCACGGTGCCGTCCAGGGCCGCGTTGACCGCGCGGGCCGCCAGCAGGGCGCCGTAGGTGGCCAGATGGACGCCCGAGGAGAGCACCGGGTCCACGAAGCAGGCGGCGTCGCCGACCAGCGCCATGCCGGGGATCCACAGGGACGTCTTCCAGTAGGAGTAGTCCTTGCGCACCCGGACCCGGTCGTACGGCGGCTCCGTCGCGACCGGTACGTCCGTCAGCAGGCCGCCGACCTCGGGGCAGGCCTTGATCATGTCCTGCCACGCGGCACGCGGGTCGTCCTGGACGGCCGCGTAGTGCTCCGGCGAGATGACGGCACCGACGCTGGTCAGGTCGTCGCGCAGCGGGATGTACCAGAGCCAGCCGGCGTCGAACGCGGCGCAGAAGATGTTGCCGTCGTTCGGCGCCGGCAGCCGGCGGCCGCCCGCGTAGTAGCCGAACACGGCGAGGTTGCGGAAGAAGTCCGAGTACACCCGTGCTCCGCCCACCCGGCCGTGCAGCCGGCTGGTGTTGCCGGACGCGTCGATGACGAACCGGGCGTGCGCGGTGCGCGGGTTGCCGTCCCGGTCGGCGTACTCGACACCGCGCACCCGCTCGCCCTCGGTGAGCACCCGGCGTACCGGACTGCCCTCCCGTACCTCGGCGCCCACGCGTTCGGCGTTGCGCAGCAGGATCTCGTCGAACCGGGAGCGCTCCACCTGGAACGCGGTCGCGGTCGGCTCCGGCAGCCGCGGTGTCGTCGCGAAGGAGAACTGCCAGGGCTCCGGGTCCCGGCCCCAGCGCAGGGTCCCGCCGCGCTTGAGGGTGAACCCGGCCGCCGCGACCTCGTCGGCGACACCGAGGAGGCGGCACAGGCCGTGGACCGTGGCGGGGAGCAGAGACTCGCCGATCTGGTACCGGGGGAAGACCTCCCGCTCCAGCAGCAGCACCCGGTGCCCGCGCCGGGCCACGGCCGTGGCGGCGGTCGACCCGGCCGGCCCGCCGCCGACGACGATCAGGTCGTACTCCTCGGGCCTTTCGTCTCGCGACGTCATCAGAGAACTCCTCTTCCGGGCAATCCGAACGAGCCTGGGTGGTCACTTGGGCGGCCGGGCACGGCCGGCCGCGCCCGCGTCGGCCTCCGTTCCCGGCAGGGCGTCCGCGTCGAGCAGCACCCCGTGGACGTGTTCCGTCAGCTCGGGCAGCGTCGGGTACTCCAGAACGACGGTCGGTGACAGGCGGACCCGGATGAACGCGCTGAGCCGGTTGCGGACCTGTACCGCGGACAGGGAGTCGAAGCCCAGCTCGGCGAAGGAGCGTTCGACGGGAAGGGTGGACGGGTCCGTGAAACCCAGGACCGCCGCGATCTCGGCGCGGATCAACTCGGCCAGCAGGGGCGCGCGTTCGGGTGGTGCCACGGCGGCGAGCCGCTGCCGCCAGGAGCCGGGCGTCCGCGCGGCGCCGTCCGGGGGTGCCGCGTCGACCGCGCCCGGGCTGCGCGGCAACAGGTCGGCGAGCACGGATGACGCGCCCGGTTCCGCCGCGGCCCGCAGGTCCAGCGGCACCGGCACCAGGACCGGTTCCGGGCGGCGCAGCGCGGCATCGAGGAGGGCGATGCCCTCCCGCTCGTCGACGGGCAGCACACCGCCTTCCCGCAGCCGGTCCGGTGCCACCCGGCCGGCCATGCCCTCCGCACCCGCCGTGGTCCACGGTCCCCATGCCAGCGACTGCGCGGGCAGGCCGCGGGCCACCCGGTACCGGGCGAGCGCGTCGAGGAACCCGTTCGCGGCGGCGTAGTTCGACTGCCCCGGCCTGCCGAGTACGCCCGCGGCCGAGGAGTAGAGCACGAAGGCGGCCAGGCCGAGGTCCTTCGTGGCCTCGTGCAGATGCCAGGCACCGTCCGCCTTCGGCGCCAGCACGGCCGCGAGCCGCGCGGGCGTCATGGCGTCGGTCACGCCGTCGTCCACCACCCCGGCCAGATGGAAGACCGCGGTGAGCGGCGGTCGGCAGGCCGCGACCAGTGCCTCCACGGACGCCCGGTCGCTCACGTCGCAGGCCACCACGCGTACGTCGGCGGCCAGTTCGCCCGCCCAGTCCGGGACCTTCCCCACGCGGCCGGCCAGCAGCAGACGCCGGACCCCGCGTTCGGCGACCAGGTACCGGGCCAGACTCGCCCCGAGCGCCCCGGTGCCGCCGGTCACGAGCACGGTCCCCTCGGGATCCAGGCGGGCGGGCTCGGCGGCCGGCGGATCGGCGAGGGCCAGCCGGGGCGCCATGGCGACCCCGTCGCGCAGGGCGAGTTCCGGCTCGCCGGTGCGCAGCGCCGCCGCCAGGGCTGCCGTCGTCGTCGCGGTGCCCCGCCGGTCGACCAGCACGATCCGGCCGGGATGTTCCGACCCGGCGCTGCGGACGAGCCCGGCGACGGCGGCCTCGGCCGGGTCCGGGTCGTCTCCGGTGGCGTTCTCGGTGAGCACCAGCAGCCGGCCCGGCCGTGCGCCGGCGGTCCACTCGCGCACCCGCCCCAGCACGGCGTCGAGCAGCCCGCGCACGCGGTCGGGCACGGGCGCGTCCTGGGGCAGTTCGGCGGCCAGTCGTGCCACGTCGAGCAACGCGTACTCCGGGCTCGCGGTGCCGGCCGCGGGCACCGGCCGCCAAGCGAGACGGTAGGTCTCGGCCGACGGCCGGGCGGCGACCGGGATCGCCCGGGTGACCACGGACTCCACGGTCGCCAGCGGCAGTCCGGCCCCGTCGGTGAGGGTGACGCGGAACTCGTCCGGGCCGAGCCGTCGTACGACCGCGCGGGCCGCGGCGGCGCCGGCCGCGTACACCGTCACCCCGGAGCAGGCGACCGGCGCCCTCGGCTCTCCCGGCTCCTCGACCAGCAGCGCGGCGTGCAGTGCCGCGTCGAACAGGGCAGGGTGCAGGGCGTACGACTGCGCGGTCGCCGCTTCCTGGGGCGGCAGCGCCAGTTCGGCGAAGGTCTCGCCGTCCCGGCGCCACAGCGCGGTCACCGCGCGGAAGGCGGGCCCGTAGCCATGGCCGTGGCCGGCGAGGCGTGCGTAGTCGACGCCGACCCGCTCCGCGTCCACCGGTGGCCACGGGCCGGGCGTGTCCGCGGGTGGTGCCTCGGCGGGGGCGCAGGTCGCGGTGGCGTGTCGGGTCCACGGCCCCGGGGTGCCGGCCTGCCGGCCCCAGACGGTGACCGGCCGCCCGCCCGTCCCGTCCGGCGCCCCGGCCACCACCTGCACCTGTGCCCCTTGCCCCGGAGCGAGGACGAGCGGGGCGTGCAGGGCGAGTTCGGCCAGCCGGACCGGCCCGGCGGAGCCGTCGGCCCGGGCCGCCAGCTCGGCGAAGACGGTCGCGGGCACCACCACCCGGCCGCCGATCACATGGTCGGCCAGCCAGGGATGGCGGTCGAGGGACAGTACGGCGGTGTGCCGGGTCGCGGGCCCGTCGGCATCGGGCACGGGTTCGCCCAGCAGGGGATGGCCGGATCCGTGCGGCCGCCGGACGGTGTCCAGCCAGTAGCGCTGCCGCCGGAAGGGATGGGTGGGCAGCGGGCGCCGCCGGGCACCGGATTCCGCGTACACCGACCGCCAGTCCACCCCGACCCCGTGCACATGGAGCGCGGCCAGTGCCTCGACCGTCGTCCGGGCGTCCTCGCACGAAGCGAACACCGCACCCGCGTCCGGCCCGACGCACTCCTCGGCCGCCACGCCGAGCGCGGCGGCCGGCCCGGCCTCGACGAAGGCCGTGACGCCCTCCTCGGCGAGCAGACTCACCGCGTCGGCGAACCGGACCGTCTCACGCGCCTGCCGCACCCAGTGCCCGGGAGTGGCGAGCGCGTCCGTCTCCGCGCGCCCGGTGAGGGTGGACACGACCGGTACGGACGGGCGCCGGTAGGTCACCGCCTCGGCGACCGCACGGTACTCGGCCAGCACCGGGTCAAGGAGCGGCGAGTGAAAAGCATGGCTGACCCGCAGCCGGTGCTGCGGCCGTCCGACGGCGGCGGCCAGCGCCGTCACCGCGTCCTCGGGCCCGGAGAGCACCACCGACTCCGGCCCGTTGACCGCCGCGACCGCCACGGCCCGCCCGGGAACCCCGTCGAGCAGGGGCGCCACCTCGGCCAGCGGCGCGCGGACCGCGATCATCGCGCCGCCGGCGGGCAGGGCCGCCATCAGCCGGCCGCGCGCGGCGACCAGCCGTACCGCGTCGGCACGGGAGAAGACCCCCGCGACATGCGCGGCGGCCAGTTCGCCGACCGAGTGCCCGACCAGACGGTCCGGCCGTACGCCGAAGTCGGCGAGGAGGGCGTGCAGGGCCACCGCATAGGCGAACAGCGCGGGTTGCGCGTAGTCGGTACGGTCCAGCAGGTCAGGGTCGTCGATCGCCGCCGGCAGGGGGCGGTCCAGCCACGGCGTGAACTCCTCGCACAGAGCGGTGAACGCCGCGTCGAAGGCGGGGAAGGCCGCCCGCAGGTCGCGGCCCATCCCGGGGCGCTGGGCGCCCTGGCCGGGGAGGAGGAGGGCCACCTTGGGGTGCGGGCGCGCGGTGCCCCGCAGCACGGCCGGACCGTCGGCGCCGGCGGCCAGGGCGCGCACGCCGCTGAGCAGGCCTTCGGCGTCCGGGGCCAGGACGGCCGCCCGGTGGGTCAGCGGCGCCCGGGACGTGGCCAGCGAGAACGCGACGTCCAGGGCGTCCGCGTCCTCCCGTACGCCGGCCAGTTCGGCCGCCAGTCTCGCGGCATGCGCGCGCAGCCCCGCCTCGTCGTTCCCGCCGATCAGCCAGGGCATCAGCGGCAGCCGACGGGCCGGCGGCGTGGCCGGGTCCGTGCCGGCCGCCGTCCCACCCTGCGCACCGACCTCCGCCGGCTCTTCGATGATCACGTGGGCGTTGGTCCCGCCGATACCGAACGACGAGACCGCCGCCCGGCGCGGACGGTCGCGGCGCGGCCACGGGCGGGCCCGGTCGAGCAGCCGTACCGCACCGCCGGACCAGTCGACGTGCGGCGACGGCTGCTCCGCGTACAGCGAGGCGGGCAGTTCGGCGTGGCGCATCGCCTCGATCATCTTGATCAGGCCCGCCATCCCCGACGCCGCCTGGGTGTGCCCCAGGTTCGACTTGACCGAGCCCAGCCAGACCGGGTCGGCCGGGTCGCGGCGCTGCCCGTAGGTCGCGAGCAGGGCGCCCGCCTCGATGGGGTCGCCGAGTGCGGTGCCCGTGCCGTGCCCCTCGACCGCGTCGACGCCGGCCCCGTCCAGCCCCGCGTCGGCCAGCGCCCGCCGGATCAGGTCGCGCTGCGCCCCTCCGTCGGGGGCGGTCAGGCCGTTGGACGCGCCGTCCGAGTTGACGGCGGAACCGCGCAGCACCGCCAGCACCGGATGGCCGTTGCGGCGGGCGTCCGACAGCCGCTCCAGCAGCACCAGACCGACACCCTCGGCCCAGGCGGTGCCGTCCGCGCCCGCCGCGAACGACCGGCAGCGCCCGTCCGGTGACAGCCCGCGCAGCCGGCTGAACACGACGAACGGCTGCGGGTTCGACATCACCGTCACCCCGCCCGCCAGCGCCAGCGAACACTCCCCGGCCCGCAGCGACCGGGCCGCCAGGTCCAGCGCCACCAGCGAGGACGAACACGCCGTGTCCAGGGTCAGCGCAGGACCGCGCAGCCCCAGGGCGTAGGCGATCCGGCCGGACGCGACGCTCGGCGACGAGCCGATGCCGAGCTGGGCCTCCAGCTCGTGCGGCGCTCCTCCTCGGCCGTACCCGCCGGCGTGCATCAGGCCGACGAACACGCCGGTGTCGCTGCCGCGCAGCTCCGGCGCCGGGACACCGGCCCGTTCGAAGGTCTCCCAGGCGACCTCGAGCAGCAGCCGCTGCTGGGGATCGGTGGCCAGTGCCTCGCGGGGCGACATGCCGAAGAACAGCGGGTCGAAGTCCGCGACCCCGTCGAGGAACCCGCCGCGACGGGTGTACGTCGTCCCGGGCCGGTCGGGGTCGGGGTGGTGCAGGGAGGCGAGGTCCCAGCCCCGGTCGACGGGGAACTCGCCGGTGGCGTCGCGCCCTTCGGCCACCAGACGCCACAGGTCCGCGGGGGAGCTCACGCCGCCCGGGAAACGGCAGCCGGCCGCCACGATCGCCACGGCCTCGGCCTCCGGACCGCGCGGCGGCTCGATCCCGGCCGCCCGGTCCGGTGCGGGTCCGGCCGTGCCGTCCGGTGCGGGTCCGGCCGTGCCGTCCTGCGCGGGCTCGGCCGTGCCGTCCGGTGCGGGTCCGGCCGTCCCGTGCAGCAGCGCGTCCAGGTGGGCGGCGACCGCGGCCGGGTTCGGGTGGTCCCACACCAGCGTCGCCGGCAGTCGCAGCCCGGTGCGGGTGCCGAGCCGGTGCCACAGGGTCATGGCGTCCATCGACGTCAGGCCGAGATCGGCGAACGCGGTGCCCGGATCGGCGGTCGTCCCCCGGATCGCCGCCGTCTCCGTGCGCACCAGGTCGACCAGTGCGGCCCGCCGCTCACCGGGCGTCCGCCCGGCCAGTTCGGCGAGCCCCGGATCGGCCGGACGGTCGGCGAGGGCCCGGCGCAGCAGGGCCCGGCGCGGTTTGCCGCCGGAGGTGCGCGGCACCGCCGGGGTCAGCAGCACCTCCTCGGGCACCTTGTGCGCGGAGAGCACCGCGGCGCAGGCGCGCAGCAACGGCGCCGGATCGAGGCCCGGGCGGTCCGGCACCACGAACGCCACCGGAACCTCACCGAGCAGCGGATGGGCCCGCCCCACCACGGCCGCGTCCCGCACCCCGGGCAGAGCGCACAGCACCCGCTCCACCTCGGCCGGATCGACGTTCTCGCCGCCGCGCACGATACGGTCGCCCGCCCGGCCGGTGACGGTCAGGAAACCGTGCTCGTCGAGCCGGCCCAGGTCACCCGTGCGGTACCAGCCGTCGCGCAGGGCGGCGGCGGTCTCCTCGGGCCGGTCGTGGTAGCCGAGCATCACGCCGGGGCCGCGGACCCAGATCTCACCGTCCCCGACGGCACCCTCCGCCGCGACGATCCGTACCTCCATGCCGGGCAGCGGCAGCCCGCTGCTGCCGCGCACCCGCGGCCCGGCGGGCGACTCCACGGCGATCTTGCCGCAGGTCTCGGTACTGCCGTAGCCGTCCAGCAGCGGGGCACCGAACCGGGCCTCGGCCTCCTCCCGCAGCTCCGGGTCGCTGGGCGCGCCGGCCGTGACGCACAGCCGCAGCGAGGGCACGGCACCGAGCCCGGCGTCCAGCAACTGCCGGTAGGTGAGGGGCACCCCGGCCAGGACGGTCGGCGCGTACTCGTCGACCAGCCGGACCAGGGCCGCCGGTTCCCGGGCCGCGGTGATCCGGGCGCTCGCCCCGGCCATCGTGGTGCCGAGGACGCAGAGCGAGTGGGCGTACGTATGCGAGAGCGGCAACGGCCACAGGACGCGGTCCGCCGCCGACAGCCCGAGCCGGGGCAGATAGCAGGCGGCGGAGGACCACAGCGCGGACCGCTGGCTGGAGACCGCGGCCCTGCTGGTACCGGAGGTCCCGGACGTGTAGAGCAGCCAGGCAGGCTCGTCCAGACCCAGGTCGTCGGGGGGAGCGGACGACGGTCGTGCGGCCGAGGCCTCCCAGGCGGTCACCCCGGCGGGCGCCCCGGCGGGCACCGGTCCCTCGCCGGTGACGAGCAGCCGGACGGCCTGCCCGGCCGTCAGCCGCGTGATCCGTGGCAGGTTGCGCCGGTCGGTGACCAGCACGGCCGGAGCGCAGTCGGCCAGCACCTCGGCGAGCTCGGCGTCCGTGGCGCGGGAACTCAGCGGCACCCCCACCGCACCGGCCCGCACCGTGGCGAGCAGCCCCTCGACCAGCTCCACGCCGTCGCCCAGGCAGAACGCCACCCGGGCCGTGCGGCCCACTCCCAGCCCGGCCGCCAACCGGCCGGTCCTGCGCTCCAGCTCGGCCCAGCTCACCGCCCGCCGGTCATCGGCGAAGGCGATTTTCTCGCCGTGGCGCACGGAGTTCTCGACGAGCAACTCCGCAACGGGCCGCACGGCCCGTGCCAGCTCCACTCCCATCAGGCCCCCCTTGGTGCAACCACCTTGCCGCCCATCCCTGTTGGCGAGCCTACGGACGACCGCACCGCAGACGTCGTCGGCTCGCTGGGCCGGGCACTTTCCCCCTAGGAGGGCGCAGCCGGGGCAGGGGTTGCAGCGTCCGCGCGACCGGCGTTCTCTGGAAGTATCCGATGGTGAAACAAGAGCGCCCAGGGTTGCGGCACGGACCGGGGGCTCCGTCCCGGCCGTCTACCATGGTCAGGCCTCGGTCCGCGCGGTCCGCCGTAGCCCGGCGTTCGACGCGGAGGTGAGCCTGGTGAAAGCCGTCGTCTACGAGAAGCCCTTCAGTGTCACGGTCAGGGACGTCGACGATCCGCGGATACAGCACCCGAACGACGTGCTGGTACGGGTCACGTCGACGGCCATCTGCGGATCGGACCTGCACATGTACGAGGGGCGTACGGCCGCCGAGGCGGGCATCGTCTTCGGACACGAGAACCTCGGCATCGTCGAGGAGGTCGGCTCCGGCGTGACCTCGCTGTCCGAGGGCGACCGGGTGGTCATGCCCTTCAACGTCGCCTGCGGCTTCTGCAAGAACTGTCTGGCCGGCAAGACCGGCTTCTGCCTCACGGTGAATCCCGGCTTCGCCGGCGGCGCCTACGGCTATGTGGCCATGGGCCCCTACAAGGGCGGCCAGGCCGAGCTCCTGCGCGTACCGTTCGCCGACTTCAACTGCCTGAAGCTGCCGCCGGGCAACGAGTTCGAGACCGACTTCGTACTGCTCGCCGACATCTTCCCGACCGGCTATCACGGCTGTGAGCTGGCCCGGGTCTCCCCGGGCGAGAGCGTCGCCGTCTTCGGAGCCGGCCCGGTCGGGCTGATGGCCGCGTACTCCGCGCTGCTGCGGGGTGCGTCCAAGGTGTTCTCGGTCGACCGCGTGCCCGAGCGGCTCGCCAAGGCCGAGCAGATCGGAGCGATACCGATCGACTTCACCAAGGGCGACCCGGCCGAGCAGATCAAGGAACAGACCAGAGGCGAGGGCACGGACAAGGGCGTCGACGCCGTCGGCTACCAGGCCCAGGCGCACGACGCGAGCCACGAGGAACCCGCCGTCGTCCTGAACACCCTCGTCGAGACGGTACGGCCGACCGGCATGCTCGGCGTACCGGGCCTGTACGTCCCGTCCGACCCGGGCGGACCCGACGAGCACGCCAAGCACGGTCAGCTGCTGGTGTCCATCGGCCGGATGTTCGAGAAGGGGCAGCAGATGGGCACCGGTCAGTGCAACGTCAAGCAGTACAACCGCCAGTTGCGTGACCTGATCATCGCGGGGCGGGCCCAGCCCAGCTTCGTGGTCTCCCACGAACTGCCACTGGAGGAGGCGCCGGCCGCCTACGAGAAGTTCGACCAGCGGATCGAGGGCTACACCAAGGTCGTCCTGCACCCCGGGCACGCGCTCGCGGCGTAGCAACGGCGACGGCACAGCGCGGCGGGCCGGTCAGGGCAGCCGGGAGCCGTCCCCTCCTGAGGCGGCTTCCTCGGCGGAAGCCGGGGTGAGGGCGGCGATCCACTCGGCGGGCCAGGGAGCGCTCTCCCGGTCCGCCCGCTGCGGCACGTGGACGACCGTGTAGCGGCCGGACGCGGCGAGTTGCCGTGGACGGCCGTCGAGCTCCTCGCCCCACACCTCGAACCCGAACGTCATCGAGGAGGTGCCGACGCGCTCGACGGTCAGGACCGTCGTCACCTCCTGCTGGAACCAGAGCGGAGCGGTGAAGTCGACCTCGTAGCGCACCCTCGGCGCGGCACCGAAGTAGCCGACGACACCACGCTCGCGCATCAGCGCGGCCTCGGCCGCCTCGACGAAACGCACCACCGCCGCGTTGTGGTAGTGCCCGGAGGCGTCGGTGTCCGACCACTCGACCCGGCACCGGTGGACGGCACGGACCCCTTCAGGCTCGGCACCCGCTGGAGCCAGCTCCCGATGTGTCGTATTTTTCACGGTCGTCAATTGTAGTCAACATGTCGTGGGTCGGCGCAAGCCCCGCGTGCTGCGCGGTCAACGGGTCCGAACGGCGTCCCCGCAGGCCCGGTACCGGCCGATCGCCCGCCGCAGCACGGCCGGGTCGAAGTCCGGGACGGCCTCGGCCTGCGCATGGCTCAGGATGTGCTCGGCGACCGTGCGCAGCTTGGTGTTGGTGC
This sequence comes from Streptomyces sp. NPDC001714, assembly GCF_042892755.1. Taxonomy (NCBI): domain Bacteria; kingdom Bacillati; phylum Actinomycetota; class Actinomycetes; order Kitasatosporales; family Streptomycetaceae; genus Streptomyces; species Streptomyces sp. NPDC001714. The sequence goes on from NZ_JBIAUL010000002.1 coordinate 801,303, forward strand.
GCTGGGAGACGTCACGCAGGACCCGCCAGGCCTCCTCCGGCGGGATCCGGCCGTAGGCCACGACGACGCCGATGGCCTGGTCGATGACCGCGTGCGAGGTGACGGCCTGCTGCAGCTGGGCGGTCTCGGCCACGAGCCGTTCGTGCTCGGCGGCCAGTTCGGTGGCCGAGAGCAAGCGCAACGGCTCCGTGCGGGAGATCGCGAAGAAGGCCATGAATCGCCTCGTCTGGGGTGGGAACCGGGGTCAGCCTTACAGCTTCCCCCGGACCCCAGCCGTACGCGACCGGAATCGCGCCTCTATCCGCGACGCCCCGCCGGAGCGTTCCGGTCCTCCCCGGTCGCCGGCGTGGCATCGCCGTCCGCCTGGCCCGGGATCGCCGCCGGTTCCGCCCGGTCGGCGTGACCCGGCCACCAGGCCGCGTGGCCGATCAGCGCCGTGAGGCTCGGGGTGAAGAACATCGCCATGACGAAGGCGGCCACCGCGATGCCGAAGGAGACCGCGAAACCCATCTCCGTGAGCAGCGCGTTGCCCGCCAGCATCATCGTGGCGAAGGTCGCCGCGAGGATGAAGCCGGCCGCGGCCACCGTCGGCCCGGCGTGCCGCAGCGCCATGCCGGCCGCCTCGCGCGGCTCCCGGCCCTCGCGGGCCTCCTCACGGAGCCGGGCGATCATGAGGATGTTGTAGTCCGTGCCGATGGCGACCACGAAGAGATACATGATCACCGGCAGCATGAACATCAGACCCGGCTTGTTCTGCGCCTCCTGGAAGATCCAGACCGTGGCGCCGAGCGTCGCGCCGAAGCCGAGCCCGACCGAGGCGATCAGGTACCAGGGAGCGACCACGCTGCGCAGCAGCAGCCCCAGGATCACCATGATCAGCAGGGCGGCGACGGGGAACACCGTCCGGTAGTCGTGGTTGACCGCGGAGTCGATGTCCTTGTAGATCGAGGACATACCGCCGACGAGCGCCTCGGTCCCCTCGGGAGCGGCGGCGTGCGCGACGTCACGCACCCGGCCCACGGCGTCTATGGCCTTGTCGGTGGACGCCTCGTACTTGAGGGTGACCGTGAAGTCCGCCGTGGTACCGGCCTTGTTGACCTGCGCCATCCGGGCGCTCGCGACACCGTCCACGGCCCCGAGCTTCCGCGCGTACGCGTCGAAGGAGGACGTGTCCAGCGGCTTGCCGTCGCTGCTGGAGAGGTAGACGTCGGTGGGCGCGGCGGCACCGGCGGAGTACGCGTTCTGCATCCGGTCCTGGACGACCATGGACTCCTTGGTCTTGGGCATTGAGCCCGAGGCCAGGTCGAACGTGGCGTGGAAGCCCAGCGTGCCCAGCGACAGCACGACCAGGACCAGTCCGGAGACCGCCGCGGTCAGCCCCGGGCGGCGCTGCACACCACGGCCCAGGGCCGCGAAACGGGCGTTCGCCGGCTCCTGCTGCCAGGACTTGGACGGCCAGAACACCTTCGGCCCGATGAGCGAGACCACGGCCGGGATCAGCGTCAGCCCCGCGATCAGGGTGACGGAGACCGCGATGGCCAGCGCCGGGCCCATCTGTTTCAGGAAGCCCAGCGTGGAGAGCACCAGCGCGAGGAAGGCGATGATGACCGCGCCGGCCGCCGAGGCGATCGCCTCACCGACCCGCCCGACCGCGTTGACCATGGCCTCCTTGGGTTCGTCACCCGCGCGCAGGCGTTCGCGGTACCGGAACATCAGGAACAGGAAGTAGTCCGTGCCCACGCCGAACAGCACGACGATCAGGATCGAGGACACGGAACTGTTGGCCTGCAGGCCGAACAGTTTGGTGGCGTACGCGATCAGCCCGTTGGCGATGGCGGACACCACGCCGATGACCACCAGGGGCAGGAAGGCCAGGATCGGCGCCCGGAAGATGATCAGCAGGGTCACCAGGATGATCACGAAGGTGCCGATGCCGATCAGCGCCTCGCCGCGTTTGGACGAGTCCTGCTGGTCGAGGGCCTGCGCGGCCGAACCGCCCAGCCTGACCTCCAGGTTCGTGCCCTTGGCCAGTTGCTTGACGTCGTCGCGCAACACCTTGGCCGCGTCCGCCTGCACGGGCTGACCGGCGTTCTTGCTGTCCATCTGCACCAGGATCAGGTCGTACCTGCCGTCCTTCGACGGCTGGCCGGGGACGACCTTCTGGACCTGGTCGATGTGCTTGCCGCCCAGTTCGGTGGCGAACCGGGCGACGTCCTTCTTGTCCTCGGCGGTGAGCTTGCCGCCGTCGGTGCGCTGGTACAGCGCGATCGCGGACGGGGTGAAGGCGCTGGGGAACGCCTTCGCCTGGAGATCGGCTGCTTTGATGGACTCGTAACTCTTGGGCAGGAAGCTGCTCTCGTCGCTGTTCGAGGGCAGGCTCGGGGCGGTGGCGACGATCGCCACCGCCGCGATCAGCCATGCCACGATCGTCCAGACTGGATGTCGGACGACGGCACTGCCAATTCGTCGGAACATGCGGAAGGTCCTCCTGGGTAGGAAGATCACCGCAGCCCGGGGAGCGGACCCTGGCATCGGCGACCCCGACCGGCACGCATCCGACGAGCCGGCCGCTTGGTTGTCTTGACGCCATATGTTAGGGATCAGCTGTGAAGATCGGTCCAATGGGTTTTTCGTGGCGCGTGTAACTGCGCCTTTCCGGACTGCGCCTTTCCCGGCGCCCGCAGGCGGCCCTGTCATCTGTACGGCGGCGGTCCGGTCCGCGACCATCGAAGAAGTGATCGCCGCACCGTCGCCCGTCACCGAAAGGCCGAACCATGCCGACGATCGGTCAATGGCAGCTGCGGGCCGCGTTCGCGGCGCGGCTGTCGCGGATGTACGGGCAGGAGGTGCCCGCCTACACGACGTTGGTGGACGTCTCCCGCGAGGTCAACGAGGACGTGCTGCGCGCCCGCGGGGCCGACGCCGAACGCCTCGGCTCCATCGGCAGGGTCACCGCCGAGCGGCACGGCGCCATCCGCGTCGGCACCCCCCGCGAACTGCAGCAGGTCGCCCGCGTCTTCGGCGCCCTCGGCATGCACCCGGTCGGCTTCTACGATTTGCGGGAGGCCGCGGCCAGCGCCGTCCCCGTCGTCTCCACCGCCTTCCGGCCGGTCGACGGCGAGGAACTCGCCCGCAACCCCTTCCGGGTGTTCACCTCCCTCCTCACCCCGGCCGACCCCCGCTTCTTCGACGCGGACCTGCGCGCCCGCCTGGAGTCCTTCCTCGCCGCCCGCGAACTCTTCCGGCCGGAGCTGCTCACGCTGGCCGACCGCGCCGCGGCCGACCGCGGGCTGCCGGCGGACGATGCCGAGCGCTTTCTCCGACTGGCCGTGCGGGCCTTCGAGTTGTCGACGGAACCGGTGGACCGTGCCTGGTACCGGACCCTGGAGCGGGTCTCCGCCGTGGCCGCCGACATCGGCGGCGTCCGCAGCACCCACGTCAACCACCTCACCCCGCGCGTCCTGGACATCGACGAGCTGTACCGCCGGATGACCGACCGCGGCATCGAGATGATCGACACCATCCAGGGGCCGCCGGCCTGGAAGGGCCCCGACGTCCTGCTCCGCCAGACCTCCTTCCGCGCCCTGGCCGAACCCCGCGCGATGCGCACCGAGGACGGCACCGTCGTCAGCGGCGCCCTGCGGGTGCGCTTCGGCGAGGTCGAGGCCCGCGGCATCGCCCTCACCCGGGCGGGGCGAGCGCTGTACGACGAACTCCTCGGCCTCGTCGACGAGCAGGCGGCCCAGCACCCCACGGCGGCGCGCGGCGACATCGCACGCGCCGTCTGGGAGCGGCACCTGCCCGGCAGCGAGGAGGAACTGGCGGCCCAGGGACTGGCGTACTTCACCTACCGGGTCGCCGACGACCGGCCGCTCGACGGCCGGACACCCCCCACCGGTGTCGCCGAACTGGTACGGCAGGGCTGGGTACGCGCCGAACCGATCGTCTACGAGGACTTCCTGCCCCGCTCCGCCGCCGGCATCTTCCAGTCCAACCTCAGCGGCGAGGGCACCCGCGACAACGACCTGCAGGGCACCGCCTACGATGCCGACCGGCTCTCCGGCGCCATCGGCCGGGAGGTCCTCGACCCCTTCGCCCTCTACGAGCAGCAGCAGAACCGCTCCCTGGCCCGAGCCGCCCGGGCCCTCGGCCTCACCGACTCCGTCCGCTGACCCCCCACTCCCTGGCGGACCAGGGTGACCGGCTGCCCTGCGTCACGGCAGCGGCTCGCCGAACTCCCCGGTCACCGTGTCGTCCTGGCCGCCGCCGGTCGCCTCGGCCGTTCCCTCGGGCAGCAGGAAGGCGGTGAGCGCGGCCGTGTCGTCCTGCAACTGGTCGTGGCTGTAGTCCAGCAGGTCCTGATGGAGCCGATCCAGCAGTTCCGGGGGCGGCATCGGCCCCCACGAACGCAGCCGCTGGAGCAGCGGGTAGAAGGAGCCGGCCGGATCCCGGGTCTCCGTGACCCCGTCCGTGTAGAGCAGCAACTGGTCGCCGGGGCCGAAGGGGTAGGTTTCGACGCGGTAGGGATCCCCGACGAGCATCCCGAGGTTCAGCGGCGGACCGGGCTGCCCCCGGTCCAGCTCGGTCACCTCGCCGGGGCGGATGAGCAGCGGCGGCGGATGGCCGCAGTTGAGGACGCGTACGATCCTCTCGTTCCCGGGGATCTCGGCGAAGACGGCGGTGACGAACCGTTCACCGAGTTCGGTGCCGCCCAGCCGGTCGGCCCGGCGGGTCATGCTGATGTCCACCCGCTCCACCAGCGCACGCAGGTCGGGTTCGTCGTGCGCGGCCTCCCGGAACGCGCCCAGCATCGCCGCCGCGGTCTCCACCGCGAGCAGCCCCTTGCCGCGCACGTCCCCGATGAGCAGCCGTACCCCGTACGCGGTGGGGACCGCCTCGAAGAGGTCGCCGCCGATGCGCGCCTCCGCGGCGGCGGACAGGTAGAAGCTCTCCAGCAGCAGGTCCCCGATCCGGTGCGGGACCGGTCTGAGCAGGACGCGTTGCGCGGTCTCGGCCACGAACCGGACGTCGGCCAGGGTGCGTTCCCGGCGGGTCCGGTGCGCCGCCAGAATCGTGCCCAGGGCGCCCACCAGGGCCGTACACGCGTAGGCGGCCACATAGTGCCGTTCCCAGAGGTAGCCGACGGTGCGTCCGGCACAGCATGCGGTTCCGGCCAGTAAGAGTTCGAGGGCGATGGCGAAGGCGGTGGCGACGGCGACGACGACGGGCGGGTGTGCGAAGGCGGTCACCAGGGGCAGGGCGATCAGGACGAAACTCACCGGCCACTCCACCGGGGTGACCGGTTCGATCAGCAGTACGGCGGCCACGTACAGGACCGGCAGCCAGCGCATCCACGCGGGGGGCGCGGGCAGTGGTGGGTTGGGACCGTCGTGCCTCACCCGGGACTCCTGGCATACGAATCTAGACAAGACACCCAGCCTCCCGGGCCGTCGCCCGGCGCGCCGGTGATTGCTCCACCCAGCGGCATGTTCCGGTGTGCGGAACAGAAGCATTCGAGCCACGCGTCGAAACATTCGGTAATCAGAGTGCCCGACAATGGATCTTATGATGCTCGTCCTTCGGTGCCTATGATCTCCGATTCGTCCGATGGCTGTGTGAGCTGGGAAAACAATTCATCGAGCCCTCCGAAGGTTTCGAAATAATTACCGAAACCGTTGACAGGTGGCATGGGCAGACCAAAACTCCCACCAGGCCACACCCGCACAGGCCCTACGAGGAGGCATCCCATGAACCCGCTCGACCACGCCCTGAGCCGCAGGAGCGCCGGCGCCCTGCTGCTGGGCGCCGCCGCCGGACTGGCCCTGCCCGGCACCGCCCGGGCCGCCACGGTCGTCACCACGAACCAGACCGGCACCAACAACGGCTACTACTACTCGTTCTGGACCGACGCGCAGGGCACGGTCTCCATGACCCTCGGCTCCGGCGGCAACTACAGCACCAGCTGGCGCAACACCGGCAACTTCGTCTGCGGCAAGGGCTGGAGCACCGGCGCCCGCCGGAACGTGACCTACTCGGGCAGCTTCAGCCCCTCCGGCAACGGCTACCTGTCCCTCTACGGCTGGACCTCGAACCCGCTCGTCGAGTACTACATCGTCGACAACTGGGGCACCTACCGGCCCACCGGAACGTACAAGGGCAGCGTCACCAGCGACGGCGGCACCTACGACATCTACCTGACGACGCGGTACAACGCCCCGTCCGTCGAGGGCACCAAGACCTTCAACCAGTACTGGAGCGTCCGGCAGTCCAAGCGGACCGGCGGCACCATCACCACCGGCAACCACTTCGACGCCTGGGCCAGGGCCGGCATGTCCCTCGGCAGCTTCAGCTACTACCAGATCCTCGCGACGGAGGGCTATCAGAGCAGCGGCAGCGCGAACATCACGGTGGCCTGATGAGTGCCACCGCGGACCGCTCCTTACGTCCCCTGGTCGCGACCGCCGCCGCGGTCGCGCTGGCCGCCGCGGGCTCCCTCGCCGTCGGCGCCGCCCCGGCCCACTCCGCCACCTGCGCCGGCTACGTCGGCCTCACCTTCGACGACGGGCCGTCCAGCGCCCACACCCCGGGCCTGCTCAGCGCCCTGAAGGCGAACGGGCTGCGGGCCACCATGTTCAACGAGGGCCAGTACGCGGCCGCCTATCCGGCCCAGGTCAAGGCCCAGGTCAGCGCAGGTATGTGGGTCGGCAACCACAGCTACACCCACCCGCACCTGACCCAGGAGACGCAGGCGCAGATCGACTCGGAGATCTCCCGCACCCAGACGGCCATCGCGGCCGCCGGCGGCGGGACACCGGTCCTGTTCCGGCCGCCGTACGGCGAGACCAACGCCACCGTGCGGGCGGTCGAGGCCAAGTACGGGCTCACCGAGATCATCTGGGACGTCGACTCGCAGGACTGGAACGGCGCGAGCACCGACGCGATCGTGCAGGCCGTCTCCCGGCTCACCGGCGGCCAGATCATCCTCATGCACGAGTGGCCGGCCAACACCCTGGCCGCGATCCCGCGCATCGCACAGACCCTCGCGGCCAAGGGGCTGTGCTCCGGGCGCATCTCCCCGCAGACCGGACGCGCGGTCGCGCCCTGAGACAGCGGTGACAAGGATGGCGCGGCGGCCCGTCAACCGCCGCGCCACTCTCACGACTTCGGATGAACGTGAATCGCCCGCCCGGCTCACGTGGATAGGTTCGCCACCGTGGACTACTACGACCTGGGCAGTCACGGCCGGCGCGTGACGACTTCGTCCGCCGCAGCACAGACCTGGTTCGACCGGGGCCTGAACTGGACCTACGCCTTCAACCACGAGGAGGCCGTCCGCTGTTTCGAGGCGGCCGGCGCGGCGGACCAGGACTGTGCCATGGCCGACTGGGGCGTCGCCTACGCCCTTGGCCCCAACTACAACAAACCCTGGGAGTTCTTCGACCGGGACGACCTGGCACGCACCGTGGAGCGGACGCACACCGCCGTGGAACGCGCCCACGCCAAGGCCGCGCACGCGACTCCCGTCGAACGCGCCCTGATCGAGGCCCTGCGCGCCCGGTACCCGCAGGCCGCGGCCCCGGACGCGGCGGCCTGCTCGGTGTGGAACACCGCCTACGCCGACAGCCTGCGCACCGCGTACGAACTGGCGCCCGACGACCTCGACGTGGCGACCCTCTACGCGGACGCCCTGATGAACCTCACCCCCTGGCAGCTCTGGGACATCCGCAGCGGCCGACCCGCCGACGGGGCCCGCACGGAGGAAGCCAAGGCGGTCCTGGAGCGGGCCCTCGGGACCGCGGCCGGCGCCGGCCACCCGGGGCTGCTGCACCTCTACATCCACCTGATGGAGATGTCGCCCACGCCCGAGGCCGCCCTGCCGGTCGCCGACCGGCTGCGCGACCTCGTGCCCGACGCCGGGCACCTCCAGCACATGCCCTCGCACCTGGAAGTGCTCTGCGGCGACTACCGGCGCGTCGTCTCGGACAACGCCGCGGCCGTCGCCGCCGACGAGAAGTACCACACCCGGGCCGGCGCGATGAACTTCTACACCCTCTACCGCTGCCACAACCTGCACTTCGGGATCTACGGCGCGATGTTCCTGGGCCGCCTCCAGGACGCGCTCGCCACGGCCGATCGGCTCGAAGCCGCCGTACCGGAAGAGCTGCTGCGGGTGCAGAGCCCGCCGATGGCCGACTGGCTGGAGGGCTTCCTGGCGATGCGGGTGCACGTGCTGATCCGCTTCGGCCGCTGGGACGACATCCTGCGCCTGCCGCTGCCCGCCGACCCCCTGCTGTACTGCGTGACCACCGCGATGCTGCACTACGCGCGCGGTGTCGCGCACGCGTCGACCGGCCGGACCCGCGAAGCCGAGGCCGACCGGGCCCGCTTCCGGGACGCGGCCGCCGCGGTCCCGGAGAGCCGCATGCTGTTCAACAACACCTGCGTCGACATCCTGGCGATCGCCTCGGCTATGCTCGAAGGCGAACTCGCCTACCGCAAGGGCGACTTCGGCACGGCCTTCGCCGAGCTGCGCCGGTCGATCGACCTGGACGACCACCTCCCGTACGACGAACCGTGGGGCTGGATGCAGCCCACCCGGCACGCCTACGGCGCCCTGCTCCTCGAACGCGGCCGGATCGCCGAGGCCGAGGCGGTCTACCGCGCCGACCTCGGCCTGGACGACACGCTGCCCCGGCCGTTGCAGCATCCGGGGAACGTGTGGGCGTTGCACGGCTTCCACGAGTGCCTCCGGCGGCTCGGCCGGGAGGGTGAGGCGCGGATCGTGGGCCAGCAGCTGAGGCTGGCGGCGGCTGTGGCGGACGTGCCGATCACGGCGTCGTGCTTCTGCCGGACAGAGTGCTGTGCCTCGGATTGAGCGGTGCGATGCGCCGTCGTGTGTCCGCGGCGCCGCGGGGGCTGGTCGCGCAGTTCCCCGCGCCCCTATGGGGCGCTGAATTCGGGACGCTGAATTCGGGACGCTTCACAGGGCTCGCGCCACCAGCAGTGCCACGTCGTCGTGGTCGTCGGGATGGCGGAGGCCGTGCAGGAGAAGGTCGCAGGTTTCTTCCAGGGGACGGTGGGGCTCGTCGAGGAAGCCGAGGAGGACGTCGAGGCGGTCGTCGATGGGGTGGCGGCGGGTCTCGACCAGGCCGTCGGTGTACAGGACCAGCAGGTCACCCGGGTCGAAGGTGACGGTCGTGGTCTCGAAGGGAATGCCGCCGACCCCGAGCGGGGCGGCCGTCGGCAGCTGCAGCAGGGCCGGCGGCCGGTCGGAGTGCACCAACGCGGGCGGCATGTGACCCGCGTTGGCGATCTCGCAGCTCCTGGTGCGCGGGTCGTACACCGCGTACAGACAGGTCACGATGTAGTGCTCCAGATCGCAGGTGATCCGGTCGAGGTGCCGGAGCACCGCGTCCGGCGGCAGCTCCAGGTCCGCGTAGGCGCAGGTGGCGGTGCGCAGCCGGCCCATGGTGGCGGCCGCGTCGATGCCGTTGCCCATCACGTCGCCGACGACCAGCGCGGTCCGGTCGCCCGACAGCGGGATCACGTCGTACCAGTCGCCGCCCACCTCGCTCGTCGCCTGGGCCGGTTCGTAGCGGGAGGCCAGTTCCAGGCCGGTGTGCTCGGGCGGGTGGTCGGGCAGGAGGCTGCGCTGGAGGGTGAGGGCGGTGTTGCGGACGCTCTGGAACCAGCGGGCATTGTCGATGGCCACGGCCGCCCGCCCGGCCAGTTCGGTGGCGAGGACGACGTCGTCCTCGTCGAAGGGGAGCGGATTGCGGGTCCGCTTGAGGTCGAGTGCGCCGAGCACCTCACCGTGCGCGATCAGCGGCACCGCGAGATACGAGTGCACGCCCGCCTCCTCCAGCAGGGCGCCGGCCTCCGGGTTGCGGGCGATGCGCGGCAGGTCGCGCTTGCCGACCCGCGGGACCAGCACCGGGCGGGCGGTGTGCACGCACAGCGTGACCAGCCGGTCGCCGTCGTAGGAGGCGAGGTCACCGGGCGTGTCGGCGGCCTGCAGGGCGATCGTGGGATGGGCGGCCTTGAGGGCGAGGGCGCGGAACAGCTCCGGGCCGTTGTCGGGGCGGCGCGAGCGGCGCAGGGCCAGCGCCGCGTCCAGGACGTCCACCGCGACCACGTCCGCCAGCACCGGGGTGGCGATCTCGGCCAGCTCGTGCGCCGTGCGTTCCACCTCCAGCGAGGTGCCCACCCGGGCCGAGGCGTCGGCGATCAGGGCGAGACGGCGCCGGGCCCGGTCGGCCTCGGCGGCCGCGCGGTGCCGTTCGGTCACGTCGACCACCGAGATCGCGGCGCCCAGGACCCGGCCACCGGGGTCCTCGAGCCGGTAGAACGACAGCGACCAGGCGTGCTCCTGCTCCGGATCGGCCGGCGGACGGCCCACGTGGTACTGGTCGAGCAGCGGCGTGCCCGTGGTGAGCACCTGGCGCAGCGCCGACTCCACGGTGTCGATGTCGGGCAGCGGCAGCGTCTCCCGCAGATGGCGGCCGATGTGCTCCTCGGCGGGGACGCCGTCGATCCGCTCCAGCGCCGGGTTCACCAGGAGATAGCGCAGATCGGGGTCGAGCAGGGCCAGGCCGATCGGGGACTGGCTGATCAGGCGCTCGCACAGCGCCAGGTCGGTCTCCAGCCGCTGGAGCAGCGTGTGGTCGGCGACGATCCCGAGGGCGTAGACGTCGCCGAGGTCGTCCAGCAGCCGCATGGTGCGGAACTCCATCAGCCGGCTGCCGCCGTCCTTGTGCCGGACCGGGAAGGCGCCGGCCCAGCTGTGCCCGGTCTCCAGCACGTCCATGAAGACCTTCACCGCGGCCTTCAGATGCTCCGGCTGAACGAGCAGCCGCGCCGCGTTCTTGCAGAGGGCCTCCTCGGACGTGTAGCCGAAGAGCTCCTCGGCCTGCGGGGTCCAGAACACGATCCGGCCCTGCGAGTCCAGCGCCACCGCGGCCACGCTCAGCACGTCCAGCAGACCGGTCGGACGCGGTAGGCCGGAGCCGTACTCCTCACCGCCGCTGCCGTCGGCGTCACCGGACCGCAGGGAACCCACAGCCATCCCTCAACCACCTCCACCGGCCGCCGGGCCGATGCCGATGCCGCTGCTACGGCCCTTCCATGCTGCCCCCGGCCCGCGGCTCGCCCCAACTCCAGGCCGAGTACCCGATCCGCGCCCGGCCTCACGCACCGTGTCCGGCCGTCCGTCCCGGCCTCGTCGGAGCCCTGCGCATCGGGTGGACAAGCAGGAACATCGGGGAACGTACAGGATGTAGTCAATGGATTCTCCGCGAGAAGATTGCGACGTGCCGACCACCCTGCGGCCGCACGACCTCCTGGACGCCTCCAGTGACGCTGCGGCGGTGCTGTCGGCCGAGGGCGACGTGATCGGCTGGACCCGTGGCGCCGAGACCCTCCTCGGCCGTCCGGCCGCCGCGGTGCTGGGCCGCCCCGCGGCGCGGCTGCTCGCCATGCGCGTCGACCCGGCCCGTGCCGCCGGTGTCGCCGAGCGCTGCCGCTCCGGTATGGGATGGAGCGGCCTCGTCGCGGTACGCCACCTCGACGGCCACAGTGTCGTCGTCGACCTGAGGGTCTCCGCGTCCTTCCGGATCGACGGCGCCGAGTGCTTCCTGGTCTCGGCGCGGGAGCAGCGCCCGCAGTGGACGGTGGGCCAGTCCGTCCTCGACGGGTTCCTCACCCGGTCACCCATCGGCATGGCCGTGATGGACCTGGACCTGCGGTACGTCTGGCTGAACGACACCCTGGAGCAGTTCGGCGGGGTCCCCCGCGAGCAGCGCCTGGGCCGGCGGCTGAGCGAACTGCTGCCCGGCCTGCAGGGAAGCACCCTCGAAGGCCTGATGCGCAAGGTGCTGGCGACCCGGGAGCCGGTCACCGACTACGAGTACCTCGGCTGGAGCTGGTCCGATCCGCACCGCCAGCGCGCCTACTCGACGTCGTTCTTCCCTCTCGTCGACCCCGACGACTCCGTGACCGGCGTCTGCTACCTGGTCTCCGACGTCACCGAACGCTGGAACACCCGGCAGCTCCTGTCGCTGGTCAACGAGGCCGGCACCCGTATCGGCACCACGCTCGACGTGCTGCGCACCGCCCAGGAACTCGCCGACTTCGCCGTCCCCCGCTTCGCCGACTTCGTCATCGTCGACCTTCTGGAACCGGTCCTCAGCACCGAGGGGCACGGCACCTGGCTGACCGACGCGGGTCCGGCGCCCGTCCGGCCGGTGATGCGGCGTGCCGCGCTGAGGAGCGTCCGCGAGGGCAGTCCGGAGGCCGTGGCGCGGATCGGCGACCCGGTCGACTTCCTGCCCCCGCCGCACGGCGTGGACCTGCTCGTCAGCGGCGAGCCGGTCCTCATCCCCGAACTCGACCCCGAGGACCATCTGTGGGTCACCCACCAGCCCGCGCGCACGGCCCGCATCCGGGAGTTCGGACTGCACACCCTGATCTCGGTCCCGATGCGGGCGCGCAACACCGTCCTGGGCCTCACCACGTTCGCCCGCTCGCTCAACCCGCTCTCCTTCGCACCCGACGACGTCCTGCTCGCCCAGGAACTGGTCGCGCGCGCCGCCGTCTGCGTCGACAACGCCCGCCGCTACACCAGGGAGCACACGGCGGCCGTCACCCTCCAACGCAGCCTGCTGCCCCAGGTCCTGACCGGCGGCACGGCCCTTGAGGTGGCCTCCTCCTACCTGCCGGCCGACGCGACGGACGGCGTCGGCGGCGACTGGTTCGACGTGATCCCGCTGTCCGGCGCCCGGGTCGGCCTCGTCGTCGGCGACGTGGTCGGCCACGGCCTCACCGCGGCGGCGAGCATGGGCCGGCTGCGCACCGCAGTGCAGACCCTCGCCGACATGGACATGCCCCCCGACGAACTCCTGGCCCACCTCGACGACCTCGTGCTGCGGCTGGGGGACGAGGAGAACGCGGGCGCGGTGGTGGAAGGCAGCGCGGACACGTTCCTCGGTGCGACCTGCCTGTACGCCGTCTACGACCCGGTGACCCGGCGGTGCGCGATGGCCCGGGCCGGACACCCGCCGCCGGTCGTCGTGTCACCCGACGGGCACGTCCACTTCCCCGAGATCCCCGCCGGACCGCCGCTCGGGCTCGGCGGCATGGCCTTCGAGGCCACCGAGATCGAACTCGCCGAGGGCAGCCTGTTCGGCCTCTACACCGACGGCCTCATCGAGGGCGCCGACCAGGACGTCGAACTGGGCATGGCCCGTCTGCGCGGCGCGCTGGCCAGCCCCGGCGCCGACCTGGACACGCTGTGCACGTCGGCCGTGCAGCAGCTGGTCCCCGTTCCCCAGCCCGACGACATCGCCCTGCTGCTGGCCCGCACCCATGCCCTGGGCGCCGGCCATGTCGTCTCCTGGGACGTGCCCGTCGACCCGGCCGCCGTCGCCGACGTCCGTGCCGAGGCGGTCCGCCAAGTGGCCGCATGGGGCTATGACGAACTGGCGACGACCACCGAACTCATCGTCAGCGAACTGGTCACCAACGCCATCCGCTACGCCGAACCGCCCATCCGGCTACGGCTGTTGCGCGACTCCAGGCTGACCTGCGAGGTCGCCGACGCCAGCAGCACCGCGCCCCGCCTGCGGCACGCCCGCAGCACCGACGAGGGCGGTCGCGGCCTCTTCCTGGTGGCCCAGCTCGCCCATCGCTGGGGCGCCCGCTACACCGGAGAGGGCAAGATCATCTGGGCCGAGCAGGAGATCCCCGGGGCGTGACCGGGACGCATCCGGACCGTCCCCGTACCCTGTCGAATTCGCACGTATGGCCGTACGCTGTCAATTCATAAGGATTCGGCAGCAATTGGGGGAGCCGCCATGTCCGGGGACGCGTACGGTCCGCACCAGGAACTGCCGCACCAGGAACCACCGAATCAGGGACCACCGCCCAACGGTTTCCCGAACCAGGGTTTCCCCGGCCAGGCCGCCCCGGGCCCGGGTCACCCGAATCCCGGCCCCTTCGTGCCGCCCATGCCGTCGGCTCCGCCGGCCGCCCCGCCGGACGCCCTGCGCGCCACCGCCGTCGCCCTGCTAAACCTGAGCGGCCTCGGCCTCGGCTATCTGCTCCTGCGAAGATGGATCCCGCTGGCCGCGTGCCTGGCGGCCACCGTCGTCCTGCTGCTCGTGGCCCTGCCCGCGGACGCCGACGGCGTGCCCGGAACCGCACTCGTCCTGTACGCCGTTCTCCTCCTGCTGGCCGCCGTCCACGGCTGGTTCGCCGGTCTGCGCACCCGCCTGGCCTGGCCCGGGCAGCGGCCCGTCGCGCTCGTCCTGGGCATCGTCCTGCTCGCCGTCCCGGTGGGCGGCGCGCTCTGGTACGACAGCGCGCACAAGGAAGCCGTCGAACGCGCCCTCCTCGACCGTCTCGACCGCGCCGACCGGCAGGTCACCGCGGCCTCCGGGGAGGACTTCGCCACCGCCAAGTCCGGCTACCGGGACGCCCTGGCCGTCTACCGCGACCTCGCCGTCCACCACTCCGGCTCCCGCGCCGCCGCCCAGGTCCCCGACCGCCTGCGGACCTACTACACGACGGTCGCGACGGCCTACAGCCACCGCGACTACTGCTCGGCCGTCGAACCGCTCCAATTCCTGCGGACGGTGCCCGACTCCATGCCCAAGGACCAGCTCGGCACGCTCGCCCACTGGCCCGACGACCGGCTGGCCACCTCGCTGTACGAGTGCGGGGCGCAGGGCCTCGCCGGCGGCGGGACCGACTGGGTCACCCGGTTCGGCGACCTGCTGAGCACCTTCCCCGACTCCGGTCAGGCCGCCAAGGTCGTACCCGCCGTGGACGCCGCGGAGAAGAAGGCGGCGAAGGCGGTCTCGGGGAACGATCCCTGCGGCGCCGTCAAGCAGTTGGGCACTCTGAACACGCAGATCGTCCAGCTGTCGAACGGGTCGAGCGCCCAGGCCGGCGGTCTGGGCAAGGTCGCCGGCCGGGCCGCCCGCAGCGGTGACGCGGGGGAGTACCAGTGCGGCGTCAAGCAGTACAAGGACGGTGACTACGAGCAGGCACAGCAGACCATGCAGCAGTTCGTCACCGACAACCCGCACGACAGGAACCGCGACCGCGCCCGCAAGATAGCCATCGGCGCCGAGGTCGCCCAGACCCTCCCGGCGGCCGGCAAGAAGCTGCCCACCACCGCCTCCGGCGGCGGCATCTCCGTGACCGTCAAGAACGACAGCCCCGACGACATCACCGTCCTGTACACGGGCCCGGTCACCGGCAGCTTCACCCTGAAGGCCTGCGGGAGTTGCAAGGCGTACTCGTTCGCCAGCTCGCTCATCAGCGGCTGGGAGCCGTGCAGCGACAGCGGCAAGAACTACCCGCAGCGCACGATCAGTCTCCCGCCCGGCACCACCTACTTCGTGCACAAGCCGAAGAACGACAGCACCGCCACCCCGGGCTCCGACACCGCCAAGCTGCGCTACGGCTACATCTACACGGAGTGCGCCTACACGACCCAGACGCTGGGGTCCAGTTACTGAGCAGAGTGAGAGGCTGTCGGACCGGCCAACTAAGCTCCCGCGCATGAACGACGAGGGCAGGGACGACCCCGCGAGACGGGTCGTCGACGGGCGGTTCGAGCTGGCGGCACGGCTCGGTGGCGGCGGCATGGGCACGGTGTGGCGGGCCACCGACCTGGTGCTGCGGCGCAGCGTGGCCGTGAAGGAGGTACGGCCGGCGGACCCCGGGCTCGCCGAGTGGGACCCGGAGGCCGCGCGGCTGCTGCGGGAACGGGTGCTGCGGGAGGCCCGCGCACTGGCCCGGGTCGACCACCCCAACGTGGTGACCATCCATCACATCGTCGACGGCGGCCCGGGGACCTACCCGTGGATCGTCATGGAACTCGTGACCGGCGGCTCGCTGGCCGACCGCCTCGCCGCCGGCCCCATGAACCCGGTCGAGGCCGCACGCATCGGCCGCGAGGTACTGGCCGCGCTCCGAGCCGCCCACGAGGCGGGCATCGAACACCGCGACGTGAAACCGGCCAACGTCCTGCTGCGCCCCGACGGCCGTCCCGTGCTCACGGACTTCGGCATCGCCGCCGTCCGTGAGGCCACCGCCCTCACCGCCACCGGGTCGGTCATCGGCACACCGGACTACATGGCGCCGGAACGCGTCTCCGGAAAGGACGGCGGGCCGGCCGCGGACCTGTGGTCGCTCGCGATGATGCTGTACGTCGCCGTCGAGGGCCACCATCCGCTGCGCCGCGGCACGACCCTCGCCACGCTCGCCGCGGTCCTCGCCGAGGACGTCCCGCCGCCGGTCCAGGCCGGACCCCTGACGGACGTCCTCACCCGCGTCCTCGTCCGCGACCCGGCGGCCCGCCCCGACGCCGCCGCACTGGACCGGATGCTGGCCCGCGCCGCCCGGCAGACCGAGTCCGCCACGTCCTTCCCCCTGCAACCTCCGGCCGCGCCACCGCAGAGCGCGTCGCCGCAGGATGCGCCACCGCAGAGCGCGTCGCAACAGGACACGGCGCCCACGTCCGCCGGGCCCGCCCCGCGCCGCCGCCGGACGCTGCTCCTCCTGCCCACGGCCGCCGTGGCCGTCGCCGGAGTGCTGGCGTGGACGCTGCTGCCGGGCACGGGCGACGACGCCTCCGGGTCCCCGGGCTCGGGCACCACGGCGCCCACGACCTCGACCTCGGCCGGGAGCACCGCCTCACCCACGGGCACGCGGCAGACCGCCACAACCGACCTGCTGACCCCGCAGGGCATCCGCACCGCCGTCGCGGCCTTCGAGAAGGAGACCGGCCGGGACCGCTTCGGCAAGCTCACGGTGTACCCGGACTACGTCATCGCCTACCTGATGGTGAAGGGCAGCGACTCCGCGTACGACAGCTACACCTACCGCCCCGGCCAGGGCGTGCAGAAGGACATCATCTCGGGCAGCCTGTCCGGCGACGGGACGCCGATCCGCCTCGACGGCTTCGACTGGGACAAGGTCCCCTCGCTGCTGGCCCAGGCCACGAAGCAGCTCAAGGTCCCCCACCCGACCAGCCGCTACCTGCTCGTCGTCCTGCCGGGCAACGCCTTCGGCGACCCCGCCGGGATGTCCGTCTACCTCAGCAACAAGTACGGCCAGACCGGCTACTTCCAGACGGACAGCAAGGGCAAGGTCGTCAAGGTGATGCCGTACGACGGCTGAGCGAGCTCAGCTGCCGGGAGCGGTCGTCGAACCCGACGGGGACCACTGCGCGGTGTCGATCGGCGACGAGCCGCTCGGTTTCGCGTCCAGCCGCTCCCTCCGGCGCCCGCGCCGGGCCTCCGGAGCTCCTTGTCCAGCGACGCCTCTTCGGAAGACCCCCGTCGGTTGTGCGGCCCCGGTGAAGGAGAGCGGACTGCTCACCCCGTGAGGGTCCGCACCGGCGTCCCGGCCTGCCAGGCCGCGATGTCCTCGACCGCGTCCCGGTAGAACACCTCGTACAGGTCCCGGCTGACATAGCCGATGTGGGGGGTCACCACGGCGTTCGGCAGGGAGCGCAGCGGGTGGCCGGACGGCAGGGGTTCGTGGTCGAAGACGTCCAGCGCCGCCGAGGCGACACTTCCCTCGGTGAGTGCCCTGATCAGCGCCGCCTCGTCCACCACGGGACCGCGTGAGGTGTTCACCAGGATCGCCGTCGGCTTCATGAGGCCCAGCTCGCGTGCCCCGACGAGACCCCGGGTGCGCTCGCTGAGCACGACGTGCACGCTCAGCACGTCGGAGCGCTCGAACAACTCGTCCCGTGCCACGTAGGTCACCCCCTTCGCCTGCGCGTCCGCGGGCGTCAGGTGCTGGCTCCAGGCGATGCACCGCATGCCGAAGACGCGCCCCACCTCCGTCACCGCCGTCCCCAGCCGGCCGAGGCCCAGCACCCCCAGCGTGGCACCCCGCAGACTCGTCCCCAGGCCCTCCTGCCAACCGCCCCGCCGCACCGAATCCACCTGCTGCGGGATCAGCCGCGCCGCGGACAGGATGAGCCCCCAGGTGAGTTCGGCCGTCGGGTACGAGAAGTACCCGGTCCCGCAGACCGTGATCCCCAGCCGGCGTGCGGCGTCCACGTCGATCGCGGCGTTCACCGGCCCGGTGGTCACCAGCAACCTCAGGCGCGGCAGCTTGCCCAGGGTCGACGCGGGGAAAGGAGTCCGCTCGCGCATGGCCACGACCACCTCGTAGTCGGCGAGCGCGGCCACGGCCTCACCTTCGCCGTCGAAGGCATCGGAAAAGACGTGCACGTCGGCGCGGAGCGAATCCCAGTCCGCCAGGCCCAGCGCCACGCCCTGATAGTCGTCCAGGATCGCGATCCTCATCCGCATTCCTCTCGCTCTCGGCCCCGATCTTCAGGGTGTCACCCGAGCGGCGCCGGAGGCATCACGTGCGGCACGTGGCCCGCGGGGCAGGCCGCGCCGAGCCGCGGAGCCGGCGCGTCAGCCGACGTCCCAGCAGCAGGTGCCGGGCACTGAGCGGACCGTCGAGCCGCGTCAGCGGCCCGCCGTCCCGCAGACCGCCGAGGTCCAGGGCGGCGGACGCCCACGGCCAGGTGCCGTTCAGACGTAGTGGAGGTCGCTCAGGTCGATGCTGACCATGACGTGGTCGTGGTCGGGCCGTCCGTCCGGCCGGCGCAGATACGCGCGCCGTCTGGTGGGGAACTTGATCCCGTCCGCTTCCCGGATGTCGTGGACGTACTGCGCGGCCGCGAAGCCTCCGGCGATGTCGACGTGGTAGTCATGGCGCCTGAGCAGGCGGTCGTCCCCGAAGTAGAAGTCCTGGACCGTGCTGTGGCTGGCGACGTCCTCGGGAAAGGTGACCCGCAGACAGCGCCATCGCTCGGTCGGCGACTCGTCCCAGGGTTCGGCCTCGGTCACGCGCATGCCGCGCATCACGGTGAAGAACGGCGTGGTCAGATACGTCCACAGGGCGTACCCGTTGAAGTAGGCGCGGTCCAGCGGATCCCAGGGGGTCTCCAGGGTGTGTCCGGTGAACGCCTCGCGGGGGTCGAGGCGTTCGGCCACGACCGTGCCGTCCGCGCGTTCGATCGCGATGCGGCCGGGGGTGAAGTCCGAACGCTGGTCGGCAGCCCCGAAGGGCCGCACCGAAGCGTGTTCCCTGTGCAGACTGACGGTCATCAGCCGCGGCTGGAGATCCTGGGGCAGGCCCTTGGCCGCGAAGAGCTCTCCGTCGCTGACGATCGTGGCGGTCACGGTCGTCAGCCGCTCCCACCGATCGGTGCCGCCGTGGGCCTCGAGAACCTCTGAGAGCAGGTCGGTCATGTCTCCTCCAGCGATGCCGAACCGCGAGCGGGACGGACGGGCGGGCCTCTCGCCTCCTCCGGTGGCCCGGGCCTGCGCCGCGGCCCCCAGGGGCAGGGGGTGAGCGGGCGCTCCGCCAGGGAGGCACCGTGAGAAGCCGTCACCACCACGGTCCGGCACCCGGTGCCCCACGGCATCCCGGGCAGCCCGGGGCCACGACCGTCCTGATCCCGTGCGCCACCGTGCCCTGCCGGATCCGGTCAAGGGACCCGAGGTGACCGCTGTGGTTGCATGTCGGTGTGTTGCCCAGCACGCCCTCGGGCTGCGCGAGCCTCATCGCCTGCTCGATCCCCGCCCGCACACGGACGCCCGGCCGGGAAGGCGGCCCGCGGGCCGCTGACGGGAACCAGCGAGGAAGCGCGGAACCCGCTCGGTGGACTCAGTCCGCGGACGAGGTGTCGTACGGCGGTGCCGTTCCCCTGGTCCGTGCCGGGTGTGCGCCCCGCAGCAGCCAGGGGCGTGCCCGCCGGTTCAGCCGTGGCTGGATCACCCAGGTGAGAAGGGCAGGCAGGGACAGGCGGCCGCCCGAGTGGTCATGAAACGCTTCCACTTGGGCGGGACGTCCCACCCCTGGAGGGTGAACCAGGGCGCCAGGTCGGCGCTGCGGCTCCGCCGCGGATCCGAGATGCGGTTGCCGCGCCGGAGCAGCTCGTTCCGCGCCTCCGACCGCTCCCAGGCGCCGAGGTGCTCGGCGGAGTCGAAGCGGTAGACGAGGTGGTGCAGCCCCTGGCTGCCGTGGAGCCGTACGGCACCGAGGTGGCCGGCGAAACCGGCGGCGGCCCGGTCGACGTCGTCGGCTCAGCGCGCGGACTCCTCCTCCTTGCTCGCGGCGACCACCCGGGTCACGACGAACGGTCACCGCCCGGTCGGTGCCTGTCGGGCCGGGGCGCATGGCGGCCTCCTTCCACCCTCGCGACTGTGACGCCGTCCGCCCGAGTACCCCAGGGCCCGGCACGGACACGGTGGCCACACGTTGCGCCCGCACTTGGTCTGCACCATTGACATGTACGCGCACCGGGCCTTCAATGCGGCTCACCCGCATATGTATCCGACGGTCACGTATGAGGAAGGCCCCCGCATGATCACCCCCCACCCGCACCTCGCCTGGCCCCGTACCCTGTTGAGACTGTTCGCCCTGGTCGCCGTCGTGCTCGGCATCCAGGCCGGTCCCGCCCACGACGCCCACGCCGCCACCACGGTCAACGTGATCGCCTTCTACGACGGCACGTACGACGCGGCACACATCAGCTTCGACCACGAGGCCAACAGCTGGTTCCCGCAGGCCGGCGCGCAGAACGGCTTCACCTACACCGCGACCACGGACTGGAGCCGGCTCAACGCCTCGAACCTGGCCGGCTACCAGGTCGTCATGTTCCTCGACGACTATCCCCACACCGCGTCCCAGCAGGCCGCCTTCCAGACCTACATGGCGAACGGCGGCGGGTTCATCGGCTTCCACGTCTCGGCGTACAACGACGACACCAGCGACTGGCCCTGGTACCACAACACCTTCCTCGGCACCGGCACCTTCAAGAGCAACTCCTGGGGACCCACCCAGGAGACCCTGCAGATCGACGACCCCTCGCACCCGGCGACCGCAAACCTCCCGTCCACCATCACGTCCTCGGTGAGCGAGTGGTACAGCTGGCAGAACGACCTGCGGCAGAACCCGGCCATCGACATCCTCGCCTCGATGGCCCCGTCCACCTTCCCGATCGGCACCGACCCCAACCAGACCTGGTACAGCGGCTATTACCCGATCGTCTGGTCCAACCGCAGCTACAAGATGGTCTACAACAACTTCGGCCACAACGCGATGGACTACTCGACCAACACCACGCTGTCGTCGACGTTCGCGAGCGCCCAGCAGAACCAGCTCCTGCTCCAGGAGATCAGGTGGGCGGCGGGCCAGTCCGGTCCGGTCACCCCGCCCACGAGCACCACGGGCCCGATCCACGGGTACGGCGGCAAGTGCGTGGACGTCGCGGGCGCCGCCACCGCCAACGGCACCGCCGTACAGCTCTACGACTGCAACGGCACCAGCGCCCAGAACTGGACGGTCGGCAGCGCCGGCACCCTCAGCGCCCTCGGCAAGTGCATGGACGTGACCGGCGCCGGTACCGCCGACGGCAGCAAGGTGCAGCTGTACGACTGCAACGCAACGGGCTCACAGGTCTGGCGGGCGGGTTCGAACGGCTCCCTGGTCAACCCGCAGTCGCGCAAGTGCCTCGACGCCACCGGCCCGAGCTCGGCCAACGGCACCCGGCTCCAGATCTGGTCCTGTTCGGGAGCCGCCAACCAGAACTGGACCCTCCCGTCCTGAACCCCAGGGGGCATGCCGTCGCACATCACACGGCATGCCCGCCCGGGCTCAGTTCGGAGCCTTCCCGACGAGTGCCTCGGCAGGGACCCGCTCCGCCTCCGGCAGCTCTGCGACCTTCGTGAGCACCTCGCTCACCGCGTCCGCCGCCCTGCCCGCGCGCATGCCGCGCCGGGCCGCCGCCTTCAGCTCCCGCGCGCTCCTTCATCGCGCCGCGCTCCTCGTCCGTGAACCCGTCGTACCTCCCGTCGGCAACGGCGGTACCGGTGGCGGACGTCTCCGTGCGCATCATGCCGGGGTTCCTCTCCGGCGGGACCTGATGAGTACTCCATGCCAGAGATCCGCCGCACCCGGGGGCTTCTCCAGAACTGACCGGTCAGGCGTCAGCGTCGTTCACCTTAGGTTGCAGGTCCAAGGGCATCTCCGCAGGCGGCACGTCGGTATACGGTCCGAAGCACTTGCCCCGGCAGAAGTGGCTCACGTCAACGGAGATTCCGGCCGAACCCGCCGCGCAGGCGCCGCGCGGACGGCAGCCGGGACCGACCTGACGCGGCTCCCGCTGTCGGCACGGCGGCAGAGCCGCGGTGCACCCGTCGATCGGGAGACGACAGGTCACCCAGCTCCGCCCCCGTACGTCGCCCTGTCACTCCACTGCTCCGAGGTGCCCTGTGGCCTTGCCTTCTCCTGCCTCGCCCCCGTCGTCCGAGCCGCCCGACACCGGCACCCGGCACATCACGGCCACCATCGTGCTGGCCTGCCTCGGGGTGTTCGTCTCGTACCTGCCGGTCGTCGGTGTCTCCGTCGCCCTGCCGGTCGTGCAACAGGCCCTCGACGCCTCCACCGAGGGCTTCCAGTGGATCACCGACGCCTTCATCCTGCCGACCGCGGCGCTCCTCCTGACCTGCGGCATGGTGGGTGACCTGTACGGCCGCAAGAAGACCTACCTCGCCGGTCTGGCGCTGTTCTGCCTCGGCTGCGTGGTCTGCCTGACCGCCGGCAGCGTCGTCCACGCGCCCCGCAGGCGGCACCGGAGGCGGCGGCGCACCCCGCCGGGGCCGCGAGCTGACGTCCTCACGTACAGCGGAGAGCGGCCGGCCACCGGACGGTGGCCGGCCGCTCTCCACCGGTCGACAGCCTTTAACGCGCGAGCAGTTCGAGCGTGTCGATCACCCGGTTCGAGAAGCCCCACTCGTTGTCGTACCAGGCGACCACCTTGACGTGGCGGCCGTCGACGCGGGTCAGGGCGGAGTCGAAGATCGACGAGGCTGGGTTGCCCGTGATGTCCGACGACACCAGCGGGTCCTCCGAGTACTCGAGGACGCCCGCGAGCGGCCCCTCGGCCGCCGCGCGGTACGCGGCCAGCACGTCGTCGCGCGTCACGTCACGGGAGACGGTCGTGTTGAGCTCGACGATAGATCCCACCGGCACCGGCACCCGGATCGAGTCGCCCGACAGCTTCCCGTCGAGGTTCGGCAGCACCAGACCGATCGCCTTGGCGGCGCCCGTCGTGGTCGGCACGATGTTGACACCGGCGGCCCGGGCGCGCCGCGGGTCGCGGTGCGGGCCGTCCTGCAGGTTCTGCTCCTGCGTGTAGGCGTGCACCGTGGTCATGAACCCGTGCTCGATACCGGCGAGTTCGTCGAGGACGGCGGCCAGCGGCGCGAGCGCGTTCGTCGTGCAGGAGGCGTTGGAGACGATCGTGTGCAGCTCCGCGTCGTACGCGTCGGTGTTCACGCCGTACGCCAGCGTGACGTCGGCACCGTCCGACGGCGCGCTGACCAGCACCTTCCGGGCGCCCGCGTCGAGGTGGGCGCGGGCGGCCTTCGCGGAGGTGAAGCGGCCCGTCGACTCCAGCACGATGTCCACGCCGAGTTCGGCCCACGGCAGCTGCGCCGGCTCGCGCTCGGCGAGGACCTTGATGCGGCGGCCGTCGACGACGAGGACGTCCCCGTCGACGCTCACCGGGCGCCCGAGGCGGCCGGCCGTCGAGTCGAAGGCGAGCAGCCGCGCGAGGGCGGCCGGCTCCGTGAGGTCGTTGACGGCGACGATCTCCAGGCTGCTGTCCCGCTCCAGCAGGGCGCGCAGCACGTTGCGTCCGATGCGGCCGAATCCGTTGACGGCGATACGAGTCATAAGTGGTGTCCCTTCGCTACGCCACCAGGTTCGCGGCCCGCCCGCGGCCGGGACAGAGGCGAGATCGCCATGGTTCGAAAGGATCCCGCCAGCATCACCCGGGCAGCGCTACTCGCCCTTGGTGAAGGTGCGCCGGTAGTCGCTCGGTGTCGTACCGAGGATCCGCTGGAAGTGCAGCCGCAGGTTCGCCCCGGTGCCGAGGCCCACGTCGTCGGCGATCTGCTCGACGCTCCGCTCCGACCGTTCGAGGAGCTCCCGGGCCAGGTCGATCCGGGCGCGCATCACCCACTGCATCGGCGTGTACCCGGTGTCCTCCACGAACCGCCGCGAGAAGGTCCGCGCCGACACCCCCGCGTGCCGGGCGAGC
The DNA here is from genome assembly GCF_042892755.1 of Streptomyces sp. NPDC001714. NCBI lineage: Bacteria > Bacillati > Actinomycetota > Actinomycetes > Kitasatosporales > Streptomycetaceae > Streptomyces > Streptomyces sp. NPDC001714. The sequence goes on from NZ_JBIAUL010000002.1 coordinate 825,451, forward strand.
ACGTCGAGGGTGAGCGGTTGTCCGAGCCGGTGCAGCGCCCACTCGCGGGTCGCGGCGAACCGCTCTCCCAGCGGCTCGGGCACGCTGCGCGGCACGTACTGCGCCTGGCCGCCGCTGCGGTACGGGGCCGCCACCAGCCGCCGGGCCGCGTGGTTGGAGGCGGCGACGCCCAGGTCGCCGCGGAGGATGTGCAGGCACAGGTCGATCCCCGAGGCCGCGCCGGCCGACGTCAGCACGCTGCCCTCGTCGACGAACAGTACGTTCTCGTCCACCTTGACCAGCGGATGCTTCTCGGCGAGGGCCCGCGTGTAGTGCCAGTGCGTGGTGGCGCGCCTGCCGTCGAGCAGGCCGGTCGCGGCGAGCGCGAAGGCCCCCGTCGAGATGGCGGCCAGCCGCGCGCCCCGCCGGTGCGCGCCGAGCAGTGCGTCGACGACGGCCGGCGGCGGGTCGTCCCGGTCCGGGAACCGGTACCCGGGCACGAACACGATCTCCGCCCACTCCAGCGCGTCCAGGCCGTCGGCGACGTGGTACGACAGCCCGTCGCCGCCGGTGACCAGACCGGGCGCCGCGCCGCACACCCGTACCTCGTACGGCATGCTCGCCCGGGTCGTGAACACCTGTGCCGGGATGCCGACGTCGAGGGGTTTGGCCCCCTCCAGCACAAGGACGGCGACGCGATGCAGACGGACGGCAGGCACATCGAACAGGGTACGAGGACCCGGCCCGCCCCCGATGCGGCCCGCCCACCGGCCGCGGGCGGGTCGTCAGAGCTCCTCCTCCATCCGGATCGCCTTGCGCAGTTCCTCGGCCGCCTCCTCCGGGCGGTCGCCCTCCCGCTGGCCGAGCAGCGCGGCGGCGATGCTGTCGAGCTTGCGCTGGATGGCGTGTTCCGCCCGGCGCTCGGAGTTCTTCAGCAGGGCGAGCAGCAGCAGGTTCACGGAGGTCATGACGTCCCCGACGAGCAGCTGCCAGGTGAGCGCGAGACCCGCGAGGTGCACGGCGACGAAGGCGGCGACCAGGGCCAGGCAGAAGCACATGAACGCCAGGGAGCTGGTGAGGTTCGAGGCCGCCTCGGCCAGCCGCTCGAACCAGCCCCGCCCGTTGCGGGAGCGCTCGGCCGGATGCGTCATGGACACAGGAGAACTCCCAGGCCCGCGCGGTGCCCGTCACCACGATCCCGGCCCGGGTACCCTGCGCCGCCCCCCTTCATCCGCGGCCGTGCCGGCGGGCCTCCGCCCCCTGCGCGGGCGGGAACTCGTTCGGGTGCATGACCGCGGTCGGTCACGGCGGCCGGGCGCCGGAACCGGATGATGGAGCCATGTCTGGAGCGGACGCACAGGTGCCGGTGCTGATCGTCGGCGGGGGGCCGGTCGGGCTCACCGCGCGGGCACTGCTGGATCGCTGGGGTGTGCCGTCCCTGCTGGTGGAGAAGCACCGGGAGCTGTCCCCGTTTCCCCGGTCCCGCCTGGTCAACGTGCGGTCCATGGAGATCTTCCGCCGGCTCGGGGTCGCCGAGCGGATCACGGCGGACGCGTTCGCACCCGAGTACGGCCGGGTGCGTTTCCGGGACACCCTCTGCGACCCCGACTTCGCCAGCGCCGCGATGGTCGGGGTCCGCGCATCGGTCCCCGAGAGCCCGGTCGTCGGCGTCGTCACCTCGCAGGACCGGCTGGAGCCCACGCTGCTCGCCGCCGCCGGGGGAGAGGTGCGGTTCGGGACCGAACTGGCCGACCTGGAAGAGGACACGGAGGGGGTCGTCGCCGTGCTCCTCGACGGCGAACGCGGCGTGCGGACCCGTGTCCGGGCCCGGTACGTGGTCGCCGCCGACGGCGCGAACTCCACCGTCCGCCAGCGGCTGGGCATCGCCACCACCGGCCCCGGAGCGCTCGGCGACTACACCACCGTCGTGTTCGACGCCGACCTGGCCCGCTGGTGCGCGCACCAGCCCGCGGGGGTCTACTTCACCGCGTTCGGCACCTTCACCCCGCTCTACCCGGACGGCGGCTGGGCCTGGTTCGGCGCCACGCCCGACGGCACCGCGCAGACCGACTGGTCCGGCCGTGTCTCGCACGCGCTCGGCCCCGCCGCCGGCGTACGGGCCGACGTGGTGCGGGTCCAGCACTGGTCGATGACCGCGTACGTCGCCGAGAGCTTCGGGCAGGGCCGGGTCCTGCTGGCCGGGGACGCCGCGCACGCGGTCCCGCCGATCGGCGGCCTCGGCATGAACGCCGGCGTCGCGGACGCGCACAACCTGTCCTGGAAACTGGCCGGCGTGCTCCAAGGCTGGGCCGACCCCGCCCTGTTGGACACGTACGAGACGGAGCGCCGGCCGGTGGCCTGTGAGACCCTCCGCCAGGCGGTCGCCAACACCCACCTCCTGCTCCAGGTGCAGGACCTGCGCAAGGAACAGCTGCGCAGCGGCTCGTCGACGCCGGTCGAACTGCCTTGGTCGGAACGGTACTTCGCACAGCTCGGCCTGGTGCTCGGCACGGCGTACGAGTCCGCCGCCGTCCTCGGCGACGGCGACGGTCGCCGCGAGGCCTCCGGCACCGAGTACGTGCCCACCGCGGAGCCGGGCCACCGCATGCCCCACCACTGGCTCACCCCCGACCGCTCCACGCTCGACGCGCTCGGCGAGTGGTTCACGCTGCTCACCCGGGACCCCGGCCACTGGCAGCGACACGCCGCCGGACCATGGCCGTTGCGTGTCGAGCCGCTGCCCGGCGACCACGCCGACCGGTACGGCCTGAGCCCGCAGGGCGGCGCGCTTCTCGTCCGCCCCGACGGCCACATCGCCGCCCGCTGGGACGAACCCCCGCCGGCCGGCTCGGCCCTGCGCGACGCCCTGACCGCCGTCACGACGTGCGCGGCGGGGCGGTGCTCTCCCTGACCACCAGGCGGGCCGGGACGAGGTCGGTGCCGGGGCGGGAGTCGTCGCCGGTGCGGAGCCGGCGCAGCACGCCCTCCACGCAGCGGCGGCCGACCTCGGCGAAGTCCTGGTGGACGGTGGTGAGGGGCGGGATGAAGAAGGCCGCGTCCGGGGTGTCGTCGAAGCCGACCACGCTGATCTCCGCCGGGACCGACCGGCCCTGTTCGTGGAAGGCCCGCAGCAGGCCCAGGGCCATCTGGTCGTTGGCCGCGAACACGGCGGTGCAGCCCGGCTCTTCGGCGAGCGCGAGCCCCGCCGCGTACCCAGACTCGGCCGACCAGTCGCCGCGCAGGGGCGCCGGAACCGGGCACCCCGCCTCCTGCAGTACCGCCCGCCAGGCCTGGGCACGGCGCTGGGCCGCGTACGAGGACTCGGGACCTGCCACGTGCCACACCGTGCGGTGGCCCAGGTCCAGCAGGTGCCGTACGGCTCCGCGCGCGCCGTCGGCCTGGTCGGTGTCGACCACGCTGTAGCGGTCCCCGGCGTCCGAGTCCACGACCACCACATGGACTCCGGGCGGGAGTTGGACGGTCGCGGTGTCGAGCAGGTGGATCTCCATGATGACGATGACGGCGTCCACCGCCAGCTCACCCATCCGCGTGAAGGCGCCCAGCACGTTGTCCTGCGTGGCCACGTCGATGGGGATGAGGGTGATCGCGTAGCCCTCGGCCGCGGCATGCGTGGCGATCGCCTCGACGGTGCGGCTGCTGCCCGTGGAGGACAGGCTGAACAGGATCACGCCGATGGTGTTGAACCGGCCGTAACGCAGGGCGCGGGCCGCGCTGTTGGGCCGGTAGCCGAGCTCCCGCATCGCGGTCAGCACCTGCTCCCGGGTGGAACTGACCACTCCAGGATGCCCGTTGGAGACCCGCGAGACCGTCTGCGAGGACACACCGGCGAGTTCGGCGACGTCCGCCATGGAGACGCGCTGCTTGCGGCGCCCGCCGGGCACCCCGGAACCGCCCCGCCGCGCACCGCCCGCGGCCGGCGCGACCGGCTGCTCCGGTTCGTTCAGGACCATCGCCCCATCCCTCAAATCTCCTTCATGCACGGGAAGTCGGGACCGGGAATCTTGACGGCCGCAGGAGCGGGTGCCACGATTCCGACGCTTTCGAGTTTACGTAAACATCGCCCCGTGACCAGCCCCGACGGAGATCCCGCCGGCAGGGGTCGCGGAGGAGATGTTCACGTGAACATGCCGCGTCGATGTTTACGTAAACACGCGGTCGGGCCCGCGGGCCCCTGCGTCGAGCCGCCGTCTTCCGAAAGGGCACGTTGATGCGCAAGACCCCCGCCAGAACCCGTGTCACCCCCCGCACCCGCGCCGCCCTCGCGGCGGTCGCCATCGCCGCGTTCGGCGCCACCACCCTCACCGGCAGCCCCGCCTCCGCCGCCGTGCCGGGGCACGGCACCAGCCAGTTCAAGGGCGTCAACTGGGCCGACCCGCGCGACAACTACGCCGACGACCCGGTGGTCCTCTCCGGCCTGTCGCTCTCCGACAGCTACGCCCAGACCTACGCCAAGGCGACCCGGGTGATCGCGGCCTTCCGCGCCAACCTCGGCGCCAACACCGTGCGGCTGCCCATCAACCCGTACACGGTGAACGGCTCGTACTGGAAGTCGTACCGCGGGGTGATCGACGCGGCCTCCGCGCAGGGCTTCAAGGTGATCGTCTCCTACTGGGAGGGCACCGGCGCCAACAAGGACGGCTTCATCGACGACGAGGCCACCTACTGGCCCATGTGGGACACCGTCGTGAAGGCCTACCGGCACGACCCGCACGTCTACTTCGAGCCCATGAACGAGCCGCACGGCTACACCGACGCCGAATGGGCCGACCTCGCCGCGAAGTGGCTGGCGACCTACCCGTCCGTCCCGCACGACCGTGTCTTCGTCAGCGGCGCCGGCTACAACGACCACGTCACCACCGTCTGCGCCGACCCGCGCCTGAAGGGCACCTACCTCTCCCTCCACCACTACGGCTTCTGGAAGAGCTACGCCACCTACGACCAGTGGGTGGCCGACCTGAAGGAGCGGCTCGGCGACTGCGCGAACCGCACGGTCGCCGACGAGTTCGGCGCCCCCATGACCACAGGCCTCGACTACGACAAGCCCGCTCCCGACGACAACTCCGTCAACTTCATCCAGGCCGACACGGACACCTTCCGCAAGCTCGGCATGGGCTCGGTGTACTGGCCCGGTCTGCGCACCGACGACACGTACTCGATCCAGAAGCTGATCGGCGACGCGTCCCGCCCCTGGCTGGCCACCACCAACCAGTCCGGCGCCGACCGCCTCGCCTGGGCCTGGGGGCGCGGCAGGCCGGTGAGCGGCTGACCGACGCCACGGCGGCCGTGGTGCCTGCGGGCACTGCGGCCGCCCTGAATCAGGCGTCTCGGCAGGGCCCCGAGGGGGCGCTGGGGGAGGATCTGGGCGACCAGCCACGACGGCGCCGCGATCGAACGACTGCGCGTCGCGGCAGGGCCGGCGGAGCGCTCAGGGTTCCCGTGCATGCCTACGGCTGCAGGCGGAGCACATACGTCAGCCCCGGCCCGCGCGAGAGCTGTGTCTCGCCGGTCACGGTGAATCCGGTCCGGGCGAGGACGGCCCGGGACGCCGTGTTGCCGAGGGCGGCGCCGGCCCGCAGGGTGGTCAGTCCGTAGGTGTCGACGGCACGTCGGCACACCTCCCGTACGCCCCAGGTGGCGAGCCCCCGCCCGGTGGCCCGCTCCGCGATCCGGTACCCCAGGTCGGCGCCGCCGTCGGCGACGTCCACCAGATTGACCCGCCCCAGTACCTCGCCCGCCGGATCGACCAGCACATGGAAGTAGCAGGTCCCGGCCTCCTGCTCGGCCAGCAGCGCCCGGTGCCGCTCGTCGAACCGGGCGAAGTACTCGTCGCCGCGGTCAGGGATGGACGCCGCGAAATAGGCGCGGTTCTCCAACTCGAAGGCGAGCAGTGCCGGGGCGTGGTCCGCGCGGAGCAACTGGAGTTCGGGCATGGGGAGGACGGTAGGCAAGCCGGCCGTTCGCCCGCCAGCGCATTACTCCTTGCGCAGGTCCTTCACCCGGCGGAGTTTGCCGAGCGAGCGCTCCAGCGTCTCCGGTTCGACGACCGCGACCTCCACGGTGACGCCGACTCCGTCCTTGATGCCCTGGGCGATGATCCTGGTGGCGGCCTCCCGGTCGGCGGGGCCGGCGTCGGGCCGTGCCTCCACCCGGACCGTCATGTGGTCCATGCGTCCGCGCCGGCTGATCTGGATCTGGAAGTGCGGAGCCACCCCCGGCGTCCGCAGCACGATCTCCTCCACCTGGCTGGGGAAGACGTTGACCCCCCGAAGGATGATCATGTCGTCGGACCGGCCGGTGATCTTCTCGATCCGGCGGAACCCGGGCCGCGCCGTGCCGGGCAGCAGCCGGGTCAGGTCCCGGGTGCGGTAGCGGATGACGGGCAGCGCCTCCTTCGTGAGCGAGGTGAAGACCAGTTCGCCGCCCTCGCCCTCCGCCAGCACCTCGTCGGTCAGCGGGTCCACGACCTCCGGGTAGAAGTGGTCCTCCCAGACGTGCAGCCCGTCCTTGGTCTCCACACACTCCTGTGCGACCCCTGGGCCGATGACCTCGGACAGCCCGTATATGTCGACCGCGTGGATGTCCAGGCGCTCCTCGATCTCGCGGCGCATCTCCTCCGTCCACGGCTCCGCGCCGAAGATGCCGACCTTCAGGGAGGTGGAGCGCGGGTCGACACCCTGGCGCTCGAACTCGTCGAGCAGGGTCAGCATGTACGAGGGCGTGACCATGATGATCTCGGGCCGGAAGTCCTGGATGATCTGCACCTGGCGCGCGGTCATGCCGCCGGAGGCGGGGATCACCGTGCAGCCGGCGCGTTCGGCGCCGTAGTGGGCGCCGAGGCCGCCGGTGAACAGGCCGTAGCCGTAGGAGACATGGACCTTGTGTCCCGGTCGGCCACCGGCCGCCCGGATGGAACGGGCGACGACGTCGGCCCACATGGACAGGTCGTTGTCGGTGTAGCCGACCACGGTGGGGCGGCCGGTGGTACCGCTGGAGGCGTGCACGCGCCGCACCTCGGACATCGGCACGGCGAACATGCCGAAGGGGTAGGTGTCCCGCAGGTCGGCCTTGGTCGTGAAGGGGAAGCGGGCGAGGTCCGCGAGGGTGTGGCAGTCGTCCGGGCCCACGCCGGCCGCGTCGAACTTCTTGCGGTACAGCTCCACGTGGTCGTAAGCGTGTCGCAGCGTCGTGCGCAGCCTGGTGAGCTGGAGCGCCTCGAGCTCCTCGCGGGACATCCGCTCGGCCTCGTCCAGCAGGGCCTCGGGAAGCGGCTCTCCCCGGCGGGTGCCCCTCGGTTCGGGCGCGCTCACTTCGCTGCTCATTGCGGCTCCTCGTGCTGCGTGCGGAGGGTGCGGCTGCGGCCGCGGAACTCCGCGATCACCTCGTCGCCGCGCACGACACTCACGTCGTAGACACCGCTGCGGCCGAACCGGACGCGCTCCCGCGCGGTGGCGACCAGCACGTCGCCCTCGTACGCGGGCGCGACGAAGTCGATGTCGGCGCCGGCGGCGACGGTCACCGGCCCGTGGCTGTTGCAGGCACAGGCGAAGGCCGTGTCGGCGAGCAGGAACACATGTCCGCCGTGGGCGATCCGGTGCCCGTTGACCTGCGAGGCGGTCACGGTCATCCGCAGCACGGCCGTCCCTTCGCCGTGCTCCAGCAACTCGATCCCCAGCCGCCGGGACGCCTCGTCCGCGGCGAACATCGTCTCGACGGGGCCAGGTGTCCTGCCGGGTACCCGGGTCGTCATCTCCACCACCTTGTGAACCGACCGAACATTCGGTTAGCGTGCGGCGTGGTCAAGTAATCCAGCAACACACCTGCATGTCAAGAGGCGGTCCGCAGGCCGCGGAAGCGCCCGCGCCACCCTGTCCGACACCCCCTTCGCCACCGGCCGCCGCGCCGTCCCGCGGCCGCGCCGAACCGTGCGCCCCGAAGCCGAGGAGACCGCCCGATGCCCGACGTCTACCTGATCGACGGAGCCCGCACCCCGCAGGGCCGCTACGGCGGCGCCCTGGCCGCCGTACGGCCCGACGACCTCGCCGCACTCGTCGTCGGCGAGGCCGTCCGGCGCTCCGGAGTACCCGGCGAAGCCGTGGACGAGGTCGTCCTGGGAGCCGCCAACCAGGCAGGCGAGGACAACCGGGACGTGGCCCGGATGGCGGTGCTGCTCGCCGGACTGCCGCACACCGTGCCCGGCTACACCGTCAACCGCCTGTGCGCCTCCGGTCTCACGGCCGTCGCCTCGGCCGCCCAGACCATCCGCGCCGGCGAGGCGGACCTCGTGGTCGCCGGGGGAGTGGAATCCATGACCCGGGCGCCCTGGGTGATGGAGAAGCCCGGCACGCCGTGGGCCAAGCCGGGACAGGTGCACGACACCGCCCTGGGCTGGCGGTTCACCAACCCGCGCTTCACCGCCGCCGACCGGGAAGTGCCCGCGGACGCCGGACCCGAGGCGGTCAGGGTCACGCTCTCCATGGGCGAGACCGCGGAAGAGGTCGCCGCCCTCGACGGCATCACCCGCGCCGACTCCGACGCCTTCGCCCTGCGCAGCCACCAGCGGGCCGTGGCCGCCCAGGAGGCGGGCCGCTTCGACCGCGAGATCGTGCCCGTACCGGTGCGCGACGGCGAGGTCACCCGGGACGAGGGCCCCCGCCCCTCCACCACCCTGGAGAAGCTGGGCTCCCTGCGCACCGTCTTCCGCGCGGACGGCATCGTCACGGCGGGCTCCTCCTCGCCGCTGTCCGACGGCGCGGCCGCCCTGGTGGTCGCGAGCGAAGAGGCGGTCGAGCGGTACGGCCTCACCCCGCGGGCCCGGATCGTCGCCTCGGCCTCGGCGGGTGTGCAGCCCAGCCTCATGGGTCTTGGCCCGGTCCCCGCCACCGAGAAGGTCCTGGCCCGCGCCGGTCGGCAGACCGGCGACCTGGACGCTGTGGAGCTCAACGAGGCCTTCGCCGCCCAGGCGCTGGCGGTGATCCGCCGCCTCAAGCTCGACGAGGACAAGGTCAACGCCGACGGCGGCGCCATCGCCCTCGGCCATCCGCTCGGCTGCTCCGGCGCCCGCATCCTGCTCACCCTGCTGGGCCGCCTCGAACGCGAGAACGGCCGCCGCGGCCTGGCCACGCTCTGCGTGGGAGTCGGTCAGGGCGTCGCACTCCTTGTGGAGCGGGTGTGAGCACTTTCCTGACGTACGACGCCCTCCTTGTCGAGGGGCGCGCCGACGGATCGTCGTCGGACCGGACCGGGCCTCCGCGCAGGGTGACCGTGGCGGGCCACGGCCCCTGTGCCGGGCGCGCGGCGGCCGTACCGCTCACCGTGCCGATCGGCGTAGCCCCTTGCCAGACCGGGGAGGGCGCGCCGTATGATGAACCGAACGAATGGTCGGTTGGGAGTTGGTGGAGATGACTGAAGCGGCCGGAAGGGACGCCGAGCACGATCTGGAGTCCCATTTCGAGGCGACGATCTCGCGGGACCAGCGGATCGAGCCGCGCGACTGGATGCCGGAGGGCTACCGGAGGACCCTGATCCGGCAGATCGCCCAGCACGCGCACTCGGAGATCATCGGCATGCAGCCGGAGGGCGAGTGGATCACCAGGGCGCCCTCGCTGCGCCGCAAGGCGATCCTGTTCGCCAAGGTCCAGGACGAGGCCGGCCACGGCCTGTACCTGTACTCGGCCGCCGAGACCCTGGGCATCGACCGCGCGGAGCTCACCGAGCGCCTCCTCGAAGGCCGCCAGAAGTACTCGTCGATCTTCAACTACCCGACGCTCAGCTACGCGGACGTCGGCGTCATCGGCTGGTTCGTCGACGGCGCGGCCATCTGCAACCAGGTGCCGCTGTGCCGCAGCTCGTACGGCCCCTACGCCCGCGCGATGGTGCGGATCTGCAAGGAGGAGTCCTTCCACCAGCGGCAGGGCTACGAACTGCTGATGACCATGATGCGCGGCACCGACGCCCAGCGGGAGATGGTGCAGGACGCCGTGGACCGCTGGTGGTGGCCCTCCCTGATGATGTTCGGCCCGCCCGACGACGACTCGCCCAACTCCGCCCAGTCCATGGCCTGGAAGATCAAGCGGCACAGCAACGACGAACTGCGCCGGCGCTTCGTCGACATGACCGTGCCGCAGGCGGCCAGGCTCGGCGTGACCCTGCCCGACCCCGAGCTGCGCTGGAACGAGGAGCGCGGCCACCACGACTTCGGCACCCCCGACTTCTCCGAGCTGAAGGAAGTCATCAGCGGCAACGGCCCGTGCAACGCGCAGCGCATGGAGCGCCGACGGACCGCCCACGAGGAAGGTGCCTGGGTGCGTGCGGCCGCCGGTGCCCACGCCGCCAAGCAGGCCGCCCGAGCCCGCGAGGAGGCGGTGGCATGAGCGACACCGAAAACTGGCCCCTGTACGAGATCTTCATCCGCGGCAAGCGCGGCCTCAACCACGTCCACGTCGGCTCGCTGCACGCCGCAGACGACCAGATGGCCCTCACCCACGCCCGCGACCTGTACACCCGCCGCAACGAGGGCGTCAGCATCTGGGCCGTGCGCTCCGAGCACATCGCCGCCTCCACCCGGGACGAGAAGGACCCCTTCTTCGACCCCAGCGCCGACAAGGTCTACCGTCACCCGACCTTCTACGACATCCCCGACGATGTCCCGCACATCTAGGAGCCGGTGATGAGCGACGACCACGTCTACCTGAGCCTGGCCGAAGGACACGACGACAGCGACGCGCGCTGGGCGTTCGGCACCGGCTTCGAGGACCCGCTGCACGGAGTCGACACCGCGGTACCCGAGGGCGTCGACGCCGCCGAACTGGCCGCGAACTGCCTGGCGCTCGGCGACGACGCCCTGGTCCTGGCCCAGCGGCTCGCCGAATGGGTCACCCGCGCCCCCGAGCTGGAGGAGGAGGTGGCACTGGCCAACATCGGGCTCGACCTGCTGGGCCAGGCCCGACTGCTGTACGCGCGCTGCGGCCAGACGGACGGCACCGGCCGCGCGGAGGACGCCTACGCCTACTTCCGGGACGCCGCAGACTTCCGCAACGTACGCCTCGCCGAACTCCCCAACGGCGACTTCGCCTTCTCCGTCCTGCGGCTCCTGGTGTTCGCTTGCTGGCGGCTCGCCCACTTCACCGAACTGGCCTCCGCGCCCGACCCGGTGCTCGCGGCGATCGCGGCCAAGGGCGTGAAGGAGCTCGCGTACCACCGGCAGTACGCCGCCGAGTGGGTCGTACGCCTCGGCGACGGCACGGAGGAGTCGCATGCGCGGATGCTGACGGCCCTGGAGGCGCAGGCCCCGTACTGGGAGGAGCTGTTCGCCGCCCACGACGTGCGTGACGCGGTGCTGGCCGACCTCCACCAGGTCCTCGACGCGGCCGGACTCCCCATGCCGAGCGTCCCGCCACTGTCCGGCCGGGGCCGCGAAGGCGAGCACACCGGTCATCTCGTCCCGCTCCTCGCCGAGTTGCAGAGCGTGGCCCGCGCCCACCCGGAGGCGACATGGTGACCGTTCTGACCGACGCCCGGCTGGCCCGGCACATCGCCGAACAGGTACCGGACCCGGAACTCCCCATGCTCACCCTCGCCGACCTCGGCGTGCTGCGGGACGTCACCGTCGAGCCGGACGGCACGGTGGTCGCCGACCTCACCCCGACCTACTCGGGCTGCCCCGCCATGGCCGAGATGCGGGCCGGGGTCGCCGCCCGGCTGCGGGACGCCGGTTTCGGCCGCGTGGAGATCCGCACGGTCCTCGACCCGCCCTGGACCAGTGACTGGATCACCCCCGAAGGGCGCCGCAAACTGGCCGAACACGGCATCGCACCGCCCAACGCCGCGCCCCGGCGCCCCGCCGGTCCCGTCCCGCTGGACCTGTCGCCGACCCGGCGCACGGTTCCGTGTCCCCGCTGCGGATCGGCCGCCACCGAGGAGACCTCCCGGTTCGCGGCCACCTCCTGCAAGGCGCTGTGGCGCTGCCTCAGCTGCCGGGAGCCGTTCGAGTACGTCAAGGAGATCTGATGGCAGAGCTGACGGCACCGACCGCCGGTGCGCCCGCGACGACCGCACGCCGGCGCCGCCCTGCCTTCCATGCCCTGCGCGTCGCCGCGGTCCAGCCCCTGTGCGAGGACGCCGTGGCGGTCACCTTCGACATCCCCACGGCCCTCGCGGCGGAGTTCGCCTTCGGCCCCGGTCAGTCCCTCACCCTGCGCCGCGAGGTCGACGGGCGCGACGAGCGGCGCTCCTACTCGATCTGCTCACCGGCCGGCACCGCGCCCCGCATCGGCGTCCGCGAGGTGCCCGGCGGACTCTTCTCCTCCTGGCTGGTCCACGACGTGCGGCCGGGCGACACCGTCGAGGTGATGGCCCCCACCGGAGCCTTCACCCCCGACCTCACGGTCCCCGGCCACCACGTGCTCATCGCGGCCGGCTCGGGCATCACCCCCATGATGTCCATCGCCGAGTCGGTCCTCGCCGCCGACGACCGCTCGACGGTGACCCTGTTCTACGGCAACCGCCGCACCGACACCGTGATGTTCGCCGACGAACTGGCCGACCTGAAGGACGAGTACCGCACCCGCTTCCACCTCGCCCACGTCCTCTCCCGCGAACCCCGGGAAGCCGAACTCCTCTCCGGCCGCCTCGACGGCGACCGCCTCGGCGCCCTCGTCGCGGGCCTGGTCGACATCGAGGGCACCGACCACTGGTGGCTGTGCGGCCCGCACGGCATGGTCCTCGACGCGCAGAAGCTGCTCGCCGAACTGGGCGTCCCCGCCGACCGGATCCACCAGGAACTCTTCTTCGCCGACGAGCCGATCGAGCCCGTCCGCCACGAGGAGGCGGTGGCGACCGGCCCGGCCAGCGAGGTCACCGTCACCCTGGACGGCCGCTCCACCACCGCACGCCTCCCGCGCGAGCGCACCATCCTCGACTCCGCCGCCCGCATCCGCCCGGACCTCCCCTTCGCCTGCAAGGGAGGCGTCTGCGGGACCTGCCGCGCCCGCATCACGGACGGCGAGGCCGACATGCGCCGCAACTACGCCCTGGAACCCGCCGAGGTGGCCGCCGGCTACGTCCTGACCTGCCAGTCCTACCCGGTCTCCGAGTCGTTGACCGTCGACTACGACAGCTGACCGCCCCCGGCGGGCCGCGCCGCCGGGGACACGGAAATCCGTCGCGTTGCACGGGAGGGCCGTCGACCTCCGCCTGGGCGCAGCCGGACGGCTGACCGCGCGAAGGGAGCCGGGCATGGGGACAGGACGACCGGGCCTGCTGCTGGACCAGTTCGACTGCGCCAGGGAGCGGGCCCAGGTGCGCCTGACGGGGCTCGGCGACGAGGAGTACCTGTGGGAGCCGGAACCCGGCTCGTGGTCGATCCGGCGGCGCGACGAGGCGACGACACCCAGGGCGTACGGCCCCGGTGACTGGGTCCTCGACAAAGGTGCGCCCGACATCCCGGCGACCGAGTACGCGGAGGTGGCCCGGCAGGTCGCCGCAGGCATGACCGCCGCGAAGATCGCCGACGACTGGAGCGTCGGCGTGCAGCGGGTCGAGGAGATCCTCGGCAGCGCCGCACCGCCGGAGCCCGACCGGACCCCGGTCACCACCATCGCCTGGCGGCTCGGGCACCTGCATTCGGGCTTCGCAGGCCGCTGGGAGTGGACCTTCGGCGGCCGGCGGCAGGACCCGGCGCAGCTGGTCGACTCACGCCCGTCGCGGTCCTGGCCCTCGACCGGTTCTGGGCGGCCCTGGACCGCTGACGGGCCGACGTCGCCACCGTGACCGACGAGCAGCTCGACACCGTCGGCTTCTCCCGGTACCCGTCCGGCTCCGACCCGGACCACCCGTTCGCGGACGTCCTGTGGGAGACGAACTTCGAACTCGTCCACCACATGGCCGAGGTCGCCCTGCTGCGGGACCTCTGGCAGGCCGGCCGGCGCTGAGCGGGGTCCGGCAGCACCCCGAAGGGGCGCGGGGAACTGCGCGACAAGCCACCACGGTGCAGCAGCCGACGGACGGCCTGCCGCGGCACGTCCCGGCGGACCGAGCGCTCAGTCCCGCGGGGGCCGGCCGCACCGGACCCGCCCGCGGCGGGCGCCGGCCGTCCTCCGGCACGCTTTCCTGGGAACGCTCGGCCATGCGCCATGGAGCCCTGTGGATCATGCGCGCACGGCCCTGCCGTCAGGGTCAGGACCCGCCGCGCTCGCGCGGGATCCTCTGCCCGGCCTCGACCGCCACCGGCAGCCGGTTCTCGGCCGGGGGCAGCGGGCAGGTGGCCAGGTCCGTGTAGGCGCACGGCAGGTTCGCGGCGCGGTTGAAGTCCAGGACCACCGTGCCGTCGGCGGCGGGCGGTCCGACGGTCAGGGACCGGTTGGCGGCGTATGTGGTGACCCCGGAGGTCGCGTCGGTGAACAGCACCATCAGCCCGCCCGGACCGTGTCCGGGGAACGCGGTCAGGGACAGCTGCCGTCCCGCCAGCTCGAACTCGATCCGGCCCGGGGCGTCGTAGACGTGCTCGAGTCCCTCCACCGCGGCGCCCACGGTGGTCGGCCGCGGCTCGTCGAAGGGGACGTACCGGCCCGTCACGGCCCAGCGCGGGTCGGGGACGTAGGCGGGCGTTCCGGTGAAGGCGGTGCGCAGCGGGGCGTCCGGGTGCCGGGGCCGCACGATGTCGTTCCCGCCGCGCTTGGCGACCTCGATGACCGCGTCGCCCCACACCGCTTCGACACTGCTGCGCTCGGGAAGCACGCCGAAGCGGTGCTCGCCCCGCACCGGCGTCCCGTCGACGACCAGCTCCTCACCGTCGTCCAGGGCGACGACGACCCCGTCGGGGCCGGTGCGCCAGGCGCCGGGGGCGTCGGGGAAGCGCTGCGGGCGGTCGTCGAGCCAGTGCAGCCCGGTGATGGCCAGGAACCCGTGCGGAGCGGAGATCCGGGCTTCCTGGGCGCGGTGCCAGTCCTGCCAGCTCTCGGTGAAGACCTGGAGATCCGTGGTGGTGGCCTCAGTCGTCATGCGTCCTCTTTCGTCGGGCGGGGCTCTGCAACAGCCGTGCCTGTCAGAACGGGGGCGGACGAACCGGCATTCCGGTCCGCGTGTGACAGCTTCTTGTCAGTCATGTGTCACAGGAGCCCGGGTCCCGGAGCCGGACGCCGGGCTCCGGCCCGAAGCTTCAGGACGCGGGGTCCAGGAGCGGTCGCAGGTTCACGGACGCGGACCATCCGGCGTCATGGACAGCGCTGGCCCGCCTGGGGCGGGGCCGCGTCGTTCAGGTGATGTGTCCTGGTTGATCACATGATGCCGAGGGTGATCAGTGGACGGTTGGCGCCGCGGGTGTGGTGGCGGAGTCCAGCGGCGATGTTCCTCTGGTTGGCGAGTCGGAGAGCGCCGATGGCCAGGTTGCGCAGGGATGCCGTGGCACGTGGAGCGGTGCCGGTGCGTACGCGGGAGGCGTCCTTGGCGTACGTGGTGTCCCTGGCGTGGTGGATCTTGTTCTCGATGCCCCGGTGGCCGCGGACGCGGCGGGCGATCTCGGTTGCGTCGGCCTGCTCCGCGGTCAGGTCGGTCACCGCGTAGATGCGTTCCAGGGTGACCTTGCCGGTGGTGACGATCCGTCGGCGGCGCACGATCTGGACGGCCTGCACCGCGTGTGGGAACGCGATCCCGGCGACGGCGGCGGCCTTGATCCGGCGGATCTCGTCGCGGCCGTGCGCGGTGGCCCGCGTCTTGTGAAGCCCCTTCAACCCGGATGCACCGCCGGAACGACGCCGCCCTGCCCGCGTACGCCGTCGGTCACCGTCATCGTGGCGCCGACGGGGTACGCCCGTCACCCGCGAGCGGAGTGCGACTTCAGCGGATGCGGTGCTCCCGCCAGAAGGGGCCGAGGTCCCTGTGCGTCATCGACTGTGCGGCCTTCTTGAAGTCGACGGTGGTGGAGACGCCGTACCAGTGGTCGTGGGCGTACTTCTTGATGAGGCGCGCCATGGTGCCGGCCCCGAGGACGTGCTCCAGGTCGGCCAGGACGCAGGGGCCGATCCCGTACACGACCTGGAAGTACTCGCCACGGTGTGTAGACCAGTAGGCCATCGAGTTGGTGAGCGCGGCGGTGGCGCTCGGCCAGGAGTCGTCCGGCGAGCACTCGAACCCGTTCCAGCGGTAGTAGCGCGCGTTGGCGTACTGAGCGAAACTCTCGTCCAGCCAGGGTGAGTTGTACTCGTCGTTGCCCACGACGCCGTACCACCACTGGTGGGCGATCTCATGGACGGTGGCGCCGCCCTCCTCCTCGGTGCCGAGGATGACCAGGCCGGGGTACTCCATGCCGCCGGCGAACCCGGGGGTCATCACGAGGTCTATCTCGCCGTACGGATAGCGGCCGAACTCCCTGCCGAACCGGTCGATGGCGGCGACGCCGTCCTTGCGGTTGAGGCGGACACCGGCGGCGGGCGTGTTCGGCGACCAGTACGACTTCACGCGCACGCCGTCGGGCGAGGTCTGGGTCGCGGTGCGGAACGGGCCCGCCGCCCATGCGAAGTCCCGCACCCGCTTGGCGACGCTGTGGGTGACCGTACGCCCGGTACCGCCGGGTCGGGTCCATGTGCTGCCGGTCGCCGGGACCTTGAGGGCGGACGGGTGGTCGAGGCGCACCCGGAAGTCGCTCGCCAGGGTGTAGAAGCTCTCGCCGTACGACACATACGGATCGAGGTGCCACCCCCTCGCGTCGTGCACGGCGAGGACCGGCAGCGCGTTGCCCAGGAAGCGGAACGCGCCTTCGCGGCCGAAGCGGTTGTTGCGTGCGGGCACGGTGAGGGCCACGTCGAAGGAGACGGCCGTCCGTTCACCGCGTGCGAGCGGCCTCGGCAGAGCGATGCGCAGCGCCGTGCACTTCACGCCGGGGCGGCCCGGAGTGCCGCCGCGCACGTGGGAGACGCGGACGGGGGACGGTCTTCCGGATGTCCCGCAGCCGTCCTCGCCATTGCCCCACAGGCGTATGTACACCTCACGCAGGGGCCGGCTGGAGGCGTTGCGGAAGGACACCGTCTGCCGGCCCGCCCAGTGGGAGCCGTCGGCGTCGGCGCGCAGCTTCACGTCGTAGCTGGGGCGGTCGGGCGTCGCGGGTTCGGCCGCTCTCACCGCGGCGCCGGGCGCCGGGCCGGACGGCGTGCCGGCCTCGGCCACGGTGGAGCCTGCTGTCGCGAGCAGCGCGAGCAGGGCGACCAGCAGACGGCGACCGGTTCTTGAGGGGCCCGTGGGCGACGAAGGCAACGAAGGCAACGAAGGCATGGCAGACGACATGCCAGCGGATCTTGTCACAGGGTTCCCCACGGCCGACACAGGCCCGCGCGAAGAGGGGAGGTCGGCTCCGCTTGGGCGGCGAAAATGCCAGGGTACGCAGGGGATGTTCGCTGTACGTTGGCGCACGGTAAGGATCCCGGTTCAACCCATTCGCAGTTCATCCCCTTCCATGAGGCCTGGCCACGCGTTCCTGACCATCACCACCACCGGCACCCCCGAACGCCCCGCGACCGACCTCGGCTACCTGCTGCACAAGCATCCCGACAACGCGCAGACGTTCTCCACCTCCTACGGCACTCTGTCGACAGTCATATTAGGACAGGGCGTCCTGGTAGCTCGGGAGTGCGATCGATTCCGGGCAGTTCCCGGAGGCTACGGCGGCGCGGCCGATCATCCGGACCGGGCGCGCAGGCATCCGTCGGATATGACGGGCGCGGAGTGGGCGGCCGTCCGGCCGTTGCCGGCCGCCCCCCGCGGCGGGGACGGCGGGAAGCAGGTCCGCAAGTGCCGCATCAGGCTTCGTCACCCTCGGCCTGCTTTTGGCCGTCTGGGTGAGCGACGCCGGCGTCTCCGGAACGCCGGTGGATTCACCTGCTTTCGAACATCGCCAAAGCTCATCCCGACGTCCCCAAGGCCTGGGCGGACACCGGTTACCGAACCAAGGCCGTCGACCACGGTGCCCACCTCGGCACTGACGTCGGAGCCGTGCGCCGCCAGCCCGCCGAGAAGGGCTTCAAGGCCATGTCGGCACCTCGGCCCTGTCGCGCACACCCTGCCGCACCGCTCCCACTGCCCGGTGCTGCTTGTCCCCGTCAGCGGCTGACGGGGCCTCAACATCCCTCGCGGAGCGGGACGTTCGGCCCTGTGAGGCGGGCGGGGCGGCCCCCTGCGGAGCGGGCACGGCAGCGGGACATTGAAGGCGCAACGAGAGTCGTCAGATCCCCGCGCACCACCCCTTGGAAGGGATGACCATCATGGCAGTCCACCACGACCACCCCCGTCGGCACCTGGGGTTCCACCTCCCGTCCCTGCGCAGGGCCGGGACGGTGTCCGAGTCCGGCGAGGCGACGACCGCGGCGGCGACGGCGACCAGCGCGTACGCGCTCGCCGGGCTCCGCCTGGTGACCGGGTTCGTCTTCCTGTGGGCGTTCCTGGACAAGACGTTCGGCTTCGGCTATGCCACTCCGTCCGGCAAGGGCTGGATCGACGGCGGTTCGCCCACCAAGGGCTTCCTGAGCGGTGTCGCCGCCGGCCCGATGGAGTCGACGTTCCACGACTGGGCCGGACAGGGCTGGGCGGACTGGCTGTTCATGCTCGGCCTGCTCGGCATCGGTCTCGCGCTGATCGCGGGCATCGGCCTTCGCGTCGCCGCTCTCGCCGGCACCCTGATGATGGCGTTCATGTGGATCGCCGAATGGCCGCCGGCCAAGCATCTCTCGGACGGCTCGGCGAGCATGTCCACCAACCCGTTCGCCGACTACCACCTCATCTACGCCGTCGTCCTCATCGCCCTCGCGGCCGCGGGCGCCGGCACGGTCTGGGGCCTGGGCAAGGTCTGGGCGCGGCTGCCCTTCGTCAGCCGCAACCGCTGGCTGCTCTGACCCTCCGGAACACACACAAACACGGCAGGCCCAGGAAGGGGCCTGCCGTGTTGTGGCCGACGGCCGAACACCGCGTCAGCCGTTGCGGAGGACGAGCAGGCAGAGATGATCCGAGGGCGACGGCGCGGCCGCTGCGTCGCTCGCCGTCTGCCGACGACGGGCCGGCCCCGGTCCTCGCGTCCGTGTCGTGTCACGTGCTGCCGGTCGGGCCTGCCGCGCCGGTGCGGGGAACGATGTCCGACGCGCGGAGCGCCGTGTCCGGGGCGTACCAGGGCACCGTGGAGATGCCGACGGCAGCAGGAGCAGCCGTCCGCCCGCGGAGATCCCGCCCTGGCCGCTCCCATGACGTCCTGAGCCGCAGCGGCCCGTGTCGTGCCTCTGCGCGCTCACTCCTCGGGCACCATGTCGATCGCCACGCACGGGCACTCGGCCGCGCACAGCCCGCACCCTTTGCGGTAGTCGACGTCGATCGCGAACCCCTTGCCGGGACCCAGCTTGGTGATCGCGTTGTCGGGAAAGACGCCGTAGCAGTTGTCGCACTCGAGGCAGTTGCCGCACGACATGCAGCGCCGGGCCTCGAAGAGCGCGGTCGACTCGTCGAGCCCCTGCACCACCTCGTCGAACGTCGAGACGCGGCGGGCCAGTTCGAGCAGGGGCCGCACCGTGGCGGGTGCGTCCGAGTAGTACGAGGTGTTGAGGCGCGCGCCATCGGCCGGCGGGTGCTCGGGCCCGGGTTCGTACGACGTCCCGCGCAGATACGCGTCGATGTGCCGTGCCGCCCTCTTGCCGTGCCCCACGGCAACCGTGACGGTGTGGTTGGCCGGCGCCATGTCACCCCCGGCGGAGATTTCTTGATGCCCCGTCATCAGCCCGTCCGCGACCTCGACCGTCCCGTGGTCGACGTGCAGGTCCGGTGCCTCCGCGAGCAGCGACAGGTCGGAGTCCTGGCCGAGCGCGAGCACCACCGTGTCCGCCTCCAGTTCCTCGAACTCCCCGGTGGGTTGCGGGAATCCGGTCTCGTCCAGCTCCATCCGCTCGACGGTGATCCGGCCGTCGTCGGCGTGCGCGATGGTGGACAGCCACTTCGTCCGCACGCCCTCCTCCAGCGCCTCGGCGACCTCGGCGTCGTGCGCGGGCATCCGGTCCCGGGTGCGCCGGTGGACCACCACCGCGTCGGTCGCGCCGAGCCGGCGGGCGGTGCGGGCCGCGTTCAGGGCGGTGTTCCCGCCCCCGTACACCGCGACCCTGCGGCCGAGGAGCGGCGGACCCTCGCCTTCCATGCCGCTCAGCAGCGCGACCGCGTCCAGGAGGCGCGCGCTGTCGCCCGCCGGGATGTAGGTACGGCGGCCGATGCCCGCGCCCGCGGCCAGGAACACGGCGTCGAAGCCGCCGTCCCGCTGCGCGGCGAGGACGTCGTCGACGCGGGTGCCGGTCTCCAGTGTGACTCCGAGCGTGAGGATCCGGTCGATCTCCGCGTCCAGAACCTCCCGGGGCAGGCGGTTGTGCGGGATGCCGTAGCGCATCATGCCGCCCGGCCTGGCCTGAGCCTCGCGGATCGTCACTTCGTGGCCCAGCCGTCGCAGATGGTAGGCGGCCGACGGTCCGGCGGGGCCGGAGCCGACCACGAGGACCTTCTTGCCGGAGGTCACCGGGGGTGCCTCGATCGTCCAGCCGCGCCGGATCGCCTCGTCGCCGAGGAAGCGCTCGACGGCGTTGATGCCGACGGCGTTGTCCACCTGGACGCGGTTGCAGGCGGTCTCGCACGGGTGGTGGCAGACCCGGCCCATCGCGGCGGGCAGCGGGTTATGTTGATGGGCGCACCGATCGCCGGGTTGGCGACCGTCATCACGATCGGCAGGCCGAGCCCGGAAGCGTTGTACAGGGCCTCCACCATGTACAGCAGCCCCTGGCCGGCGGTAGCCGTGTAGGCGCGGGCGCCGGCCGCCGATGCGCCGATGCACAGGGACATCGCCGCGAACTCCGACTCGACGTTGACGTACTCGCAGGGCCGCAGCGCACCCGCCTTCACCAGGCGGCTGAGCTCCTCCACGATGTGGGTCTGCGGCGAGATGGGGTAGGCGGCGATCACCTCGGGACGACAGCACGCCACGGTCTCGGCGACCGCCCGTGACCCCTCAGTCTGCTTCGGCATGGGCCGGCTCCTCCCGGACGATCCTGACGTGGTCGTACGCCTCCCGGGCCGCGTCCGCGTTGACCTCCTCGACTGGGCCGGGGACGGTCCTGGACGGCGGCGGCCAGGGAGTCGATCGTCACGCAGCCGGTGAGGGCCGCGAGGCCGCCGAGCAGGACGGCCCCGGGCACCGGACGGCCGACATGACGCAGCGCGAGCGCGGTGGCGGGGACGGCGACGACGAGCCCCGTGAGCGTGCCCAGGCCCAGGTCGTCCGCACCGCGGGGGGAGTTGACCAGGACCGGGTCCCCCCCACTCTCGGCTCCGCTCGAGCGGGGGACCCCCATGGCCGCAGTCCCTCGAAGACGTTCACCTGGTGCGGCAGCGTCGCGTCCTGGACCACCAGCGCGTCGGGCCGGGTGACCGGCTCGCGGACGCGGATCGGACGGTCGTCGATCCGGCAGAACGCCATCACCGGCGCCCCCGTCCGTTCCGAGCCGAAGCTCGGGAACGCCTGCGCCTACCGGCCCTCCACGAACGCGGCCACCGACAGCAGCTCCGCGGCCGTGACGGCCCCAGGCCGCCACGGCCGTGAATACGAACCTGGAACACAGCACTCTCCGAAGACGTGGGCCGGGCCGCGGCGTCGGAGCGGACCCGTGCCCTGCGACGCCCCGGCCCGGGGGAACTCACTCGTGCGGCACGATCGCGACCGGGCAGCGCACGTGGTGCATGACGGCGTGCGCCACGGGCCCGGTGTGCGGGCCCAGCCGGGCCGGACGGATCCGGCGGCCGACGGCCAGGAGACCGGCGTCCTGCACGGCGCACAGCAGCCGCTGCGCCGGATGCCCCTCCTCCGCCTGCTCGACGACCTCCACGGTGGGGAACTTCTCCCGCCACGGGGCGAGTGCCGAGGCAAGGGCCTGCCGGGCCGCGGCCTCCTCCGCCTCGTGCGCCCCGGACTCCGCGGCGGCCCGCACCAGTGGCAGCCGCCAGGCGTACACCGCCCGCAGGGGCGCGCCGCGCAGGGTCGCGCTCTCGAACGCGAACGCGAGCACCTGCTCGGCGGGCCGCATCGCGTCGACGCCTACGACCACGGCACGGCAAGGGGTGTCGGCCGACGGGCGCCCCTCCGCGTCCGGGGTGTGCTCGTCCTCGGCGGTCTGATCGGCACGGACGAGCACGACGGGCCGTTCCACACGGGTCACCGTCTGCAGCGCCACCGATCCGGCCAGGAACCCGCCGAACCCGCTGAACGCCCGGCTGCCGAGCACCAGCAACTCCCCGGTGTCGCCCGCGATGACGAGCGACTCGGCGGCGGGCAGGGGAACCTGCTCCGCGCTGAGGTACAGCTGCGGATACCGCTCGTTGATCTGGTCCATGGCGTCGCGCATGATCCGCCGGGCCCAGTGGCGCGGTACCGAGAGCTCCGGCAGTTCCGACTCTCCGGCGGCCGGTACCTCGGCCGCATGCACCAGGCGCAGCGGCAGGCCGCGACGCAGGGCCTCGCGAGCCGCCCAGTCGGCGGCGGTGAGGCTCTCCCGAGATCCGTCCAGTCCTACGACCACAGGGCGAAGCACGATCCTCACCTCTCTTGGATCCGCGCCCGCGTCCGGGTGGTGCGGGCTCCCTGCCACCAGCGTCTCCGCGGGACGCCGGCCGGGACAGGGGCTGCCCGGCCCCGGGAGCGGGCCGAACGTCCCGCAC
Source organism: Streptomyces sp. NPDC001714 (assembly GCF_042892755.1). NCBI lineage: Bacteria > Bacillati > Actinomycetota > Actinomycetes > Kitasatosporales > Streptomycetaceae > Streptomyces > Streptomyces sp. NPDC001714. The sequence continues at coordinate 848,164 of NZ_JBIAUL010000002.1, forward strand.
CGCCCCGGGGCGAACCAGGTGGCTCTCCCCTCGCCCCGGCAGTCGTCCGGCGTGCGGACGAGAAGCGGACGGTATGGACGAACTCGACGCGGTCCGGCTCAACCGGCGCGCACGGGCCGCCGTGCGCGCGCCGACCCCCCGGCCCCCTGCCGCCCAGGCTCCGGTACGGCCGCCGACGACACGGCCGGGTCCGGCGTGACAGGCACCATGACGACGGGAACCGTGGCACAGCGCACACAGGCACGGCCGACCGCGCCGAGTGCGGGCAGTTCCTGCTGGGGGTGCGCCCTGCTCCCCAGTGCGAGCAGCGGCGCTCCGCTCGCCCGCGCCGGCAGCACCCGCGAGGGCGGTCCCTCCACCACGACGGCCCGTATCGACCGGCCGGCCCGCGGGCCGAAGACCTCCCGCACCGCCGCGGCGAGCACCCTGGCGGCCTCGGCACGCTGCTCGGTGGCGGTCGGCCGGACCGGTGCGGGGGCGTACGGGGCGAACCGGGCGCCGGCCGGTTCCCAGGCGTGTACGGCCACCACGTCCGCGTGCACCGAACGGGCCTGTTCGGCCGCCCACCGCAGTGCGGCCAAGGATGGCTCGGAGCCGTCGACACCCACCACGATGATGTTGCCGGGCTCTTCTTCCATGGCGGCCTGCCTCGACATGCCGTACTCCCACAGTGCCCGCGATCCGTTGCGCGCTGCCTGGGCCGAGGGGATCCCGTCCGGTGCCGAACGGGCCCTTGGCAAGGGGCGGTTCAGCCATGCGCTCCGGGCCCGAAAGTGAGCACCGCGGAGATCGCACCGGTGCCCGGCAGCAGACCGGGCGTCAGCCCCCTGTTGAACCACGGGGCTTTCGGCACCAGCCCCACGACCGCACCGGTGAACGCCGGGACCGCCCAGCCGACGTCGCGTGTCGCGGCGGTCACACCCTCGACCTCGAACAGCAGAGCCACGGCGGAGGCCGGACCGCCATGAGACCGACAACGCCGACCGCCATCAGGACGAAGCCGACGACGAACGAGCTGTGGCCGAACACCAGGGCCGGGTCCGGCACGGCCGCGCCGATCAGGATGAGTGGAACCATGCCGCCCTCCTCGGAACGCCCGGTCCGGATGCCGGGTCTGGTCGACGTCGGAACGGGACGGGAGGGCTCACCGCAGGCTCCCGCACGTACGTCGGCCGGCCCAGAGGCTCGATGGGCAGATGAACCGGCCGATCGGCCCAGTCATGTGCGCCATCCCCGCGGCGCCGCCGTCAGCCGGTGTCGCAGTGCCCCGGCGGCGCCCCTGGGTGATCACGTCATCGCCTCATGGCGCGAGTGAGAAGTAGTTCTCCTCTTCCTGGGTGAAGTGCAGGCGCAGCACGGTGTGCAGCCCGTACAGACTGGCCCGCAGGTCGTCGAGTTGCTCCGGGGCCAGGGGCCCGGCCGTACCGGCGAGTGCGAGGTGGGTGGCGATGCGGCGGGCGAGGCGTTCGATCTCGGCATGGGCGCGGCTCATCGTGGCGGTGGCCTCCGGGCCGCCCAGGGCGGGGGCGAGCGCCGGGTAGAGCTCGTGCTCCTCCGCGTACTCGTGCGGCAGCAGCCGTTCGGTGAGCAGCCGGTGGACCTCCGCCACCGCCGCGAGGGAGTCCGGTCCGGCGCCGGCGGCGAGGCGGTCGGCGGCGGACCGTACGGCCTCCAGCACGTCCCGCAGGTCGTCGTGCTCGGCCGCGAAGCGGTGGATGAGGGCCTCCGTGGAGGGCCGGAGAACGGGTCGCGCGGCCCGGTCGTCGCCCAGCGCCCGCAGGGCGTTGAGAATCACCACGACGTCGATCCCCTCCTGGACGAGCGCGCCGAGGGCCGGCGGGAGCAGACCGACGGCGGCCGCGGCCATCGCGACCAGCGACAGCGCCATCCCGCCGAGCGCGCTCTGCACCGCGATACGCCGCGACCGTACGGCGACGGCGACCGCGTCGGCCAGGCGGTCCACCCGGTCGGTGGTCAGCACGATGCCGGCGGCCTCCGAGGACGCCGTGGCGCCGCGGGCCCCCATGGCCACGCCGATGTCGGCCGCCGCGAGGGCCGGGGCGTCGTTCACGCCGTCGCCCACCATCACGGTGACCGCCCGGGCGCGTTCCGCGCGGACCACGGCGACCTTGTCGGCCGGGGTGAGCCCGGCGCGCACCTCGTCGAGGCCGAGCACGGCACCGACCTCCAGGGCGGGTTCGGGCCGGTCGCCGGTGAGCATCACGAGCCGTTCCACGCCCACCGTGCGCAGCCGGCGCAGGGTGCGCGGTGCGTCGGGTCGCACCGGGTCGTGCAGCAGTACGGCACCGACGGGACGGCCGTCGACGCTCAGCCAGGCGACGGCCGCGCCGTCGAGCAGGGCCCGGTTGTCCACCGCACTGACCCAGTCCGGTCTCTCGGCAGGGGACTCGGCAGGGGAGTCGAGACGGCCGACCGCCATCCGCCGGTCGGCGAGCGTGCCGACCGCGCCCCGGCCGGGTTCCTCGGACACGTCCGCCGGCACGGACAGCCGCAACCCCCGCTCACGGGCCGCATCCACCACCGCCTGGGCCAGCACGTGCGGTGAGTACTGGTCGACCGAGGCGGCCAGCCGCAGCACCTGGCTGGATTGCCAGCCGGGCGCGGCGATCACGTCCAGGACCTTGGGCCGGCCCTCGGTGAGGGTGCCGGTCTTGTCCAGGAGCAGGGTCCGGGCCCGGCCCAGTGCCTCCAGTGCCCCGCCGTCCCGGACCACCACACCGAGCCGCGAGGTCCGCGACAGACCGGAGACGACGGCCACCGGAGCCGCCAGCAGCAGCGGGCAGGGCGTGGCGACCACGAGGACCGCCACCGCGCGCACCGCGGAACCGGAGACCAGCCAGGCCAGTCCCGCGGCCACCAGGGACAGCGGCAGGAACCAGCCCGCGTACCGGTCCGCCAGCCGGACGACCGGCGCGGACTCGGCACCGGCCTGCCGGGCCAGCCGTACGATCCCGGCATACGTGCTGTCCCGCTCGGTCGCCGTGGCGCGCACCTCGAACGCACCGCCGGCGTTCACGACACCGCTGCGTACCGGCTCGCCGGCCGGGCGTCGCACGGTCAACGGCTCACCGGTGAGCACCGACTCGTCCAGCACCGCCGTGTCGCCGGCGACACGGCCGTCGACCGGGACGACCTCGCCGGGGCCGACCACCAGCAGGTCACCGGGCACGACGTCGGCCGACGGCACGGTACGCACCTCGGCGCCGGTGCGGCGCCGTGCGGTACGGGGCGCGTGTTCCAGCAGGGCGCGCAGGTCCCGGGAGGCGCGCCGCTGTGCCACCGACTCCAGGGTGCGGCCGGTGGCGAGCATCAGCGCGATCAGCGCCCCGGCCAGGTACTCGCCGACGGCCAGTGTGCCGCCGAGGGCCACCACTGCGATCAGGTCCACCCCCGTCTGCCCGCGGCGCAGGGCCTCCAGCACCCAGGTGGCGGCGGGGACGACGGCGGCGACCGTGCCGAGACCCCAGCAGAGGTCGGCGAGGTCACGGGCGCCGAGCAGCCAGGCGACGGCGCCTGCCGTGAGTGCGGCGGTCGTGACCGCCAGCAGAGCCGGTTCGGTTCCCGGGAGCCGGATCGGCCTGTTTCTCAGTGCGTGGTTCATGGGCGGTCCTCGCTGGGGCGACCACAGGCCGTCAGCCGTGTGGGACGACGGTGACCGGGGGCGCGGCCCGCGCGGCGCGGGCCGCGCGGGCGGAGGGCGGTTCGAACGGACCGGAACCCGTGGAATCCGTCGAAGTCGGCGAACGCGGAACCGGTCATGACGTCCACCTCCGGTGTCGGCGCGACGGCCGGGGCAGGGGCGCCGCGCGTTGACTCCGATCCCAGCCTCCGCGTCCGCACAGGCGGCGGGGGAGGGCCGGTCGGTGCGCTGCTGGGACCGTACGGCCCAGTGCGGGCGGGGCCGGTCAGACAGACGCTGACATTCGTTCGGCGTGGCGCGGCCGCCCGGCCGCAGACCGCTGCCGTTCCCGGCGGCCAGGGCAGGACCCGCCGGCAACAGGACAGGACCCGCTGACAAGGGGAGGGGGAGGGCTGCCACGAACGGTCCGGTCGTGGCGGATGGTGGCGGAAGCGGACGGCTCGCCGTCGAGCCGGTTCGCGGTGGAGATCGTGGCGAGGGAGGTCGGCGACCGGCACGCGGGGGGACTCCGGCCGGCACACGCCCCGCCTCGCCCGTGGGGGACGCCTTCTCCGAGGCCGCGTTATGGGATGCGGACGGCGGAGGGCTGCGCGACCGGGTGAAGGGCATGCTCGCCGAGGCCGGGCGACGCGCCCGCCGGACCGCCCCGCAACCTCCTGCCGCGTGGCACGGCTACGGGCCGGCCGACCGGGCCACGGCCGTCCCGGCCTCAGCCCTCCGGGTCGTGTCCCTCCAGCGTCTGAGACGTCTGTCGCCGTGGTGACGCGGGTCCGTCGGGCCCGTAGCCCAGGCGGATCAGCATCTGGGCGTGCACCCGTCCGTCGTCCGGGACCCGGGTGAGCTGTGCGCGCAGGTCGGGCCACTCCAGCGCCTGGTGCAGCAGCGACGTGCGGACGCCGTGCGCGGTGGCCAGCAGCAGGACGCGTTCCAGGGCCTGCCCCGCCCGCAGCCAGTCGGTGCGCCGGTCGTGCGCGGTGGAGAGGACGGCGAGGACCGGGCGCGCCTCGAAGGAGCGGGCGGACAGCACGGCGGGACGGCGGTGGGCGCCGAAGTCCCGCATGGGGAGGCGCTCCCGGTGGTCCTGCGGCCCGATCGCCTCAGGGGGTATACCGAGGCCCGAGCCGTCCGGCTCCTGGACCCAGCGTCGGCTCTCCAGCGCCCGCGCGGCATCCATCCGGTTGCGGTGCTCGGCCTCCCAGGTCAGACGCAGCAAACGGTCGCTCTCGTCGGGGTCCGGCAGGCTGAGCAGAGCCCCCTCCGCGTGCGCGGTCTCGGCCAGTTCGGCGTACAGCGCGGCGGGCAGTGGCCGGCCGGCGAGCGGCAGCCGGCTGCTGTGGCGGCGCCACACGGCGTCGGAGAGCCGTGGGTGGACCGGGAACCGTACCGGGCTGCCGATGCGTACGGTGGCCAGCAGGTCCGGCTCGCCGGGCCGGGGCAGCAGCCGGGTGACCGGCTCCCACCCGCGGTGCGCCACCGCGACCCGCAGGTTGAGCAGCGCGCAGCCGACGGACACGTGCAGGGCCCGCCCGGTCGGGTCGGCGCGGTGCAGGGTGCGGCCGACGGCAGCGCGGATCTCCAGCGTGTCCGGGTCCGGGGCGAGCCGGAACCACCATGGCTGGGTGTTGTGGATCGAGGGCGCGGCCCCGGCCGCCGAGAGCAGCTTCTCCAGGGTCGTGCGCTCGAGGAGCACGGTCGGCATGAGGTCTCCTCCCCGCCCGGCGCCGGGTCGGCGTCGGACCTTCGGACGACCTGTCCAGCGTGGGCTTCCGGGAGCCCGGCGGGGAGGGGCCGAAAGGCCCGGGTGCCCTCCCGCACGGCCCGGCGTCCCGCCGGGCGGGATACGGCGGAGCAGCCCGCTAATCAACCCACCCCGTCCGCGGACATGTTGGGCCCGTCGGCTGCCCGCCCGCTGTGTACTCGGGGCCGACCGGCCCGAGTTGCCGCCGGACAGCCCATAGGAGCGCGGCCCGTTCCTCAGGACGCTTGAAGTGCGATGAATTCACCAGGAGTCGAGTCGGAGGAGGCGCGATCATGAAGCACCGGAAGGTCGGCTCCGTGATGACCACGGAGGTCGTCCGTGCCGAGCGTGGCACCCCGTTCAAGGAGGTGGCCCGCCTGCTCGGCGAGCGCCACATCAGCGGAGTACCGGTGGTCGACGGGGGTGACAGGGTCGTCGGGGTCGTCTCCGAAACGGATCTGATGTTCCGTCAGGCCGAGACCCCGGACCCCTGGCTGCCCGCGAAGCGCCACCGGCTCGCGAGCCTGACGCCGGGAGGCCGGCGGCGGGCCGCCAAGGCCAGGGCCCTTGCCGCGAACCGGCTGATGAGCGTGCCGCCGGTCACTGTCCACGCCGACGAGACCGTCGTCGCGGCGGCCCGGATCATGGCGGAGCATCATGTGGAGCGGCTGCCGGTCGTCGACGAGGAGGACCGGCTCGTCGGCATCGTCACCCGCGGCGACCTGCTGAAGGTCTTTCTGCGCCCGGACTCGGAGATCCGCGAGGAGGTGACCGAGGAGGTGCTGGTGCGCGGGCTGTGGGTGCCCAGGGGCGGTGTCCACGTCTCCGTGACCGAGGGTGTGGTGACGCTCTCCGGGCAGCTGGAACGCAGGAGCGACATGGAGATCGCCGTCTCCATGACCGGCCGGGTGGACGGCGTCGTCGCCGTCGTCGACAAGCTCACCTACCGCCTGGACGACTCCCGGCTGCGGCCCGAGGAGCAGCCTTTCCACGGCGTGACCGACGACTGGCTGCGCCGGCTGTGACGGCGGTACGGCATCAGCGCGGCCGTATCGCGCTGTCCTGACCGTACGTGTGCGGCGCAGGGACACCCGGACCGGGCGCGGGGCCGGACGGCCCATGCCAACGGGGGAGCCGGGCCGGGAAGGCTGGTGACGGAGGATTCCCGAAAGGCGGTGTCGACCATGACCACGGCATACCGGACCCCGTACCCCAACCCCGGCCACGCGGCTCTGCACCTGGCCCGGGCCGCCTCCCTGGCGCCCTCGCCGCACAACGTCCGGCCTGGTTCTTCGCGGAGGTGGGGCACGACCGCGGTTTCGAGGTCCACGCCGACACGGGAAGGCGGCTGGGATGTCTCCCGGCATCCGGCCCCGGAGCGAGTCGCCGTCGAGAGCGCCGTCGCCCAGAATGGATCTCACGATCGACAGAGAACCTCACCCACGCAACAGAGGGGGAGGGAACCATGAAGGTAGGAGTGCTGACCGGTGGCGGTGACTGTCCCGGTCTCAACGCCGTGATCCGCAGCGTCGTCCGCAAGGGCGTCCAGGAGTACGGTTTCGAGTTCGCCGGCCTGCGGGACGGCTGGCTCGGCGCGCTGCGGGGAGACGTGGTGCCGCTGGGCATCCCCGAGGTGCGGGGGATCCTCCCGCGCGGCGGAACCATCCTCGGGTCGTCCCGCACGAACCCGTTCAAGCACGAGGACGGCGTGCGCCGCATCCAGGACACCCTGGCCGCGCACGGCATCGACGCCCTCGTCGCGATCGGTGGCGAGGACACGCTGGGCGCCGCCGCCGAGCTGAGCCGCCAGGGGATCTCGATCGTCGGTGTGCCGAAGACCATCGACAACGACGTGCCCGGCACCGACTACACGTTCGGCTTCGACACGGCCGTGGGCATCGCGACCGAGGCCATCGACCGTCTGCACACCACCGCCGAGTCGCACATGCGCACCCTGGTGGTGGAGGTGATGGGGCGGCACTCCGGTTGGATCGCCCTGCACGCCGGGGTCGCGGGCGGTGCCAACGTGATCCTGATCCCCGAACGGCCGTTCGACATCGATCAGGTCTGTGCGTGGGTGAAGAGCCGCTTCGAGTTCCACTACGCGCCGATCGTCGTCACCGCCGAGGGGGCCGTGCCCAAGGAGGGGCAGATGGTCCTCAAGGACCGGTCACTGGACGAGTACGGCCATGTGCGGCTGTCAGGGATCGGCGACTGGCTGGCCCGGGAGATCTCGGAGCGCACCGGCACGGACGCCCGCACGACGGTGCTCGGCCACGTCCAGCGCGGTGGCACGCCGAGCGCCTTCGACCGGTGGCTGGCCACCCGCTTCGGACTGCACGCGGTCGACGCGGTCAAGGACGGCGCCTTCGGGACGATGGTCGCCCTGAGCGGCACCCGGATCGTCCGGGTCCCGATCCCCGGCGCCGAGGCGACGACGAAGATGGTCGATCCATCGCTGTACGACGAGTTCGGGGTGTTCTTCGGCTGACGTCCGAGGAGTTCCGCGACCGGTCCGAGCGCCGGTGCGAGGTGTCCTGCGAGCGCCCCGGCAACGGCCGCAGCCCGGCCGCCGACCGGCATTTCACGGTTGATGCCGGCGGGCGTCGGTGTTCCTCGACCAGTCCCCCGCGCGGTGTCAGCCGTCGTGCGGTACGACCGTCACCGGGCAGTCGGCGTGGTGCACCACGGCGTGCGTGACCGGTCCCAGCCGGCCCTCGCCCCCGCCTCGGCCGGCACCGCGGCCCACGACCAGCAGGTCGGCTCCGCGGGAGGTGTTCAGAAGCGCCTCCGCGGGATGGAGGAGGACGACGTCAGGGCGGACCGCGACCTCCGGGTACTTCTCCTGCCGGGTGCGCAGGGCGTCGGACAACCGCAGGACCTCCTGGTCCTCCCAGGTGGCGCGGTCCTCCTCGGTCACGAACAGCGTCCGGGGCGACACGGCCTCGGCGGGAAAAGCCCATGCCTGCACCACCCGGAGCACCGCTCCGCGGGTCCGGGCCGCCCCGAACGCGAAGTCCGCCACCTCGTCGACCGGTCGATGCGCGTCGAAACCCACCACCACTTGAGGGACGGCGCTCGCCGACCGCGTGCCGTTCCCGAAACCGCCGGGCCGCCGTCCGGGCACCACCACGACGGGGCAGTCGGCCGCGGCCGCCACCCGAAGGGCCACCGATCCGACCGCAAGGCCGTTGAAGCCCCCGGAGCCCCGTGCCCCGACCACGAGCAGCCCGGCATCGCGCGCCGCCGACAGCAGAGCTTCGGCCGGGGCTTCGGCGCTCTGCGCGCCGCGCACCCGCAGATCCGGGTGGCGGGTGCCCAGGTCGGCGATCACGCCCTGAACGATGCGTTCGCCCACCCGGCGCAGCGTCTCCCCGGCCTGGACGGGAACCACATCGCCGGGAAGCGGCGGAGCGGCGTGCACGATGCGCAGGGGAACACCCCGCAGCACCGCCTCCCGCGCCGCCCACTCGGCCGCGGCGAGGCTGTGCTCGGATCCGTCGACACCGGCCAGTACGGGGTGACTCATCGTGTCCTCCTTCGCGCGCCGGGCCCGTCGACGTGCTCCTCCACCGTTCCACGGCGGGGCCCTCGAAAGTCCTGGCAGACGAGACGTTCGCCCGCCCGTGGGCCGTTCGGCCTCGACGAAGGACCCGGCCGGCTCTGCCGGGCGGGCCGCCCGCGCGGATGATGGACAGGGAACCCGCGACGCGGCCGCACGGACTGTGGCACGTCCTGCAGCCCCGCATGTGTGCGGCCGCCTCCCTCGCCGTTTCGCCGGACAGGAGAGGTGGAGACCGTGACCGACATCCAAGAACTGCTGGGCGACGAGGCCAAGGACCTGCTGACCCACTCCGCCCAGGGGATCCCGGGGGAGGACCTGGTTCTGCCCGGCCCCGACTTCGTCGACCGGGTCGTGTCCGGGACCGACCGCTCGCCCCGGGTGCTGCGCAACCTGCAGTCACTCTTCGGCCACGGCCGGCTGGCCGGCACCGGATACGTGTCGATCCTGCCGGTCGACCAGGGAATCGAGCACTCCGCGGCATCGGCGTTCGCCCCGAACCCCCGCTACCTCGACCCCGCGAACATCGTCGAACTCGCCCTCGACGGCGGCTGCAACGCGGTGGCCAGCACCCTCGGTGTGCTCGGCGCCGTGTCGCGGCGCTACGCGCATCGGATCCCCTTCATCGTCAAGCTCAACCACAACGAGCTCCTGACCTACCCCAACCACTACGACCAGATCATGTTCGGCGACGTCCAGCAGTGCTTCGACCTGGGCGCGGCAGGCGTCGGCGCCACGGTCTACTTCGGCTCAGAACAGTCCGACCGCCAATTGCGGGAGGCCAGCGAGGTCTTCGCCCGGGCCCATGAGCTGGGCATGTTCACGGTGCTGTGGTGCTACCTGCGCAACTCGGCGTTCACGAAGGACGGCGTGGACTACGCGGTCTCCGCCGACCTCACCGGCCAGGCCAACCACCTCGGCGTGACGATCGAGGCCGACATCGTCAAACAGAAGCAGGCGGAGAACAACGGCGGCTACCGTGCGCTGGGCTTCGGCAAGACGCACCCGCTGCTGTACGACCAGCTCACCACCGACCACCCGATCGACCTCACACGCTGGCAGGTCGCCAACTGCTACATGGGCCGCGTCGGCCTGATCAACAGCGGCGGCGCCTCGGTCGGCCAGGGCGACCTGGCCCAGGCGGTACGGACCGCGGTGATCAACAAACGGGCCGGTGGCACCGGTCTCATCACCGGCCGGAAAGCCTTCCAGCGCCCCACCGCCGAGGGCGTCGAACTCCTGCACGCCGTCCAGGACGTCTACCTCGACGAGAGTGTCACCGTCGCCTGACGGGGGCGTGGCCGGAGACCGGGCGCCGGTGCCCAGGACTCGGCGTCCTGGGGGCCGGGCACGACCCCTCGGCACCAAGGGACCCCAGGGCGCCTCAGACCGGCGCCACCCCGCCTGTGCCGGCCGGGGCCGTATGGGAGTCGGCCCCCGCGTGCCGCAGGCGCCGCTCGCCCCCCTCCGGGCAGGGCGACCGACGAGTGAAGACGTCCTGCCCGACGACTGCGGCCCACCGACCCGGCCGGGCCGTCACGGCGCCGGAAGAGCGGGACGAACGGCCCGAATTCCCGTACGCCGGCGGCGGAGCGCCACGCGTGTTGCGTATCGACCGGTCCGAGGGACCACGGTGCCCCGGGCCGCGGACCGTCGGCGGGCGAGCAGGGACATCCGGCCCCCTGCCTGCGCGGACGCCGCGCGAATTGACTGACGGTCACCCCGATACGAGCCGGCCGCCGGCACGCCGGCGGGCCGTACGGCCGCACCCGCAGCCCCGGCAGCCGGCGTGTCGCCCTTCGGCCGGGCACGCCATGGGAGCCCGGGGACGCCCTTCCTCGTCCTGAGGAAGTCCGGACCGTTGCCCGGGGCCGCTCGGCCCATGCCCCGGCGCGGTCGGGTGGCCGAGGCTGGAGGTGTCGTAGTACGGCATCCGGCTCCTGGAGGCCGCCATGACCGGCACCCCGTCCGTGGTGGACGACGTGATGACCCGTGAAGTCGTCGCCATGCGCCGCGACGCGGCGTTCAAGGACATCGTCACGGCCATGCGGCGATGGCGGGTCGGCGCCGTGCCCGTGCTCGACGACGAGGGGCATGTCATGGGTGTCGTGTCGGAGGCGGACCTGCTGCGCGAGGAGGAACTCCGGGACGGCGCCCCCGGCGGGTACACCGGGCTGCTGCGCGCGGACGATCTCACGACGGTGTCCGCGCTGCCCGCCGGGGAGCTGATGAACATCCCGGCCGTCACCGTCCGGGCCGGAGCCACGATCCCGGAGGCGGCGCGCATGATGGCGCGGCACGGGGTCAAGCGGCTGCCGGTCGTGGACGCCCAGGGCGTGCTCGTCGGCATCGTGAGCCGCGCCGACCTGCTCAAGGTGTTCCTGCGGCACGACGAGACCATTGCCGAGGAGATCAGGCGCGACGTACTCCCGCATCTCTTCGCCCACGAGGCCGAACCGGTCCGGGTGCGGGTCCGCGACGGCGTCGTGACCCTTACCGGCCGCGTCACCGACACCGCGCTGGTGCCGGTCGCCGCCGGGTGGGTGCGCGGTGTCGAAGGCGTGGTCGACGTGGACTGCGCGTTGACCGGACCCCACCGCCGTCCCGCCCTCGACCCGAACCTTCCGGACGCTGGGGCGTCTGCGCGGACCCGCGTTGCGGAGGGAGGTGCCGAATCATGAACCGCAACAGTTCCCGGAAGCCGACAAGCGTCCACAGCCGCCGGAAGCGGGGCAGGCCGTGGTTCTGGCGGTGGCGGCGCAATCCGCTGCGGCGGCGCAGCGACGTCGTGGAGGCCTGGATCGTGTTCGCTCTCTGGGCCCTCGCCCTCCTCGGCGGGGTGCTCTCAGGCTGGGCAGTGGCCCAAGCCGTCGGCCAGACGTTCGCCGACCGGCGGGCCGACACCCGCTCGGTGTCCGCCGTGCTGACCGAGAACGCGGCGGACGGCTCGCCCGTCACGGCCGGTTACGACGTCGGCAGGATGTGGGTCACGGTTCGGTGGGCGGCCGCCGACGGCACCGTGCACACCGGCCGGGCGAAGGCCGCCCCCACGGCCACCGCCGGCAGTCACGTCCAGGTCTGGGTGAACCGCGGCGAGCAGTCGGTCAGCGCACCGCCGAGCAAGGCGGAGTCGATTTTCGAGGCGGTCGCGTCCGGTGCCCTCGTCGGCCAGCTGACCGTGACCGCGGTCTACGGCGGCGGCTGGCTGGTCCGCCGGCGGCTGCTCCGGCACCGTCTCGCCGAGTGGGACGACGAATGGCGGCGGGTCGGCCCCCAGTGGCGCAACTTCAGCGGCGGCAAGGGCTGACCCCCGGACAAGGGCCGACCGGAACCCGGACCGGGACGGTCGGCCCCGTGCCGTCCCAACTCCCTTGCAGAACGCTGGAGATGAGCAAGAGAGAGGAGGCACAGCATGAGCGGCATACTCGAGCGCTGGTCCGGCTGGCCGGTGCTGCCCGACCTGTTCGGCTGGGCGGAGGCCGGCTTCCCGGGTGCGCACGGCGCTCCGGTCCTGCACGGCATCCGGGTCGAGGAGCACTTCAAGGACGGCACCTATGTGCTGCGGGCCGAACTCCCGGGCGTGGACCCCGCCCAGGACGTCGAGATCACTGTCGCCGAGGGTGTTCTGACCCTGCGGGCGGAGCGCTCGGCGGAGACCGAGGAGAAGCACCGTACCGAATTCCGCTACGGCACGTTCGCCCGCTCTGTCCGGCTCCCGTCGGGAGCCAAGGGGGACGAGGCGACCGCGGTGTACGAGGACGGTGTCCTGACCATCACGGTCCCGGTCCCGGAGACGAAGGCGGGGACCAGGACCATCCCTGTGCGGACGGGCTGAATCAGGGGTGCTGCCCGAACCGCATGAGGTGTGCGCGGCCGAGGGTCATCGGCCGCGCTCACCGCCGTCCTCCCGGGTTCCCGGACGTCACTGCCCCGCTTCCGGCGGCTGTGGACGCCTGCCGGCTTCCGAGACCCTCCGGTTCGCTGAACCGGGTATCCGGCGGCGCGTCAGCCGGCGCCGCTCCGGACGGGGACGGGGGCCAGGTGGCAGCGCACGTCGACCACACCCTCCACGGCGCGTGCCAGACGCTCGGCGACCGGCACCAGACCCGTGCCGTCGATCCATCCGGTGAGGGTGACCACCCCCTCGGTGACCTCGACCTGGATGTGGTCGGCGAAGAGGGGGAAGAGCCGCTCGACGACCTCCCGGCGTACCTCCTCGGTGAGTTCCTCGTCCTCGCGGAGGAACACCTTGAGCAGGTCCGCGCGGCTCGCGATGCCTTCGAGCATGCCGACGCCGTCGACGACGGGCAGCCGCTTGACCCTGCGCCGGGCCATGATGCGGGCGGCCTCGGCCAGGGTGGCGTCGGCGTGCACGGTCACGGCGGGCGCGCTCATCAGCTCCCCGGCGGTCAGCCCGCCGGCCTTGGCCAGGTCGGCCAGCCGTTCCCGCTGCACGAACCGGTCCGGATCGCGGTCCCGGAACTCCTCCTTGGGCAGCAGATCGGCCTCGGACACGACGCCGATCACCCTGCCCTCGCCCGCCAGCACGGGGAGGGCGCTGATTTTCCACTGGTCCATCAGCGCGACGACGTCCTTGAACGGGGCGTCACGGCCGACGGCCACGGCGGTGCGGGTCATCACATCGCTCACGGTGTGCGGGCTGCCGTGCATGGTTGCCTCCTCGGGATCTCCCCCGTTCCAGCGTGTGCCTGGCACGGACGGGGGACCAAGGGCCGTCCAGGCCCTCCGGAAGAGACTCTTCGGCCCATGGCGGCCCGTACCCGTGCGCCGGCGGCACCCCGGCAGGACACCGATGCGGGCCACGGACGCCGACGCATCGCACTTCTCGTCCCACGCCGACGGGCTCGGATCATCGACCGGCCGCGCGGGGCTCCGGCCCCTCGGACGACGGGCCTCGCGCATGGTGAGCCGGAGTCGGCGGCCGAGATCCGCGGCCGGATCGACCGGACCCAGGCCGGACCGCCGTGGGCGCCCCGCTTTGGGGGCGGAGGGGGACCGGCAGTCCCGGACGGCGGCGGGAGGGAGGTGGGCCGGATGGCCCCCGGGGCCGGGTCGGTCCGCGCCGTCGTCCGGACCGCTCGGCTCAAGCGCCCCCGGTGCCGGATGAGTTGGCTGGGAGGGAGGGGAACGACCCCGACGAGGGAGGGCGAGAACAGTGGGCACGAGCCTCACGACGGAGTTCTGGGAGCGCTTCTCGGTCCTGCTGGTGGTGGCGCTGGCCATGACGGCGATCCTCACCGCGGTCTTCACGACGCTGTTCGACGCGCTCACCGCACGGCTGCGCGACCGGCGGCCGCACCGCACCACGCCACGGATCCCGCACCCGCGCTTGTCGGACGATCGGCCGACCCCCGCGCACCACTGAACCGCAACCGAAGGGCTTGGTGCCGCCCGCAGGAAGCGGCCGGCACCAAACCCTTCAACGCCGCGGCGGCGATGGTCACAGCTTGCGCAGCCGGTCCTCCGCCACACCGCGCGGCGCCCGCTCGGTCGGCCGCGGCCACCTGTCGTCGAACCGACAGGTGAGGATGGACGGATGTTCGGCCCGGTGCCCGGTCATCAGGTCGGGCGGCCCCGGTGACCGTGGCGCGCGGGTGGTCGGTGACGGCGGGCGTCGACATGGCCGCCGCCTGCGACGAGGTCATCGAGTTCGCCTTCGAGGCGGCCCGGATCCGGCACGCCCGGCTGCGCGCCGTGCACGCCTGGCACCCGCCCGGCCCGCTCGGCCTCGGCGCCGGAGAGATCGGCCTGGTGGACGACCCCCGGCAGGCCGAGGAGTGGCTGGGCTTCCTCAAGGCCGTGCTGCGGGTGTGGCGCGACAAGTACCTGATGTGGAGGTGCTGGAGACGGTGGCCGAGGACAGGGCAGGGCCTCGACGGTGTTGGTCCGGGCCGCCACCGGGGCGAGCCTGCTCGTCGTCGGGCACCGGCTCACCGAGCGGCCGGTGGGCCCGCGCACCGGCCCGGTCACCCATGCGGCGATCCATCATGTCGGCTGCCCGGTAGCCGTCGTTCCCCACACGTGAGGCGGCCGGGCAAGTACGGCGTCCTGCCCATCGACAGCAGCACTCTGGCGCGCATGACCGTCGAACGACCCCAGATCACCCCGGCACGGACCTCGTACACCTTCCGTCCCGGTGCCCAGGCGCCGCCGTCGGCCGTGGTCCCGCGAGTCCTCAACCGCCCGCACAGCATCACCGCCGAAGTGGAGATCCCGCCGGAGGCTCGGAGGGCGTCCTGATCAGCCAGGGCACCGGCGCCGGCGGCTGGGCCCTCTACCCCCCGCCCCCTGCTGCCGACGACCAACGCCTAACTCGAAGCCCAGTTGGTACCGGCCCTCGGACACCAGGTTCGACGTGGAAACCGGGTTCGCCCGCGCCCTGCTCGGCTCCGTCAGCCGGCAGGTCTCCCAGCACGCCACCTGCCCGGTCGTGATCGTGCGTGCCGCACAGCGGGGACGCGGGAACCGGTCACTGGAAGGCCGCGTGGATTTCCTGCTCGGTGGCCTCGTGCGAGACGAGCAGCAGTTCGTCACCCGCCCGGAGCCGTACCTCCGGACCGGGGACGGTCGGCCGCCCCTCGCGCACCACGGTCGCTACGACGGTGCCGGCCGGCAGGGCGATCTCGCCCAGGGTGCGTCCCGCGGCCCGGGACTCCGAGGTGATCGCGGTCTCGATCACCTCGACGCCCGCCTTGCTCAGCCGCAGCAGTGCCACGGTGTCCGCGGCGCCGGTGGCCTCCTCGATGAGCGAGACCAGCGGGGTGGCGGAGGGCACCGCCACGTCCACACCCCACCGGCGGTCGAACAGCCAGGCGTTCTCCGCGTCGTTGACCCGTGCGGCCACCCGTGCCACGCCGAACCGCTGCTTGGCGAGCAGGCTGATGACGAGGTTGTCCTCGTCGCGGCCGGTGGCGGCGATGAGGACGTCGGCGGTGCGGGTCCCCGCGTCGGCCAGGAGACCGGGCTCGGAGGCGTCCCCCGCCAGCAGCCGCACCTGGGGCATGCCGTCGAGTTCCGCCAGCCGGTCGTCGTCGCGTTCGACGAGGGTGACGTCGTTGCGTGCGGCGGAGAGCACCTGGGCGATCTGGGTGCCGAGGCGGCCGGCGCCGGCGATCAGGACCTTCATGTTCCCAGCTCCTTGTCGAGGAAGCCGCGCAGCCTGCCGAGCGCGGTCGCGGCGACGGCGAAGGTGACCAGGTCACCGGGTTCGGCCGCGAGGCCGTGGGCGGGCAGCAGTGAGCGGCCGACCCGGGTGATCTCCACGACCCGGATCTCACCGTCGACGTCGAAGGCGGTGAGCGGACGCCCTGCGAGGTAGTCCGGGATCTCCGAGCGGACCAACAGCGTCTCGCCGTTGCCGAAAGCGACTTCCGGGGTGAGGTGGCGGTGCAGCAGCATCTGGTGGATGCGGCTGACGGCCCAGCGGACGCTGGAGACCGCCGGGATGCCCAGGTCCCGGTAGATGTCGGCGCGACGCGGGTCGTGGATGCGGGCGAGGACGACCGGGACCCGGTAGGTCTCCTTGGCCGTCCGCGCACTGACGATGTTGGTGTTGTCGGTGGAGGTGACCGCGACGAAGGCGTCGGCACCGTCGATCCCGGCCGCCTCCAGCACAGGGCGGGCGAAGCCGTTGCCGACGTGGAAGGAGCCGGGGAAGCCGGCCGGCAGCAGCCGGTCCGCGGTGGGCCGCCGGTCCACCACCCGCACGTCGTGGTTCTCGCCGGCGAGCTGCGTGGCGAGGGTGGCCCCCACGCGGCCGCAGCCCACGATGACGACTCTCATCGGCTTCCTCCCTTCGTGGTCGCCGCGCGGCGCCGCAGCAGCCACTTCCGGCATTCCTCGGCGGCCAGTAGCAGGACACCGAAGGCGGTCAGGACCGCCCAGTCGGCGGCGGTCAGCGGGGCCGTGTGGAAGATCGCCTGGAGCGGCGGCGCGTAGCTGACCGCGGCCATCAGCGCGATGCCGAAGCCGCCCGCGGCCAGCAGCCAGGGATTGGTCAGCAGCCCGGCGCGGAAGACACTCTGCCGGTCGGTGCGCACCGCGAGGGCGTTGAAGAACTGGCTGACGACGATGCCGGCCTGCACCATGGTGATCGCCTCCCGGTACACGGGGGTCTCCTTGGTGAAGTCCGCGTAGGGGATGCCGGAGGCGTGGATGTGCCAGAAGAACACCGCGCACACGCCGAGCGCCTGGATGCCGCCCAGGAAGAGGATGCGCCCCATGACGGCCGCCGAGAACAGCCGTTCCTGGCGGGGCCGAGGCGGGCTGTCCATCACGTCGGGCTCCGCCGGCTCGGCGCCGAGCGCCAGCGCGGGCAGCACGTCCGAGCCCAGGTCGATGGCGAGGACCTGTACGGCGGTGATCGGCACCAGCGGGAAGCCGGCGAAGGTGGCCGCGAGGATCGGCACGAGTTCGGCGATGTTGTGGCTGAACAGGTAGATCAGGAACTTGCGGATGTTCCGGTAGACCGAACGGCCCAGCCCCACCGCGGTCGTGATCGACGCGAAGGAGTCGTCCAGCAGCACCATCACCGCCGCCTCCCGGGCGACGTCGGTGCCGGAGGCGCCCATGGCCACCCCGATGTCCGCGTGCTTGAGCGCGGGCGCGTCGTTCGCGCCGTCCCCGGTGACGGCGACCACCTCGCCCCGCCGCTGGAACGCCGTGACCACCCGCATCTTGTGTTCGGGACTGACCCGGCACAGCAGGAGCTCGGCCGAGGAGGCCAGCAGCGTGTCCAGGCCGCCGTCGTCCAGCGCGTCCAGCTGCGTGCCGGTGACCACGGTCGGATCGGGCCCGCGCACGATCCCGACGCGGCGCGCGACGGCCTCCGCGGTGAGCGGATGGTCACCGGTGACCATGACGATCCGGATCCCGGCTCGCCGGCACGCGTCCACCGCGTTCCGCACCTCCGGTCGCGGCGGGTCGTACATCCCGGCCAGCCCCAGCAGCGTCAGCTCCGACTCCACGTCACCGATCGGCGGACGCTGCCCGGCAACCGGCCGCGCGGCGACTGCCAGCACCCGCAGCCCCTGTCCGGCCATGCCGTCCGCGGCGGCGGCAACCTCGGTGCGGGCGGCGTCGGTGAGCGGAACAGGCACGCCGTCCCGGTCGACGGCCGTGCAGCGGGCCAGCAGTTCGAGCGGCGCGCCTTTGACGTAGGCGACGTACGTGCCGTCCGTATCGCGGTGCACGGTGCTCATCAGCTTGCGCACCGAGTCGAAGGGGTACTCCGCCACCCTGGGCGTACGGGACTCCTCCGCCGCCGGATCCAGGCCCGCCTTCCGGGCGGCCACCACCAGGGCGCCCTCGGTGGTGTCGCCCAGCACCCGCCACCCGTCCCGCCCGGCCGGCGGCACCAGCCGCGCGTTGCCGCACAGCGCCGCCGCCCGCAGCAACTCGCGCACCGGTGCCGCGTCGGCGACCTGGCCGTCGGGTGCGTACCCGACGCCGTTCACGGCATGCGGTACCCCGTTCGCCCACAGCCGTACGACCGTCATCTCGGCCTGCGTGAGCGTGCCCGTCTTGTCGGTGCACACCACGCTGGTCGACCCCAGCGCCTCCACCGCCAGCAACTGCTTCACGAGCGCATGCCGGCGGGCCATCCGGCGCACCCCGATCGCCAGGGACACCGACAGCGTCGCAGGCAGACCCTCCGGCACCAGCGCGACCATCACACCGAGCGCGAAGACGAAGGTGTCCACGAACGGCTGCCCGCTGGGCACGCGCAGCGCGAACACCAAGGCACCTGTCGCCAGCGCGACACCGGCCACCCGCCGGGCCATGGCGGCGACCTGGCGCTGCAGCGGGGTCTGCTGCCGCGGTGCCGCCGCGGTGAGCCGGAAGATCCGCCCGAACTCGGTGCCGGTCCCGGTGGCGAACACGACGGCCTCGGCGGTCCCCGCCACCAGGTCGGTGCCCATGAACACGCAGTTGCGCGCCTCGAGCACAGCGCCCGCAGGCACCGGGTCGGCGATCCGCGCGACGGCCTCGCTCTCGCCGGTGAGGGCCGCGTTGTTGACGGCTACCTCCTGCGCCTGGACCAGCCGACAGTCGGCGGGCACCGCGTCCCCGGCCTCCAGCACCACCACGTCGCCCGGCACCAGATCCCGCGCGGGCAGCTCCCCGGGCTCGCCGTCCCGCAGTACCCGGCAGGTGTGCGGCACCATCGCCTGCAGGGACTCCGCGGTGCGCTCGGCGGAGTACTCCTGCGCGAAGCCGATGCCGGCGTTCAGCAGCACCACGCCGAGGATCGCCACGGCCAGTTGGAGCGTGGCCGCGTCCCGGGGCTGCCCGAGCAGGTAGGCGAGGAAGGTGATCGCCGAGGCGACCAGCAGCACGACCGCGAAGAGGTCGGTGAACTGCGCGAGCAGCCGCCGCCCCACCTGGCCGCGGGCCGCGCCGGGCAGCTCGTTGGCGCCGTACCGGGCCTGCCGCGAGGCGGCCTCGGCCGAGGTGAGACCGCGTGGGCTGCTGTCCAGGGCGGCGAAGACGTCCGTGGCCGGGAGGAAGGGGACGGAGGAAGCGGGTTGCGGGACCGGGGGCCGCCCGATCGTCGGTTTCCAGGGATCCGCCGGGGAGGCGTCGTACTCGCGTACCGCCGGTGTTCCGGGAGCCGGATCAGAGGGCATGCGGCGCTCCGCCCGCCGAGTCGCGCCCGGACGGTTCCTGCAGCACGGTCCGGGCGACCGGACCCAGCAGGTCGGCCAGTCGGCGGAAGACGTCGAGGAACAGGTCGTCGATCGCCAGCACGCCCACCACCCGGCCCAGCTCCAGGACCGGTAGCCGGCGCACTCCGGTGCGGCGGAACGCCCCGTAGGCCGCCTGGAGGTCGTCGGCCGCGTCTACGGTGACCACCCGGCCGGACATGACCGCGCGGACTTCCGCATCCCGGTCCAGGCCGGCGGCCAGGCCGCGCAGGACGATGTCGCGGTCGGTGACGATGCCCACCAGCATCCCCTCGCCGTCGACGACGAGTACCGATCCGACGGAGGCCCCGGCCATCCGCCGGGCCGCCTCCGCCAGCCGCACGTCCGGCGTGACCGTCACCGGCGGGGCGGTCATCGCCTCGGAGACCTTCATACGACAACTCCTCATCGTGGGGAGGGAACGAAGCGGGGCACGGTGTACGTACCGCCTCTCAGAGGACGTCGAGCACCTCGCTCACCGGGCGCCGGGGGCTGGGGTGGCCCTGGGGGCCGTAGCCGAGCCGGATCACCATCTGCACATGGGCCATGCCGGAACTCGGGTCGCGGGTCACCCACCGCAGCTCAGGCCACTCCAGGGGCTGGGACGTCATGGAGGTCACCAGTCCGCCGGCCGTGGCCACGAGCAGGACCCGCTCCAGTGCCTGCCCCGCGTGCAGCCAGTCCGCGGGACCGTCGTGGCCGGTACCCAGCAGTGCGATGTGCGGGTTCCTCTCGAACACCGCCCAGCCGCGTCCGGGCACCCGCCGTCCGGCGGCGAAGTCGCGCACCGGGGTCGCCGGACCGTACCGGCCGGGGCCGAACGCCTCGGCGGGTATCCCGTCCGACGCCGCGTGGCGGCCTGCCGGCCCGGTCCGGGTCCAGTGGGCGGTCTCGGCGCGCAGGCCGGGGTCGAGTGCCTCGCGGCCCTCGGCGTCCTGCACCAGCTCCAGCAGTTCCTGCACATGCCAGACGCCGGGGAAGACCAGCTGCGCGCCCTCGGCGCCCGCGGCCTCGCACATCCGGTCCTGCAGGTCGGCCGGTATCGGCCGCTCGCTGTAGGGATGGCGGCTGGAGTGACGACGGGGGATCGCCGGGTGCAGGGCGACGAGGGCCTGATCGGGCGGTTCGGTGCCGTTCAGGGCCAGTTCGGCGAGCAGCGTCGGGTCCGCCGGGTCCGGCAGCAGCCGTACGACCGGGGCGAGTCCGGCCGCGGCGGCGGCCACGCGCAGGTTGAACAGGGCGGCGCCGCAGCCCATGTGCAGACCGCGGCCGTCAGGGTCGCTGCGCGGCAGCGCGCGCGACACATCGGCATACAGGCGCACGACGCCCTCGGCGGCGAGGTGGCGGAAGCTCCAGGGCTGCGCGTTGTGCAGCGACGGCGCGGCCGTGGCATCGGCCACGAGCGTGGCGAGCGTGTTCGCGTCCACGTGTTGAGCGGTCACGGTGACTCCCTTCGCCGGGCCCCGCTTCCAGCGTGGACGATCACCACCGTGGCGGGGCATGGGCCGCATGGACCCTGCGAGGGACCGAGTGGACCCAGGGCAGCGGCCGCTCAGGCGGCTGCCGACGGAACGACGAGGACGGGGCAGCGGGCATGGTGCAGCACGCCCTGGCTGACCGAGCCCAGCAGCATGCCGGCGAAGCCGCCGTGCCCACGGGTGCCGACCACCAGGCCCAGCGCGTGGGCCGAGGCATCGGTGAGCACCTGCACCGGATGGCCGGCCACCAGTTCGTGCCGCAGATCCACCTGCGGCCGGCCCGCCCGGCGCCCCGCCACGATCTCGGAGAGCAGACGACGCGCCTCCTGCTGCGGTTCGTACTCGTCGAAGATCCGCAGCGGCCCCGCCTCCCACACGTACAGGGCCCGCAGTTCGGCGCCGCGCAGGGCCGCCTCCTCGAAGGCCAGGTCGACGGCGTCGGCACAGTGCTCGCTGCCGTCGACACCGACGACGAAGTACGCCGGTTCCTGGGTGACGTGCTCCGGTTCCGGTACGACGACCACGGGACAGCGCGCGTGAGCCATGACCGGTACGGCGACCGAGGCGGAGCCGAACACCTCCTGGGCCCGGCTCAGGTGGCGCGAGCCGAGGACGACGGCCGTGGCCTCGCGGCTCTGCTCGCGCAGCACCCACACCGGATCGCCCTCGGCGAGGAGGGTGTCGGTCTCGACGTCCGGGTGCCGGGCCGTGACGAAGGCCGTGGCCTCGCCGAGCAGTTGCCTCCCCGCCTTGTGCAGTGCCGTGTTCCACTCCTCCCAGGACGGCGGGACCTCGCGCCCCCGGTAACCGCGTGTGGGCACGCCCTCGGCGTGGACCACGCGCAGCGGCAGCCGGCGGCGGGCGGCCTCGTCGGCCGCCCAGGCCAGCGCGGTGCGCAGGCCCGGCTCCGGTGCGATCCCCACCACGACCGGTCGGCGGTCACCTCTCCTGGTCATGGCCGCCTCCGGCCGCCAGATGCCGGACGTGGGCGTCGGGGCCGGGGAAGTAGAGGGTCACCCGGCCGTCGTCGGCCCAGCGAACATCGTACGGCGGGCTGCCGTCCGGGTGGTGCAGCCCGACCACCTCGCCGTCCCGGGCCACGACCCCGTCCGTGGTGCCCTGTACGACGATCTCGTCGCCGACGCGGGCGTGCATCGAACCGCCGGTCGCCTCGGGGCGGACACCCGGACCCGTCTTCCTGATCGCTTCCGGAGCGGTCATCGTCCTCGCCTCCTTCGCGATGGCGCGGCGGGTCGCCGCCGTCGCTTCCATGGGAACGCCGGTACGGCCGGGGTGCCAGTGCCCGTTGGTCCCGGTACCGGACCGGTCGGCCCACCGGGACAGGCCATGTGGCGCCGGGGCGGCGTGTGCGGTGGCGGGGGACCGGGACGTTGCCTCGGCGGGCGCCCGTTCGTCACCGAGGAGGACCCCGCGCACCGGCCAGGCGTCGCCGTCGGCCAGCCGGTCCCGCCACACCCGGACCGGCTCCTCCGCGGCCCGCCGTGCCGCACGCTCCCGCTCCAGCAACAGCCGGAGCTTGCGTTCGAACAGGCCCGCGCCGCGCGGGGCGGTGGCGATACTGCAGCGCATCCGCATCCGCATCCGCAGCCGGCCAGGGCGGCCCGTCAGAGCCTGTGCCCGCTCACCGCTCCTCCTCCTCCTGTTTTCTCCTCCCACGATGGGCGGTGGGCGTCCAGCAACTCGGACGGGAGCATGCCGAGCTGACTGTCCAGCAGGGTCAGCAGCCGGCCGCTCCCAGGCGCGGTCCGGCGACTCGGAAGGCACGCCGACGGCGGACGCACCCGGTGTGCCCCACCGGGCGGAATCGCTCTCCCCGTTCCCGAGCCGCCCGGCATCGGGTAGGGCCGTCAAGCCGCCGCACCAGGGCCGTTCGGCTCTTGGCGCGCGCGGAGGGAACGGAAAACTGGGACCGAAGGCAACTCGACGGATTCCGGAGGCCACCGTGAACACGCACGAGAACTTCGCCACGGGGACCGACGCCCGCAGGTCTGTGCCCTCCCGCCCCGGGAGCCCCGGTGAGCAGGCGCGGCAGGACATGCTCGTCCGCTACCTGGGCGCCGTCGCCAGGGCCGGGCAGGCCGGCACCGAGCCCCCGGCGACCGCTGTCTCCGCGGCGCGACCGGCCACGTCCTCCGCGCCCCGGGCCGCTCCGCCGGAGGCCACGCCGCCGCTGGTGCGGGACCTGATGGACGTGCCTGCCGCGTCCGTCCACGACGACCTGCCGTACCGCGACATCGCCCGGCTCCTCGCCCGCGAGCGGACCGGCGCGGTTCCGGTCGTGGACGCCGAGGACCACGTGGTCGGTGTCGTCTCGGAGTCCGATCTGCTGGCGAAGGTCGCCTTCGACGTGTCCGGTCACCGGCCCGGGCCCGTCGGCAGGCTGCGTGAGCGGCGGGTGTACGGCAAGGTGCACGGTGAGACGGCCGCCGATCTCATGACGAGCCCCGCGATCACCGTGCTGCCGGGTGCGACGGTCGCCGAGGCCGCCTGGCTCGCCGCCCTGTCCCGGCTGAAGCGGATACCGGTCACCGACCACGAGGGCCGCCTGGTCGGCGTCGTCCGCCGGGACGCGCTGCTGCAGGTGCTCATCAGGGACGACGCGGGCATCCGGGCGGAGGTCGAGAGCCGTGTCGCGGCCCTCTGCGCGCCCGGTGAGCGGGACGCCGTGGCCGTGACCGTGCGCGACGGCAGCGTGGAGCTGACGGGCCGGGCGCCGACCGCGACGGCGGAGCGGCTGGTGGCCGAGATCGAGGCGATCACCGACGTCATCGAGGTGAAGAACCTCCTGGACGCCGACTGACCGGGACCATCAGCGACCGGACCGGCGTAGCCCGTGACCAACCACCCTCCGGCCCGGGGACCCGGGTGCCGGCGGCCGGAGTTTCCGCCCCGTGCCGTGCGGTCTACGGTGGATGCGAAGCGATTCGACGTCTCCTCGCCGACACACGCACGGGCCGAGGAGGAGCGTGGTGACAAGCGAGGGTTCCCGCATACAACTGCCGCAGCTCAGGCTCGACGAGCTGTTGGAGGAGCTGCAGGCACGGCTCGACGCGGCCCGCCACACCCGTGACCGGGTGCACAGCCTGCTGGAAGCGGTGCTCGCCGTCGGCAGCGAGCTGGACCTGGAACACGTCCTGCGCACCATCGTGGACGCGGCCGCCGCACTCGTGGACGCCGAACACGCCGCCCTCGGTGTCATCGGACCGGACGGCAGGGCCCTTTCGGCGTTCCACACCGTCGAAGTGACCGAGGCGCAGATCGCCGCGATCGGTCCTCGCCCGGAGGGCCACGGCAAACTCGGCGAGCTGCTCCGTGAGCCCGAGCCGCTGCGGCCGACGAGACCCGGCGGCCACCCGGCCGCCCATGGTCGCCCGCCACACCACCCGTCGGCGAAGAGCTTCCTGGGCGTCCCGATCCGCGTCCGCGACCAGGTCCTCGGCAACCTGTACCTCACCGAGAAGCGCGGCGGAGCCGCGTTCGGCGAGGAGGACGAGGCGATCGTGTCCACCCTGGCCGTGGCCGCCGGCATGGCCATCGACAACGCCCGGCTGTACGCGGACTCCCGGCTGCGCGAACGCTGGCTGCGGGCGAACGCCGACATCAGCCACAGCCTGATGTCCGGGAGCCCGCGCGCCGAGACGCTCGCCCTGATCGCCGAACGGGCCCGGGAGATCACCGGCTCGGCACTGGCCGCGGTCGCTGTCCCGATGGCGGAGACCAAGGCGCTCACCGTGGAGATCGCCGTCGGACTCGACGCGGAGGACCACCGGGGGCTCGTGCTGCCCCTGCACGAGAGCCTGATGGGACTGGCGTACACCGCCGCCGCCCCGGTCGCCAGCGACGACGTCGCCCACGACTCGCGCATCTCCCCGGAACCCCTGCGCTTCGAGGGCCTCGGCCCAGCGGTCGCCGTCCCCGTCGGTACGCCCGAGGGCGGCACCCGGGGCGTGGTCCTGCTGGCCCGCGAGGCCGGCCGGACCGCGTTCACGCAGAAGGAGACCGGGTTGCTGCAGGCGTTCTCCACGCAGGCGGCCCTCGCGATGGAACTGGCCGGGCACCGGGAGGACGCCGAGCGGATCGCACTGCTCCGGGATCGCGACCGGATCGCCCGCGACCTGCACGACCTGGCCATCCAGCGCCTGTTCGCCACCGGGATGACGTTGCAGGGCACGGGACGCCTCATCGGGCACCCGGAGGCCGCCGAACGGGTACGGCGGGCCGTGGACGACCTCGACGAGACCATCAAGATCATCAGGTCGGCCATCTTCGGTCTGCGGACCCAAGAGGGCGCCACCGCCGGCGGGCTGCGGGCGCGGGTGGTCGACCTGGTGGGCGAGGCCGTCCCCGAGCTGGGCTTCACCCCGGTCCTGCGGATCGAGGGGCTGCTGGACACCGACGTACCTCGAAAGATCGCTGACGACATCCTGGACGTGCTCGCCGAGTCCCTCGCCGGAATCGCCCGGCACGCTCGCGCGAGCCGCGCGCAGGTGGTGCTCACGACAGACGGCCGCGAAGCGGTCCTGACGGTCTCGGACAACGGCGCGAGCATCCCGGGCGCAGGCCGTGGCGACGGCCTGGCCACCATCGCCGGGCGGGCGCAACGGCTGGGCGGCCACTTGAACGTGTCCCATCCCGACGGTGGCGGTACCGAGCTGACCTGGCGGGTCCCGCTGTCCGCGGAGCAGACACCCGGACACTGACCGGGAGGCCTCAGCTCGCTCCGCCCGGCCCCGGGAAGGGCTACTCGGCCCAAGCCCCGGACGGCTTCGCCGGCGCAGGCTGAAGACGTCCGACACGGCATCCGAGCACCGGGAGATCTTCCTGTGCGACGACGCGGACATCGCGGTGCGGCGGGAGGCGGTCGGCCACCTCTTCCCCGCGCGCCGACGCGGGCCGGACATGCGGCGTCCGTGCCAGGCGCCCCCCGCTTCCGGTCAGCCGTGCTCGGCGCTCGGCGGGTGACGCTGCGCTCACGGTGGGCGTCGAGTCCCGGTTCACCGGCGGGGAGGCAGAGCGAACGGCGGGCGACGGCCGCTACTGATCGGCCGGTGTGATCCGCCGGCCGGTGAGCCTGGTCGGCCGGATCGACACCCACATCTCCCGCTCACCGCCCGCCCACGGCGTGGTGTGCGCCTGCCGGGTGAGCCTGCGCACCGCCTCGGGCTCGGTCACCACGGTCGCGGGCCCGACGGCGAGCACGCTCCAGCCCTGGCTCAGCGCCTCGTCGACGTGGTCGACCTCGAAGGCGACCTCCGTCTCCGCGGCCGTCGCGGCCACGGACCGCGGCGCCGTCCGGAAGACGATGGCGTCGTCCACGACTTCGTAGTTCACCGGGACCACCGCCGGACGGCCGTCCGGCGCCGTGACGGCGAGGCGTCCCACGCCGTGCGTGGACAGCAGCGCGCGGCACTCCTGCGGGCCGAGTTCCCGCAGCCGCGGGTGCAGCAGCGCGCGGCCCTGACCGGGCGGCACATCCAGACCTCCGCCGCGCAGCGCGGCGGAAGTGGTGCCCAGCGCGTCGGCCAGCCTGGCGAGGGCCGACGGCGTCGGGTCACCCGGCTGTTCCTCCAGGTACGCCAGGTAGGCGGGGGACATCCGGGCCCGGCGGGCCGTTTCCTCCCGGCTCAGCCCGAGCCTCCGGCGTTCGACGGCCACACGACGGCCGATGTCCCCCGGACCGGCCGCGCCGACGGGCGGCCCGGTCACGGACGGGGGCTCCACCCCGGCCGTACCCACCGGAGGGGAGTCATGGTGCCGGACGTGCGCGTCCGGGCCGGGGAACACGAGCGTCACTTCGTCCGTGTCCGTCCAGCGCACGTCGTAGGGCGGTGTGCCGTCCTCGTGGTGGAGCCCGACGATCTCACCGTCGCGTCGGGTGGCGCCGGTCGCCGGACTCTCCACGACGAGTCGGTCGCCGAGGTGAGCTCGCATGATCGCTGCCCCTCTCTCTCCGCGCATTCCGTGCTCCCTCCAACCTGCCACGTGGAACCGGCCGCCGCACGAGGCGGGCGGACCGGGCATCGACGTGCCGGTCGGAGGACGATTTCCGGGCTGCATGGGCCGGCCGGCGCTCTGGAGGCGGTCGTCCGAGGGCGCAGGACGGTGAAGCCCGGCACGGCCCCGCCCGTGACGACCGCGGCTCCGGCGGGCCGGTCCGAGGCCCACGCCGCTGACGAGCGCCGAGCGGGCCACCGACGCGAGTGTCCGTCCGGCGGTACCGCCCCCTCGGTCGGCCGGCTGCAGCGCCCCGCCCGGGGAGCCGAGCATGCTCCCGGACACCTCGTCAGGTGGCCGATACGGAGCCGGGGACGGGCCCTTGCCGTCGGCAGCCGCCGCTCCGGCGCGTGGCGCCCGCAGGAAGGGCCGGGCGGAACCGTGTGACGCGTGGGTCCGCGCCCAGGGGGCGATAGCCCTTTTACAGGTGCCGTTCGGCCTCTGTGGCCGGCTCCCGGCAGGGAGCAGCCTTGGAGCCGACCCGTCGAGCAGGAACGTGCAGGGGGTGGAGCGATGGACGCTTCCGGTGCCGGCGCCGTCTCCGTGCTGCGCGCCGCCCACGAGCGGTTCGTGACCTCGGCCGGCCGGGAGCCGGAAGTGCGCGGCCTCGTGGCCGACTCCTGGCGGCGCTGTGCGGCGAGCGGCATACGACCCGACGGCGGCGACCCGCCCCCACTGCGCCGGGGCTCCGCCGAGTTGAACGCCTGCCGTCTGACTCATCCGCTCGCCGCCGTACTGCCCCTCTTCCGCGATCTGCTGGGTGCCGACGCGGCCGACGACGGGCATGTGTTCGCGGTCGGTGACGCCGACGGCACCCTGCTCTGGGTCGAGGGGGACCCGGAGGCCATGGGACGTGCCGAGCGGATGCGGTTCATCGCGGGAGCCAGTTGGGCGGAGCGCACGGCAGGCACCAACGCCCCTGGAACCGCACTGGAGTTGGGGCGCCCCGTGCAGATCGTCACCGGCGAGCACTACAGCGCGGCCGTGCACGACTGGTCCTGTGCCGCCGCCCCGGTGCGCGATCCCGCCACCGGACGGGTGGTCGGCGTGGTCGACCTGTCCGGCGGCGCCACCATCGCCACACCCCCGGCCCTGGCCGCCGTACGCGGTGCCGCACTGGCCGCCGAGGCGCACCTCGCCCGCCCACCCGCGTCCGTACCCCTCCTGGGACCGGCCGCCGCTCCGGCTGAGATCCGGCTCACTGCACTGGGCCGGGACTGCGCCGTGCTGGAGTACGGGGACCATGTGCTGCGACTCAGCCCGCGGCACAGCGAGATCGTGCTGGCCCTCGCGCTCGTGGGCCGGGGCATGACCGGGGAACAGATCGCCGTGGACCTCTCCGAGCGCGAGATCCCCGCCTCGACGCTGCGCGCCGAGATGACCCGGCTGCGGGCCGTGCTGGGACCGGACCTGCTCGGGTCCCGCCCGTACGCACTGCTCCGCCCCGTGCGCACCGACGTCGACGACGTGTCCCGGCTGCTGGCCGCGGGCCGCGTCCGCGAGGCGCTCGACCGCTATCCCGGCCCGCTGCTGCCGCGCTCCGACGCACCCGTCGTCGTAGAGCAACGCCGGTGTCTGGAACAGCAGTTGCGTGGAGCCGTGCTCGCCGCCGGGGACGCCGGCCTGCTGCGCCGCTGGGTCGGCGCGACGTGGGGGGCGGAGGACACCGCTGCCTGGACGGCGCTCGCCCACACGCTGCCCGGTGGCTCCCCGCAGCGCGCCGCCGCGGCTGCGCGGGCCCGCGCGCTGGATCCCCGAGTGCGTGCGTTCCCCCAGGTCCGGTCGTATGCAGCGGTGTTGCAGCGTTCCCGCTCCTAGCGTCCTGAGTATCACCACTCGTCGTGATCGAAACGGGACGCGACAGGGAGAGAGAAGGGGACGGTCATGAAGTACCAGCCTCCGGGCACGCCGGGCAGCGTCGTGGACGTCGCCCCCCGCTACGAGAACTTCATCGGCGGCAAGTGGGAGGCCCCCACCACCGGCGAGTACAAGCCCAACCTGTGCCCCGCCACCGCCAAGCCCATCTGTGACATCCCGAAGTCGGCAGCCGAGGACATCGAACTCGCCCTGGACGCCGCGCACGCCGCCAAGGACAAGTGGGGCGAGGCCTCCACCGCCCAGCGCGCCGCGGTCCTCACCAGGATGGCCGACGCCATCGACGCCCACCGCGAGGAACTCGCCGTCGCCGAGAGCTGGGACAACGGCAAGCCGGTCCGCGAGACCCTGGCCGCCGACCTCCCCCTCGCGGCCGACCACTTCCGCTACTTCGCGGCCGCGATCCGCGCCGAGGAGAGCGAGATCACCGAGATCGACAAGGAGACCATCGCCTACCACTTCCACGAGCCGCTGGGCGTGGTCGGGCAGATCATCCCGTTCAACTTCCCGCTGCTGATGGCCGCGTGGAAGCTCGCGCCGGCGCTCGCCGCCGGCAACGCCACCGTCATCAAGCCCGCCTCGCCGACCCCGTGGTCGATCCTCAAGCTCATGGAGGTCGTCGGCGACATCGTCCCGCCCGGCGTGCTCAACGTCGTCAACGGACCCGGCGCCGAGATCGGCAAGGCCCTCGCCACCAACAAGCGCATCGCCAAGGTCGCCTTCACCGGCGAGACCACCACCGGCCGCCTGATCATGCAGTACGCGGCCCAGAACATCATCCCCGTCACACTGGAGCTGGGCGGCAAGTCGCCGAACATCTTCTTCAACGACGTCGCCGCCAAGGACGACGACTTCCTCGACAAGGCCGTCGAGGGACTCGTCCTGTACGCCTTCAACAAGGGCGAGGTCTGCACCTGCCCCTCGCGGGCCCTGATCCAGGAGGACGTCTACGAGGAGTTCATGGGCCGCTGCCTGGAGCGGATCCGCGCCATCAGGCAGGGGAACCCGCTCGACACCGCGACCATGATCGGCCCCCAGGTGTCGAAGCAGCAGGTCGAGAAGATCGCGTCGTACGTCGAGATCGGAGAGAAGGAGGGCGCCGAACTCCTCGTCGGCGGCCACCGGACCGCGCTCGGAGGGGAGTTCGCGGACGGCTACTTCTACGAGCCGACCGTGCTCAAGGGCCACAACAGGATGCGGGTCTTCCAGGAGGAGATCTTCGGACCCGTCCTCGCCGTCACCACCTTCAAGGACGAGGCCGAAGCCCTGGAGATCGCCAACGACACGCTGTACGGCCTCGGCGCCGGCGTGTGGACCCGGGACGGCGCGCTCGCCTACCGGATGGGCCGCGCCATCAAGGCCGGCCGGGTCTGGACGAACTGCTACCACCAGTACCCCGCGGGTGCCGCCTTCGGTGGCTACAAGGTCTCCGGCATCGGCCGGGAGACGCACAAGATGATGCTCGACCACTACAGCCAGACCAAGAACCTTCTGGTCAGCTACGGCACCAAGCCGATGGGGCTGTTCTAGAAGGAGCGCGGTGACATGTCCGTCAGTTCGGCGAACCTCGAGAACGGCACCGCCGGACGCGTCACCGTCACCCCGGCGGCCCGCAGGGCGATCGACGCCCTGCTCGCCGCCCAGGGCGGACCGGTGATGTTCGTCCAGTCCGCCGGCTGCTGCGACGGCAGCGACCCCATGTGCTTCCCCAGCGGTGAGTTCCTGCTGGGGGAGGGCGACATGCTCGTCGGCGTGGTGCACGGCTGCACCTTCCACATGAACGCCGACCAGTACGAGGCACTCGGCCGCCCCCGCCTCGTCCTGGACGTCGAACCGGGCACCCCGGGCGGCTTCTCCCTCGCGGCCGGGGACGGACTGCGCTTCGTCACCCGGACCAAGGCGCCCGGACGCCAGACCAGTTGAGGAGCAGATCATGAAGGCAGCGGTCGTCACCGACTTCGGCAAGCCCCTGGAACTCCAGGACCTGCCCGTACCCACCCCCGGTCCCGGCGAAGTGCTCGTGCGCATGGAGGCCTCCGGGCTCTGCCACACCGACATCCACGCCGCCCACGGCGACTGGCCCGTCAAGCCCCACCCGCCGTTCGTCCCCGGCCACGAGGGCATCGGCCCCGTGGAGACCGTCGGTGCAGGCGTCCCCGAGGACCTCCTCGGCAGGCGGGTCGCCGTCCCCTGGCTCGGCTCGTCCTGCGGCACCTGCCGCCACTGCGTATCCGGCTGGGAGACCCTGTGCGAGTCCCAGGTCAACTCCGGATACTCCGTGGACGGTTGCTACGCGGAGTACACCGTCGCGAACGCAGGCGCGATCGTCCCGGTCCCCGACGGCGTGACGTCCTTCGACGCGGCCCCGCTGACCTGCGCCGGCGTCACCACCTACAAGGCCGTCAAGGTCGCCCGGGTCGTGCCCGCCGAACGGGTCGCCGTCTTCGGCGTCGGCGGCCTCGGCCACCTCGCCGTGCAGTACGCGCGTCTGGTCGGCGGACTGGTCACCGCGGTCGACCTGGAGCCCGACAAGCTGGGCCTGGCCCACCGGCTCGGCGCCGACCAGATCGTCAACGCCCGCACCCACGACCCTGTCGAGGAGATCAAGAAGGCCGGCGGAGCGGACGTGGCCGTCGTGCTCGCCGCCGCCCCCAAGGCCTTCGAGCAGGCCTACCGGTCTCTCAACCGCGGCGGCCGCCTGGTGATGGTCGCCCTGCCGGCCGACAACGCGGCGGTCACCGTACCGATCTTCGAGACCGTCCTCGGCGGCATCTCCGTCCTCGGCTCCATCGTCGGCACCCGCCAGGACCTGGCCGAGGTGTTCGCGCTGCACGCTGCCGGTCGCACCCAGGTGATCGCCGAACCCCGGCGCCTGGACCAGGTCAACGACGCGTTCGACGAGGTCCTCGGCGGACGGGCCGAGGCCCGGCTCGTCTTCCGGTTCTGAGAGTTCCGCGGCCCGGCGGATGCGCCGGGCCGCGGGGAAAGGCAGCAGATCATGGCCACCGTCACCGTGGGCGCCGTACGCGAGCGGGCACCCGGCGAACGCCGCGTCGCGCTCGTCCCCGAGGCCGTCACCCTCCTGCGCCGGGCCGGCGTCGACGTCCTGGTCGAGACCGGGGCGGGCTCCGGCGCCTGGTTCACCGACGCCGACTACACCGACGCGGGCGCCACCGTCGTACCCCCGGACGAGCTGTACGCCCGGGCCGACGCCGTCCTCTGCGTGGCACCGCCCGACCAGGACACCGCCGAGGCCCTGCGCCCTGGGCAGACCCTGATCGGCCTGCTCGAACCGCTGCGTCACCCCGACCTCGTCGACAACCTGCGCCGGCGCGGAGTACGCACGGTGAGCCTCGACCTGCTGCCCCGCACCCTCAGCCGCGCCCAGTCCATGGACGCGCTCACCTCACAGGCCAACGTCGCCGGCTACAAGGCCGCCCTGCTGGCCGCCGACTCCTACGACCGCTTCCTGCCGATGCTGACCACCGCGGCGGGCACCATGCGCCCGGCGCAGGTCCTGGTCCTCGGCGCCGGAGTGGCGGGACTGCAGGCCGTCGCCACGGCCCGTCGCCTCGGCGCCGTCGTCACGGCGTACGACGTACGCCCCGAGTCACGAGGGGAGGTGGAGTCACTGGGCGCCCGGTTCCTCGACATCCAGAGCCGTCCCGAGGAGGAACCGGGCACCCGGCGGGGAGGCTACGCACGGGAGCTGACGGCCGAGGAACAGCAGGAGCAGCGCACCGCTCTCGACGGGCACATCGCCCGCTCCGACATCGTCCTCACCACCGCCCAGGTGCCCGGCCGCAAGCCCCCGCTCCTGGTCACCTCCGCCGTCCTGGAACGCATGCACCCCGGCTCGGTCGTCGTCGACCTCGCCGCGAGCGAACTCGGCGGCAACGTCGAGGACTCCGAACCCGACAAGACCGACGTCCTGCCGAACGGCGTGACCGTGATCGGCGCCGGACATCTGCCGTCCGCCATGGCCACCGCCGCGTCCACCGCCTACGCCCGCAACCTCGTCGCCCTGCTGCGCCACCTCGTACGCGACGACGCGCTCGTCCTCGATCCCGACGACGAGATCACCAGCGCCCTCCTCGGAGGTGAACCCTCATGAACGACCTCGACATCCTCACCGCGATCACCGTCTTCGTGCTGAGCGTCCTCGTCGGCATCGAGGTGATCAGCAAGGTGCCCGCCACCCTGCACACGCCCCTGATGTCCGGTTCGAACTCGGTGCACGGCATCGTCGTCATCGGCGCCATGCTGACCGCCGCCGAGTCGCACACCTGGCTCGGCTACGCCCTCGCGTTCGTGGCCATGGTGTTCGGCGGGATGAACGTCGTCGGCGGCTACGCCGTCACCGATCGCATGCTGGAGATGTTCCGGGCCAGGCCGCCCGAGACACCGAAAGACGAGAAGGCCGGGGTGTGACCGCCATGGACACCGTCTCCAACGCCGTCCACTACGTCTTCCTCGGCACGGCCGCCTGTTTCGTCCTCGGCCTGCACCTGATGAACCACCCCCGCACCGCCCGCCGCGGCAACGCCCTCTCCGCCGGTGCGATGGCCGTGGCCATCGCCGCCACCGTCTGGCTGGTCATCCACGAGGGCACCATCACCACGACCGGGTGGCTCGTCCTCGTCTCCGGCGTCCTCGTCGGCGCCGCGCTCGGCCTGTACGCCGCACGCGAGGTCAAGATGACCGCCATGCCCCAACTGGTCAGCGTCTTCAACGCCGTCGGCGGCGGCGCGGCCGCGCTCATCGCGGTCAACGACCTGCTTCAGGCCGACGACGCGGCCGCGCTCGGTGCCCGGGTGTCCCTTCCCGGCGCGCTGGACATCGTCATCGGCGCGGTCACCTTCTCCGGGTCGCTCGTCGCGGCGGGCAAGCTCCAGGGCGTCGTGTCCGGGGCGCCGGTGGTGTTCCCGGGAGCGCGGCTGCTCAACACAGTGCTGCCGGCGTCCTTCGTCGCAGGCACGGTCTGGCTGGTGCTGGCCCCCGACTCCCGTACCGCTCTGTACGGGCTGACCGTCGTGGCCCTGCTCTTCGGCGTCACCATGGTGCTGCCCATCGGCGGCGCCGACATGCCGGTGGTCATCGCCCTGCTGAACGCGTTCACCGGATCCGCGGTCGCGATGGCCGGCTTCGTCCTGGACGAGACCGCCCTGATCATCGCGGGCATGCTGGTCAGCTCCTCGGGCGGCATCCTCACCAAGCTGATGGCCGACGCCATGAACAGGTCCGTCCTCAACATCGTCGTCGGCGGCTTCGGTACGGGTGCCGGCGCACCGGCGGCGACCGGCGCGGACGGTGTCCCGGCCCAGGTCCGCCCGGTCTCCGCGGACGACGTGGCGATCCAGCTGGCGTACGCGAGGAAGGTCGTCCTCGTCCCCGGGTACGGCCTCGCCGCCGCCCAGGCCCAGCACGAACTCGGCGACCTCGCCAAGCTGCTGACCGATCACGGCGTCGACGTCAGCTACGCCGTCCACCCGGTGGCCGGCCGCATGCCCGGGCACATGAACGTGCTGCTGGCCGAGGCCGACGTGCCCTACACCCAGCTGAAGGAGATGGACGAAGTCAACCCCGAGTTCGCGCAGGCGGACGTGGCCCTCGTCATCGGGGCCAACGACGTCACCAACCCCGCCGCCCGCAGGCCCGGCAACGCGATCTCCGGGATGCCCATCCTCGACGTGGACAAGGCGAAGAGCGTCGTCGTCATCAAGCGCTCGATGGGCCACGGCTACGCGGGCATCGACAACGAGCTCTACACCGATCCCAGGACCGGGATGTTCTTCACCGACGCGAAGCGGGGCCTGACCGAACTGAAAGCGGCGGTCGGGGAGTTCGTCGGCTGACCCCGCGCCACGGATGGGCCTGCGCCGGTGACGGCGGGGCCCATCCGTCGCGTCGCGGCGGAACCTCCGACGGCATCGGCGCCTCGCACATCCGGATCACGACCGATCCGACCGGGTGCGTCAAGGGCGCCTGCTCCCGGCAGCCGGCCAGGCGGTGGGCGGGTACCCGCTGGTCGTACGCCACGAGGCGGCTGCGGTTGCGGACCGCGGGAACCCGCTGGGCCGGAGCGACCGGTACCACGAGGACGGCGAGGAGCGGATCCGTGCCACCTGGTTGGTCACGGTGTCCGTGATCGCGGCCAACAGGTGGGAGGTCACGGCGGCCGGACAGGACGTGTACACCCGGCAACCGCCGTCCCGGGAGTTGGCCGAGCGGCGCCCGCGGCATGCCAGGGGTCCTCCGACAGGTGGCGGGCGACGTCCGCCCCCGGTGGTTCTCGACAACCGGCACTCGCCGGATCCTGTGTTGGCTTGCCCTGCTCAAGCCGGCCGGCGGACATGGTCCGGGGATCCTTCCCCTGCCAGGCACTCCACCACGATGTCCCGGTCGGTGGTGATCCCGTACCGAGTCAGTGCTGCGCTGCGGACGGCCCGTGTCCGCCGTCGGGCAGTGGGCGGTCTCGTGGGGAAGGTGGTGGCGGTGGTATCGGTGACGAGCGCCACCGGCGCCTTCGTCCATTCGCGTCGCCTGCCCCTTTCGTGCGGGATTCCACGCCCCTGAGGCCCCTCCTCCGCGTGCGACGGGAAGGGGATCGGGGGGATCCTCGAATGGGAGAACCGCGTTCGGTATGCAGGCGACACCCGGACCATCCGCTCGAACGGACCTGTTCACCGTCGTTTCCAGCTTCATACGAGACGGAGGCCGCCACTATGCAACCAGTCGTCACCGTGGGCCTCGACGGCTCGCCCGAGAGCCTCGCCGCTGCCCGCTGGGCCGCCGACGAGGCTGAGAACCGCAGGCTCACTCTGCGCCTTCTGCACGCGTGGCCGATGCTGGCCCCCGAACCGGCCCGTGTTCCCGCAGAGGTCGACCAGAACTACTGGGCGAAGCGTCTCGTCCACACCGCGCAGGCCGAGCTCCAAGCCCTCCACCCAGGGCTGTCCGTCGTGGGGAGTCTGGTGGCCGACGATGCTCAGAACGCCCTCCTGAGAGCGGCGTCGGAGTCCGAGATGACGGTGCTCGGTTCGCGAGGTCTGGAGCCTGTGGAGAGCTACTTCCTGGGCGACGTCAGCATGCCCGTCGTGGCGCGGGCCGACCGGCCGGTGGTGCTGGTCCGTGCCGAGAGAGCGGAGGAGGGACCGCCCTCAGCCGTCCGGGGCCGCGTGGTCGTGGCCCTGAAACTGCACGGATCCTGCGACGAACTGCTCGATTTCGCCTTTCACACCGCTGCGGCCAGGGGCGCTCCTCTTCTGGCCATCCATGGCCGAAGCGTTCCGCTCCATGCCCGTCTGCCCTGGGGCGTGGACCACGACATCGCAGAAGAGATGACGCGGGACGTGCAGGAGCAGCTGAGCAAGGCGCTCCGTCCCTGGCGCGAGAAGTACCCGCGGGTGGAGGTGGCCGACGGCATCGGCCTCGAAAGCCCGGCCAAGGCCGTCGTGCAAGCGGGCGAAGGCGCCGCGCTGCTGGTCGTCGGCCGGCGGGAACGCCGTCATGGTCTGGCGCCCCACCTGGGCCCCGTGGCACAGGCCGCCATCCATCACGGGCGCTGCCCCGTAGCCGTCGTTCCTCATGACTGAGCCCGGTCTCCGCGGGACACCGGCGCGGCCGCTGCCGCAGCCGGACGAGTCAGCGCTCCGCTCCACACCCCAGCACGACGGCGGGCCGCCGCGCGCCGGGGTGTGCGAGACCCACAGCGCGACGCTGTTCTTCCTCGGCGACCGGGCCTACAAGGTCAAGAAACCGGTCGATCTCGGATTCCTGGACTACACCACCCTCGCGGCGCGCCGGGCCGCGTGCGAGCGCGAAGTCGACCTCAACCGCAGGTTCGCTCCCGATGTCTACGTGGGTCTGGGCGAGTTCCGCAGCCCCGATGCGGAGGCGCCCGAACCGCTCGTGGTGATGCGCCGCATGCCGGAGGACCGCCGCCTCTCCCGCCTCGTTCGGGAGGGGGCTGCCGTGGACGACGTCCTGCGGACCGTCGCCCGGCACCTGGCCGCGTGGCACGCGGTCGCGCCCCGCGGCCCCGACGTGGACGAAGAGGGTAGGCGGGACTCGCTGTCGGCACGGTGGGAGGCAAGCTTCGCGGAGGTCCGCGCCCTGGCCGCCGACGTTTCCGGGCCGGAATGCGGCACCGAGGCCGAGCAGCTGGTGCGCCGCTATCTCGCCGGTCGAAGGCGGCTGTTCGACGCCCGTATCGCGCAGGGGCGGGTGGTCGACGGCCACGGAGACCTGCTCGCCGAGGACATCTTCTGCCTCGACGACGGACCCCGCGTCCTGGACTGCCTCGAGTTCGACGACCGCCTCCGTCGTCTCGACGGCCTGGACGACGCCGCGTGCCTCGCCATGGACCTCGAACGGCTCGGCGCCCCGCAGGCCGCGGCGTACTTCCTCGCCCGGTACTGCGAGTACTCCGGCGACCCCGCGCCCCCTTCCCTGTGGCACCACTACGTCGCGTACCGCGCTTTCGTCCGCGCGAAGGTCTCGATGATCCAGGCCCGTCAGGGCGCGCCCGGCGCCGAAGCGGACTCGCGGCGGCTCGCCGCCATGGAATTGCGCCATCTGCGCGCCTCCGCCGTCTGCCTCGTCCTCGTCGGCGGACTCCCGGGCAGCGGGAAGTCCACCCTCTCCGGGGCGCTGGCCGACCGGCTGGGCGTCACCCTGCTCAGCAGCGACCGCATCCGCAAGGAGCTCGCCGGCATCCCGGCCGGGCAGTCCGCGGCAGCCGGCTACGGCGAGGGGCTGTACACGTCCGAGTGGACGGCCAGAACCTATGCCGCCCTGCTCGACCGCGCAGCCGTCCTGTTGTCCCTGGGCGAGTCCGTGGTGCTGGACGCCACCTGGTCCGACGCCGGGCAGCGGGAAGCGGCCGTGCGGACGGCCGAGCGCGCCGCCGCCGACCTGGTGGCCCTGCACTGCCGCGTTCCGGACGATGTGTCGGCGGCCCGCCTGAGCACGCGCTCGCCCGGTGTGTCCGACGCCGGACCTGACATCGCCCGCGCCATGGCCGCCGGGGAAGCGCCGTGGCCGGAAGCCGTACCGGTCGACACCAGCGGTGCGCTGGAATCCGCGGTCGAACGGGCGCTGACTGCCGTACGCCCGTGGGAGGTCGGCCAGGCCCCGGTCTTCCGCCGAGACCGCTCGGAAGCGGGCCGGCAGTGCACGGGCGGCCGTGCTGCCCGGGAGTACGACGCGGGAGACCGTGGAGGAGCGAGGGAGTGACCACCGTACAAGCGCTGCTCGCCCACCACGGCCGGGCACCCCGGTCGGCAAGGTCACGGACCGCCGCCCCGTCCCGCGCATGACGGAGCATCCGGGGGCCCGGGAACGGAAGACCGCCGGTCCCGCCGGTGTTCAGAGACGGTCGTGCTGAGGGACGGCGGTGCCGCCGCCTGCTCGCACGGCCTCCACCACCTCCTGATGCAGGTTTCGGCTGTTCTGCTGAGAAGGGCACGGGACGGGGCTGCCGGTCAGGGTGAGCCACTCGGAGGTGCCGCTGTACTGGATCTTCACATCGGCCTGCCTGCCGTTCCAGGTGGTACGCACGGTCAGCTCCCCGGTGACGACCCCGGCCTCGTCGGTACGGACGCCCCCCTGTCCCGTGAACACGCCTGTCGTCGTCCACGATGTCTGGACCATGGCGCCTTCAGCCTTTCTTCGTGAGTGCGGAGGCCGATGCTTCCACCGGCTCCCCGCGGGTCCGCGGCTTCGGCTCGAACGCCGCACCGCGCCCGTCCCGCGTCACCTCCGACGAACCGCTTGTGACCGGGAGCCGCCCCTCGGAACGCCAGCGGCGGCGAGCCCACACGTGCCGACCCGCTGGTTCACGGTGCCGCCAGTCTTCGTCCGCGATCTGGGCGCAGACGTCTTGGACCACCGGCATCACCGCGTTCGGCAGCTTCAGACCCGCTCCCACGCCGACGGCGCGCCTCCTCGTGACCCGATCCGAAGCGGAGTGCCTCGGCGCGATCGGGCCCTGCGGACATCATGAGCGTCAGGCCTGCGCGACGACAGGGCCGAACGGTCCTTCACGGGACCGGTCGGCCCAGCCAGTGACAGCGGGAAGCCCTCTCTGCTCGGTCGAAAGTGTGCCGGCAGCCGCACTGGCTGGGCGGTTCGCCTCAGCCCGGACGGGGTACCACGGCCACCGCGCCCTGTGCGACGTGCAGCAGGAGGGCGTGGGTGACCCTGCCGAGCTGCAGCCCGAAGTGGCCCTGCCGACGCCTGGTGCCGTCCGCAGCCAGCACCGGGAAGGCCGCATGACGGTAGGGGCCGAAGGGGCCCTCGGCCAGGAAGTCGCAGAGGGTCACCGTCGCCGCGACGGTGACCGGGGCCGGTGTCATGACGCGACGGACGGGAACGCCCTCCAGGACGCCCCGGAGCTGCGCCTGCCGGGACTCCGCCGTGGCGGCTGCGATGAGGAACCAGCCGATCAGCGCGGCCCACAGGCCGGACAGGCTGCCGGCGAACAACACGTCCGCGAACCCGGTCAGCACCATGAACCAGCCCAGCGCCCGGCCCGCTGCCGAGGCACCGCGGGTGGCCCGCAGCCGGTCACCGGTGCGGTGCCACAGGTACGCCCGCAGCAGCCGGCCACCGTCCAGCGGGGCCGCGGGCAGCGCGTTGAAGACGGCGAGCAGGATGTTGATCGCGGCGAGCCAGGCGACCGCCTCGACCACGAGCCCGGACGCGTGCAGCGAGTCCAGTCCC
The DNA here is from genome assembly GCF_042892755.1 of Streptomyces sp. NPDC001714. Taxonomy (NCBI): domain Bacteria; kingdom Bacillati; phylum Actinomycetota; class Actinomycetes; order Kitasatosporales; family Streptomycetaceae; genus Streptomyces; species Streptomyces sp. NPDC001714. The sequence goes on from NZ_JBIAUL010000002.1 coordinate 887,924, forward strand.
ACGGCGGCCCCGGCCAGCACACCTCCGGCCAGCAGACTGGTGAGGGGGCCCACACCGGCGATCCGCAGCTCGGCGGCCGGCGACGGCGCCTCGCCGCGCAGCCGGGCCGCGCCGCCCAGCATCCACAGTGTGATGCCCTCCACCTCGACGCCGTTGCGCCGGGCGACCACGGCGTGCGCCAGTTCGTGCGCGAGCAGCGAGCCGAGGAACACGACGGCGGTCAGGACGGCGAGACCCCAGTACGCGACCGGGGAGTGACCGGGGTGGGCCGCCGGGAACCGGCCGTGCGCCAGTGCCATGGTGATCAGCGCGACGATGACCAGGACGCTCCAGTGCAGGCCGACCCGGACACCGGCGATCCGGCCGAGGGACAGTGTCTCGTCCATGGACCTCGCCTCGCCTTCCGGCCTTCCGCATGGCGCGGAGCACACCCGCGGCACCTACAGCGTGCGGCGACGGCCACTTGATCCGGAGGGGGCCGACCGGCTCTCAACGGGGACACTCGGCCCCGAACACGGTCGCCGGGGAGGGGCGGTTCCATAGGCCCCGCCCTCCCGGGCACGGCCCGGCGCCACCGAGCCACCGACCGCTCGCTCACCCGCAGCGCGGCGGCTACCTCGCGGTTCTTCTCCCGAGCGTCAAAGCGGACGACAGCCCGCGGGCACGGTCGGCCTGGCGCTCGGTGTCGGTTGCAGGCGCGGGACCGGGGCGCAGCACGTCGGCGTGGGCGCGGACGCACGCCCGTCCTCATGGCCTCTCCTTCGGCGCGGTCGGCCGTCGCGGCCGCACGAAGAAAGCCAGGCGCCGGCCGACGTGATCGATTCCGTCAACTGACGTAGTTCGCAGAACACGCGGTACCCGTACGGCGCCGAGACCCTTGCGGCCGCGTGCGGAAGTTGCCACGCTGGACGTTCACCGCTTGTTCCGGCTCTCACCACGGCGTTCGCGAGACCGCCGGCCCCGACCAGTCAGTCCCGGCTCGATACGTTCGTGCGCGCAGCTCTCCCTCCCGGCGCTGATGCGCGTACACCGCGCCCGAGCACCACAGCGTCTGACCGGACGGCCGCCGCCTCACCTGTGGAGCACACCATGGACACGAGCGAGGAGGCCGCCCGCGGCCTGACCGACATCCAGGAATTCCTCTACCAGCAGGCCCATCTACGAGCGGCACGCCGGCGCGTCTCGGCCTTCGTCGCACGGGAGCCTGGGCTGTCCCAGGAGCAGAAGTCGGACATCGAGCGCTGGTATCTCCAGGAACAGACCTACGTGGCCCACATGGTGACCGAGCACATCGCCGCCAGCGTCAGCGCGGTGGAACAACGGCACCGCGCCCGCTTCGGACGGTGGCTGCGCGGCACACTGACCGCGATGCTCCTGGTCACCGCGGCGATGGCACTGTGCGTCACCGTGGTACTGGTCGGCGCGTCATAGGCCGGCAGCACACGGAGCAAGGGGCCCCGCGTCCGCGCCGGGCCCCTCCATGCCGGTGCCGATGCCGGCCCTACTTCTGCGCGGCGAGCCAGTCGGCGAACCTGACCTTGCCGAGGTCCGCGTCCGGGCCCGGCAGAAGCGTGTCCTCCTGGAGCTCGGCGCCCCAGTAGGTCGCCTGCGGGTCCGTGACGATCTTGCGGGGGTCGTCCTGGGCGGCGAGGCCCATCCGGATGAACTCCTCCAGTTCGAAGCTCTCCGGGCCGCCGGTCTCCACCACGCCGTTCACCGGGGCCCCGACCGCGGCGCGGCCCACGGCCGCGGCCACGTCGTCGGAGACCATCGGCTGGATCCGGCCGGCGGGCAGGCGCACGGTGTCGCCCTCGGTGACCCCGTCGGCGAGCCCCTTCGCGAACTCGAAGAACTGGGTCGCGTGGACGATGGAGTAGGGGATGCCCGACGCCTTGATCAGCTCCTCCTGGGCCTGCTTGGCCCGGAAGTACCCGCTGCCCTGGAGCCGGTCGGTGCCCACCACGGACAGCGCCACATGGTGCCGCACCCCGGCCTCGGCCTCCGCCTTCAGGAGGTTGGCCGTGGAGGCGCGGAAGAAGTCCATGACGGCCTGGTCCTCGAACGAGGGGGAGTTGGACACGTCGACCACGACCGACGCGCCGTCCAGGGCCTCGGCCAGGCCCTCTCCGGTGAGGGTGTCGACGCCGGTGCTCGGCGCGGCGGCGACCGCCTCGTGACCCTGCTCGCCGAGTCCGCGGACCAGCTTCGAGCCGATGAGCCCGGTGCCACCGATCACTACGACCTTCATGACGGAATTCCTCTCGGGATCTCTCTGGTGCTTCCATCAGAAGAGACCGGACAGCCCCCTCACGTGTGACACGCGGTCCGGGAAACCGGAGGAACGGGTGCGTCACCCGTCCAGCGATGCCACGTAGGGAGCCAGCTTGGCGGGGTTCATCACCCACAGGAGGCGTTCGATGCCGCGCTCCGACACGTCGGCGGAGAGCAGGGCCACCGCCGTCCCCGAGGCCGAGACCAGGACCGCCGGCCTGCCGTTGGCCTCGACCCAGCGCACCTGGGCCTGCGGCCAGAAGCGCGGGGCGAAGGCGACGAGGTACTTGGAGACGTGCGGCAGCCCGGACACCGGGATCCGCGACGCCCCGCGGATGCCGCCCCCGTCGGCGTAGCTGACCACGTCCTCGGTGAGGACCTCCTCCAGCACCGACAGGTCGCCGCTCTGCGCGGCGGCGAGGAAGACCTCGAGGAAGCGCCGGTGCTCGGCAGGGCCGACCGGCTCCCGGCGCTCCGCCGCCAGCCGTTTGCGGGCCCGGCTCACCAGCTGCCGGGCATTGGCCTCGCTGGTCTCCACGATGTCCGCGATCCGCCGGTACGTGTAGTCGAACGCCTCCCGCAGCACGTACGCGGCCCGCTCCACCGGGTTCAGCTTCTCCAGCAGGAAGAGCACCGCCATGTCGAGCGCCTCCGCGCGTTCGGCGCCCAGCTGCGGATCCAGGCTCGTGTTGACGGGCTCGGGCAGCCAGGGTCCGACGTACGACTCCCGGCGCACCCGGGCCGACTGCGTGAAGTTGATCGCCAGCCGGGTGGTGACCGTGGCCAGGAAGGCGGCCGGCTCGTGGACACCGGAGCGGTCGGTGTTCTGCCACCGCACCCACGCCTCCTGGACGATGTCCTCGGCCTCCACGGCGCTGCCGCTCACGCGGTAGGCGATACCGAAGAGCTGCGGACGCGCCGCGACGAATGCCTGCGTCGCCCGGTCCAGGGAGTCGGCGTGGTCACCGGCGCGCATCCATGTCCTCCAGGGTCGGACCAGCATGCTACAAGCCGGTCCGGCCCCGGCCGGCGCACCGTGGGCCGGGGTGTCGGCGGCCCTCGAAGGTCCTCGGAGCTCCCCGACGGTCAAGGGCGGGGCAGCGGCCGGTAAAGGCGCGGGCAGGTGCCGGTGATGTCGGCCTGATGCCTGACATGTGATGGCCAGGTGGTCATGTGGTGTTCATGTGGCAGCAGTTGGGCTGGGCAAGGGTGCGGTCGTTGTCTGCTCAGCTGCTCGTCGGGAGGGCGTCATGACCACACACACAGAGTCCACAGAGGACAGATCGGCGGAGGGCCCGGAGGGGCTCAGCCGTCGGCACGCGCTGGGTCTGCTGGGGACCGCGGGGGCGGGCGCGGCCGCCGGCGGCCTGCTGGGGGCGGGTACGGCACAGGCCGCACCGCTCGCCGCTCCGGCCTTCCACCTCACCGCGGACTCCTCCGGCGCGCCCCCCGTCCAGGGCCTGCACCTGACCTTCGGGGCGGACCCGCGCACCCAGATGACGGTGTCGTGGATCACGGACCGTCCGGTGACCAAACCCGTCGTACGGTACGGCACCCTGGAGCACGGCTTCGGCTCCAGCAAGAAGGCACAGACCGTCACCTACGTCGACGGCACCTCGAACCGCACCGTCTACGTCCACCACGCCCTGCTGAAGGGGCTCACCCCGGACACGGACTACCTCTACCTCGCCACGCACGAGGGGGCGACCCCCGACAGCGGCACGTTCCGCACGGCTCCGCAGGGCCGCCGCCCGGTCACCTTCACCAGCTTCGGCGACCAGTCCGCCCCGCAGGTCACCTGGGCGGCCGACGGCTCCGTCGGCCTGGACGCCAACTCCACGCCCGCGACGAAGGACATCGTCACCGGCATCGAGCAGGTCGCCCCGCTGTTCCACCTCCTCAACGGCGACCTCTGCTACGCCAACCTGGACGTCGACCGGGTGCGCACCTGGAACAACTTCTTCACCAACAACACCCGTTCGGCGCGCTTCCGCCCCTGGATGCCGGCGGCCGGCAACCACGAGATCGAGAAGGCCAACGGCCCGCTCGGCCTCGGCGCCTACCAGACGTACTTCTCGCTGCCCTCCACCGAGACCGACGCCGAACTCGCCGGCCTGTGGTACGCGTTCACGGCCGGTTCGGTGCGGGTCATCGTGCTGCAGAACGACGACAACTGCCTCCAGGACGGCGGCGACATCTACATCAGCGGCTACTCCGGCGGCCGCCAGCTCGCCTTCCTGGAGAAGGAACTGAAGGCGGCGCGTTCCTCGAAGGACGTCGACTGGGTGGTCGTGGCCATGCACCAGGTCATGGTCAGCTCCTCGGACGCCAACGGCGCGGACCTCGGCCTGCGCGAGAAGTACGGCCCGTTGTTCGACCGCTACGGCGTCGACCTGGTGCTCTGCGGTCACGAGCACAACTACGAGCGCTCGCTTGCCGTGCGCGGCGTGGTGAACGGGAGCGAGACGCTGACGCCCAACCCGGTCTCCCAGGCCACCGACGACATCGACGCCGACCTGGGCACCGTGCACATGATCCTCGGCGGCGGCGGTGTCTCCGGCACCACGAACCAGAAGTTCTTCAACGACGGCACCGGCAAGGTGATCACCGCCGTGTCGTCGACCGCCGGGTCGAACGGCAAGCGCACCTCCACCTATGTGAAGGAGCAGGCCGTCTGGGTGGGCGTCCGGGACGTGGAGCACCCCTACGGTTTCGCCGCCTTCACCGTCGACCCCGGCCGGCACCCCGGTGACACCACCCGGATGCACGTCACGTACTACAACGTGAACAAGCCGAACGGCGACCTGTCGGTCTTCGAGAACTTCACCCTGCACCGCAAGCGCTCCGACGGCCACGCCGGCTGATCAGCCACCAGCGGGAAACGCGGGCCGGGCGGCAACCGCCCGGCCCGTGCCACGTGCCGGTTCGAGCCGGCCGGCGGCCTCCCTCATCGGTGTGGCCGAAAACGGCGAACTCCCGCTGCGCAGACACGAGATCACGGCGCGGTGCCCACTGGAACTACTTGGCTGAGCAGGGATAAGCTCCCGGATGGGGGCGAAATGGTGAGGAAAGCCGGACGTCGCCTGCAGAACCGTGGCGCCGTCATATCCGATCGATCTCACGGTTCGGCAACATGTCAAGCGTGTCGCTGTTCCGCCGGTTGACTGCCGCCCGGCGTGGACGCGCGTGGCAGTGTCCGGCGGTGCCGCAGTGATGTCGAGGTCAATCACTCCTGGAAGGAAGTGCCGTGGCACCGGTGCTGGTCGGACTCGAAGGTCTGCTGGCGGGGGAGCGCATCCCGGTCCTGGACACCCGCGTCACCTTCGGGCGCAACGCGGAGAACACCGTCGTCATCTCCAGCCTGAGCGTCTCCCGCTTCCATGCGGAGATCGTCTTCGACGAGGACAAGGGTTACGTCCTGCGCGACCTGGAGAGCAGCAACGGCACACTGGTCAACGGGGAGGAGGTGGAGTCCCGGCTGCTGCAGCCCGGCGACGAGATCACCCTGGGCGACCAGGAGTTCCGTTTCGAGGTGGCGGACGCCATGGAGACGCTGATGGCGCTCTCCCTGCCCCGCTCCGTCACGCACGCCGGGCAGAAGAGCGAACAGGGGCCCGTACTCAAGGTCACCGTCGCCGGCGGCGGCCCTGTCGGTCTGTCCCTGGCGCTGCTCCTCGAGCATTTCCTCGGACCCCAGGTGAAGATCACCGTCTACGAGGGCAGGTGGCGCAAGCAGGGCCGTACCGTCGTCTGGAAGGGCCAGGACGAGGGCAACGTACGGCGCCAGCAGGTGGTGACCGTGCAGAGCCGCCAGTACCTCGCGTGGCCCGAGGAGGTACAGGCGCGCCTCTTCGACCCGGAGCACTACACGGAGATGTGGCCCTCCGGTCCCGACTCGGTCGGCGACCACAGCCCGCGCAACATGCGCATCGCCTACATCGAGGACCGGCTGCTGGAGCTGGCCAACGAGAAGCGGGACCGGATACGCCTCATACCCGCCCGGTTCGACGCGGCGGAGCAGCAGGAGGCACTCGCCTCCCAGCACGTGCTCGCGATCTGCGACGGCGGCCGGTCGCGCACCCGCGAACACTTCGCCGCCCGCTTCGGCAAGGCCGACGAGTCGATCTACTCCCTCGAGGGCCGCCACCTGCAGGACGTCGTCCTCGGCCTGCGCGTGAAGTCCGGACTGACCGACCCCATGGCGGTCCTGCTGACGGTCGCCCAGAACCGCTTCCTGCTCAACTCGCTGCGCGGCGAGGGCTTCCTCAACATGCGGCTGACCGACGCCGAGGCGGCCGAGGTGATCGGCCTGGACCCGGTGCGCCGGGTCTTCGAGGAGTGCATCGCCTCGCGGCCGTGCCTGATGGACCGCGACGAGTACGGCGACTTCCAGTGCTCGACGCACGGCACGCTGTTCCTGCCCGCCCTGGTCAAGGGCTCCGCCCTGTGGCGGCGGGTGCAGGAGGGGCTGCTGCTGTACGGCGTCGAGGCCGACGACCTGTCGGCGGTCACCAGCTTCCGCCTGGACATGGTGCAACGCCCCCGGTTCTCCGCCGAGTTGCTGCCTCCCACCACCACCTCGCCGGGCACGTACGGCTTCCTGCTGGGCGATGCGGCCAACGCGATCCACTTCTGGCCGGGCCGCGGCCTCAACAGCGGCCTCGCCTCCGCCATTTCGCTGGCCCGTTCCCTGAACGGGGCATGGAACGGCAGGTCGTTCCGGGACGCGGACTTCCTGCGGCACGAGGCGGCGATGTCCATGCTGCAGTACCGGCACAAGAGCCGGGCCTGGAAGGCGATGGTCACCACCGACGACCGGGGCGTCACCTGGGCGATCAAGGACATCATCGGCCACGGCATCGACGGGATCCCCGAGGAGCCCGACCGCGAGGCCGACACCAAGACGCTGCTGGAGCGCATGCAGGCCATCCGCGACCGCCTGGCTCCCCGCCTGCCCGGCATGCCGGACGACGAGGCGATCCTGGAACGCCTGCGCACCCTGCAGCCCGCCACCCTGCGCATGCTCGTCCTCAGCGGTGCCTGGGACACGCTGACGATGGGCGGCGAGGAGGTCGACATCGACATCTTCTACGGCCAGGACTCGTCCGCTGCCGCCGCGGCAGTGGAGGCACTGGAACCTGCCGCCCAGGCCTGAGCGCTCCGCTGGAAGCGCCGGGATGTGCCGTCCGCCGGCTCCGCCGCGTGGGCGCGGTCGTGGCTGATCGCGCCCACGCGGCGGAGCCGCACAGGGACACAGCCCCGCGTCCCTCCGGGACGCTGCGAACCGCCGCGGACTTCGACGGACCCGCTGGGTACGCCGGTTGCTCCAGGCCCCGGACACCCCGCCCGCCGGACCGCTCGTACCGGTGGACGGGGTGGGCCTTCGGCCCTGTCGTCGTGCACGGGCGGTCAGCTGTGCGGGCGGTGGCCCTTCTCCTGGCGCGGGAACCGCCGGTCCGCGCCCGGCAGCGTCGGCTTCGGCAGCGTCGCCACCCGATGACGGACGTCATGGCGGGCGCTCGGCACTCCTGATTCGCTGCCGTGCATCTCCCCGCCGGTCCCGCCCGGCGCAGGACAGCGCTGCGGCGCCCGTGGGGACACTTTCGGCGCGCCGGGCTCATCGCGCGGCGCCGGACGCCCCGCGCCGGTGGTCGGCCATCGATTCTTGATCCATGTTTTACGTCCCCGGGGGAACTGGAACCCGTGCTGCAGGAGTCTGACGGACAGTGGGGCCTGTCGAGGCCGCAGAGCGAGACGAGTGAGTGGGGCAGGGCGTGGGACGGCGCAAGGGTGGCATAGGCATCGCAGTCGGTACGGTCGCAATGCTGGTGGGCGTGACCGCCTGCGGCGGCGGGGGCGGCAGCGACAAGGCGAGCGGGGACGACGCGAAGGCGTCGGGGAAGCCGAGCGCGAGCGCCTCGCCCAGCCCCACGAAGCCCGCGGGCCCGCCGATGCTGCTGGACACGATCACTCCGCAGACCGGCACCACGGTCGGCGTGGCCATGCCGATCTCGGTGATCTTCACGAACCCGGTGGCGGCCAAGGCGCGGGCCGACGTCGAGAAGCACATGAAGATCAGCACCTCGCAGCCGGTGGTCGGCGCCTGGCACTGGATGGGCGACCGGCGTGCCGACTGGCGGCCTAAGACGTACTGGCCCTCCGGCACCAAGGTGAAGATCGACGCCGACATGACGGGCGTCAGCAACGGCAACGGCCGCTACGGCGTGCACGGCTACACGCACACCTTCACGATCGGCGACGACGTGCGGGCGGACGTCTCGGTGACCGGCCACACCATGAAGGTGACCCGCAACGGCCAGACGGTGCGCACCCTGTCGATCAACGCGGGCAGCGCCCAGTATCCGACCTGGGACGGCACGATGGCCGTCATCGACAAGCAGGAGAAGGTCCACATGACCTCCTGCAGCGTCGGCATCAGCTGTGACAAGGGCAGCCCCAACTTCTACGACCTGACGCTGCCCTGGGACGTCCACCTCACCCAGTCGGGCACCTACGTGCACTACTCGACCGGCGACCCCAACCCGGGCAGCGGCAGCGCCCGCGGTTCGCACGGCTGCGTCCACCTGTCCCTTTCGGACGCCAAGTGGTTCTACGGCCAGGTCAAGCAGGGCGACCCCGTCACCATCACCGGCTCGCCCCGGGGCAAGGCCCCGGCCGACAACGGCTACGCCGACTTCAACCTGGGCTGGGACCAGTGGCTCACGGGCAGTGCGTCAGGAGAGGAGACGTCCTCGGCGCTCTGACCCGTGGCGGGAGGGCGGCCGGCTCGCTTCCGGGAGGGGCGGCCGGACCTCCCGCCGCCTGGGCCGGCCGAGGACGACTCCGGCCAGGACCAGGACGAGTCCGCACAGTTGCTGAACGGTCAGCACCTCTCCGGCGACCGCCGTACCGAGCAGGACGCCCGTGACGGGGTTGAGCAGTCCTATCAGGCCGACCGTTCCCGCGGACAGGTGCCTTAGCCCGGTGAACCAGGCGGCGAAGGCCAGCGCGGTGGCGACCAGGGAGACGTAGCCGAACGCGAGAAGCGCGGGTGCGGAGAGCGCGGGTGGCGGGCCCTCGACCGCCGCGGCGACCGGGAGCAGGAAGAGGCCTCCGGCGGTGAGTTGCCAGGCCGTGGAGGCGAGCACGTCGGTGCCGGCGCTCCACCGCTTGGTCAGGACGTGCCCGAAGGCCGACACCAGCATGGCGGCGGCGGAGGCCAGGACTCCCGGGACGCTCGTGGCCTCCACTCCCGTGAGCAGCATGAGGCAGACCCCGCCCAGTCCGAGCACGGCGCAGGCCAGTTGGGCGGCCCGGGGCCGCTCGGACACCAGGGGCCAGGCCATGAGCATCATCGTCAGCGGGGACACGGCCATGACGGTCGAGGCGACGCTCGTCGCAAGCAGCTGGGAAGCCGCGTAGACGAGGACGAAGAACACGCTCATGTTGAGCAGCCCGAGCACCGCCGACCGCCACCACCACGCACCGCGCGGCCGCCGTCTGCGCAGGGCCAGCAGGACGAGACCGGCGGGCAGCGCCCGCAGGGCGGCCCCGTAGAGCGGACGGTCGGCCGGCAGGAACTCGTGTGTCACGTAGTAGTTGGCACCCCAGGCCACCGGTGCCACCGCGGTGATCGCCACCCAGCGCGAATTAGCTTCCATGGAAGCCAATATAGCTTCCCGGGAAGCTATCATGGGATGCATGGAACACGGTGAACCCATGGACCGCGTGGCCCGGATCCAGGCCGACTGGCGCCGCGAGCGACCCGACGTCGACATCACGCCGCAGGGGGTGATCGGCAGGCTGCACCGCCTGGCCGGCCGGCTCACCGAGGAGCTCTGCCTCGTGTACGGCCACTACGGCCTCGGCGAGGGAGAGTTCGACGTCCTGTGCGCCCTGCGCCGTGCGGGCGAGCCCTACGAGAGGGCGCCGGGCGAACTCGCCGCGCACACCATGGTCACCACCGGCGCCATGACGAAGCGGATCGACCGTCTGGAACGGGCCGGACTCGTCACCCGCCGCCGTTCCGACGACGACCAGCGCGGCCGCATCGTCGCCCTCACCGTCCCGGGCCGCGAACTCGTCGACCGGGCCTTCACCGACCACATGCGCAACGAACGCCGTCTGGTGGACCTGCTGACACCCGCCGAGGCCGCATCGCTCGAGACACTGCTCACCACCTGGCTCTCCCGCCTGGAGGATCCACGGACGCCCGGCGGCGAGTGACCCGTCTCCCCGCTGCGGTCACGATCCCCGGTTCACCCGGATCGGTGATCCTCGCGCGCGCGGCAGTGCTCGTTCCAGAGTAGAGACCGGGGGAGCGGCGGACGCGGCAATGCAGTGATCGGCTCATCGCGCATCGGCTCGCCAGGAGGATGGGGGGCGTGGTGTGGATGATGTGGGACGCGGACACCTCCTTCGTCGGCCGGGCGGCGGAACTCGACCGGATCGCCGCGGTGATGGGCGGGAGCAGACTGGTCACCCTCAGCGGCGCGGGCGGGGTCGGCAAGACCCGGCTCGCCCAGCGTCTCGTGTCCCTGGGGGCAGCGGCCGGGGGAGGCACGGATCGCCTGGGCAGACCTGTCCCCGCTGCGCAACGGACACCTCCTGGCGGCCACCGTCGCGGACGCGCTGGGGCTGTCCGACCACACCCCGCGGATGCCGGCGGACGCGATCTGCGCGTGGATCGGGGACCGCAGGACGCTCCTGGTGCTCGACTCGTGCGAGCGGCATGGGACTGAAGCGGTACGGTCAGACCTTCCGGCGTGCGGCCACGAGTGAGGCACGCTCACTCGTGGCCTGGGGAGCGTCCGGCGGACCGGTGCCCGAGGAGTGACACGTCGTTCAACTCAGGCTGAAGGCCTGTGCGGTGGAACCGTTGCAGTCCCAGATCTGCAGGCGGGTGCCGTTGGCGGTGGCGCCGCTGGGGGAGTCGAGGCAGCGTCCGGACTGCGGGTTGAGGAGGGAGCCGTCGGCCTGCTGGACCCATTTCTGGCCCCCGACCCCGTTGCAGTCCCACAGCTCGACCTTGGTGCCGTTCGCCGTGCCGTTGCCCACGATGTCCAGGCAACGCCCCAGCGTGGAAAGGGAGTTGTCCGAGCCGTGGTACCAGTGCTGGTCGATGGCGTACGACTGGCAGCCCCACAGCTGAACGGCGGAGCCATTGCCGCCGGTGTCGTCGGCGGCCACGTCCACACAGGTGCCGCCGGGGCCCTTGACCGGCCCGCCGCCGTTCACCGAGAACTTCTGCGCACCGGCGCCGTTGCAGTCCCAGATCTGCAGGCGGGTGCCGTTGGCGGTGGCGCCGCTGGGGGAGTCGAGGCAGCGTCCGGACTGCGGGTTGAGGAGGGAGCCGTCGGCCTGCTGGACCCACTTCTGGCCCCCGACCCCGTTGCAGTCCCACAGCTCCAGCTTCGCCCCGCCTGCCGTGCCGTTGCCCTCGATGTCCAGGCACCGCCCGAGGGTGGACAGCGAACCGTCGGGATTATGGGTCCAGTGCTGGTCCTCGGCGTACGTCTGGCAGTCCCACAGCTGTACGGCGGCCCCGTCGGTGCCGGTGTCGTCGGCGGCGACGTCCACGCACTTGCCGCCCGGGCCGGTGATCGTCCCCTGCGGGCCGTTCGGCACGTCCGTCCCGCCGCCGTAGCCGACGGACACGATGTTCGCCTGCACGGCGTTCTCGGCGTCGTCGGTGGGATAGCCGGAGACCATCACGCCCTCGAAGAAGGTGCCGCGGTTCCAGTTGCTGTTGTCGCCCCCGATGCCCAGGATGATGCCGCCCTCCTGCTGCATGGGCTGATACCCGTCCCGGGTGGGCAATGCCCCGTCCCACCAGGTGGTGAGCCCGCCGGACCGGGAGTCACCGCCCTTGAGCGCGTACCGGGTCTGTCCGTTGTTCTTCAGCACGGCGGTGACGAAGGTCGAACTGTTGCCCCGGTTCGCCGTGTTGGAGCCGTTGTCGCCCTGGAACATGCCGTTTTCCAGGTCGGCCTCCACCCACGGGCCGTTCCCGGTGCACGGAGCGAAATAGCAGGTGGTGGCGATGGACACGGCGTCCATGTGCCCGTTGCCGGTGTCGGCAGGGGTGCTCTCGGCGTTGCCGTAGTCGAAGCAGCAGGCGGATCCGACATGGGTGCCGCTGGCCACCATGTAGGCGCCCTCGGGCCGGCCGTTCACCGCGGCCCCGGAGGCGACCCCGGTGTAGCGGTAGCCCACTCCGGGCGAGATCCACAGCCCGTACACCTTGTGCCCGCCCGCGGTGACGGCGATCTCGGACGCGTCGGCACCCCGGTCGGCACCCATGCCGGAGGTGCCGGCGGGACCGGGTGTGAGGTCGTTGTGCCGGCCGCTCTGGTCGTAGATCTTCGTGATCCTGCAGCCGCCGTCGGCCGCGCAGAAGACGTCCTGGGCCGCCGCGTCGGCGTACCCGCCCTGCGTCAGCGTCCCGATGTCGGCGGTGGCCCCGTCCGACACGCGGGTCACCCGGTAGAGCGGGCCGTCGTAGGAGGAGAGCAGTGCGCGCGTGACGCTGTGCGCGGCCACGCACGGGGTACCCGCCGCGGCGTAGATGTCGCACGGCAGCGAGCCGGCGGCCTGCGAGGCGGCCGGGAACCCGAGCAGCAGCCCGAGCGCGAGTCCGAGGGAGGCCAGCACGGCCACCACCCGCGGCCTCCGCATCCAGGCTCTTGGCGAGCTCATGACATTCCGGGCGTACGGGGATCCAGGCATGCACGTCCCTTCGAAGCTGGAGTGGGGGAGGCCGCACCGAGGTGCGGCGACACAGCTCTCAGATCGGCTCGGCCCGGAACTTACGCACGCTGTTCGAGTGCGTCAATATTTGTTTCCTTTTTTGGTTCAGACCAGGCCCGGCAGGTTAGTGGTTGCAGAAGCACAGGCCGCGTGTGTGACATCGCCGTTCCGGGCAGCCGGTTGTGGTGTGAGGTGTTCACGTCTGCCAAAGAATTCGCTTCGGCGAACCCCTGAGCTGCCCCGGCAGGTCCGCGACGAGCTCGTCCGCAGGCTCCGGCGGCGGACCGAAGCCCGCCACCACGGGCGCAACCGGCGGCGCGGGCGCGATCCGCGGCGGTGCGACGGCGGTTGACGCATCCAGCAGGGCCCGCAGCTCGCCCTCCCGCGTGGCGAGGTCCTCGGCGAGGCCGGGCGGCGGGACGGCGGCCCACTCCAGGACGTCGGGTCCGAGCAGTGCCGGCAACTCCTGCGCCGTGGGGCGGGATTGCGGTGCCTTGTGAAGACAGGCCGCCAGTGTGGTGCGTACGGGGAAGTCGGGTACGCGGAGGAGCCGTGCGAGCCCACGGCTCGCACGGCACCCTCCGTTCGCCGTCCGCTCTTCGCGGACGGGGTCAGGCCTTGTCCTGCATGGAGCGTCGTGCCGGACTGCCCTGTTCGGCGGCCTTGGGGTCCTTCTCGTCGCCCTTGGCGCGGACACCGTCGGCGATGCGCTTGCCGATCGTCTCGTCGATGTTCGACCAGTACGCGAACGCGCGCTGGAGGACCGGGTCGGTGACGCCGTTGAGCAGGTGACCCACGACGTTGTCGACCAGCCGGTCGCGGGCGGCGTCGTCCAGCACCTCGCGGACCATGGTGCCGGGCTGGCCCCAGTCGTCGTCCTCGGGGTGGGAGACGTACGCGGCCCGGACGATCTCGCCGTCCGCCTCCCAGGTGGGCGGCGGCCCGAAGCGGGCCGGATCGGCGACGGGGCCGCCCTTGGAGTTCGGGGCGTACACCGGGTCGGAGGTCTTGCGGTAGGCCATCGCCCCGTCCTTGGAGTACGTGTGGACGTCGACGACGGGGGCGTTCACCGGGAGCTGCTGGTAGTTGGCGCCGATCCGGTGCCGGTGGGCGTCCGCGTAGGAGAACAGCCGGGCCAGCAGCATGCGGTCCGGGCTGGGCCCGATACCTGGAACGAAGTTGTTGGGCTGGAACGCCGCCTGTTCGATCTCGGCGTGGTTGTCGGTCGGATTGCGGTCCAGGGTCATCCGCCCGACCGGGATGAGCGGATAGTCACCGTGCGGCCACACCTTGGTGAGGTCGAACGGGTTGAAGCGGTAACCCGCGGCTTCCGCGTACGGCATGAGCTGCACGTACAGGGTCCAGCTGGGGTACTGGCCGTCACGGATGTGCTCGAACAGGTCCCGCATGTGGTAGTCCGTGTCGACGGCGGCCATCTGGTCGGCCTCGTGCTGGGTGAAGAACTCGATGCCCTGGTCGGTCTTGAAGTGGTACTTCACCCAGAACCGCTCACCCCTGGCATTGATCCACATGTACGTGTGCGAGGTGTAGCCGTTCATGTGGCGCCAGGTCCGGGGGATGCCGCGGTCGCCCATCAGCCAGGTCACCTGGTGGGCGGACTCCGGGGAGAGCGTCCAGAAGTCCCACTGCATGTCGTGGTCGCGCAGGTTGCTGTCCGCACGGCGCTTCTGGGACCGGATGAAGTGCTGGAACTTCATCGGGTCCTTCACGAAGAACACCGGCGTGTTGTTGCCGACCATGTCGTAGTTGCCCTGGCTGGTGTAGAACTTCACCGCGAAGCCGCGGGGGTCGCGCCAGGTGTCGGGGCTGCCCCGTTCACCGGCGACCGTCGAGAAGCGGATGACCAGGTCGGTGCGGGTGCCGGGCTGGAAGAGGCCTGCCATGGTGTAGGCGCTGACGTCCTCGGTCACCTCGAAGTGACCGAACGCGCCGCTCCCCTTGGCGTGCGGCTGGCGCTCGGGGATCCGCTCCCGGTTGAACTGTGCCATCTGCTCGATCAGATAGGCGTCCTGCAGCAGGACCGGTCCCCCGGGCCCCACGGTCAGCGAGTGCTCGTCGCTCTCGACGGGGGCACCGGAGTCGGTCGTGGTGAGGGGTGGCTTCTGCGTCATGACTCTGCCTTTCTCCGCATGGAGCAGTGGGTGCCGGTCCTGGCGGGGCTGGGCGTCCTTGCGGTGTCCGGGAATCGGGGACGGGGCCGGCACACCGCGGCCGCTCCGCGGTACGGGTGTGCTCGCGTCCTCGCATCCTTCGTGTTGTCCGGAGCCCGCCGGCTCCGACAGAGCGGGTGACCCGGCGTGAGTGAGGCAAACACCGAGCCCCGGCGCCCGGTGCCCGGTGTCGGAACCGAGGGCCGCCGGCGGCCCGGCCCGGCTCTCCGGGATCCAGCGTGGTGCCACCGGGCCGGAGCCGCCACTCGGGGGCCGGGGACGTTTTTCGAGGGCGGCCGCCGCCGGTCGTGTCCCCGGCCGGGGACGGTCGTTCCTCAGGGCATGAAGAGGATCATCACTGCCGCCGCGCTCGCCCTGACGGGCGTGGCCCTCGCCGCCCCTGCCCACGCGGACGGAACCGGCCCCGGCCCGTCCCGTGACCTCGCCACCAAAGTCGCCGGGGCGCTGCCCAAGGCCGCGGTGGCGGGTCTCAACGCGGCCGCCACGTCCATGGCGACCGGCCTGCAGGACCGGCACCCGGCCACCTAGGACCGCCCGTCGGACAGGTCCGTCCGACCTCGACCCGGTTCCTTCTCGGCGGCACGGGTCGGGGCGACCTCTCTCGCCCGGCCCTCCGTGCCTGACGACTCCCTACCGGGGTGAGGGGCGTGGGGGCGAACCGGTGAGCAGGTGGCGCTCGTGGGACGCGTAGCGGCTGCGTTCGCGGTCGGCGGACCTCCTTCCCGCCAGGACGGTGGTGAGCCAGCCGGTGAGGAAGCCCGCCGGCACGGAGACCAGCGCGGGCGTGTTGTAGGGGAACCAGGCGAAGTCGGCCTGCGGGAAGGCCGACAGCGGTGTCCCGGAGACGAGGGTGGTACCGGGGGCCAGGGCGAGCACGGTCAGCGAGCCCACGACGAGGGTGGCGAGGAGTGCCGTACGCGTGTAACGGCGCCAGAAGAGGGTGTAGAGCAGCGCGGGGGCGATGGCGGAGGCGCCGAGGGTGAAGGAGACCGTCGCCAGGGGCTGAAGACTGCGGTGCTGGGCGAGGACGGCCAGGAGGATGGTGGGGACGCCCACGGCGAGGGCGCTGCACCGGGCGAGGGCGAGCTCCCGGGCCGGTGCCGGGGGAGTGGCGCGGGACGCCGTCAGATCGTGGGCGAGGGTGTTGGCGCAGGCCAGCGTCATGCTGGCGACGGAGGCGAGCAGGGTGAGGAAGACGGCGGTGGTGACGGTGGCGAAGAGCAGGCTCTCCGGCCGGGACAGCGCGGTTCCGAACGCGGCGCGGGCACCCAGGAGGTAGGCGGTCGTGCCGTGCGCGTCGGCGGCGGCGATGCGGTCGTGGCCGACCAGCGCGGTCGCGCCGGTGCAGATCAGCGTGAGCATCAGGATGAAGAGGGTCACCGAGGACACCGCCCAGGACATCGCCCGGCGGACCTGGCGCGGCGTGCCCGCCGTGTACATCCGCATGGTGACGTGCGGCAGGCAGGCACCGCCCAGCACGATGGCGCACTGGGTACTGGCCATGTCCAGGGCCGGATGCGGGCTGCTGGAGTACTGCAGACCCCAGGTCAGATAGGCGTCACCGGCCCCGCTCCGCCCGGCCGCCGCGTGGAACAGCGCCTGGGGCTGCCAGTCGAACGCCCGCAGGATCAGCACGCTCACGACCAGCCCCGAGCCCAGCAGCGCCACGGTCTTGATGATCTGGACCAGCGCGGTGCCGGGCATCCCGCCGAGCGCCGCATAACTGATCATGAGGACGCCGGCCCCGGCCACGCACCCGTTCTTCATCCCGGGATCGGTGAACCCGAGGACGTACGCCAGGAGTTCGCCGACCCCGGCGAGCTGGACGACCATCATCGGGACGAGTGCGGCGAGGGTGACCAGGCAGGCCGTGACGCGCACCGACCGGGCCGGATGGCGGCGGGCCAGCGCGTCGCCCATGGTGTAGCGGCCGGTGTTGTGGAGCGGCTCGGCCAGCAGGAACATCAGCAACAGCAGGGACAGCAGGGCGCTGAGGGCCAGGACGATGCCGTCGTAGCCGCACAGCGCGATGATCCCGCCGATGGTGAGGACGGTGGCGGCGGAGATGTAGTCACCGGCCACGGCCAGCCCGTTGCGCAACGGCGACAGGGACCGGTAACCGGTGTAGAACTCGGCGAGGTCGTCCGACTCCGGGCCGGTGAGCACACACAGCAGCAGGGTGAGGGCGACGACCGAGCAGAACGCGACGAGCGACCAGGACTGGGCGGAGCCGCCCAACCCGGTCACGGCGCCTGCTCCCGGTCCGCGACGGCCACGCCCGTCTGACGGCGGGCGCGGCGCGCCAGGGGATCCACGAAGCGGTGCGCGGCGGCTTCGTGGAGAAGGACCGCCAGCCAGGTCACGGGGATCTGGACGAGGGCCAGGAGCAGCCCGATGGGCAGGCCGCCGGGGCCGGGGCGGGCCATCAGGGAAGGCGCCTTGACGGTCAGGGTCAGGAAAGCGACGAAGTAGCCGAGCGCGGTGACGGTCGCCACCCGCCGGTGCCAGCGGTACGCCCGGCGCAGCAGGCGCAGGGTGCGGTGGGCACCGGAGCGAGGGCTCGCCGGAAGGATGGCGTACGGCTCCTCGCGGGTCGACCAGGTCGGGGACGGGCGGTCGTAGGGCAACTGATCCGAGGGTAAATCAGGGACATCGTAGGACATTTCGGCAACTCCTCGGTGGGGACCGCGGACCCGGCCGTGACGGGTCGCGAGCGGGGAGAGCGGTTCGGGTGGCCGCACGGTGTGCGACCAGGTGGTCGTGGGAAGCCGTATGCGCCGGTCGTCCGGGGTGCCGTCATCTGGGGGAGCGGTCGGGTGAGCAGGGCGCCATGGTCTCCGGCATGGGCCTTGTCCGCCAGAGGTCCGGCCGGACTCGGTGCGGGTGGTCCACGGTGCGTGGGGCTGACGTTGGGATCTCCGTCCGGGGGTGATGAAGCATGGGCGGAGCGCGGGGTGGCGCGATTCGTTCGAAAAGTGCGCCGTCGCACACCCCATGAGCCCCACGTCGCCCGCCGGTTGGCCCGCCCGTGCGGGGCGCGACTGTGACGCACTTCATGGGTGGCGTGGGTCTCGGGTCGTGGCTCGATCCGTACAGTGCTCAACTTCGCGAAGGCGCAAGGAGTTTGCGCGGCAACGATCTGTGCCGGGTGGTCACCCGCCCCTGCGGCGCTAGTGCCGCAAGGAACTGCCGTGGCTTCCCTGGCGTATGAGGCAGCCCAGGAGTTGTCGAATGCGAAGTACATTGCAATGACAGTGTCTTGACCTCAAGTCTGTGTAATCAGGAGCGTTTCGGACACTTCATCCATTTAATGGCTTTCTGTGAAAGATGCGTGCTATGGGCGCCTATCTGACTCCTCCAGCCGTAGTACAAGGCGAACATGCCGTGAAGACCGGCGAGATCCTCGCGGAGGTGCGCGGCCGGCATCCCCGGGCGCCGTGGCTGCCGCGGATCGACGGCATCGCCGCGAGCACGGGGATCGACTCCCGCGGGTGGATGCTGCCGCTGGAGACGGCCACCGCGCCCGGCAGCGGGACGGGCCTGCGAACTCCGGGCGCCGGCCCGGCCCGTGCGGCACTGGCCCACAACGGGTTCACCGAGCACGAGGTGAACCGCGCGATCGCCGCCCTGGAGGCGATACCGGCGCCGCAGACCGTCCAGGAGCGCACCGCGCCGGCCTGGGCGGCCGTGCAGACGTACGGGGAACGCGCAGCCCGTCAAGCCCTCCGGACCGCCGGACTGGACCCCGCCGACGTCGACTGTCTGATCACCAGTCACTCCACCACCCCGGCCCTGCCGGGGCTGGACCTGTCCCTCCTCAACCGCCTCGAGCTGCGCGGCGACGTACTGCTGCTGCCGGCGACCCAGTGGGCCTGCATCGCCGGCACCCGATCGCTGGCCATGGCGGCCGACCTGGTCGCCGCGGACCCCGACCGGGTCGTGCTGGTCGTGATATCGGAGGCGCTGAGCACCACCTACCAGCCCGCCGACGACACGCTGGAGTCACTGATCGTGCGGCTGCTCTTCGCCGACACCGCCGTCGCCGTGGTGGTCACCGGCCGCCCCCTGACCGACTCGGTCCTGCGACTGGACGCCGCCTGGCACCACACCCTGCCCGGCACCACGGACCTGCACCGGCTGGAGACCCGGGAGGACGGCACCCATTTCGTGATGGACCGCCGGGGGCCACGCGCCGTGCAGGAGACGGTGGCCGCGATGTGGGAGTGGTTGCGCGCGCGGCACGAGGACGACGGGCACTCCTGGCATCCCGATCTGCTGCTCGCGCATCCCGGTGGGACGCGGGTGCTGGAGTACATGGAACAGACGATGCCCGACGGGTGGCCGGATGCGCTGCTGGCCTACAGCCGGGACAGCTACACCACGGGCAACCGCGGCGGTGCCGCCGTACTCGACATCCTGCGCCGTGCCCACGACGCAGGCCAGAAGCCGGGGAGCCGTACGGTGCTGTACGCGGCCGCGCCCGGGCTGACGGCCACGGCCGTGGAAGCGGAGTGGCTGTAGCGGAAGCCCGCCGCTCTCCTCACGGCACCCGCGCTACCCCTCCAGTTCCGCCCAGACGGCTTTGCCGGTTTCCGTCCACCGCACCCCCCAGCGCGTGGTCAGCTTGTGGACGACGTGCAGACCCCGCCCGTTGTCGTCGAGCACGTCACCGTGGCGCAGGCGCGGCCGTCCGTTGCCGGTGTCGCCGACCTCGCACGTCAGTCGGCTTCCGGCCCGCACCAGCCGCACCGTGACGGGCCCGGTGCCGAACCGGACGGCGTTGGTGACGAGTTCGCTGATCACCAGCAGCGCGCCGTCCCGGGCCTGTGCGCCGATGTGCCAACGGCGCAGGAGGGGCGAGGCGAGGGCGCGGGCGTGGGCGGCGGTGTCGTCATGGGCGGGCAGCCGCCAGGTGGCGGTGTCCCGGCTGCGGCGGCCGGTCATCCGGGCCAGCAGCAGGGTGACGTCGTCGCGCAGCGGCTCCTGCGGGCCCAGCCTGGCCACCACGCGACGCGCGGCCTGTTGCAGATCGTCCCAGGGATGCACCTCGCGCACCACGTCCGTCAGCCGGCCGATGCCGTCGTCGATCGAGGCCGCCGGATCCTCCACCAGGCCGTCGGTGTAGAGGACGAGGAGGGAGCCGGGCGGCGCGGCGAACTCGTGCACCTCGAACGGCTCCCGTACGACGAACTCCGCTCCGAGGGCGGGGTGCGGCTGCGCCGCGACGGTCTCGGCGGTGCCGTCGGGACGGACGAGGACAGGGGGCAGGTGGCCGGCGTTGGAGATCAGTACCCGGTGGTCGACCGGATCGTAGAGCGCGATGCAGCACGTCGAGCCCAGCGCGCTGTATCCGGCGGCGAGGCCCGCGTCCGTGTCGTCCAGCAGCGTGACGGTCTCGTCCAGACGCTCCAGCACCTCCCCGGGGCCGAGCCCCGCCGACAGCAGCGCGCGGGCCTCCATGCTCAGCTGGCCCATGGCCGCCGCGGCCCCCAGGCCGTGCCCCACGACGTCACCGACCACCAGCGCGGTACGGTCTCCCGGCAGCGGAAAGCTGTTCACCCAGTCACCGCCGACGCCCGCACTGTCCGGGGTGGTGGGCTCGTAGACGCTGGCGACCTCGATGGTGTCGCTGCCGGCCCGCGGCAGCAGCCGGCGCTGCAACGCCAGGACCTGGGCGTGCTCGCGCTGGTGCTGGCGGGCCAGGTCCACGTGCCGGGCGGTCTTGGCCACGAGCTCCTGCAGGTCGAGCAGTTCACCGTCGCCGAAGGGGCACTCCGGCCGCCGCCAGACCTCCGTCACGCCCAGCACGATGGGCCCCGGCGTGCCGTCCGGTCCTTCCACGACCAGGGGTATGCAGGCGACGCTCACCGGCCGGTTGCCGGGTACCAGGGCACGCACCAGTTGCGGATCGTCCAGTGCCCGCTCGATCGCCGCACGGTCGGCAAAGACGATGGCCTGCGGAACGTCGTCGCGCATGACCGCACCGGCCAGCAGACGGCTCGCCTCACGGGGGAGGTTGTCCCCGGGCGTCAGGTATCCCTCGGGCCAGGCCCGGTCCGGCACCAGGGCAGCCCGCCGCAGCCGGATGCGGTCCTGCGCCTGCTCGGTGACCGCCTCGCCCGTCCACACGGCGTAGTCGAGGTTGACGGCGGCCACGTCCCCCCAGGCCAGCAGGGACTGGGCGAGGGACTGCGCGGTCTCCCCGATGTCCAAGGACGTCCCGATCGCGGTGGCCGAGGCGTACAGGTGCAGCCGCTTGGCCATGGCGATCAGCGAGACGGTCAGTCCCTCCTGCGGTGGCGCGGCCGGCAGGATGCTCATCGAGACCACCAGCTCCGTGCCGTCCTCCCGCCGAATCCGCTGGACCCGGGCGACGTGCGCCTCCCGTGTCTCGAGGACCCGCCGCAGACGTCGCGTGACCGTCGGCACGTCCTCGGGCGGCAGCAGGTCGGCGAAGGCCGCCCCCGGCGCGGCACGCACCCCCGCGAACGGAGCGGCGTCCAGATTGGCCCCGCTGATCCGCAGATTCCGGTCGAGACCGACCACTCCCAGGATCTGTTCCCCGCTGTCGGCCCCTGAGGCGCGCTGCTCACCCACCGCCGTCGCTCCGCCCTTGGGGATGTAGTCCCCCAGGGCGCTGCTGACCATGTCGAACGGCGAAGCAGAGGAGGGTGTGGGGTCCATGCAGCTCACACAGTTCGCTGACTCCGGCGCGTACCGGGAGAACGTCCCGAGTCCATGCGGGCAGGTCCCGAGAACCCACTCCCGCACATCTCATGAGTAACACAAATACCCTGCTCACCGAAGGTGTAAAAGTGACCAAAAGAACACAAGCCGTGAGTAATGTCGTCGAAGCCACATTGTAAAGGTTTCTTTAGAAAGATATCTTTACATCATGGACCGGCGACAGCTCACCGACCCGCGCGCGCTCCGGGCGTACGCCCATCCGTTTCGCCTGACGCTCATCGGGCTGCTGCGCAGGGAAGGTGCGGTGACCGCGACCAGGGCCGCCGGGCTGACGGGGGAATCGGTGGCCAGCTGCTCTTACCACCTGCGGATGCTGGCCAAGTACGGCCTCGCGGAACAGACGGGGGAGGGACAGGGCCGGGAGAAGCCGTGGCGGGCGACGGCGTCCTTCACCTCCTGGCCCGGCTACACGGCGGACCCCGAGGTACAGGAGGCCGCCACCGCGCTCAGTCTCGCGGTCGTCGAGCGGTACTTCACCGAGGCGACCCGCTGGCTGGAGAACCGGCACACCGAGCCCGCGGACTGGCAGGAGGCGGCGCCCCTGGGGGACGCCACGATCTTCGTCACCGCCGCCGAACTCAAGGAACTCGACGAGAGGGTCTGGGAGCTGCTCGAGCCGTACGTCCGCCGGGCCGACAGCCCGGAACAGCGCCCCGCCGCAGCCCGCCGCGTGTCCTACGTCCACTTCGGCCACCCGGCACGGGAGATCGACCCGCCGAGGCGGGGCGAGACGGAAGGGCCGCGCTCGTGACCGCGGGCGGACGGTTACCCGCCCTCCTGTACGACCCGGCGTTCCGCCGTTACTGGACCGGGCAGACCGTCTCGCTCTTCGGCGACCAGATCACACAGATCGCCCTGCCGCTGCTCGCCGTCCTGGCCCTGGACGCGGGTCCCGCCCAGATGGGGTGGCTCACGGCCGCCGGGCTCCTGCCGAGTCTGCTCTTCTCGGTACACGCCGGTGTCCGGGCGGACCGCAGCGGGCGACGGCGGCAGATGATGATCGTCGCCGACCTCGGGCGAGCACTGGCCCTCGTCTCGCTCCCGGCCGCCTGGGCCCTGGGCAGGCTCGGCCTCGGCCAGCTCTACGCGGTCGCGTTCACGGTCGGCACCCTGAGCGTGCTGTTCGAGGTGTGCAACGCCGCCCTGTTCGTCTCCCTTGTGCCCGCGGAACGCTACGTCGACGGAAACTCCCTGCTCAACGGCAGCCGCGCCCTGTCCTACGTGGGCGGCACCAGCGCCGGAGGAGCGCTGGTCCAACTCCTGTCCGCCCCCGTCGCGTTGCTCGCCGACACCGCCTCCTACCTGACATCGGCCTGGCACCTGTCCCGGATCCGTCCCACCGAACCACCCGCCGCCACCCATGCCAAGGGCGACCTGACGGCCGGCTTCCGCCACCTGGTCCGTTCCCGGATCCTGCGCGGCTACTACGGGGCGGTGACCACTCTCAACCTGTTCAACTTCTCCTTCCAGGCAGTCTTCGTCCTCTATGCCACCACCGAACTCGGTCTCAGCCCCGGCCTCCTGGGCGCCGTCCTCGGCTGCGGCGCCGTCGGTTCGGTGATCGGAGCCCTGCTGACAGGCCGGATCGTGCGCAGGCTCGGGACCGGCCGGGCGGCCCTCCTCGGCCTCTTCGCCTTCCCCGCGCCACTGGTGCTGGTCCCGCTGGCACAGGGTCCCGTCCCTGTCACGGCGGCATGCCTGCTGCTGGCGGAGTTCGGCTCCGGGTTCGGCGTCATGCTCCTCGACATCGCAGGCGGATCCATGACCGCGTCGCTGATCCCCGACACCCTGCGATCCCGCGCCGCAGGAGCCGGCCGTCTCTTCAACTACGGCATCCGCCCCATCGGCGCACTCGCGGGCGGATGGCTCGCCGCGACGATCGGCCTGCGCCCCACGCTGTGGATCGCAACCCTGGGCGCACTCCTCGGCCTGGCGTGGGTACTGCCCTCCGGGTTGCTCCACAGAGTCCCGGTTGACGTGCTCGATGTCGCAGCCACGGACTAGCGTTCCCCCACATGACGGCCACCGAGACGGACATCACCGAGGAGCTGATCCGGGATCTGCTGCGCGAGCAGCATCCCGACCTGGCGGATCGCCCCGTGCAGCTCGGAGCGCTCGGCTGGGACAACCAAGTGTGGCGGCTCGGCGACGACCTCGCCGTCCGGTTGCCCTGGGCGACGCGGTCCGCGGACGCGCTGCTCCGCAAGGAACACGACTGGCTGCCCCTCCTCGCCCCGCACCTTCCGCTGCAAGTCCCCGTTCCGCAGCGCCTGGGTGAGCCCTCCGAACGGTTCCCGCGGACCTGGCTCGTCACCACCTGGGTGCCGGGCGAGCCCGCCGACCGCGCCCCCGCCACGCTCCCCGCGGAGGCGGCGGTCGCCCTGGCCGACTTCCTGACCGCTCTTCACCGGCCCGCCCCCGACGCGGCGCCCGCGGGCCGACAGCGCGGTGGCCCGCTGGCCGACACCGCCGAATCCTTCGCCCAAGGGCTCGCCTCCGCCACCGAACTGGGACTGATCCCCGACCCGGACGCCGTCCGGGCGGTCTGGGAGGACGCCGCAACCGCGCCGGAGTGGACGGGCCCACGGCTCTGGCTCCACGGCGACCTGCATCCGGCCAACATCCTCACCGCGAACGGCACCTTCTGCGGCGTCATCGACTTCGGCGACCTCTTCGCCGGCGACCCGGCCCTGGACCTCGCCGCCGCCTGGATCCTGCTGCCGGACGGCGCCACCGACCTCTTCCACGCGGCCTACCGGCCGAGCCCGGACGCCGCGACCCTCCGCCGCGCCCGCGGTTGGGCGGTGCTGCGGGCCCTCGCCTGCCTCCACATCGCGGACGCCGGGGTCCACGGCCGCCCGGGAGGCAAGCCCACCTGGGGCCCACCCGCCCACGCCGCACTGCGGCGCCTCACCGCGACGACCGACCGTTGAGCAACCACCTCGGCCTGCGACCGGCCGGTCCGGAGTCGTGTCCGGGCCGCCGCTGACGCCGAGAACATGTCGAGGGCCTGGAACGGGCGGACGAGCCGGACGGACATCGGAGTCCGATACCCGCCAGCGACCCGCGTCGCCCCGCGCCACGCTGAACGGCATGCCCATCACCTTCCCTCCCGTCCCCATCCCCTCCGCGACCCTCGAGGAACTCCTTGTCCGGGACGACGCCGGGAAGCCGCCACGCCCGTACACGGACGACGAAGGCGGCGCACCACTGCGCTGCTGCCTGCGGTCCAGCACCGCAGGCGAACGCATCGCTCTGCTCTCCTACGCCCCGCTGCGCCGCTGGGCCGCGCAGACCGGCGCCGCCCCCGGGGCCTACGACGAGCAGGGGCCGGTCTTCGTCCACGTCGAGGACTGCGGCGGCCCGGCCGGCGAGCACCTCGGCTACCCGTGGGCCCGTCCCGGCGCGCTGCGCGTCCTGCGTCGCTACGACAGCCGAGGGCACATCACGGGCGGCCGCCTGCTGGAGCTTCCCGACGACGCCCAGGCCGCGTTCGCACATGCGCTGGCCGAGGCCTTCGCCGATCCCGAGACCGCCCAGGTACACGTGCGCGCCGTCGAATACGGCTGCTACCACTTCCGCGTCGACCGCCCCTGAAGCAGAGGAGCCGGGCCCGGCGCTGCGCCACGGGGCCCGGGATGATTGGCTGACCCCGGCCGATTCCACCCCGACCCGGCTCTGCCGGCAGGAGGACCCCGCAGTCATGAGCAGTGCCTACGCCTACGAATACAAGGTCGTCACCTTCCGGGAGTCGCTGATCGGCGACGCACTGGACAGCGACAAACTGGAGAAGGTCCTCAACAAGCACGCCGAGGACGGCTGGGCCCTCAAGGCCATCACCTCGGCGGACGTCAAGGGCCGCATAGGTCCCGGAGCCGTCGAGGGCCTGCTCCTGACCTTCGAGCGCCCGCGCGGCTGACCGTAACGCAGCCGGCAGCAAGCCGAACGCCCCCCGACCCGCCGCTTGAGGTCCGGGGGGCGTTCGCCGTCCTCCCCGACCCGGACTCGCGCATGCCGGACAGCGAGTCGATCCGCGGCGGCCCCGCCTGCAAGTGGCCGAAAGGCGACGTGACGATCGTCCAAGCGCCGTGGGCCGCCGCTGACCACCGAGTCCGTGCGGACAGGGCGCCTCATCCTTCACTCTGAGCTCACTTGCCTGTCGGACCGCACTACACGGGAGCGCAATAATTTGCGCAACTTGCGTTCGCTTGCGCTGCGGGATGCAAATGCGGGGCGCGACTCGCGTGAGGGGTCAGGTCGTACGCCCCAGGTGAATTCCCTTTTCCAGTGCGCCCTTTGGGTGCCTCTTGGTCTCCGGTGCGGCGTGCGTGCCGCCTGTGCCGCCGTTGCGTGGGTGCTTCTGGTGAAATTTGTGCAGTCCTGGCAGTAGACGGGCCCACATTGCTCTGCAATATTTCGATGAAACAATGCAAAAGTCTGCGTATGGCTTCTCCCTTGGATCCCTCCGGGGACCACCCATGACCGTCGGCCCGGCCCCGCCGGTCCGATGCGTCGCGCCACTGATTCGCACCGCACCGCACTGCACCTTTCTGCACCACTCCGCCAGGAACGAGCCGCCCTCGCCGCCCCCTCCGGCGCGCGAGCCTCCGCAGGAAGTGACCCCGCATGACTCGACACAAGCCGAGTTCCTGGAGACGGCGCGCAGCGACCGCTGTGCTCGCCTCCGCCGTCATGGTTCTGGGCCTGCCGGCCGTCGGCGCACACGCGGCCGGCGGCCCGAACGCCGCCGCGGACGCCAAGACCACGGCAGGCAGCGCCCGCGCCGCACACGCGGCCGCCAACGTCACCGACGGCGACACCGACACCTACTGGCAGGCCGGAAAGAAGTCGGCCCAGTGGGTCCAGACCGACCTCGGGAAGACCAAGCGCGTCCGCGAGGTCGTGCTGCGGCTGCCCGAGCAGTGGCAGACCCGCAAGCAGACGCTGGCGCTCCAGGGCAGCGCCGACGGCAAGAGCTTCGCCACCCTCAAGCCGACGGCGCAGTACGTCTTCGGCCCGGGCAACGACAACACGGTGAAGGTCTCCTTCCCCGCGACCCTCGCCCGCTACGTACGAGCCGACTTCAGCGCCAACTCGGTGGGCGGCACCGCCCAGCTCGCCGAGATGCAGGTCCTCACGGCCGCCGCATCGACCCCCAACCTCGCGCTGGGCAAGACCTTCAGCGAGAGCGGGCACGCCGACGTCTACGGCGCGGCCAACGCCGGAGACGGCAACCGCAGCACCTACTGGGAGAGCACCAACAACGCCTTCCCGCAGTGGCTCAAGGTCGACCTCGGCTCCTCGGTCCAGGTGAACCAGGTGACGCTGCGGCTGCCCAGCGGCTGGCCGAGCCGCAACCAGACCCTCAAGATCCAGGGCTCCACCGACAACCAGAACTTCACCGACCTGACGGCGTCGAAGGCGTACGCCTTCAACAGCTCCGACGACCAGTCGGCGACCATCAGCTTCGACACGACCACGACGCGGTACGTGCGGGCGTACTTCACCGCCAACGACGGCTGGCCCGCCGGGCAGGCGTCCGAGCTGGAGGTCTACGGACCGGCCACCGGCGACACCCAGGCACCCACCGCGCCGGCCAACCTGGCCTACACCGAACCGGCCTCCGGACAGATCAAGCTGACCTGGAGCGCGGCCACCGACGACACCGGCGTGACCGGGTACGACGTCTACGCCAACGGCCAGTTGCGGGCGAGCGTGGCCGGGAACGTCCTGACCTACACCGACACCCAGCCGGCCGGCACCGACGTCACGTACTTCGTGCGGGCCAAGGACGCCGCGGGCAACGTCTCCGCCAACAGCAACAGCGTCACCCGCAAGGGAGCGAGCGGCGACACCCAGGCCCCCACGGCACCCGGCAACCTCGCCTACACACAGTCCGGCAGCGACGTGAAGCTCACCTGGCAGGCGTCGAGCGACAACGTGGCGGTCACCGGGTACGACGTCTACGCCAACGACCAGCTCGTCAAGACCGTGGCCGGCGACGTGACGACGTACACCGACACCCCGTCGGCGACGGCCACCGTCACCTACTACGTGAAGGCGAAGGACGCCGCAGGGAACGTGTCGGTGGCGAGCAACAGCGTCACCCGGCCCGGCAACGGCGCAGGCTCCGACCTCGCCCAGGGCAAGCCCGTCGAGGCCTCCTCGTACACCTTCACCTACGTCGCCGCGAACGCCAACGACGGCCAGATCGGCACCTACTGGGAGAGCGCGGGCGGCGCCTACCCGGCCACCCTCACCACCAAGCTGGGCGCCAACGCCGATCTCAGCCAGGTCGTCGTCAAGCTCAACCCGGACCCGGCCTGGTCGACCCGCACCCAGAACATCCAGGTGCTCGGCCGCGACCAGGACGCGACCACCTTCACCAGCCTCGTCGCGGCGAAGGACTACACGTTCAACCCGGCCACCGGCAACACCGTGACCATCCCGGTCTCCGGCGCCGCCGCCGACATCCAGCTCAAGTTCGCCTCCAACACCGGCGCCCCCGGCGCACAGGTCGGCGAGCTCCAGGTGATCGGCACCCCGGCCGCCAACCCGGACCTCAAGGTCACCGGCATCACCAACTCGCCCGCCGCGCCCGTCGAGTCGGACGCCATCAGCCTCTCCGCGACCGTCACCAACAGCGGCAGCAAGGCGTCCAAGGCCACCGACCTCAACTTCACGCTCGGCGGCACCAAGGCGGCCACCGCCGACGTCCCCGCCCTCGCGGCCGGCGCCTCGGCGACCGTCACCGCGAGCATCGGCACCCGGGACGCGGGCAGTTACCCGCTCGGCGCCGAGGTGGACCCGTCCAACAAGGTCATCGAGCAGAACGAGGGCAACAACACCTTCACCCGCTCCGACGCCCTCGTCGTCAAGCCCGTCTCCAGCTCCGACCTGGTCGCCGCACCCGTCGCCTGGACGCCCTCCAGCGCCTCGGCCGGCGACAACGTCGCCTTCACCGTGGCCCTCAAGAACCAGGGGACCATCGACTCCGCCTCCGGCGCGCACGGCGTCACCCTCACGGTCCAGGACGCGAACGGCGCCACCGTCAAGACGCTCAGCGGCTCCTACAACGGCACCATCGCCTCCGGACAGACGACCGCGCCCATCAGCCTCGGCTCCTGGACGGCCGTCAACGGCAAGTACACGGTGAAGACGGTCATCGCCGACGACACCAACGAACTGCCGGTCAAGCGCACCAACAACACCACCACACAGAACCTGTTCGTCGGCCGCGGCGCCGACATGCCGTACGACATGTACGAGGCCGAGGACGGCACGGTGGGCGGCGGCGCCAAGGTCGTCGGCCCCAACCGCACCATCGGCGACTTCGCGGGCGAGGCGAGCGGCCGCAAGGCGGTCACCCTCGACGCCACCGGCGAGTACGTCGAGTGGACGACCCGCGCCGCGACCAACACCCTGGTCACCCGCTTCGCGATCCCGGACGGCACCGACGCCACCCTGGACGTCTACGTGGACGGCCAGTTCCTCAAGGCGATCGACCTCACCTCGAAGTACGCCTGGCTCTACGGGAGCGAGACCGCGCCCGGCAACTCACCCGGCTCCGGCGCCCCGCGCCACATCTACGACGAGGCGAACCTGCTGCTCGGCAGGACCGTCCCGGCCGGCTCGAAGATCCGCCTCCAGAAGGACGCGGCCAACACCTCCTCCTACTACGCCATCGACTTCATCAACACCGAACAGGCCACGGCGATCCCGAACCCGGACCCGGCCGCCTACACGGTCCCGGCCGGCTTCACTCAGCAGGATGTGCAGAACGCCCTCGACAAGGTCCGCATGGACACCACGGGCAAGCTCGTCGGCGTCTACCTGCCCGCCGGCGACTACGACACCTCCAGCAAGTTCCAGGTCTACGGCAAGGCGGTCAAGGTCGTCGGCGCCGGGCCCTGGTTCACCCGCTTCCACGCCCCCGCCTCGCAGGAGAACACCGACGTCGGCTTCCGCGCCGAGTCCACGGCCAACGGCTCGACGTTCGCCGGCTTCGCCTACTTCGGCAACTACACGTCGAGGATCGACGGCCCGGGCAAGGTGTTCGACTTCTCCAACGTCTCGAACATCACCATCGACAACATCTGGGCCGAGCACATGGTGTGCCTCTACTGGGGTGCCAACACCGACAACATGACCATCTCGAACTCCCGCATCCGTGACACGTTCGCCGACGGCATCAACATGACGAACGGCTCCACGGACAACCACGTCGTCAACAACGACGCCCGCGCCACCGGCGACGACAGCTTCGCGCTCTTCTCGGCCATCGACGCCGGCGGTGCCGACGAGAAGAACAACCTCTACGAGAACCTGACCTCCACCCTCACCTGGCGCGCGGCCGGCATCGCCGTCTACGGCGGCTACGACAACACCTTCCGCAACATCCGCGTCGCCGACACCCTCGTCTACTCCGGCATCACGATCTCCTCGCTGGACTTCGGCTACCCGATGAACGGCTTCGGCACCGATCCCACGACGATCGAGAACGTCTCCCTGGACAGAACGGGCGGCCACTTCTGGGGCTCTCAGGTCTTCCCCGCCATCTGGGCGTTCTCCGCCTCGAAGGTCTTCCAGGGCATCCGGGTCAACGACGTCGACATCGACGACTCCACCTACGGAGGTGTCATGTTCCAGACCAACTACGTCGGCGGCCAGGCGCAGTTCCCGGTGAAGGACACCATCTTCACCGACATCTCCATCACCAACTCCAAGAAGAGCGGAGACACCTTCGACGCCAAGTCCGGCTTCGGGATCTGGGCCAACGAACTGCCCGAGCCCGGCCAGGGTCCCGCCGTCGGCGAGGCCACCTTCCGCAACCTTCGGATGAGCGGCAACGCCCAGGACATCAAGAACACGACCAGCACGTTCAAGATCAACATCGAGTAGATCCCGAGGGACGGTGAGGGAAGGGGCGTCCCGGTGGGGACGCCCCTTTCCGCCGTGTCCGGCACTACTGCACGCGAAAACTTCGCAGCAACCCCTTCAGACCTGGCTGATCGTGCCCGACCGCCCTGACCGCACCCGACCAGGCGGTCTGCACGCGAGCGCGGCCGAAGGCGGCGAATGCCGTGCGCCGCGAGTGCCGGCGTGGGAGTCTGAGCGGGTCCGGGCCCGCCGCTTTCCCCCGAAGCGGGTGGGCCCGGACTCGTCTTCAGCGTGTTTGCCGCCCCGCCCGTACCGGCCGCGCGGTGGACGGGACGCCCAGGTGGCAGCGAACCTCCGCGACCCGGCTACGGTGTGGACGGCTGCCGGTGCCCGGCGGGTCCGCTGGCAGCGGCTGTGCGGGGAAAGGGTCTGGCCGAAACGGGCGCCGTGGTCGGGGGCGTGCAGGGTGCCGCCGTTGAAGGACCACGAGGGGTTGGGAGAGGGCCCGCCGCCGGCGGCCGGGAAGACCCGCACTCCGCCGTTGTCGCCGTCCTCGCCGCGGGCGCCGGCGATCAGGTCGGCCCGCTTGCCGCGGTCGGTGTCGATGAGCCGCGCCGGCCTGCCGGGTTGCCGGTGCGCCCGGCTCTGCCGCCCGGCGGGGAGCGGGGCGGCGGAGCCGGGAGGTGGCGCCTGGAGTTGTCGCGCGGGCTGGTCAGTCCTGTCCGGCGCGCGGCAGGACCTGGACCGTGTCGCCGACGGCGCGTTCGCCGGTGGCGTCGGACGTGGTGTTGACGAGGCTGCCGTCGACGGCCATGGCGGTGGATCCGCCGCCGTCCAGGTTGAGCGCCTGTACCGCGCCGAGTGAGCGCATGAACCGGGCGGCCTCGGCGAGCGTGAAGCCCTCGCTGACACCGGGCTGCCGGCCGTCGACGGTCACGAGGAGCAGGCGCCCGCGACCGTCGACGCCGGCCAGGGTGCGCGGCTGGCGCACGTTGGACCAGGCGAACCCGAAGGAGAGGTCCAGCGGGTCGAGTGTGCCCTCGGCGGCGGCGTCGATGTGGACCCGGCCGTCCTCGACCAGGGTCGGGGCCGCGCTGACGACGCTGTCGTCGGGGCCGAGCCGGACCTGCCTGCCCGAGGCGTCCCGGACCGTCTCCCGCAGCTCCAGTCGGCGGCCCGGCACGGCGTGTTCGGCGAGCCAGGCGGCCGAGGCCCCGGTGCCCTGGAGGACCGAGCCGCCGGCGGGCACGGAGCCGCCGCGCTCGCCCTGGGAGAGGACGACACCGTGCGCGTCGAGGACCACCTGGACGCCGGTGCCGGACGGCAGGGGCGCCCCGAACTCGGAGGTGAACCTCACCAGGTCGTCCGCGAGCGAGCAGGTGAGGTCCTGGCGGGGGAGTTCGGTGGGTACGGCGCCGGGGCGGCCGCAGTTGCGCACCTTGCCCGGGACCCGGTTCACGCCCTGCACCGCGTGGACGGCGGAGCCGGAACGGACGGTCACGGTGGTGGACAGGTCCCCGACCCGGACGTGCCGTCCCCCGTCGGCGAGGATCAGCGCGGCACGGGAACCGGCCGCCATGGACTGCACCTCGCCGTGCACCGCGGACAGTCCGGCCGAGGTGCCCTGGACGCCGTCCGTGTCGGAGGTGACGAAGAATCCGCCGTTGACACCGACCAGGGAGCCCAGGCGGGCGGCCACTGTCGAGGTCTTCTCGCGGTCGGCGGAGTCCCCGCCGTCGGTCGCCTCGATCGTGCCGTGCAGCCGGGCCGGATCGACGACGGCGACGTGGATGCGTTCCGCGTCGGCGGGGCGGCGTCCGTCGTAGCCCGTCCACTCGACGGAGGTACGGAAACCGGCGGCCGACATCGCGGAGCCCAGCGCCCCCGCCTCGGCCTGCGTGGCGTACTCGCCGGCCCTGACCTGCCAGCCCATCGTGCTGTGCGGCGTGTCGGCGTACTGGTCCCAGGGCACCTCCTCGACGCGCGGCGCGAACCCGGCGGCCCGCAACTGCCCGGCGGTGGTGTCGGCCCACCCGCGGTCACCCAGCGGGGCCCAGGTGGCCGCACCCGTGAGGCGGTTGACGGCCGGAGCCTGGACGGTGACCGTCCACACGCCGGCGGTCCGCGGGTCACTGAGCACCCCGGTACGGACCTCTACCCCGGGCGCAACGTGGCGCGTTGTCCACGCGACGGCATCCGCGGCGGCGCCCCCGGTCCGCGTGCTCGCACCGGCCGGCGGAACGAACGCGACCAGGGCCAGCACGGTCCCCAGCACGAAACCCCGTCCCGCCCTCCGGCGTCCACTCCGTACCGCGTGCCCGAACGTCTCGGCTCTGACAGACATGCCTCTCCTGACGTACGACTCGACGTGTGCGGCGCCACCCGTCGTACCTGCACCGCCCCGCCATCCCAGGCCGACTCCAAGGCCCCTGCGTGAAGCGGCGGGCACCTGGTGGAGAAGCCTGTACGACATCCGGTACGAGACTCGCCCCAAGATATGGACGGCTCGTTCATTTCATGGTTATATGAACGTGTCGTTCATATCGACGCACCTGAGAAGGAGACCCCCATGAGCACCCCCACCACCGAACGCGTCGCACTGGTCACCGGAGGCTCGGGCGGCATCGGCCGCGTCACGGCCGAACGGCTCGCCCAGGACGGTTTCGCGGTCGCCGTGCAGTACGCGGGGAACAAGGCCAGGGCCGAGGAGACCGTGGCCGCGATCACCGCCGCCGGCGGCAGGGCCCTGGCGGTGGGCGGCGACGTCGCCGACGAGAGTGCGATGAGCGCGGCCTTCGACGCCGCCGAGTCGGCCTTCGGCGGCATCGACGTGGTCGTGAACACCGCCGGCATCATGATCCTGTCCCCGATCGCGACGCTCGACCTCGCCGACCTGGACCGGATGCACCGCACGAACATCCGCGGCACCTTCGTCGTCTCCCAGCAGGCGGCACGCAGGGTCCGCCCGGGTGGCGCGATCGTCAACGTCTCGACCTCGGTGGTCCGCACCCAGCTGCCGACCTACGGCGCTTACGTCGCCAGCAAGGCCGCGGTCGAGGGCCTGACCCTCATCCTGGCCCGTGAGCTGCGCGGCCGGGACATCACCGTCAACGCCGTCGCACCCGGCCCCACCGCCACACCGCTGTTCCTGGACGGCAAGGACGACGCCACCATCGCGAACTTCGCCAAGGCGACCCCGCTGGAGCGGCTCGGCGGGCCCGAGGACATCGCCGAGGTCGTCTCGTTCCTGGCCGGTCCCGCGCGCTGGGTCAACGGCCAGGTCCTCTACGCCAACGGCGGACTCGCCTGACCCCCGCCGCACACGCACCGTCCCTTGCCCCCGCACTGTCATCGCGGAAAGGAACCACGTCCATGCCCACCACCGGCAACGTCGTCGTCATCACCGGCGCCTCCAGCGGTTTCGGAGCACTCACCGCCCGTGCGCTGGCGGACGCCGGCCACACCGTCTACGCCGGCATGCGCCAGACCACCGGCCGCAACGCGCCCCAGGTCCGGGCCGCCGCCCACTACGCCGACGAGCACCACGTCGACCTGCGGTCCATCGAGCTCGACGTGAACTCCCAGCTCTCGGTCGACACCGCCGTCGCACAGGTCGAAGCCGAGCACGGCCGCGTCGACGTGCTGATCCACAACGCCGGGCACATGGTGACCGGGCCGGCCGAAGCCTTCACCCCCGAGCAGCTCGCCGAGCTCTACAACGTGAACGTCCTGTCCACCCAGCGCGTCAACCGCGCCGTGCTGCCGGGCATGCGCCGGCGCCGGCGAGGACTGGTGCTCTGGGTGTCCAGCACCAGCGTCAAGGGCGGCACCCCGCCCTACCTCGCCCCCTACTTCGCGGCCAAGGCCGCCATGGACTCCCTCGCGGTGTCCTACGCCGGCGAACTCGCCCGCTGGGGCGTGGAGACCTCCATCGTCGTCCCCGGCTCGTTCACCAGCGGCACCAACCACTTCGCTCACTCCGGCCACCCCGAGGACACCGCCGTCGAGGCCGAGTACGAGAGCCGGTACCCCGGCCTGATGGACCAGGTGGCGACCAAGCTCGCCGCCCTGGCCCCGGAGGACGCGTCCGCGTCGCTCGTCTCCGACGAGATCGCCCGCATCGTCGCCCTGCCCGCCGGAAAGCGCCCCTACCGCGTGCACGTCGACCCCGCCGACGACGGATCCGAGGAGGTCTCCGGGACCGCCGACCGTATCCGCCGTGAGTTCCTCACCCGCATCGGCCTCGCCGACCTGCTCACCGTCCAGAGCTGAGGAATCCGCCATGAGCACCATCGAAGTCCCCGCAGCCATCCGGACCTTCGTCGAGGCGACCAACCGCGGCGACGCCGAGGCGTTCGCCGCCGCGTTCACCCATGATGCCGAAGTCGACGACTGGGGCCGCGAATACCGCGGCCGCGACGGTGTGCGCGCCTGGGACCGGACCGACAACATCGGCGTCCGAGCGCATTTCACGCTGGACGCGATCGAGCCCGGTGCGTCGCCGGATACCTATGTCGTGACCCTGACCGTGACCGGCAACGGCCACAACGGCACCGGCCCCATGACCTTCCGCCTGCGCGACGGGTTGATCGCTAGCCTGCGGATCGCTCCGTGACACCGCGCGTCCCGCCCGCGGCACCGCTGCGATCAGCGCCGCGCAGGACCGGGCGGGCAGGTGCGTGGTCCCCGCCGGCTGCGGGGACCACGCACCACCGGCTCATGCCAGGGCGAACTTCTGGGCGCCGGAGCCGTTGCAGTCCCAGATCTGCAGCCGTGTGCCGTTCGCGGTGGCGCCCGAGGGCGAGTCGATGCACCGGCCGCTGGTCGGGTTGTACATCGAGCCGTCGGCGTTGACGACCCAGTTCTGGTACCCCCCGCCGTTGCAGGTCGCGAGTTGCAGCTTCGTGCCGGCCGCGCTGACACCACCCGCTATGTCCAGGCACCTGCCCAGCGTGCGGAGGGTCTGGCCGTTCCAGGTCCACTTCTGGTCGAGCGAGGTCGCCTGCTGACAGTCCCACAGCTGGACCGCCGTGCCGTCGCCGCCGGTGTCGTCACCGGCCACGTCCACACACTTGCCGCCCGGCCCGTAGATCGGGGTACCGATGGCGAACTGCTGGGCGCCGGAGCCGTTGCAGTCCCAGATCTGCAGGCGTGTGCCATTGGCCGTGGCACCCGACGGTGAGTCGATGCACCGGCCGCTGGTCGGGTTCCGCAGCGTACCGTCGGTCTGCCGCACCCATGACTGGTAGCCGCCGCTGTTGCACGTGGCGAGCTGCAACTTGGTACCCGCGGCGCTGTTGCCGCCGGCGATGTCCAGGCACTTGCCGAGGGTCTGCAGGGTCTGGCCGCTCCAGGTCCAGTGCTGGTCCCTGGCCGCCGACTGGCAGTCCCACAGCTGGACCGCGGTGCCGTCGCCGCCGGTGTCGTCGCCGGACACGTCCACGCACTTGCCGCCAGGACCGGTGATCGTCTGGCCGGTAACCGAACCGCCGCCACCGCCGCCAGGACCCTTGTTGTACACGGCCACCGAGTCGATGACCAGTTTGCCGCCGGAGACCGTGGCCGCGTTCGGGCCCCCGCCGAACGCGTCCGGGAATCCGCCGCCGATCGCCAGGTCGTAGATGATGAAGAAGGGGTGGTCGATCGCGTCGGACCAGGTCGTCGCGTCCACCTGGTTGGCGTTGACCGTGAAGAAGTTGTTCCCGTCCAGGTAGAACCGGATCTGCTCCGGCGCCACCGAGCGGTCGATCTCCACCGCGTAGTCGTGGAAGCCGGTCTGGCAGCCCGCACACGCGCGTTCACCCGAACTGATACCGGTCGACTCGTTGCACGGCCCGCCCGGGTTCACGCCGCAGTGGATGGTGCTGAAGTCGGAGCTGCGGCCGTTGATGTCCTCCATGACGTCGATCTCGCCGGACTTCGGCCAGACCACACCGTCGCGCAGCGGTGCGCCGAGCATCCAGAACGCCGGCCAGTAGCCCGCGCCGTTGGCGGTGGTGACGTCGGGCTGCTGCAGGACGGACTCGATGCGGACGACTCCGCCGGCCGGGGCGCCGAAGGCAGCGGACTGGGTCTCCACGCGCCCCGAGGTCCATCCGCTGCGCGGGTCGGAACCGGAGTGCAGGGCCTGGAGCACCAGATGGCCCTGGCCGTCGTAGTAGACGTTCGAGGTGCTGCTGGTCATGGTCTCTATCTCACCGGTGCCGAAACTGCTGCCCGGCCCGGTGTCGTACTTCCACAGGCTCTGGTCGATGCCGGTGCCGGACGCACCGTTGAAGTCGTCGCTCCAGGTGAGCGAGAAGCCCGCCGGCGTCGGGGGCACGGCCGCCTGGGCGGTGGGCGACGAGCCGGCGGTGGCTGCCAACGTCAGCGCGACGACGGGAATCAGACCGAGGGTTCGTCTCCACCCACGGCGAAGTGGTCTTGCGAGACTCCATCGCATGTACCTGACCTCCGAGTGAGGGAAATGACGGCGCGAGCCTCCTGGCACGATCCGGGACGTGCGGGGACCAGGGCCCGCGAGTTGAGCATCGGGGCGCCTGGGAATTTCAACGTTGGAAGGTACAGACCAATCCGCATGACAGCACGGACCGGGGACCATGTCCAGAGGGTGCGCGGGATCCGGGGCGGTCCGCCGTCGCGCGTACGGCGGCGGACCGCATCCTTTTCACGGCCGGCGCAGGTGACTCGGCGATGCGCGGGGAGGCGTTCGCCGGCTCCGGGCGGGCGTCAGGGAGTGCACCCGGCCGGCGTGGCCCGTGAGGCGTCCGAGATCAGCGCCTGCTGGGCCGTCCTGAGTCGCTGGACGTCGGGCTTGACGACCCTGCGGTCGTACGTCAGCAGGCCGTTGAGCTCACCCTCGACGTCCGAGATCTGGGTGTAGACCGCGCCGTTGCCGCCCTGGCAGGCCAGCGCGTGGACCTCGGCGAGCTTGGCCAGGTAGTCGTCGGTGTAGGTCGCCGGGTCGACGTCGACATACGACTGCTGCACGGACCAGGCGTGTCCCGGTACCGCGAGGCCGAGACCGCCGTACTCGCCGCTGACCAGGGCCCGTCGGCCGTCGGGGTGGGGCGGCAGGGCCGGACTGGGATATCCGTGCTCGTCCATGATGTCGCCGGTGCCGCCGTCCCCGCCGAGGTTGAGCCCGGACATGGAGTCGACCAGCCGGGTCGGGTCCCAGGACTTGGCCTGGTCGGCGATGCGGGCCATGTCGTACTGGCCCCAGCCCTCGTTGAAGGTGACCCACATGACGACCGACGGGCTGCTGTAGTGCTCGTCGATCATCTGCTTCATCTCGCGCTCGTACTCGGCGCGCGCCTGCGCGGACGGGTTCACCCCGGCCGTCATCGCGGGCATGTCCTGCCACACCATCAGTCCTAGCCGGTCGGCCCAGTAGAACCAGCGGTCGGGCTCGACCTTGATGTGCTTGCGCACCGCGTTGAAGCCCATGCTCTTGTGCATCTTCAGGTCGTGGGCGAGCGCCTCGTCCGTCGGGGCGGTGTACAGGCCGTCCGGCCAGAAGCCCTGGTCCAGGGTGGCCATCATGAAGACCGGCCTGCCGTTGAGGAGGGTGCGCGGGACGCCGTTGACCTTCTCGACCTTGACCGACCGCATCCCGAAGTAGCTGCCGACGCGGTCGGCTCCGACGCTCACCTTCAGGCCGTAGAGGTACGGGTCGTCCGGCGACCACAGACGCGGGTTCCGGATGCGCAGGGTCAGCGGCTGGCCGCTGCGCCCGGTGACCGTGGCCACCTTGCGCTTGCCCTGGTAGGCCGTCGCCGTTACCGGCAGGCCGGC
Source organism: Streptomyces sp. NPDC001714 (assembly GCF_042892755.1). Classification (NCBI taxonomy): domain Bacteria; kingdom Bacillati; phylum Actinomycetota; class Actinomycetes; order Kitasatosporales; family Streptomycetaceae; genus Streptomyces; species Streptomyces sp. NPDC001714. The sequence continues at coordinate 926,560 of NZ_JBIAUL010000002.1, forward strand.
GCGGACGCCCTGCGGCTCGACGGTGAGCGTGCCGGCGTCGACGTCCGGGGTGAGCTTGAGCTGGTCGACGTGGTCGGCGGCCACCGGCTCCATCCACACCGTCTGCCAGATCCCGGAGGTCGGCGTGTACCAGATGCCGCTCGGGTCCAGGCGCTGCTTGCCGACCGGCGGGTTCTCGCCGTCGGCCGCGTCGGTGGGGTCGTAGACGCCGACGATCAGTTCCTGAGTGCGGCCGGGCTTCAGTGCGTCGGTGACGTCGGCGCTGAACTTGTCGTATCCGCCCTGGTGTTCGGTCACCTTGGTGCCGTTGACGTACACCTCGGCCCGCCAGTCGACCGCGCCGAAGTTCAGCTGCAGCCTCCTGCCGGAGCCGATCTTCCAGCCGGCCGGGACGGTGAAGGTACGCCGGTACCACATGCGGTCCTCGTGCCGTTCGAGCCCGGACAGCTGCGACTCCACGGGGTACGGGACGAGGATCCTCTCGCCGAGCTTCTTGCCCACCGGCGGTTGTTCGCCCGCCTTGGCGGCGGCGAACTGCCAGGTGCCGTTGAGGTTCTGCCAGTCACCGCGCGTGAGTTGGGGCCGCGGGTACTCGGGGTGGGCGTTGCGCGGCCCGACCTGGTCGGCCCACTTGGTGCGCAACTCGTACGTCGACTTGTTGGCGCCGCTGCTCCAGAAGGAGCTGACAACGTTGCCATCGGTGCCGGTCAGGCCGCCTTGACCGTCGTAGCGCACGTCGGCGAGACCCGGCGCGGTGCCGGTCTTGTTGCCGACGACGGGCTCCTTCAGCGTGATCAGCAGCTTTCGGGGGTCGGCGGAGTCCAGCCGGGCCTTCCCCAGCGGCCAGGTGGCGCCCCCGACGACGGCGTCGAGGTGCTCGGCGAGACCGGCCGGCGGCGCGCCGAGCGGCTGTGCGAACTCCAGGGCGAGGGTGCGGCCGCTCGCCTGGACGGCGGTGGAGACGGCGCCGTCGTAGTCGAAGCCGTCGGGCAGGCGGAACGCGGACTGCGGTACGGCCGTCTTCGTGCCGCCGGACGGGGTCCAGCGCAGGTGGAGGTTGGAGCCGCCGTAGTGCTCGAAGTACTCGACCTTGATGTCGTAGGCCGTGCCCGCGGTCAACTCGACGGGCTGGCCGGTCTGTTCGATGTCCCAGTCGTCGACCCAGTGGTCGATGACCAGCCGGCCGTCCACCCACAGCCGGAAGCCGTTGTCGCCGATGATCGAGAAGGTGGTGGGGCCGGTCCTCTCCGGGACGATCTTCCCGGTCCAGCGGACGCTGACGTCGTCCGACTGGCCGGTGGCGAAGTTCAGGCGCGGCTCCAGGGTGTCGAAGTCGAGGTTCGGGTCGAACCCGGTGGCCTTGAGCTCGTGGAAGTCGAAGGCGCCCGGGGCGGACTGGGTGTAGTAGTCGCCCCTGAGGCCGTGGACTTCGACGGGATCGTCGGCCGCGGAGGCCGCGGAGGCCGCGGTGGCGGCGGGTGGAGCGGTGAGGCCGGCCAGGCCCAGTGCCGCGGCGAGCAGCAGGGCGAGGCGTTGCCCGAGAGGTCTGATGCGCACGAATCCTCCTTGGGTGAGGAAGGGTGGCGGCTCGTTGCTTCTGTCTGTACAACGTTGGAAGGAACGGCAGTTGGCATGAGAGCACGGCTCTCGGCCTGTGTCCAGGGACATGACAATCCCGGGGGCGCGGGGCACTCATCGACGCGGAGGAGATCCCTTGCGGGTCAGCCTGAGGGACGTGGCGGAGCGCGCGGGCGTTTCGATCAAGACCGTGTCCAACGTGGTGAACAACTATCCGCACGTCACCCCGGCCATGCGAGCCCGGGTGCAGGCGGCGATCGACGAGCTCGGCTACCGGCCCAACCTGACCGCGCGACATCTGCGCAAGGGCCGGACGGGGATCATCGCGCTCGCCGTTCCCGAACTCGGCAATCCCTACTTCGCGGAGCTGGCCGGCGCGGTGATCGACGCGGCCGCGGAACACGACTTCACCGTCCTGCTCGACCACACGCGGGGCGAGCGCGAACAGGAGATCCTGGTCAGCCAGGGCTTCCGGGGCGGGGTGATCGACGGGCTGATCCTCAGCCCACTGACCCTGGAGGCCGAGGACCTGCGGGGCCGGTCCGGCGACGTGCCGCTGGTGCTGCTCGGGGAGCGCGAGTACGGCCTGCCCTTCGACCACATCGCGATCGACAACGTGGCGGCGGCCCGGTGCGCGGTGCGTCATCTGCTGGGCCGCGGCCGGACCCGGATCGCCTACCTCGGCGTGCGCACCGACACCGTGAACCGGCCCGCCCACCTGCGCCTGGCCGGATGGCGCGGGGAGCTGGCGGCGGCCGGGGTGCCCGCGCCGGACAGCCTGGTGGTCCCGGTCGGCGGCTGGGACCGGGACGACGGCGCGCGTGCGATGGCCGAGCTGCTGGACTCCGGCGTGCGTCCGGACGCCGTCTTCGCCTTCAACGACCTGATCGCGATCGGCGCCATGCGGGTGCTGCACGAGCGCGGTCTGCGGGTGCCCTGGGACGTGGCCGTGGTGGGTTTCGACGACATCGCGGAGGGGCGCTTCGGTGCCGTCACCCTGACGACGGTGTCACCCGACAAGCAGGCCATCGCGAAGATGGCCGTGGCCTCGCTGCTGCGCAGCCTGTCGGGCCGCGCGGAGCCCGGCGGCCGCGAACTGACCGCGGAATTCGAGCTGGTGGAGCGGGAGAGCACCCTGGGCCGACGGTGACGAGATTTCGGACGGAAGGCTTTACACGGCCCTTCCAACGATGTAAAAACCTCCCCTGAACGACGAGCACGCCGAGTTGACGCAAGAGCAAGCCTCCCCGAGAGCGCTCTCAGCTCCGGGGCCGTGCCGTTTGGGGACACTCATGAAGCCCACCGCACTTGCCCGTCGCACCTCCGCTCGCACAGTTCTCGCCGCCGGTCTCGTGACGAGCCTCGCGCTCGCGACCGGCTGCACCAAGTCCGAGGACGACTCGGACACGAAGCCCTCCGCCTCACAGCAGGACAACGCCGGTCAAGTGGTCGCCTCGCCCGGCACCGCCTCCGGCCCGACCTGCACCCTCGACGCCTACGGCGGCAAGAGACTCGACCTGAAGAGCGCCACCGTCGGCTTCTCCCAGTCCGAGAAGGAGGCCAACCCCTTCCGGATCGCCGAGACCGCCTCCATCAAGGCCGAAGCCAGGGCACAGGGCGTCAAACTGCTCACCGCCAACGCCCAGTCGCAGTTCTCCAAGCAGATCAGCGACGTCCAGGACCTCATCGCCAAGGGCGCGAACCTGCTGGTCATCGCACCGCTCAACTCCGACGGCTGGGAGCCGGTGCTGCGCACCGCGGCCGCCAGGCACATCCCGATCGTGACCATCGACCGCAAGATCAACGCGACGGCGTGCAAGGACTACGTCAGCTTCATCGGCTCCGACTTCACCGAGCAGGGCAGACGGGCCGCGGACCAGATGATCGCGGCGACCGGCGGCAAGGGCGAGATCGCCGTCCTCCTCGGCGCGGCCGGCAACAACGTGACCACCGAGCGCACCAAGGGCTTCGAGGACCGCATCAGGGAGAAGGCACCCGGCCTGAAGGTCGTGTTCCGCCAGACCGGCGACTTCGCCCGTGAGAAGGGCCAGTCGGTCACCGAGAACCTCATCCAGTCCAGGCCCGGCATCACCGGGATCTACGCCGAGAACGACGAGATGGGCCTCGGCGCCGTCAATGCCCTCAAGGGCGCGGGCAAGAAGCCCGGCGACGTCAAGATCGTGACCATCGACGGCACCCGCAACGCCGTACAGGGCATCGTGGACGGCTGGATCTACGCGGTCATCGAGTCCAACCCGCGCTTCGGGCCGCTCGCCTTCCAGACCCTCGACACCTTCACCAAGGGCGAGAAGGTCGGGCAGGACATCGTTATCAAGGACAGCGCCTACGACAGGAGCAACGCCCGGCCGGACCTCGGCAAGGCCTACTGACATGCTCTCGGTCACCCGGCTGTCCAAGACCTTCCCCGGCGTGCGCGCGCTGTCCGACGTGGACTTCACCGCGCGCGCCGGACAGGTGCACGCGCTCGTCGGCGAGAACGGCGCAGGCAAGTCGACGCTCATCAAGGTGCTCACCGGGGTGTACCGGCCCGACCACGGCGAGATGACGTACGACGGCGAACCGGCCCGCTTCACCACCCCGCTCCAGGCCCAGCAGGCGGGCATCTCCACCATCTACCAGGAGGTCAACCTCGTCCCGCTGATGAGCGTGGCCCGCAACCTGTTCCTCGGCCGCGAACCACTCGGCCGGCTGGGCCTGATCGACTTCCGGCGCATGCACCGCGAGGCCGGCGAGGCGCTGAGCCGACTCGGCATCCGGGTCGACGTCCACCGGCCGCTGCGCGAACTCGGCGTCGGCGCACAGCAGATGGTCGCGCTCGCCCGCGCGGTCGCCGTGGACGCCCGCGTCGTCATCATGGACGAACCGACCTCCTCCCTCGAACCACGCGAGGTGCAGACCCTGTTCGAGGTGATCCGCATGCTGCGCGAGCGGGGTGTCGCGGTCGTCTACGTCAGCCACCGCATGGACGAGCTGTACGAGATCTGCGACACGATCACCGTCCTGCGCGACGGCCGCGTCGTGCACACCGGCCCGCTAGCCGAGCTCGACCGGCTGCGGCTGGTGGCCATGATGCTCGGCCGGGAGATCGGCGAGGTGCGCGCGGAAGGTCTGACCAAGTTCTCCGGCTCGCACGACACCGACGCCGAACCGGTCCTGACCGCAACGGGTCTGACGGCTCGTCACCAGCTGCGGAACGTGTCGCTGTCGGTCCGTCCCGGCGAGGTCGTCGGCCTGGGCGGGCTGCTCGGCTCCGGCCGCAGCGAGACCGCGAAGGCCATCGCCGGGGCCCTGCCCACCGACACCGGCCGGGTCGTCGTCGCGGGCGTCCCGGTACGGCCGGGCTCGACCGCCGCGGCCATCCGCGCCGGGGTCAGCCTGCTGCCGGAGGACCGCAAGAGCGAGGGCATCCTGCCCGGTCTGTCGGTCCGCGAGAACATCGCGCTGGCCGCGCTGCCCGGCCTGTCCCGCTTCGGACTCGTCGACGACGCCCGCGTCGACCGGATCGTGGACACCTTCATGAAACGGCTCCGGATCAAGGCCGCGGGAACGCACCAGAAGGTCGGCGAACTCTCCGGCGGCAACCAGCAGAAGGTCCTGCTGGCCCGCTGGCTCGCCCTGCACCCCAAAGTCCTGCTCCTGGACGAGCCGACCCGCGGCATCGACGTCGGCGCCAAGGCGGAGGTGCAGGCACTCATCGACGAACTCGCCGACGACGGCCTCGCCGTCCTCCTCATCTCCTCCGACACCGAGGAACTGATCGAGGGCAGCGACCGGGTGGTCGTCCTCAAGGACGGCGCCGTGGTCCGCGAGCTGACCGGTGACGCCGTCACCGAGGACGAGCTGATGCGCGCCATCGCCGCCGTACCCGCTGGAGGGAGCGATGACTGAACTCAGCCTCGCGCGCGGCACGCTGGACCGTGCCCGGCTGCTGCGCCTGCTGCAGGAGTACGGCGTGTACACCGGCGTCCTGGTGCTGCTGCTGTTCGACTTCGCCTTCACCCCCCACTTCGCCTCCGTGGAGAACTTCCGCACCCAGGCCGTCCAGGTCGCCCCCGTACTGATCGTCGCGCTGGGCATGGCGCTGGCGATCGGCACCGAGGGCGTCGACCTGTCGGTGGGGTCGGTGATGGCCCTGGCCACCTCCCTGCTCTCGCTCTACCTCGGGTACGGGCCCTGGATCGCCACGTTGATCGCCGTGATCGCCGGTGCCCTCGTCGGTGTCGCGAACGGCGCGCTGATCGCGTTCGTCGGCGTCCAGCCCATCGTCGCCACCCTCGCCCTGATGGTCGCCGGCCGCGGACTGGCCCTGGTCCTGCTGCCCCAGCTCAAGGACGTACGCGATCCGGGCCTCGCGGCACTCGGCTCCGGTGACGTCCTCGGCGTGCCCTACCTGGTCCTCATCGCCGCGGTGCTCGCCGTGCTGGTCGCGGTCGTGATGCGCCGCACCACCTTCGGACGGCACGTCCTGGCCATCGGCGACAGCCGCCCGGCGGCCCGGCTCGCCGGACTCCCGGTACGCCGGGTCCTGGTCGTGGTCTACGTCTGCTCCGGCGCCCTCGCCGCGATCGCGGGCGTGCTGGCCACCGCCCGCCTCGCCGCGAGCGATCCCACCTCCCTCGGCACCCTGATGGAACTGTCCGCCATCACCGCGGTGGTCGTCGGCGGCACCCCGCTCAGCGGCGGGCGGGTGCGCATCGGCGGCACCGTCGCGGGTGCCGTGCTCATCCAGCTGCTCACCACCACCCTCATCAAGCACGACCTGCCGCCGTCGTGGACCCAGATCGGCCAGGCCGTGGTGATCGTCCTCGCCGTCTACACGGCCCGGGAACGAGGCAGGCGATGACCACGCGGACCGAAGAGGCCGGACTGCCGGCCGACGCCGCGAGCCGCAAGGGCGCCGGTGCCATGCGCACCAACCGCTCCGAGCGGCTGAGCGGGCTCGCGCAGCAACACGGCGCCCTGGTCACCCTCGTGATCGCCATGGCCGTGGCGTCGCTGGGCTTCGACACCTTCCTGACGGGCGACAACCTGGAGAACATGGCGCTGTCCTCGGCGTTCCTCGCCGTGGTCGCCCTCGGCATGACGTTCGTGATCGTCACCGGCGGCATCGACCTGTCGGTGGGCTCGCTGTTCGCCCTCGGCGGTGTCCTCGCCGCCTGGGGCTCGCGGTACGGCACCGCGGTGGCCCTGCTGCTGCCGCTCGCCGTCTGCGGACTGATCGGCCTGGTCAACGGAGTGCTGATCGCACGGGTCCGGCTCGCGCCGTTCATCGTCACCCTGGCGGCGATGCTGGGCGCCCGGGGCCTCCTGCTGGCCGTCACCGACGAGGGCTCGACGACGTATCTGGTCGACAAGGACTCCTTCTTCGCCACCCTCGGACAGGGCTCCCTGCTCGGCATCGGTGTGCCCGTGTGGATCACCGTGGTGCTGTTCGTGCTCGGGGCAGTCGTGCTGCGCCGGACCCGATTCGGGCAGTACGTGTACGCGGTCGGCGGGAACGAGGACGCGGGAGCCCTGATGGGCGCGCCGGTGGCCCGTACGAAGATCTCCGTGTACACGCTCTCGGGCCTGTGCGCCGGGCTCGCGGGCGCGCTCAACGCGGCCTGGCTGCTGTCCGGCGTGACGATCCTCGGCAGCGGCATGGAGCTGGACGCCATCTCGGCCGTGGTCATCGGCGGCACCCTGCTCAGCGGCGGTTCCGGCTTCATCAGCGGCTCCCTCGTCGGGGTGCTGCTCCTGAAGGTCATCCAGAACGTGATCAACCAGATCGGCTCGCTCGACTCCGCCTACCAGCAGGTCGTCAGCGGTGCCTTCCTGGCCTTGGTGGTCGTCGCCCAGACATGGCTGGGCCGGAGACGGAGAGTGCTGTGAAACTTTTCTCGTCGAGATCCCGCCGCACGCCGACCGCAGTGGTGGTGGCCGGCACGTTGGCGGGGCTCTGCCTGGCCACACCGGGCGTCGCGGCAGCGGGCGCCGCGCACCGCGAGGCCCGCACCGCCACGGTGAGCGTCGACAACGCCCGATTCGAGGTCCTGTCACCGACGTTGATCCGGACCGAGTACTCCGGAGACGGCCACTTCGAGGACCGTGCCACCTTCAACGCGATCGGCCGGGACTCCTTCACCCCGCCGCACTACACCTCGTCCGTGAGCGACGGTGTCCTGACCATCACCACCAGCGCCATGACCCTGCGCTACCGGCTCGGCTCCGGCCCGTTCAGCACCGACAACCTGACCACGTCCTTCAAGTCGGGCCGGACGCCGGTACTGGCGGCGCCCTGGCAGCACGACGTCTGCGCCGTCGGCGCCCTGTGCGAGGCCGAGGACCAGCAGTACGACGGTCCGGGCCTCGCCGCCGACCACGGCGGATTCACCGGCAAGGGCTTCCTCGCCGGATTCGAGGTCGACAACAACTCCCTCGCCGCGGACATGAGTTCACCGGCCTCCGGCACCTACGACCTCGCCGTGCGCTACGCCAACGCCGTCGGCAGCGACGGCCGGCACGAGGCCCGCACCCTCAGCCTCAGCGTGGACGGCGGCGCCGACAGGACGTTCACGCTGCCCGCGACCTCGGACTGGAACACCTGGGGCGTGGCCCGGCTGCCGCTGACCCTCGGCGCCGGACCGCACACCGTCCGGCTGCACCGCACGGCCGCCGACTCCGGAAGCGTCAACATCGACAGCCTCGCCCTGCTCAGCTCCGGAGCGGACTACCCCTCCCGAGCGCAGAGCATGGTCAACGACTGCCGGTTCGGGACCAGTTGCGAGGCCGAAGACGCCCTCCTGGCGGGCTCCGCGACCGTCGCCACCGACCACAGGAACCACGCCGGCTACGGATTCACCGCCGAACTCAACCAGGGATCGAGTGTCGCGGACCGCGTCACGGGCGTACCCGAGGACGGCACGTACGTGCTGAACCTGCGCTACGCCAACGGGACGGGCAGCGACGGCCTGCACCAGGCCCGCACGATCAAGGTCGACACCGGCAGCGGTGCCTCCCAGACCCTCACGCTCCCGGCCACCGACAACTGGGACGCCTGGCAATCGGCCGCCGCCCCGGTCGAGTTGAAGGCGGGCACCGACGAAGTCGCCCTGAGCTGCCCGGACGCCGGCAGCTGCCACGTGAACATCGACACCCTGGCGCTGAGCCGGCAGGACGAGGCCGCCCCGGCGCCCCACCTCACCCTGGGCGGCTACCGGCGCAGCCTGGACGGCCTCAACGGCGACAACGACCCCACCCCCTGGACCACACCCGGCCTGTTGCACCGCGACGGCTGGTACCTGCTCGACGACACCTCGTCCGCGATCTACGACACCGCCACCGGGAAGGCGTCCGCACGCCCCGCCCATGACGGCCGCCCCTATCAGGACGGATACCTCTTCGGCTTCGGACACGACTACCAGCAGGGTCTGTCCGACCTCGCGACACTCACCGGACCGTCGGCGCTGCTGCCCCGCTGGGCCTACGGCGTCTGGTACTCCGAATACATCGACCGCACCGCGAGCGACTACGAGAACACCATCCTGCCCGCGTTCCGTGCCGCGGACGTCCCCCTGGACGTGCTGGTCACGGACACCGACTTCAAGTCGCCCAACACCTGGAGCGGCTGGAACTTCGACCCGGCCAAGTTCCCGGACCCCAAAGGCTTCTTCGACTGGTCCACCGGACAGGGGCTGCACAACACCCTGAACGTGCACCCGAGCATCCTCGGCTCCGATCCGCAGTTCGCGCAGGCCCAGGGCACGGCCAAGGGCAAGCTGCGCAAGGGCGGTTGCGCGGGCGGCGCGGGCTCGGACTGCTACACCTTCGACTTCGGCGACCCGGACCAGCTCAAGGCCTACCTCGACCTGCACCGGCCGATGGACCTGGCCGGCAACGACTTCTGGTGGCTCGACTGGTGCTGCGACGCCTCCCGCTCCTCCCGGTCCGGTGTCACCCCGGACGCGTGGATCAACCAGAAGTACGCCGACCTCACCTCCTCGGAGACCGGCGACCGCGGCTTCGTCCTGTCCCGCGCCTACGGCTCCCTCCAGGCCGGCGGCTACAGCGGTGGCGTGGGGCTGCCCACCGGACCCTGGGCCGACAAGCGCAGCACCCTCCACTTCACCGGTGACACCACCTCGAACTGGGGCACCCTGCGGGCCGAGGTCGGCTACACGCCGGGGGAGTCGGCCGCCACCGGCCTCGCCGCCGTCAGCCACGACATCGGCGGCCACAACGACGGGTACGGCATCCCCGGAGCCGAGACATACACCTCGAACGGCCAGACCCACCGCACCACCAGACTGCCCGACGACCTGTACGCACGCTGGGTGCAGTTCGGCACCTTCCAGCCCGTCGACCGGCTGCACAGCAACCACAGCGACCGCCTGCCGTGGCAGTACGGTCCCGAAGCACAGAACTCCGCGGAGAAGTTCCTCCGGTTGCGCGAGGCGCTCGTGCCGTACACGTACACCCTGGCGCAGCAGGCCAACACCACCGGCACCCCGATCGTGCGCCCGCTGTACCTCCAGTACCCGGAGGAGGAGAACGCCTACACCCGGGCGGACAGCGAGTACCTCTACGGCCCCGACATGCTGGTCGCCCCCGTCACCACCCCCGGCACCGGCACGACCACGTCGGTGTGGTTCCCGCCGGGCCGCTGGACGGACTACTTCACCGGCCGCACCTACACCGCACCCGCCGGGGGAGCCACGTACGACATCACGACCACCCTGGACACCATGCCGGTCTTCGTCCGGGCGGGCGGCATCGTCACCACCCGGTCCGACAACGTGCCGAACGACAGCCAGAGCCCGCTCGACAAGGTCACCGTCACCGTGGCCCCGGGAGCGTCCGGCGCATTCTCCCTCTACGAGGACGACGGCACGACCTCAGACCCTGGACGTACGGCAACCACCCGGATCCGCTACGCCGAACACAAGGGCACCCATCTGCTGAACATCGCACCCGCCAGGGGCGCCTTCCTCGGCCAGGCAACCCGCCGCACCTGGACCGTGTCCTTCCTCGGCGTCAGCGCGGCACCGAGCCGAGTGAGCGCGGGCGGTGCCCGGTTGGCGACCTCGGCCTGGCACTGGGACGCCGACACCCACGTACTGCGGATCACCGTGCCCCCGCGGAGCATCCGCGCTGCCACGGCCGTCTCGTACAGATAAGAGGGGCGGGGCCCGGCAGACCTCGGCACGGTCGGCGTGCCGAGGTCTGCCGCCGGTCACTGCTCCTCGTCGGCCAGGGCCGCGGACGCGGGCTTCACCTCGGGGGCGGCCACGGTGCCGGTGACGATACGGCGGATCGTCTCCAGCGGCAGCTTCGGCGAACCGTCCGCGTACAGGAGGCCGTTGGTCTCCTGGGCGGTGTCCATGAACTGCGTGTAGCAGAAGCCCGCGACGATCGGGCTCCTGTGCAGTACCCCGAAGACGTCGTCGAGCAGGGCGGCGTACTGCGTGTCCGAGGTGGTCCGTGTGTAGGAGAACTCGTCCTCCTCGGCGCCCACGGACAGTCCGCCGAACTCGGTGACCATCAGGGGGACTTCACCGGCGAGGTAGCGCTCCGTCTGCCGTGCGGTCAGGGAGAGGGTGCGCCCGGCAGGGCCCGGCGAGGCCAGCAGCGCCTCGAACCCCGCGGCGTCGCCGTAGCGGCGGGTGAGCAGTTCGGGGTCGGAGGAGTAGTCGTGCACGCCCATGATGTCGCTGTCGGTGTGCTCCCAGCCCTCGTTGGACATGACCGGCCGGGTCGGGTCCAGAGCGCGGGTGAGGTTCGCGAGCGCGACCGTGTAGGCCCGCTGCGCCGGGTCGTTCGCGATGTCGGAGCAGCCCCAGCTCTCGTTGACCGGCACCCAGGTGACGATCGAGGGGTGGCTGCGGTCCCGCCGCACCATGTCCAGCCACTCCCGGGTGAGCAGCTCCACGGCCTCGGTGCCGTACTCGTACGCGGCTCCGGTCTCGCCCCACACCAGCAGGCCGAGACGGTCGGCCCAGTAGAGGAAGCGGGGGTCCTCGGCCTTCTGGTGGACACGGACCGCGTTGAAGCCCATGGCCTTGATCAGCTCGACCTCGCGGCGCAGTTCGGCGGTGCCGGAGTTCGCGATCAGGGTGTCGGGGCGGTAGCCCTGGTTGAGGACGGAACGCACGTAGTAGGGGCGGTCGTTGAGCAGGAAGGCGCCCCGGCCGACGCCGGCGCTGCGCAGGCCGACGTAGCTGTCGACGGTGTCGAGCACCTCCGAGGTGGCGGCGTCGCGGACGGTCACCCGCGCGTCGATCAGCGTGGGCCGCTCGGGGCTCCACAGCAGGTCCTCACGGTCGATTCCGTTGCGCAGGGCGGGGACGACGAGGTCGACGCGGCCGCGCGGGGTGCGGACGGCGGTGGTGGACTCGGCGAGCACCTGGCCGTCGTGGTGCAGCACGATCTCCACGCTCACCGGGGCGGCGGGCACCGAGGCCAGGGTGATCTCGGCCGCGACACCGCGCTTCGGGTCGGGGATCCAGGCCAGGTCGCGGATGTGCTGCGCGGTGACGGTCTCGGTCCACACGGTCTGCCAGATGCCGGTGGTCCGCTCGTACCAGACCGCGTGCGGGCGGTCCTGCCAGTCCTGCTTGCCGCGCGGCTGTGCCAGGTCGGCCGGGTCGTCCTCGGCGCGGACGACGAGTACGTGTGCGTCGGCGCCGGGGCGCAGCGCATCGGTGACGTCGGCGGTGAACGGCGTCTGGCCTCCGACGTGTTCGGCGACCAGGCGGCCGTCCAGCCAGACCTTCGCGCGGTGGTCGACGGCTCCGAAGTGCACCAGGGCCCGGTCGCCGCCGCCGACGGCGAGGACCTCGTGGGGGATGCGGCGGCGGTACCAGACCACCGGGTGCGCGGCGGTCTCGCCGATACCGGAGGCGGGGGCCTCGGGCGGGTACGGGACGGTGATCTCCCGGTCGAACACATCCGTCGCCGGGCCGGAGAACCACGCGTCGCGCTCGCCCTCGCGGGCGTCGTCGTACCCGAACTCCCAGACGCCGTCGAGGCTGTGCCACCGCTCCCGCCGCAGGATCGGCCTCGGATACGTCCCGTCCTGCTCGCTCGCCTTCACGAACCCTCCTCCTGCCTTTTCCGGAATTCCCGGCACAGGCGTTTCCACGATCGAAGTCCCGCCATCATGAGTGATCGTTTGCATCGATGCAATACCCAGGTGAGATGCGACGATGAGGCGGGGCTCCCCGGTGCGGCAGACTCGGAGAGCCTGTCGGGCGCCCGATCGAGGCCGGCCGGCGGGCTCGGAGTGCCGGCACGACGGGAAGGAGGCCCCAGTGGCCAAGGTGCGGATGCGGGACGTGGCCGAGCACGCCGGGGTGTCGGTGCGGACGGTGTCGAACGTGGTCAACGGCTATTCGCACGTCAGCCCCGACACCCGCGCGAAGGTGCAGCGCTCGCTCGACGAGCTGGGCTACCGCATGGACTACCTGGCCCGTGGCCTGCGTTCGGGCCGTACCGGCTTCATCGCCCTGGCGGTGCCGTTCCTCGCCGAGCCCTACTTCGCCGAACTGGCCCAGGCCGTGATCCGGGCCGCGGGCCGGCGCGGCATCACGGTGCTCGTCGAGTCGACGGCGGGCGACAGCGAGGTGGAGCGGCGGATCATCGAGGGCGGCCTGACCAATGTCGCCGACGGTGTGCTGCTGAGCGCCCTGACGCTGCCGACCAGCGACATCGCCGCCAAGAAACCGGACTTTCCGCTGGTCATGCTGGGTGAGCACAGTGTCGGCGACCAGTTCCCGCGGGTCGGCATCGACAACGTGGCGGCCGCGCGGACGGCCGTCGAGCACCTGCTGGAGCAGGGCTGCCGCTGGATCGTCGCGCTCGGCCGCAACGGCAGCGAGAACGGCCGCCAGCGCACCGAGGGGTACGAGCAGGCGATGTCGGCGGCCCGGGTGCGGCGGGTGAACTGGCTGGTCGTGCCCGTCGAGGACTGGACCAGGGAGCAGGGCTACGTGGCCGTGCGCGAGCTGCTGGAGGGCGACGGACCGCTGCCCGACGCGATCTTCGCCTTCAACGACGCCCTCGCCGTCGGCGCGCTGCGGGCCCTGGACGCCTCCGGGGTGCGGGTGCCCGAGGACGTCGCCGTCGTCGGTATCGACGCCGTCCAGGAGTCCGCCTACACCCACCCGCCGCTCACCTCCATCGCCCCCGACCTCGACGCCATCGCCGAACGTTCACTGGCCCTGCTGGAGGAGCAGATGGCGGCCCCCGGGGAGTCCGAGGAGGCCGCACCGGGCGAGGACGCGCAGGCGGGGGCGGCGGTGGCGGCCCCCCAGGAGGCCACGCCGTACCGGCTGGTCGTCCGCGAGTCCTCGCGTCGGGCGCCCGTGGGGGAGTGACCCCGGGCCGTGACGACGGCCGGGGTCACTTCTTCCCGGCGATCTATTGCATCGATGCAAAAGCTGTGCGAGGGTCTGCGCCATCGAGTTCACATCGAATTAACGAGGTGAATACCCCCATGAGCGGAGCGATGGCGCGCCGACGGTTTCTTGCCCTCGGCGGTGGCCTTGCCCTGACCGGAGGGCTCGCGGCGTGCTCCTCCCCGCTCGCGTCCGGTCTGACGGGCTCGCAACCGAAAACGGCGGACGTCGTCTTCTGGAACCTCTTCACCGGCGGTGACGGCGCCAACATGGTGCTGATGGAGAAGGCGTTCCAGAAGGCCAACCCGGGAAAGACGGTCGAGGCGACCGTCCTGGGGTGGGGCAATCCGTACTACACCAAGCTGGCACTGGCCATCGCGAGCGGCACGCCGCCGGACGTCGGCATCACCCACCTCTCACGGCTTCCGCTGCCGGCCGCCTCCGGCCTGCTGGAGCCGATCGAGCGGACCCCTCTCGCGGAACTGGGTGTCACCCAGGACAAGTTCACCCCGGCGGCCTGGAAGAAGGCCACCGTGGACGACACGGTGTACGCGGTCCCGCTCGACACCCACCCCTTCGTCCTCTATTACAACGTGGAAATCGCCCGCAAGGCCGGCCTGCTGAACTCCGCGGACGACGATCTCGTGCCCCTCGACGGCAAGCAGGACTTCGTCGACGCGGTGAAGGCGATGAAGGACGCGGGCGGCGCCCAGTACGGCGCGGTCATGTCGATCACCGCCGACCCGTCCACGGCCTGGCGCTTCTTCAGCATGGTCTACTCCGGCCTCGCCGGGCCGATCGTCACCGACTCCGGAACGAAGATCGCCGTCGACGACGGGGCGATGCGGGAGACGGTCGCCTTCATGCAGAACCTGACCGGCCCGGACCTGATGCCGAAGAACCTCACCGGCGCCGGCGCCAACGCCCTCTTCAGCACCGGCAAGGCCGGCTTCCTCTTCGACGGCGAGTGGCGGATCCCCACCTACCGGCAGGTCAAGGACCTGAGGTTCAACGTCGTGCCGTTCCCGGCGCTGCTCGGCCCGAAACCGGTGGCGTACGCCGACTCGCACGCGCTGATCCTGCCGCGCAACGAGCGCGGCGACGAGACCCGCACCCGGAACGCGGCGAAGTTCGTCAGGAGCCTCCTCGACAGCAGCGCGGTCTGGGCCGAGGGCGGCCACATCCCCGCCTGGCTGCCGACACAGGGCAGCAAGGCGTTCCTCGACCAGTCGCCGCAACGCAACTACGTCGAGGCCGCGTTCAACGCCCAGTACGACCCGGTGGCCTGGTACACCGGCGCCGGCTCGGACTTCCAGGGGGTGATCGGCGGGACGGTCATCGAGGCACTCGCCGGGCGGATCACGCCGGGGGGCATGGCGGCCGCGATGCGCTCCGCCCTGAAGCGGTACACCACGTCCCGACCGCCGGTCACGATGAAGTAGGAGGAGTCACCATGACGACCGTCGTCCCGACGCGACCGGCACGAGCCGCATCCCCGGCAGTCCTCACCACCGACCGGCCCACCCCTTCCGAACGCCGGGCGGGCGGACTGCTCACCGCCCCCTTCCTCGTGATCTACCTGCTGTTCCTGGTCGGCCCGCTGCTCGTCGGCGTGGTGCTGAGCTTCTTCAACACCACCACCGTCAAGAGCGGTCTCGGGGACTTCGTCGGCCTGTCGAACTACCACGAGGTGCTCACCGACTCCCTGTTCTGGGGGAGCATGTGGCACTCGGTGCTCTTCACGCTGCTGACCACGCCGCCGCTGGTGATCCTCGCGCTGGGCGTCGCCGTCCTGGCCTCGCGCATCCGCCGCGGCCGGCTCTTCTACCGCATCGCCTTCTTCGTGCCGTACGTCGTGCCGTCCTCCGTGGTCACCCTGGTCTTCCTGTGGATGTACACCCCGCAGATCGGCCTCATACCGAAGATCTTCGACGCCGTCGGACTGCCGGTACCGGACTTCATCGGCAGCACCTCGGGTGGCTGGACCGCCGTCGTGCTGATGACCGTGTGGTGGACGTTCGGCTTCAACTTCGTCCTCTACACCGCCGCCATCCAGGACGTCCCCGCGGACGTCTACGAGGCGGCGGCGATCGACGGCGCGAGCCCCTGGCAGCAGATCCGCCACATCACGGTGCCGCTGCTCGGCCGGACCACCAGCCTGGTGCTGATCCTGCAGATCCTCGCCTCGCTGAAGGTGTTCGACCAGATCTACCAGCTGCTCGGCGGCGGACCCAACCAATCCACCCGGCCGGTCATCGAGTACATCTACGACACCGGCTTCACCGCCTACCGGGGTGGCTACGGCGCTGCCGCCACCATGGTCTATTTCGTCATCATCGTCGCGATCTCGGCGGCCTGGTACGGGCTGCGGCGCCGCCGCGCGACCGGCAGCGCGGCCTGAGCGGAGGACCCATGACCACCATCACCCAGCCGCGGACCGCCGAACCGAAGGGCGCGGTCGACGGCGCCAAGCTCTTCAACCGGCTCTGCGCCGTGTGCCTGACCCTGTTCGCCCTGATCTGGCTGGTGCCCTTCGCCTGGGCACTGATCACCTCGCTGCGCGACGACGCGTCCATCACGCAGAGCCCCACGTCGATCTTCGCCGGCGGCTGGTCGCTCGACGCGTACGCGACCGCCTGGGACAACCACCCGATCGGTACCTGGTACCTCAACAGCCTGGTGATCTCGACCCTCGCCGTGATCTTCACGGTGGCCTTCTGCTCGATGGCCGGATTCGCCCTGGCCTTCCTCCGCTTCCGGGGGCGGACCCTGGTCATGGCCGTCGTCACCGCCGGCCTGATGCTGCCGACCGAGGCGCTGGTGCTGCCCCAGTTCATCGAGTACCGGTCGTTCCACCTGCTCGGCACGTTCTGGGCGCTGGTCCTGCCGTCGGTCGCGGCACCGATCTCGGTGTTCGTCTTCCACTCCTTCTTCCGCGGCATCCCCACGGCACTGATCGAGGCGGCCCGCATCGACGGCGCGAGCTGGTGGCGGGTCTACGCCACCGTCTGCATGCCGATCTGCCGCCCGGCGGTGTCCACGGTCGCGATCCTCACCTTCATCGGCTCCTGGAACTCCTTCCTGTGGCCGCTGCTGGTCCTCAGCCAGACCAAGTCCCAGACCATCCCGGTCGGCCTCGCCTCACTGGTGGACCCCACCAGCCCCCAGTACGCCGAGATCATGGCCTCCTCGGTCCTCGGCTTCATCCCGCTCATCGCGGTGTTCCTGGTCTTCCAGCGGCAGATCGTCCAGGGAATCGCCACGACGGGCATCAAGTGACCGACCTGGCCCCGCTGTTCGCGGCCGGTACAGCCGTCGCCGGGCAGGGTCAGCGCAGCACGACGTCGAACACCAGGTGGAAGAACGCGTCGATGGGGGCGGAGGACTTGTCGGCGCGGGCCGCTATCAGGGCACCTTCCCAGGCGCTGAGGACGAAGAGCGCCGTCGCCGGCACGTCGAGCGAGGCGCTCACCTCGCCCGACTCCTGGGCTTCGGCGAGTACACGCTCGATGTGCGCGGCCCACTCGCGGAAGCCGCGCTGGACCGCCGAGCGGATCTCCTCGGAGTGGTCGGCCACCTCGGCGCCGAAATTGCCGACCAGGCAGCCGCGGACGTAGCCGCCGTCCACCGTGTCCGAGCCCATGAACTCGAAGTGCGCCCGGAGGCGTTCCAGCGGCGGGCGCCCGGCCGCGTCGAGCATGTCGAAGCGCAGGCCGGCGGCATAGCGGTCGAGCGCCTCCAGGGCGCTGTCCTCCTTGCTGGCGAAGTGGTTGTAGAAAGAACCCTTCGGGGCGCCGGCGGCCGAGGTGATGTCGCTGATGCCGGTGGCGTTGAAGCCTCGGGCGCGGAACTGCTCCAGTGCCGCCTGCGCGATCTCCTCGCGCTTCGACGCACGTGCCATTCGGATCACCTCTCATTCAATATGTCCGGTCGTCTTGGTTACTGTCAAGTCTGGAACCTGGCCCCGCGCACCCATGGCGACCGGGCTTGACGCCATCTAAGACGACTGGTCATATTGATTTGCAAGAGACACACCGAGCCCCGTCGACCCACGCCCGGCGGGCGGCGCAAAGGAGCCACCATGTCCACCACCTACCGAGCCTTCGAGGCCACCGGAGTCCACAACCTGCGGCTGGTCGAGCGCGAGCCGGTCGACCCGGCACCCGGACACGTCCGCCTCCGGGTGGAGACCTGCGGCGTCTGCCACTCCGACGTCCTCGCCGTGGAGGGCCTGCGCGCCGACCCGTCGAGTCCGATCGTGCCCGGCCACGAGATCGTCGGCGTCATCGACGCCGTGGGGCCGGGCGTCACCGCCTGGCACCCCGGCGACCGCGTCGGCGTCGGCTTCCTGAACGGGCACTGCGGGGAGTGCGAGTCGTGCCGCCGGGGCGACTTCGTCAACTGCCTCGACCAGGCGCAGACCGGCACGAACGTCGACGGCGGCTACGCCGAGGTGACCTACGCGCGCGCCAGCGGACTGGTCCGCATCCCCGACGGCATGCCCGCGGCCGAGGCCGCCCCGCTGCTGTGTGCCGGACTGACCACCTTCTCCGCCCTCCAGCAGGACTCCGTCAGGGCGGGCAGTCTGGTGGCCGTGCAGGGCATCGGCGGGCTGGGACACCTCGCCCTCCAGTACGCGCGCAGCCTGGGTTACCGGGTCGCCGCCGTCGCCCGCGGCAAGGACAAGGAGCCGCTCGCCCGTGAGCTGGGCGCTCACGAGTACATCGACAGCTCGGAGACGGACCCCGGCGCGGCGCTGGCCGGCCTGGGCGGCGCCTCGCTCGTCGTCGCCACGGCGTCGAGCGGCGCGTCCATGAACCCGCTGCTGCGCGGCCTGGCGCCCGGCGGGAAGCTCGTCGTCGTGGGTGCGGCGCCCGACCCGCTGTCGGTGGCCACCGCCGACCTGATCTTCGGCACCCGGAGCATCGTCGGCAGCCTGACCGGCTCCTCGATCGAGAACGAGGACAACCTGGCCTTCAGCCTGGCCCACGGCATCCGCCCCGCCATCGAGACGATGCCTTTCGAGCGGGCCATGGACGCCTACGAGCGGATGCTCTCCGGCAAGGCGCGGTTCCGCGTCGTCCTGGACGTCACCGCCTGATCGTCCGCGCCGTAACCCCACCCGGCGTCACGCGTCCCGTCCGCCACGCCTGACTACAGCTCCAGCAGCGCCTGCTCGACGGCCTCCGTCAGAGCCGGGTGGATGTACAGGACGTCGTGCCCGATGCGGTCCACGGTCAGTCCCAGGGACATCGCCTGGATCAGGGGCTGGATGAGCGTGGCGGCCTGGGGCCCGATGATGTGCGCGCCCAGGAGCATGCGATCGGCGGGGTTCGCGAGGAGTTTGACGAAACTGGTGGTGTCCTCCAGGGCCCATCCGTAGGCGGTCTCGGCGTAGTCGCGGACGCTCACCAGGCAGGCGATGCCGCGCCGCCGCGCCTCCTGTTCCGTGAGGCCGACACCGGCGATCTGCGGGTGGGTGAACACCGCGTGCGGCGCCACCTTGTTCGGCAGCGTCCGCACGTCCTGCGGATGGAGGATGTTGTGCCGCACCACCCGCGACTCGGCGTTCGCCATGTGCTTGAGCTGGAAGTGGTTCACCGCGTCGCCGAGTGCCCACACCCCGGCCACGGAGGTGCGGTAGGCGTCGTCGGTGACGAGGTGGCCGTGTTCGTCCAGCTCCAGCCCGCCGTCGACGGCCCGCAGCCGGTCGGTGTTGGGCCTGCGGCCGACGGCCACCAGCAGCATGTCGGCCTCCACGGCCTGCTCACCGCCCGGACCCGCCACCCGGGCCGCCACACCGTCCCCCTTCGGTCCGACGGAGACGACCTCGGAACCGAGCAGCAGACGGTGCCGCCGTGCGGCGAGTTCGGTGAAGCGCTGCGACACCTGCTCGTCCTCCGCCATGAGAAGGCGGGGCCCGCGCTGCACGATCGTGATGTCCACGCCGAACGAAGCGAACACGTGGCCGAACTCGGCCGCGATGAAGCCGCCGCCGAGCACCAGCATGGAGGCGGGCAACTCGTCGATCCGCATGATCGTGTCCGAGGTGTGGAAGGGCACGGTGTCGAGCCCGGGGATCTCCGGCACCACCGGCCGCGACCCGACCGCGACGACGAACGTCTCCGCGGTGATCCGCTCCGTCCCGACCTCCAGCTCCTTCGGGGCCACGAAGCGGGCCGCCTCGGTGAACACGTCGACGCCCTGGCTTCTGCGGTATTCCACCGCACTCTCGTGGAGCGGATCGATGCGGTCGAACACGCGGTCCCGGACGGACTTCCAGTCGACGTGCGAGACGCTCGCGTGGACACCGAGACGCCGCGCCTCCCGCGCACCCTCGGCGGCGTCCGCGGCGACGACGAACATCTTGCTCGGTATGCACCCCCGGTTCAGACACGTGCCGCCGAACCGGTCCGGCTCGACGATGGCGATCCGCAGACGCTCGAACTCCTCGGAGAGCAGCATGTTGCCGCTGCCTGCCCCCAGGATGACGAGATCGTAGTGCCGCACGTCTTCCACCCTCCGTCGGCGGGGCACCGGCTTTGCGGCGCGTGGCTGTGAGAAGACGGTCCCACGGATCACAATTCTGTTCGCATACGCCGCTTTCCACCACTGCCGGACATGGGGACGGCCCGGGCCCGCGGTCGGCGCGTCCGGACACCCGCCCCTCCCGCCGGTACGCCGATCCGCCGGTATGGCCGCTGCTGTCGGCGCGCCCCCGGCCGGTGACCCGAGTCCGCAGGGTGCGCGACTTCGCCTTCCTTCCACGGCGAACGGCACACGGCTCGTCCACCGGTGGGCGCCGCCTCAGCCCGCGGACCCGCCGCCGACCGGAATGCCCAACCGCTGGGCCACGGTCGTCAGGGCCGACCCGAGGGGGAGTGCGACCCGGGTGAGGGCGAGCGGGTCGCCCCGGGTCGGGTCCTGGTTGACGATCAGCACGGGCTTTCCCTCCTGGTGCGCCTGGCGGACGAACCTGAGCCCGGACATCACCGTCAGCGAGGAGCCCAGGACCAGCAGTGAGGACGCTTCACGGACCAGCCGCCGGCAGTGCTCGACGCGCTGCGGCGGAACCGCCTCGCCGAAGAACACCACGTCCGGCTTGAGGACGCCGCCGCAGTGGGCGCAGGGCACGATGCGGAAATCCCCGACCTGGGCGTCGGTGAGGTCGGCGTCACCGTCCGGGTTGATTCCGGCGGCCACCGGGTCGAAGCCGGGGTTCGCGGCCTCCAGCCGCCGGGCGAGTTCGCTGCGCGGGCCGAAGACGCCGCAGGAGAGGCAGACGACCCGGTCGAGGCTGCCGTGGAGTTCCACGACGCCCTCGCTACCGGCGGCCTGGTGCAGGCCGTCGACGTTCTGGGTGATCACAGCCGAGACATGGGCGTGCCGTGCGTAGGCGGCCACGGCCCGGTGCCCGGCGTTGGGGACGGCGCGGCCGAAGGTGCGCCAGCCGAGGTGGCTGCGCGCCCAGTAGCGGCGCCGCGCATGAGCGCTGCCGGTGAAGTCCTGGTAGGTCATCGGGGTGTGCCGGCTCAGGCTCCCGCCCTTGCCCCGGTAGTCCGGGATGCCTGACTCCGTGGAGAGTCCCGCGCCGCTGAGCACCAGCACACCGCCGGTGCTCAGCGCGTGGACGACCGGTTCCAGATCGGTGGTGCCCGGCGGCAGATCCGCGGCAGGGGTCCAGCTCAGGGTGGGGCGCATACGCATGCCGCCAGGGTACGGAGTCGACGGCGCCTCGCAGCCTGCTCCGGCCCGGAATCCTGCCGGAGCAGACTTCCGGCTCCTCTCCGGCGTCGGTGCACGTCGGCTGCTCTCGCAGAGACTCCGCGGCGGCCTCCACGGCGCGACGGCCCTGTCGACCGCGTCTTCCCGGAGAGGCAGGCCGCCGAGGCCCAGCGTCATCTCGTCGAAGGCGGCCGTTTCGGCCGTGTGCTCCTGAGCCTGTGACCGCGCCCCCACCCCGCCCCTCGGGAGGAGAAAACCTCTTGGCCGGCTGCCGGCGAGCTGCGACGATGCGCCTGATTCCCAGACGGAGGGCATTTGTTCGTTTTCGTGTGTGCGGGATGCGGCGCCGAGTTGACGACCCCGCTTGCCCAGGTCGCCCTGCCGGTTCACGCCTGTCAGAAGTACGGGAACGGGGCTCAGCTCCCGGTGCTCATGGAGTCGGGGACGTTTGCCGTGGACCCGGAGCCCTGGGGAGGGCCGTGGCGGAGGTGGGACCGGATCGATCCGGGCGAGGCCGAGGCACGAGGCATCTACGCACCGGTCCACGCGCTGTCCGACAGCACGCCCGGGGCGAGTGTCATCGCGCCCGGTGACATCCGCGGAACCCGGCTGATTCCCGAGAAGCGCGGCGGCGCCTGCTGCGGACTCGACGGGGCCGACGGGCCCAACATGGCCTGCGGGACATGCGACCTCCCCGTGGCGACCAGGGTCGACGACTGCTCGCTCTGGCAGGCGGTACGGCTCAGCGCGGACGCCGTCCACCGTGTCCACGTCGACGGCGTCCATGCCGCGCCCCTCTCCTGGGGGGAACTGGCGGAGAAGGGCGAGCGAACGCCCCCGTTCGAGCCGATCGCCACCTGGGGAGGACGGTTGGGGTCGAGCCACCACTGGTCGTGGAGCCCGCAGTGGGAGGCGGCAGCCGGCCATGCGCTCGCCCACCTGCTGGTCGCCTCCCAAGGGCAGCCGGTGCAGGTCCCGGCCGGTCTGACCGCGGACGTGTTCCAACGCGCCCTCGACGCCCTGCTGCCCGCAGGGAACCCGAAGCGGCGCGCCGTCCTGGCCGGACCGGGACGGCCCTGCCAGGATGCGGGCGTCGACATCCTCCTCGTACCGGTCCATCCCGGGACGGGCCGGACCTGGACCCCCGCCGGCCCGGCCGCGTCGGCGTACCCGGTTCCCCTGCCGCTGGGGGTGTGGCTGTGGCTGGTCTCTCCCCAGCCGTACCCGCCGGTTCCCGCGTCGGGCCGCATACCCCGGGACGTCCTGCGCGACGACCCGCTCCCGCTGCTCCCCACCCACCTGTTCCGCGCCGACCGGGGAACGTTCCAGCACACCTTGGCCCGGCTGCCGGCCGTTCGCAGCCCGTGGCTGCGCACGATCCTCGAGAACCTCACGCGGGGCACCCCGGCCGATTTTCTCTAGCCGTCCGGAAATCGCACAGCGCCGGCCGCTCGTGCCTGCGACGGCGATCGTGATCTGCTGTCCTGCTGTCTCTTTCGGAGCTCGGTGGTCCGCGGCTGTCGGGAACGTGCCACCGGCTCCGTCCCAGGGACGGCGGTGGCCGCCACCGGCCGCACGAACAAGAAGGAGAAACCAGTATGGCGATTCAGCGGATGGACAACGTCGGCATCGTCGTCGAGGACATGGACGCCGCCATCGCGTTCTTCGTGGAACTCGGTATGGAGCTGGAGGGCAGGGCGGAGGTCGAGGGCCGCTTCGCCGATCAGTGCACCGGACTCGACGGCGTCCGCTGTGACATCGCGATGGTCCGGACCCCGGACGGCCACGGCCGGCTCGAGCTGGCGAAGTACCGCAGCCCTGCGGCGATCAGCGCCGGGCCGCGCAACCGGCCGCACAACATTCTGGGCACGCACCGCGTCATGTTCGCCGTCGACGACATCGAGGACACCGTTGCCCGTCTGCGCCCTCACGGCGCCGAACTGGTCGGCGAGATCGCCCGGTTCGAGGACAGCTATCTGCTCTGCTACCTCCGCGGCCCGGAGGGCATCATCGTCGGCCTGGCCGAGCAACTGCGCTGAGAAGGAGGAACCGAACCCCGGCCACGGCGGCTGCCGTCGTCGCCGTCCCCGGGCCCGCTCGGTCTGCCGCTCTGTCAGCCCCTGCCGCGAGCATCTCTCTTCAGCGTCATGCGACGAGGGTTCGGCCGGGCAGGAAGTCACGCCGGGGCGAGGACGCGGCCACGCGCTCAGGTCGGGCGAGATTGGCGCGGCACGCCGGGACTCCCGCAGAGCGCCACGTCAGCAGTGTCTGCCGGTGAGCCAGAAGCAGGTGCCGGCTCCCAGACCGAACACGAGGTGTGCGCTCAGGTCGTCCGCCAATGTCCTCCGGCTGTATTTCCAGATCGGCTGGTAGAGCCCGGCCTGCGGGAGTACCAGATACGCACTGGCCCACACAGCCGCGCCGAAGGGAATGCCGAGCAACGGGTTCGGGCGCCGGACCGATCCCGCAGCGATCCCGTACAGCGCACCCCAGACGGAGCCGTACGACCAGTGCATCGCGGTGCTCATGAGCCACGCCCACCGGTCAGGGACCTCGCGCTGGGTGAACGCCTCCAGCAACCGCTTCGCCATCTTGCCCGGATCCGGGGCCTCTTCCCAGCCTTCGACCGGCGCGAACTCCCAGCCCTTGGGGCTTTCGGTGCCCCCTGCGCGGCGATATCGCAGATAGCGCGTGGCATCCATGCACACCGTCCCCGCGACACCGGCGAGGACGCCGTCGACGACGGCGGCCAGCGGCGTGAGGGGCCGTCGTCCAGGAGGTCCAGTTCTCATGATGCCCATCACATCGACCACCTCGGGCAGCTGCCGGTGCCTGGGGCTGCGCTGTCGCCCGTCGGCTTCCAGGAAGTACAGAATCCCACTGGCCATCTTCGCCCGCACTCCAGGAACGCACCATCGTGGCGCCTGGGTCGACCGGGGTGCCGGTACCGCACGCAGTCTGACGGCCATCGGATGCGTCGACCCCCGTGTCGACCCGTCCGACGTCCTCGGGCTCAAGCTCGGCGAGGCGGCGGTGATCCGCAACGTCGGAGTACGGGTCACGCCCGGGCGACGTCCCGCGTGACAGACCCACGGCTGGAACATGTGCTCACTTGTGTCCGGATCGCCGGGCCCTCGTCGCCGTGCTCCAGCACCAGCACGGCGACGAGGATGAGGCTGCCGAAGGCGGGTCGGCGCCGTGCGCACGGCACGGGTGCGGGACAGGAGGCCGTACATGGGCCGGGCCTCGACCGCTGCGGTGGACGTACTGTCCTGTCAGGTCGGCAAGTGGAACTGCTGGTTGGTGCCGCCGGCGCAGGTCCAGATCTGCAGCCGGGCTCCGTTGGCCGTCGACTTGTCCGTGACATCGAGGCACTTGCCGGACGCGGGGTTCACCAGAGTGTCGCCGCTGCCCCGCTGCCAGACCTGAGCACCGGTGCCGTTGCAGTCGTACAACTGGACCTTCGTACCGTTGGCGGTGCCGGCGGCGGTGAGATCCATGCACTTGCCGAGACTGCGGACGGTGCTGTCGGAACCCACGGTCCACTGCTGGGCCGTGGTGCCGTTGCAGTCATACATCTGAACGGCGGTGCCGTTGGCGCTGTTCGCCCCCGCGACGTCCACGCACTTGCCGCCGAGGCCGGTGATCTGGCCGGTTGAACCGGTGGGCGGCGGCGTGGTCGTACCGCCGGTCACGGTGTTGAAGGTGCTGGAGAACTGCCAGGCGCTCTGCGGGGTGCCGCTGCAGGAGTCGGAGAGCTGGCCGTTGGTGGCGCACGCCTTGTCGCGGCCGAGTGCCCAGAAGGCGAGCTCCTGGATCCCCTTGGACTTGGCGAAGTTGGCGAGCGTGGTGGCGTTGCCGGTGGTGAAGATCTCGCTGGTGTCGTCGTTGACCCCGATCATCGGGGTGTTGCCCTCCATCGCCCACAGCTGGGCGTCGGACTTCTCCGGCCAGATGGCGCCGAGCTGGGTGCGCAGGGCGGTGGCGGCGTCGGTGGCCGCCTTGCCCATGTCCCGGGTTCCGTCGTAGTAGTCCATCGTCATGATGTTGACGAGATTGACGTCGAGCCCGTTGCTCTTGGCGTTGGACAGCAGCTTCGTGCCGTTGTCGTCCAGGCCGTTCGGCATGGACGGCAGGGTGTACTGGACGTCCAGCCTGCGCCCGGCGGCGGCGTACTCCTGCTGGAGCTGGGCGAGGGCCTTGTTCCGGCGGTCGTTGGCGGCGGTGTCGGCGATCGCGCTGCCCTCGACGTCGAAGTCGACCCGCGTGAGACTCAGGGTGTCGATGACCTTCTTGTACTGGGCCTTGAGCGAGGCCACGGTGGTACAGGCCTGGGCCTCCTCGGTGCCGGAGGCGCCGCCGAAGGAGGCGATGACGTCACCGCCGGCGGCGCGCAGGGAGTTGATCGCCGAGGTCCAGCCGGCGTCGGTGACGGGAGTGTCGCCGTTGAACATGGCGTTGCAGCCGCCGCCGTCGATGACGAAGGCGAGCGTGAAGAACTTCAGGCCTGTGGCGTTGCGGGCGTTGGCCATGGCCGAGGGCGAGTTCCACGTCTCGACGTACGGCGCGGCGTAGTGGGCGGGGAAGCCGGGGCCGGGGTTGGTCGCGGCGCTCGCGGAGCCACCGGTGGCGACGAGGACGGTGGCAGCCGTCGCGAGGAGCGCGGGAACGGTGGAGAGGGCTCTGGCAGCGGATCTGATCACAGGACGGCTCCTGTCATGAACGCGGGAAGCGCGAGGTGGGGGTGCCGAGGCGGAGCATTCGGGAGCTGGGGCAGCAGTTCACATCACTGAACGATGGTTTCCCTGCTGAATCGTCGACGGTTGAAGACCGTATGGACTAGACCAGCCGTGCGTCAATACCCCGTACATCGGCAGCAGTTCAGGTGGCCATCTCCGAGGCTTGCCCCGGCAGGGGCCTCCGGCGGCGGGCGAAGTGGCGGAACTCCCGCTCCCGACCTGCCCACTTGACCCCGGCCTCGCCTCGACGCTCTTCGGCCCACCGGCTACGACCCCTGCGGCAAAGAGGCCGCCACCGACGCTGTCCGGGGCCGTTGCTGACTTCCCGAAAGGTCGCCGTACGCCAGGGCCTCCCCGTCGTCCGAGCCCGGCCGCCGCCCCCGGGCCGTTGCTGCGATCCGTCATTCTCTGGCGTACGTGCCGACCTTCGGTCGGGCCGGACGCGATCGTGCCCGAGCTGTGGAGCCGTTACGGGTGCCGGCCACGCGAAGCGGAGTGGCTCACCGACGGCTCGATGGGCATGGTCATCCCGTCGGGCACGCCCGGCGGCCAGGTTGCGCCTGCGAGACGTTGCGCGAACCCGTCAGCGCGCGACCTCCCGGCCCGCAATATGTCCCCTATTGTGGCTTTCCGTGTCGTGTCTCGGTCGATGGGATGGAGTTGGAGCCGTGGCGTTCGCGGAGTCGTCGGCCGGCGACGGTGGGGCGAAGTCCTCTCCCGGTACGGCCCCGGAGCCCGGGCAACGGTCCTGGGCGCCGTTGCTGGCGGTGTGCGCCGGGTATTTCATGGTGATCCTGGACGTGACGGCCATCAACGTCGCCGTGCCGGTGATCGGCCGGGAACTGTCGGCCTCGCTCACCGGCATCCAGTGGATCACCGACGGATACACCCTGGTCTTCGCCGGACTCCTGCTCACCGGCGGCGCGTTGGGCGACCGGCTGGGCAACCGGCGGGTCTTCTGCGCGGGCGTGGCGGTGTTCACGCTCGCGTCGGCCGCCTGCGCGCTCGCGGCGAGCGCCCCCTTCCTGGTCACGGCCCGGCTGGTGGAGGGGCTCGGCGCGGCCCTGATCGTGCCCGGCTCCCTGGCCCTGCTCCAGCAGGCCTACCCGGGGACGGCCGCACGCTCCCGGGCTTTCGGACTGTGGGGTTCGATGGCCGGCATCGCGGCCGCCGCCGGTCCGCTGCTGGGCGGGCTGCTCGTCTCCACCCTCAGCTGGCGCTGGGTGTTCCTCATCAACCTGCCCGTGGGCGTGGCCTGCCTGGTACTGACGCTGCGGCATGTGGCACGCTCGCCCCGGCGCGCGGACCGGGCCCTGGACTGGCCGGCGCAGTGCGCGGTGATGGCGACGGCGGCACTGCTGACCGCGGCGCTCAACGAGGCCGGACGGCGCGGCTGGTCCGACCCGGCCGTGCTCGCCGGGCTGGGCCTGGCGGTCCTGGCCGCCGCCGCGTTCGCGGTGCGCGAGCGACTCGCCCGCTCTCCGGTCCTGCCACCGAGCCTGCTGCGCTCCCGGGCGATGAGCGGGGGAGCCGTCATCGGCCTGCTGTTCAACTTCGGCTTCTACGGCATGGTGTTCACCGCCAGCCTGGAATTCCAGCACCAGCGTCACTTCAGCGCCCTCGGCACCGGGCTGGCACTGTTCCCGGCGGTGGCGATGACCATGTTCGCCTCCGTCCTGTCCGGGCGGCTGAGCCGCCGCACCGGTGATCGTCCACTGGTGATCTCCGGCATGCTCCTGGCCGCCCTCGGGCTGGCCGGCTGGGCCGCCGCAGGCGCCGACCCCGCCTATCCGCTGCTGGTGGCCCCGATGATGGCAGCGGGATTCGGTACCTCCTTCGCCCTCACCGGCTCGACCGCCACCGTGATGGGGGCCGCGCCTTCGGCCTACTCGGGCGCCGCCTCGGCCCTGTTCAACACCACCCGCCAGATCGGCAGTGCCACCGGCGTCGCGCTCGGCGGCAGCCTGCTGGCCACTGCCACCGACTACAACACCGGTCTGCGCACCAGCATGGCCGTCGGCGCGCTCGCCTACCTGACCGCCGCGGGCCTCGCGTGGCTGTGCGTACCGGCGGTGCCAAGAAAGCCCAGGACTGCTTGAGAACGTCGTGCAGGTCTGCGGACGCGGAAGGGTTCCGGGCCCTACGCGGAGGTGTTGGCGTGCGCCGGCTCCGCTGCGACGACGAGGGGCTTGACGGCCGGCGCGGGCATGGACCGGCGGAGACGGAGCTGCCGCGTGACTTCCGACAGGTCCGCGATGAACTGGCCCGCGAGCTCGGCGGTGAACCCGGTGCGGACGACGAGGCGCAGGACGGAGACGTCCTGGCAGGGCGCGGGGAAGGTGTAGGCGGGCAGCTGCCAGCCGCGTGCGTGCATGGCGCGGGAGACGTCGAAGACGGTGAAGCCGTGGGCGCCGTGCGCGAGGCGGAAGGCGAGGGCCGGGAGTTCGGATCCGTCGGTGACCAGTTCGTAGGGCGGGAGGGCCCGGATGCGGGCGGCGAGGGCATGTGCCGTCGTACGGTTCTGGACCGCGAGGTGGTGCAGTCCCTCGAAGCCGTACCGCAGGAAGCTGTAGTACTGCGCGACGACGTGGGCACCCGGACGGGAGAAGTTGAGGGTGAAGCTGGGGGAGCGGCCGCCGAGGTAGTCGACCTCGAAGACCAGCTCGTCCGGAAGTGCCCCGGCGTCGCGCCACAGGGCCCAGCCGAGGCCGGGGAAGACGTGCCCGTACTTGTGCCCCGAGGTGTTGATGGAGGCGACGCGCTCGAGCTGGAAGTCCCACATCAGACCCGGGTCGAGGAACGGGGCCACCATCGCGCCGGAGGCGCCGTCGACGTGCACGGGGATGTCGGTGCCGGTCGCCGCCTGGTAGCCGTCCAGGGCCATGCAGATGTCGGCGACGGGCTCATAGGAGCCGTCGTAGGTGGAGCCGAGGACGGTGACGACGCCGACGGTGTTGTCGTCGCAGTAGGCGGTGAGGGTGTCGGGCGTGAGGTGGTAGCGGCCGGGTTCCATCGGGACGTAACGCGGCTCGACCTCGAAGTAGTTGGCGAACTTCTTCCAGCAGACCTGGACGTTGGCGCCCATGACGATGTTGGGGCGGGCGGTGTCCTTTCCCTGCGTGCGCCGGCGCTGCTGCCAGCGGCGCTTGAGGGCGAGGCCGCCCAGCATCGCCGCCTCGCTGGAGCCGGTGGTGGAGCAGCCGCGGACCTGCTCCGGGTGCGGTGCGTGCCACAGCCGGGCGAGCATCCGCACGCAGCGTTCTTCCATCGCGGTGATCTGCGGGTACTCGGCGCGGTCCGCGAGGTTCTTCTCCGCCGTGTCGGCCATCAGCTGCCGTGCCT
Source organism: Streptomyces sp. NPDC001714 (assembly GCF_042892755.1). Taxonomy (NCBI): domain Bacteria; kingdom Bacillati; phylum Actinomycetota; class Actinomycetes; order Kitasatosporales; family Streptomycetaceae; genus Streptomyces; species Streptomyces sp. NPDC001714. The sequence goes on from NZ_JBIAUL010000002.1 coordinate 956,339, forward strand.
GCGGTTCCATCCAGGTGGTCACGAAGGTGGCGAGGTTGCGCTGTGCGTCGCCGTCGAGTGCGAGTTCGTCGCGTACCTGCTGCAGTACGAGGTCCGGCGGGGACGCGGACGGCGGCAGTTCGTCGGCGGGTCCGGGGAGGTGGGTGGCGGCGTGCGGGGTGTCGGTGTCGGTGCCGGTGTGGAAGTCGGTCGCGGAGATGACGTCGGTATCCGGGATGGGCATGTGCGTCTCGGTGCTTTCTGGTGCGTGTGGCCCCCGTGCACTTTTGACGCTAGATCGCCGCGCGGTGCGGCATCTGTGCCGATTACACCGATCCAGCGATCGGTTTGCGGACCGATGAACTGAATTTTCCCGCGACATTGCACGGAGGCTGCTGATGGCGCCTCCTGGATCCGGCCGGCGGCAGACGAGCAGCAGGGCGGCGGCGGAGCGAAAATCCGTCCGCGCCGTCAGCAGCGCGGCATGAGTGCGGCGGACACGGCGGGGCGCGCGGACCGAGGAAGCCCGCGCTGCCGCAGCTGGAGGCCGGCAACGGCAATCCGTGCCCTCATCATCGACGAAATGGCCGGGGCGTCCCACCCAGAAAGCGGTGGTCGTCTCCGGGCGCCCTCCCTACTCTGTCGGCATGTGCCGATACGCGACCCCTTACAAGCCGCACTTCGTGTGCCTGGCCTGCCGGTCGTCGTTCAAGCAGAGCTCACTACCGCCGCGGGCGCATCCATGCCCGCGCTGTCGCACCCCGATGACCAATGCCGGGTACGACCTCGCCCTCCCCCGCCGTGGCGACAAGAACGCCTGGGAAGCACTTGGCGCCGCCCTCCGTGCCGGCCTCACCTTCCATTCATGCGGTTGCGGCGGTCCCGGCTACCGGCCGCGGTCGACTGCAGAGGTCCGGGAGCGACGCCGGGCCGCCAAACGGCTCGGGCTACCGGAACAGACGGCACTGAAGCGCTACGACCCGTGGGAGAACCCAGCACGGTGAGGGTGTGCAACCGGCCGTCCGGGACGACGTGCAGGGGGCGACTGGCTGAAGGAGACAGCGCGAACCGTGCCCTGAACAGGGGGACCATGAGCAGGAGACGCTACGTTGCCCGAGGCGTGCCTGGTGGATACCGGATCTGGGACAACCGAGGACGTCGATGGTGGGGCGATCTCTACGAGCTGTGCCCTGACGATCTCGTGACCGAGCTCAACGGCCAGGCGGACCACGCGCGGATAACTGCGCTGATGAACCGTTACAGGGCACAGAAGCGGTAGATGGCGCCGGAGTGCGGATGCCGAATGCACGCACCACAGCCGCACTGGAGCAGGCCGGTGAGGCCCGCGCGGACCGGGTTGCCGCGCTCGCCCGCGCCTACCTGTCCTTCGCCGGCGGCCAACACCGTGGTGATGGTCTCGGTCTTGTGGCCGTACATCAGGTCGAGCAGTGCGGCGATGGCAGTAGGTTCGCGAGGGCCCGGTCGACCGCCTCGCCGTGCCGCGCACCGCCGCGCTCCACGGTCTCACCGCACTGGCGCTGAGCGGCGCACCCTCCGCGGAGCAGATCGAGGACGGCCTGGACGAGACGGTCGCGGTTCGCCTACGCGGCTATGCGCCTCAAGACCGGCACAGCTCCGGCCTCGCCTCAGGGAACGATCGCGTCCTGCACCGTCGGTCGGATGTCCAGAACCGTGTCCGCGCCGGTCAGTTCCAGCACCCGCTGAAGCTGGTGCGCGGGCCTGGCCAGACGCAGGCGGTGACCGTGGTGGAAGTTCAGCAGCACATTCAAGACGGTGGAGTCGGCAAAGGTCAGTTCGGCCGCGTCCACGACGACCGTCGCGTGGGTGGTTGCAGCATCCTGCAGGGCCGCAGCGAGGAGTGAAGTGGAGTTGGCGTCGAAGGCGCCGTGAACGGCCACCACCCACGCACCTTGCTGCTCGTGCTGGGTCAGGCGAGGCGGCGACGCCGCGTGCGACGTGGTCGGGTCCGGCCGGTTGTCGCCGCCGTTCGCGGAACTCATGCCGGTGAGTATGCCGTGAAGATCCCGCACCTGCGACGAATCTCCAACTACCGAGTGGTGAAGAGGGAGCTGTCCATGAAGTCGCCCGCCTCACCGCAGCAGTTCCCGGCGGATCGATCAGGTCCGCCGTTCGTCGGGCACCCGGGAGCTGATGGCGGTCCCGGCGGCGTCAGCAGACCGCGTAGGCGACGACTCCTTTCCATGGCGGCGTCACGCCGAAGCGACGCCGACAGCCTGATCCGTGGTGGGCAGGACGCCCCTACCCCGATATCCCGGCGTGACTCGTCGGAACACTTTCGCTGCGGGATGTTCCTCTGATCTGGCCGCGGCACGAGTGAAGGACCCGCCACGGTCGCGGACGGGTCCTTCAGCGGAGCGCGGGATGCGGTCAGGTCACCATCGGTACCAGCGACCCCGGCCGCCCCCGGTGGTGGTGGACCGCATGACGAAGCCGAGGAGCCACACGACCAGAACGACGACCGCGACCCACCAGAGGACCTTCAGGGCGAAGCCCGCGCCGAACAGAATGAGTGCCAGAAGCAGAACGAGAAGCAAGGGAACCATGGTTATCAACCTCCTGCGCCCCGAATTCCCTGCGGTCGTCCGTTCATTCGCCGACGATGCCTTGTTTATGTAGGGGAACTCGGGGAATTCCGTGGGCCGCTACCGATCGGGGCAGGGGAGTGCCGGCGCCCCGCCGACCGTACGTGAGTCGGCCTATGGAGAGTGGGTGTTCGAAGGATTCGAGACCGCGCTGATCGAGGGCAGTGAGGCTTCCGTCATCGTCCGCCTCGGGGGGCCGGCTTCGCGGTGGTCTTGCTGCACGGGCATCCGCGCACAGCGACGACGTGACACCGGGTCGCGCCCCTGCTCGTACCGGCGGGTCACACTCACTGGTGCGTCGGTGCCGGGAGACCCGGGCGTTCGAGAGGACCACGGGTCGTCATGAAACGCGCGACGGCCCGATAGAGAGTTTTCGCGGGTGTAGGGCCGGAGCCCGCGGGTAATCGAGGCAAGCTGGTGAGGGAGCGGCGCAGTGCCTGGGGAGGTCTGGCGCCGCTCCCTGCCTGAAGAGGGGGGCATGCACGGGCCGCCTCGGCAACCAGCTGCGCAACCTGCAGCGGGGAGGCAGTGTCCCTGGGAAGATCCTCCGGCAAACCTGGCTCGTCTGCCTGTTCAGGCGGAGCCCGTTTGAGACAGAGCGACCTCCAGGGCCTGCCGAATGTCCTCGGACAGCTCTTTGCCGGCGGGCCAGGCGACGATCTGTTCCGCGACCTCCCGCAGTTTGATGTTCGTCTTCTGGGAGACCGTCCGCAGAACGCCGAAGCCCTGGTCCGGAGGAAGCCCACCGAGGGACACGACGACGCCGATGGCCTGGTCGATCACCGCATGCGAGACCACGGCTTCCTCAAGCTGGCCTATTTCCCGCTGCAACTGACCGATCTTTCGAGCAAGCTCTTCCGGCCCAGGGCCGTCGGCGCCGAAATGCGAAGGGTCCTCCTGACTGTGCTCCGTCATATTCGTCTCCTGACAGGCTGCGCCCACGGACCGGATGCCGCTGGGCAGCCAGTTCTCTCTGCTGATACGTCACTTCGTTCCCGCGATGGGCCGGGAGCGCGCGCCCGGGGGCAGGGCGGACATCGATGGAGGCCGTCGCTGTCCGCCCGAGCACGCATGTTGCTGGCTAGGCGGCGGGGGTGAGTTCGGCGCGGCCGAACAGCAGCGCATAGCCGGAGGGGAGTTGGTGCAGGATGCGGGTCAGCAGGTCGGGACCGGCAAGGGCGGCGACGGCGGAGAAGACGGATCCCGTGTCCCAACGGGTCGTGGCCTGGGAGGCACCGGTGCGGGCGGCGAGGTCCTTGACGAACGCCCAACCGGTCAGCGGCTGGGGGTCGGGGATCTGGGCGGTGAGGATTCGGGCGGCCTCGAAGGGCAGGCGGGCGGCCAGTTCGACGCGTTCGTCGCCGGTCAGCTGGCGTCCCAGTCCCGCCAGGACCAGGCGGACGGCTTCCTCGGCCTTCTCGCGGGTGGGGTAGGCGCCGTCGTAGCGGACCTTCTCCAGCAGCTGCTCGTAGGCCCTGCCGTAGGGCTGCTGGAACGGTGCGGGTCGGTCGGACATCACTGCGGTGGTTGCCTTTCTGTCACCAAGGTCATGGTGCCGGTGTGCGGTCACCGGTGGATGGGGGGTCAGGTGGGCCGGGAGCGGCCGAAGGACAGGTCGCGCCAACCGCTCCGAGGGCAACGGCCCGGTGCTCTGCAACGGGCTGGCTCTGCAACGGGCTGGCTCTGCAACGGGCTGAGCAGGATCAAGCGAACCCGCCCGCAGCGCAAGCACCACGCGGGTCGCAGGCTCGGCTTCCTGCAGTGCTGTACGCGCCGCGTTCCATCACATGCACACGGTCGGGGAATGCCCCCCGTCGCACAGTCCTGTCGGAGGCGACCGTTCCTCGGCCCTCGGCCCGGCCCTTGGCCCTCGGCGCGGAGGACGGGCGAGGGGGAGATGAGGTACCCGTCCTCCGCCGCTGTCAGCCCTTGCCGGTCCGGCTCAGCCGGAGATCTCCTCGCGGCCGCTCCCGGTCCCGGTCCCGGCGCTGATGGCGATCTTGCGGGGCTTGGCGCGCTCGGTGATCGGGATGCGCACGGTGAGCACGCCCGCGTCGTAGTCGGCCTGGATGTGCTCGGTGTCCAGCGTGTCGGCGAGCACGATCTGGCGGGAGAAGACACCCAGCGGCCGCTCCGACAGTTCCATCTGCACGTCGTCGGCCTTCGCCGCCGGCCGGCGCTCGGCCTTGACGGTCAGCATGTTGCGTTCGACGTCGATGTCGATCGCGTCCGCGCTGACGCCGGGGACGTCGAAGGCCACCACGTACTGGTCACCCTCGCGGTAGGCGTCCATCGGCATCGGCGACGGCCGCGACCACGTGCCGGGGCCCCTCAGCTGCTGCGCCAGCCGGTCCAGCTCACGGAAGGGGTCAGTGCGCATCAACATCGGAAAACACCTCCAGAGGGTTCGGGCAGTTGCTGCCAATGCGCCTCACGGAAACCGTTGTAACATGTCATCGAATGGATGACAAACACGATGTCGTCCAAGAGGTGACAACCCGAAGGAGGTGCCCATGACCCCGGCCGACCAGCCGACTCCACCCAGCGCCGACACGAACAGCCCGGCGTCCTTCCTCGCCGCCGCAGCAGCCCTCGAAGCCATAGACCACGCCCTGCGCACCGCCCGGCACGAGGACCCCGGCCCTCCCGGGCCCGACAAGGTCGGCGCGGACCAGGCCCTGGCCTCCCTCCTCCTGCTCCGACAGGTACGCGAACGGCTCGCCGGATGGGAGACC
>NZ_JBIAUL010000003.1:0-1303 GCF_042892755.1 Streptomyces sp. NPDC001714
CCGGTCAGGGAGCAACGGCTCGATCCGCGACCACTGCGCATCAGTTAACGGCACACCCAGACCAACGACCGACTGATCCAAACGAAACGGCCTAGGGCTTGGCAGGCCGGCGCAGGCGGAGGTGCGCGACGACGTGCTTGCCGGTGTCCCGTGCGACGGTGTGCAGCCGGTCGCACAGCCGGGTGACCAGGTGCAGGCCGTGACCGCCGACGCGGCGGGCGTCGTGGGCGCGCGGTTCGGGCGGACGGGGGGAACTGTCGCTCACGACGATGCGCAGCAGGTCGGCGCCGGGTGACACCTCCAGCGCCAGGCCGACCGGTCCGGGTGCGTGGCGTACCGCGTTGGTGACCAGTTCACTGACGACGAGTTGGGCGTCCTGGCTCGGCCGGTGGTCCGGACGGTGGCCGGCCTGCGCCAGCAACGCGCGTACGGCGACCCGGGCGTCGGCGATCGACGTGTCCACGGTGTCCCACGTGATGCTGTATCGCAGAGGCGCCCCGGGTTCCTGTCCGTCCGAGGCCCGGTTCTTCAGCGGGGTGACCATAGAACTCTTTCCGTAGGCGTCCTTGTCGTTTCGTCACCGGCTCTCGCCGTCGTACGAATTCGCTTACCCGCCGTCTCCTTGTTCATGAGGCGGTCCGGCAAAGCAGCGCGATGCCGACACCGAGAAGGGCCTTCCCGGATCGTTTCCGGGAAGGCCCTTCTTCTGAGCAGGAAGCATGTCGGTGCTGGAAAGCGCGCTTGGCCTTCTCTTCGACTCCTGGCCATGGGTATCGCGGTCTCGATAACCCCGCCAATGCCCCCGCTTTCCCTTCACAAACAAGGCACTTACCGCGAATGACGGCACAATGGCGGGGCACACGGAGCGGCAGGAGGTCGATAATCATGGTTCCCCTTCTTCTTGTGCTGCTTCTCGCGGTGATCCTTTTCGGTGCCGGCTTCGCCGTCAAGATTCTGTGGTGGGTCGCCCTCGCCGTACTGGTGCTCTGGCTGCTCGGATTCGCGATGCGCTCCACCAGCGCCGGCGGGGGCCGGGGGCGTTGGTATCGATGGTGATCTGACTTCGCGCGTACCCCGTTCGCCGCAGGGGCCGGCCGTCATGACGGCCGGCCCCTGTGCATGTGACCCCCAGCTCTCCGGGCCCCTCGACGAGCTGGTCGAAGACCTCCCGCCGACGGCGGTGGCCGCAGTCGCCCCGGACAGCGATTTTCACCGCCGGCTCGGCGGGAGTGCGGCCACGGCAGGGACCCGGTCGCGGCCGGGGACTCGGTGTGCCTGCCGGCCGGGCCCGGTGCGCGACGGT
>NZ_JBIAUL010000003.1:1402-646160 GCF_042892755.1 Streptomyces sp. NPDC001714
GCCGCGGGACTCGGTGTGCCTGCCGGCCGGGCGCGGTGCGCGACGGTCCGCGGGACTCGGTGTGCCTGCCGGCCGGGCGCGGTGCGCGACGGTCCGCGGGACTCGGTGTGCCTGCCGGCCGGGCGCGGTGCGCGACGGTCCGAAGGTCCACCGTGAGCTGGACCACAGCCCGAATTCGAGGGGCCCCTCATGTTAGGCTGGAGGCATGAGCCACCAGCACGTCCTGTCCTCGCCCCAGGCGTCGGCCAAGCCGCTGCGCCGGGACGCGCAGCGCAACAGGGACGCGATCGTGGCCGCCGCCCGCAAGGCCTTCGCCGAGCAAGGGCTGGACGCCTCCCTGGAGGGTGTCGCCCGCGAGGCGGGCGTCGCGATCGGGACGCTGTACCGGCACTTCCCCCGCAGACTCGACCTGGTCGAAGAGCTTTTCACCGCGAAGTTCACGAACCTGCTGGCCGCTGCCGAAGAGGCCGCGGCCATGGACGACGCCTGGGCAGGGTTCTGCCACTACCTGGAAAAGCTCTGCGAGCTGCAGGCCTGCGACCGCGCGTTCAACGACCTGGTCTCGGCCCGGCTGCCGGTCCATGCGCTCGGCAGGGGAATGTTCGAGCGCGCGGGGGAACGGGCCGCCCAGATCTTCCGCAACGCCCAGGAGCAGGGCGTCCTCCGTGACGACGTCACCCCGGAGGACCTCGCTTTCGTGATCTGGTCCCAGGCCGGGATCATCCAGGCCACGCGTGCCGTCGCCCCCAACGCCTGGCGCCGCCACCTCCACCTGCTGCTCGACGCGTTCCGTGCCCAGTGCGCCCATGAGCTGCCCGAGCCGCCGCTGACCCCCCAGCAGGTCGACCAGACCCTCACCACGCTCGAGTGCCCCGAAGAGGAGTGCCCCGAGTGCCACGAGGAGGCCTGAGCCGCCGCGGCTGAGGCCGCCGGACGACGGGACACGCAACGGGCCCGGTGCCGTGGTCGGCACCGGGCCCGCTCAGGCTCGCCTGGGCATGGCCCGCCAGGGGAGGCGGGCGCTCAGTTTCCCGCCAGCAGCTGCGCCAGCTCCGCGTCCAGGTCGAGCCGGCCGGCTTCGGACCCCGGCGGCACCACGGACCACGTCTCGCGCAGGAAGGACTCCACTCCCCGCGCGGGGAACTCGAGCAGCGCCGATCCCGCGGGTGAGGACAGGGCGATGCACACCACGTCGCGTCCCGAGTCGGCGGTCGGCCACATGTGCACGTCACCCTGCCCGGTGCGCTCGCTCAGGGCCTCAGCCAGCATGTCGCGACTGAAGAACCACTCGACCGTCCGGCCCTGGCCCGGGGGGTGGAAGACGGCACGGACGGCATAGGGGTCATCCGTCTCGTACTGCAGTGCCACATACATAGGCACCGACAGGTCGTGTGACAGGACGAGCTCCACGGGCAGCTCGTGCGCCACGGTTCTGACCGATCTCACTGTCCCTCGCTCCTGCATCCGCTCGGCGAGCGGTCGGTTCGACGTGTCGCAACGACGTGCCCCCCGGCCACGGCGTTGCGACTCGGCAAACCGACCGTGACTGCCTGCGGGCGCATCAGCGCTGCTGCAGGTACCAGGCGACCTGGTCCAGGTACCAGCGGTCGGCGCCGACGCTCCGCACCGTCGTCGCCTCCTCCCGGCGGTGCCCGTCCCGGACGTACAGGTCGCGACCGTCCCGACGCTCTTCCTGTGTGCGGTAGTGGTGCCGGTCGTCGTGGCGACCGCTCCCGTATCCGTCCTCGCGGTGGCTGTCACGGTCGCTGCCGGCCGCGACGGCGGTGATCGAGGACCGCGTGTGCTCCACGGGTCCCGAGGCGGTCGCCGCCGACGCCGAGCCGCCGGCTCCGAGAAGGGCTCCGCCTGCCACCGCCGTGGAAGCGACAACCATCGAGACGCGCCTGGTCCACCTGTTCATGGTCATTTCCTTGTCATTCCCGTGATGTGCGATCCCACCGACGTGGCGGCCGCTGTCATGTCCGTGTGGTCCGACCCGAGATTCCGGATCAGCCGGGTGCCGAGCCGCGAGGACATCCGGAGGGGGTCCTCATGTTCGACGCTGCCCAGCGTACTCGAGGGGGGCCTCATGTTTGCGGTGAAGCCCGTCACAGCACTCAGGTAGGGCCGGCCGACACGAGCGGCGCAAGCCCGGAGGAGGCGACGCGACCCTGTCGTGAGCTGCCATTACGGACATCCGGAACCGGGAATCGACCCTCCGGGAACATGTCCGGGGCCGACGGGAGAGAGGGAGCGGCATTGCAGCTGCCAACTGGCGCCGTCGGTGCGGCAGCGGAGCCGCGGTCCGGGAGCCGCCGGTACCGCCGGTCCCGCCGTCCCGCCGTCCCGCTCCGGGCGTCACGCGGTTGCCGTCCCGTCAGGGCTCGACCGTGAGCACGATCTTGCCCTGAACTCGGCCGCGCGCTGCGCGCCATGCCCGGTGTTCCACGCCGCTGTGCCCCTGCCCGGTGGATGTCGCACGGCGCCTCCGTGAGCCCAGCCCCAGTGCGCGGTTCCCGCTGCCCCAGCGAGCCGTCCTTCGCGACGACTTCGGCGAGGTCGAGCCCCGGCACGTGGAGCGTCACCAGTGGCGGAGTCGACGGTCCCCCGTTCCATCCGGCGTCCCAAGAAGGGCGCATCCTTGCAGGTCAGGGCTGGTGCGGGCATTCCAGCATCCCGCAACTCCCGTAGGGAATGGCGGATGGGACACCGCATGGCACAGCCTTCGGTCGTCCGAGCACGGCGCCTGACCGGACCCCGGCGATCGTCCTTGCTCGACTCCACGTTCCTTTTCGGGTCTTCAGAGAAAGCAGCCCACTCATGCGTATCGCCACTCGTTTCGTCTCCCGCGCGGCCGCCTCCTCCATGGTCGTCGCCGCCGCCCTCGCGCTCGTCGGCCTCCAGGCCACCGAGCAGACCGCCTCCGCCGCGACCAAGAAGGCCCCCTCGGTCGTCACCTGCACCACCGCGAACACCGAACTGACCGTCACCAAGGTGTCCCGCCCGATCAACCACCTGCTGCTCAAGGCCACCAACACCGGCAGCAGGTCCTGCTACGCCTACATCGCCCCCTACCTGAGGGCCGGCGCCGACGCCCAGGCCCCGCTGGCGTGGGCCGAGGAGACCACACCGCAGGCTGTGGTGACGCTGCAGCCCGGACAGTCCGCGTACGCGGGGATCACGACGTCCACCCCCGACGGCGAAGGGGGCGCCAAGGTGAAGACCCTGGGCGTGTTCTTCGCGAACAGGAAGGGCGACCCGACCGGCAGGGAGAAGACCCTGAAGCTGCCCAAGGGCGGTGTCTTCTTCAACAGCGCTGCCACCGTCACCTACTGGCAGGACGACGCGAAGGACGCCCTCTCCTGGTAGCCGGCGGCGCTCGGAGCGCCGGGAGGCCTCTGGCCCGGCGCTCCCGCCATGAGGAACAGGCGTTACATTTCTCCCTGTGTCCGGTGGACTCGATGACGCGGCCCGCTTCCGGGCGATGTCCACCGCCGCCTGCGAGGACCACGCCGAGCGGGTCCTCGCCGCACTCCACCGGATACCGGAGGCAGAGCAGTGACCTCACGGGCGGCACCCGCACGGCAGATGTGGCCGCTGTACGCGGCGGGGTTCACCACCGCGTTCGGCGCGCACGGCGTCGCCGCGAGCCTCGGCAGCCACGGCACGGGCGCGGTCACCTCGCTCCTGGTGCTCGGCGGGCTGCTCGCGCTGTACGACGGGGCCGAGGTCCTGCTGAAGCCGGTGTTCGGCACCCTGGCCGACCGTGTCGGTGCCCGCCCGGTCCTGCTCGGCGGCCTGGTCGCCTTCGCCGCCGCCTCCGCGCTGTACGTCCTCGCCGACAGCTCCGGCCTGCTCTGGGTCGCCCGCCTCGGCCAGGGCGCGGCGGCCTCCGCCTTCTCCCCGTCCGCCTCGGCCCTGGTGGCCCGGCTCAACCCGGCCGCCAAACGGGGCCGGGCCTTCGGCGGTTACGGCTTCTACAAGTCCATCGGCTACACCCTCGGCCCGCTGCTCGGCGGCGTCCTGGTCTGGGCCGGCGGACTGCGTCTGCTCTTCGCCGTCCTCGCGGCGCTCGGAGTGACGGTCGCCGGCTGGGCCGCCCTCGCCGTCCCCGACGTACCACCGCTGCCCAGGGCCCGGCAGACGGTCCTCGATCTGGCCCGCCGCCTCGCCGACCCGGTCTTCCTCGCCCCGACGGCCGCGCTCGCCGCGGCCACCGCGGCGCTGTCGGTCGGGGTCGGGTTCCTGCCGGTCTCCGGCCGCGCCGCCGGGCTGGGCACGGTCGCCACCGGCGCCGCCGTGTCGGTGCTCGCCGCGACCGCCGCGCTGGTCCAGCCGCGGGCCGGGCGGGCTCTGGACGAGGGGCGCCTGACGACCCGCACCGGCCTCACCACCGGGCTGCTGCTCACCGCCGCCGGCCTGGCCTGCGCCATGCTGCCCGGTCTCGCCGGCATCCTCGCCGCCGCCCTCCTGACCGGCGCCGGTACGGGGCTGATCACCCCGCTCGGCTTCGCCGCCCTGGCCGCGAGCACGCCCGCGGAGCGCCTGGGCCAGACCATGGGAGCCGCCGAACTCGGCCGCGAACTCGGCGACGCGGGCGGTCCGCTGCTCGTCGCCGTCGTCGCCTCCCTCGCCACGCTCACCTACGGCTACGGGGCGCTCGCGGCCCTGATCGGGCTGGGCGCGGTGGTCGCGCTCGCTCGCCGTCGCCGGGTCTCGGCCGTACCCGAACGCGAGACGTGAACAGTCCCCGGGTCGTCAGTCCCGGTGCCGGCGGCGCAGTACGTGCCGGAGGACGAGAGCGGCGACCAGGACGCCGAGGGCGATGAGCGCGTAGAGCTGGTAGCGGCTGATCTCGTCGTAGATCGCCGTGATGTGGCTGCCGGCCACATAGGCCAGGCTCGCCCACAAGCCGACCCACAGCGCGGCACCGAGGGCGTTGAAGACGAGGAAACGACGCCAGGGCATGCCGCTGGTGCCCGCGATGATGCCGTTGACCTGGCGCAGTCCTTCGACGAAACGGGCGACGGTGACGATCTTGCCGCCATGGCGGGTGAAGAACTCCTCGGCCGCCTGGAACCGCTTCGGCGTCAGGAACACATAGCGGCCCCAGCGGTGCACGAAGGCCCGTCCGCCGGTGTGGCCGATCAGATAGCCGACGTTGTCCCCGACGACGGCGGCGACGAACGCGATGACCGCGACGGCCACGATGTTCAGCTGTCCGGCCCCCGCGTAGATCCCGGCGGCGATCAGGATGGTCTCTCCCGGCGCGGGTACGCCGAAGTCCTCCAGGAAGACGACGGCGCCGACGGCCCAGTAGCCGTAGTGGGTGAGCAGCGGGGCCAGGTGGGCCAGCGGACCCGGAAGAGGCGGCGCCATGCCCCCACCGTACGCGGCCACCTGTCCCGGGGTGCCGTCTGCGGGGCGGGGCGGGGGCGACCGGGGTCCCGGTGCCCGCGAGAACCGGCGCTCGCGTTCGGCGGCCGGACGCCTGCGGGGTACGGAACCCCCGGGCTCCCATGGCCGGAGGGCCGAAGACTGCCAGAAACAGTCTTCGGCCCTCCGGCCGGGAGCGTGGTGGTGGCCGTGCCGGCGGTGACGACGGGTGGCCGCGGGTGTGGGGACCACCGCGGCACAGCACGGCCTCCGAGACGGGTTAGCGGTAGCCGGGGTAGCGGTGGCCGGGGTAGCGGTCGTGGTCCCGGTGCGGGGCGCGGTACCAGCCGGGGTGCCCGAACCGGTCGCGGTCCCAGCCGTGGTGCCCACGCCGGTCACGGTCGCGGTCGTGATCCCGGTCCCGGTCCCAGCCGTGGTGCACACGCCGGTCCCAGCCCCGGCCCCGGTCGTCGTAGCGGCCGTCGTGGTCGCTCCTGTGGCTGTGCGCGTAGCCCCTTCCGTTGTCCCGGTCATGGCCGGCTCCCGCGGCCATCGCCGGCAGGGCGGCCGCGGCGACGAGTGCACCCGTAGCCACACAGGTGGCGATCAGGCGGGCCGTCGTACGAGAAACAGACATGAATCTGTCACCTCACGTTCGTGCAGACCGGCCCTGGTCAGGGCCGGGCGAGCAGTCCGGATTCCCGGCTCGATGCCGAGGCCCCACACTGTGGCCCGCCGCGACGGCACCACAGCGGCGAAAGGATTCGCGTTACAAAATGCGGATATATCCGTAACTCTCGCGTGTATGGGCCATGGATGCCGGGAGGGGTCTGGACGCCGGCCCGGTCCCGGGCCCGAATCCCGCTGGGAACAGGAGGACAGGCGGCCGACGGCCCGCGACACGCTCGGCTTTCCCACCGCCTCAACTCCCCCGAACGGCCCAGGGGCGTCGGTAACGACGGGGCACCTCTGTCCGGGGGACACCTTGCGCGACGATCCGGTCGGCCGGCAGCGGGGCGCCGCATGCCGATACGGGGCGGCAGCGGGCAGGGCCAGGTGCTCCGAAGCGCGTCCGGGTGGCGCGGGGTTGGGGCCGCGACCGGCGAAGTGGTCGACGGTGCGGGCGAGATGCCGGGCGAGACCGTCGTCGGCGACGGTGCGGACGGCCGCCGGCCTCCGCTCCGCCGGCACGGCGCACGGAGACGGAGACGGTGACGGTGCATCGCGGCATCGCGGCATCGCGGCATCGCGGCATCGCGGCATCGCGGCATCGCGGCATCGCGGCAGTACGGCATCGCGGCAGTACGGCATCGCGACGACGGGCTCGAAGGTGCCGACCACTTCCCAGGCATCGCCGTGGGGATCGGTGCCCGCGCACCGAGGACGCGGTGACGGGTCGCCCGGCGGTATCGGTCGGCACCCCGCCCGGCAACTTCCGCGGGGCGTAGCAGGACTTGGCCTCGATCGAGAGGCTTCGCCGTGCGGGCACGGCTCGGGTCGACGTTCCGGCGCGCTCGTGGCCGAGGCGGCCCCCGGCCGATCCGGGCCCGCCCCGGCCGGGAAGCCGGGTGCGGCCGGGAAGCCAGGGGCCGTCGGGAAGCCAGGTGCCGCCAGGATGCCAGGTGCCGCCAGGATGCCAGGTGCCGCCAGGATGCCAGGGGCCGCCAGGATGCCAGGTGCCGCCAGGATGCCAGGTGCCGCCAGGATGCCAGGTGCCGCCAGGATGCCAGGTGCCGCCGGGAAGCCAGGTGCGGTCGGCCGGTGCTCATGGCCGGCTTCGCCGCCTTCCCGGCTCCCCGCGACCCGGCGTGGTCAGTACTGCTCGGTCTCCACGAGAGCGGTCAGTACTGCTCGGTCTCCATGAAACCCGTGCTCCCGTTGTCGTCCGCCCCGAAGGCGTCCGCGGCGGCGGTCGGGTCGAATCCGGGCGGGCTGTCCTTGAGGGCCAGGCCCATGCCGGCCAGCTTCGCCTTGACCTCGTCGATGGACTTCGCACCGAAGTTGCGGATGTCCAGGAGGTCGGCCTCGGAACGAGCCAGGAGCTCGCCCACCGAGTGGACTCCCTCGCGCTTGAGGCAGTTGTAGGAGCGGACCGTGAGCTCCAACTCCTCGATCGGCAGCGCCAGGTCGGCCGCCAGGGCGGCGTCCGTCGGGGACGGGCCCATGTCGATGCCCTCGGCGTCGATGTTCAGCTCGCGGGCGAGACCGAACAGCTCCACCAGGGTCTTGCCGGCCGACGCCATGGCGTCACGCGGCCGCATCGCCTGCTTCGTCTCGACGTCGACGATCAGCTTGTCGAAGTCGGTGCGCTGCTCTACACGGGTCGCCTCGACCTTGTATGTGACCTTGAGCACAGGCGAGTAGATGGAGTCGACCGGGACACGGCCGATCTCCTGGCCCACCTGCTTGTTCTGCACGGCGGAGACGTAACCGCGGCCACGCTCGACCGTGAGCTCCATCTCCAGCTTGCCCTTGCCGTTGAGCGTGGCCAGGACCAGGTCGGGGTTGTGCACCTCGACACCGGCCGGCGGCGCGATGTCGGCGGCGGTGACCAGACCCGGGCCCTGCTTGCGCAGGTACATCACCACAGGCTCGTCGTGCTCCGAGGAGACGACCAGCTGCTTGATGTTGAGGATCAGGTCGGTGACGTCCTCCTTGACGCCCGGCACGGTGGTGAACTCGTGCAGCACGCCGTCGATCCGGATGCTGGTGACAGCCGCACCCGGGATCGAGGAGAGGAGAGTACGACGAAGGGAGTTGCCGAGGGTGTAGCCGAAGCCCGGCTCCAGCGGCTCGATCACGAACCGGGAGCGGAACTCGTCGACGACCTCTTCGGTCAACGAGGGACGCTGAGCAATCAGCACGAGGTATTGCCTCCAGTGTTTGGCGCCCGCCATCTGACGCCGTAGTCCCCGAAGGGTACGGGTGGTCCGGCCTCCTGCGAAGCAGAACCGCCCGGACCCACCCGTCTGCACGCCCGCTGGAGGGCGGCCTCAGCTCCTGCCGGAGTCGAGTCCACCGATCGACGAGGTAGCCAGCAGCCCGGTTCGTAGGCGCATACTGGGGGCAATGACTAAGCCTGCCGCGCCAAAGCGCCACCTGCCCACCAGCCCCTTCAAGGCCCCGGTCACGCCGGCTCCCAAGCACTTCGCCGTGGGCGACCAGGTCACACACGACATGTACGGCCTCGGCCGGGTCATCGGCATCGAGGACGGAATCGCGGCACTCGTGGATTTCGGCTCGGAGCCCATGCGGATCCTGAGCCCGTACACCAAGATGACCAAGCTGTAGGACCGCTGTGCGCGGTCACGGCAGACCAGGCCCCTCCGGGGACCTGCAACGAAAGCGAGACCTCTCATCGATCTGACGTCGCTGTTCTCCGCCCCGGAAGGGCAACCTGGTCGTACCGCCCCGGTATCGCCGCCTCCGACGACAAACCCCTTCCAGGCCCCGGACTTCGGGGAAGACGACATCTTCCTGCTCGAGGAGAAGGAGGGGCCGGCCTCGGGCATGCGCGCGGCGTAGCCCGAGGCGACCCGGTGCCTACGCGTGTGTCCTCTCGCACACGGAGGCCGGTCAGCCGTTCCCTGAGCCGCCTCCTCCTCACCGGCACCGGCTCGAAGAACCGCGACTTCGCCGGCCTTCCGGCCGTCCGCTTCCAGGACGCCCGGTCCGTACCGTCCCGCCGGCCGTCGAGTCCTCCGGGCCGCAGGCCGTGGTGACCCGTCCGTACGCCGTCGTCCGAAAGGATCCGGCCGACGCCGGACAGGACGGGTTGTGGAATCCATGACGGAAGAGGAGTCGCGCCAGAGGCAGCGGGCGCGCTTCGAAAGACTGGCGCACGTGGTGGTGGAACCGTTGCACCGGTATCTGCTGCGACGGACGAGCGCCGACATGGTCGACGACATCCTGGCCGAGGCGATGCTGGTGCTGTGGCGCCGTATCGACGACGTCCCCGGCCTGAGGTCGGCGCCGGGTTCCCTGCCCGACCCCGATGACGTGCTGCCGTGGTGCTACGGGGTGGCGCGGGGCTGTCTGGCGAACGCCCGCCGTGCCGACGGGCGCCGGCTCCGGCTGATGGAGCGGTTGATCAGGACGCAGGAGCAGCAGCCTGCCGGGGCCGCCGACCACAGCGATCTGCACGCCGCGCTCGCCACCCTCGGGGTGCTGGACCGCGAGGTGGTGCGGCTGTGGGCGTGGGAGGGGCTGGCGCCCCGGCAGATCGCGGAGGCGACCGGGCTGACGTCCAACGCGGTGAGCATGCGGCTGCATCGGGCGAAAAAGAAAATCGCCGAACAGTTGGTGCGAAAGCCTTCCGAACCGTCCGGACACAAGAGGGATGAAGGAAGGAGCGGTCAGTGAACGACGACGAGTTGCTGGCGCGGCTGAAGTCCGCGGATCCGGCGCTGACCCCACATGCTCCGCTGCCCGACATCGATCGACTTGTGGAGGACATCTTGACCACCGACACCGCGCTCCGGACCGGCAGTACGGCCCCCGTGAAGTCCGCCGCGCGCCGGAGCCGCCGTCAGCTCCTCGGACTCGCGGCGGCCGCCGGTCTGCTTCTGCTCGGCGGCGGCATCGCCGCAGGAGTCATGGCGGACAACGGCAACGGACACCCGGCCTCGGCCGGCCCGCTCACCCTCACCACCGCCGGCGGCTTCGGCAGCCAGAAGTGTGTGACACCCGGCCCCGGCACCCTGCGCGGCTACCCGACCCTCTTCGTGGGAACGGTCACCTCCGTCAAGGGCTCCACGGTCACCTTCCGCGTCGACCACTGGCTGAAGGGCGGCGACACGGAGACGGTCGTGCTCGGCAGCGACGCGAGCCGGCCGGAGGCGCTGACGTTCTCGGAGGGTGAGCGCTACATCGTGGCCGCCGAGAACGGCGTCGTCCCGGTGTGCGGAGCGAACTGGGCCTCGGACGAGACCGTCGACCAGTTCCGCCAGGCATTCGGGAAGTAGCGGAAAGCAGCCGCACGGACGATCCGAGCCCACCGGCGGCCGCGGTGGGCTCGAGCCGGTTGGACGACAGAACCCCCGGGTCTGCGACCCGGGGGTTTCCCATGGAGCGAGGGTGGCGGCGGACGCTCACCAGCCGCGCTCGCGGGCCACGGTGATGGGCGTCTCGGCCTCGGAGGAGCGGTCGGCGAGTTCGCCGCTGCGGCGGATCTGCTCTTCGGCCACGCCCTGCCTCAGCGATCCAGGCGGTGCACGGGACGACGACTCGCGCTCGGCCCGGCCGGTCCGGATCCGCCTCTGAGTGACAGGTTACGGTCAACACTTGCCCAAATACCGGACACTCCCTGCCGCCGGTGATCAGGTGCTGTGCGACGGCTGTACAACTGCCCGTTTGGGAGGATCTGGTGGCAGCATCAACCCGTAAGAGACGGTGGCTCACCATCTGGGCCATCACCGCGTCCGCCGCACTCGTCACGATACCCGCGGGCGCCGCACCCGGCGGGAAAGGCAGCCCCTTCGGAGCCCGTGCACTTGCGCAACTCGCCGCTGACCGCACGCAGTCGGTGGGCGCGATCACCCCCAAGGCCACGGCCGAGGACGACGACGGCAACGAGGCCGACGAGATCGCCGAGGGCGCGGACCAGTACGCCGAGGCCCGCACCTCGCCCGGCATCGTCGCCCCCGGCGCGTACGGCGCCGCCTGGACCAGCCTGACGAAACTGCCCAGCACAGGCGGCAGTTGGCGCAACGTCACCGATCTTCCGTACAACTCCGACGACTCCCGCTACCGCGACATCGACTCCAACTCCAGCGGAGGCTCCGGCGACGTCACCGGCCGCATGGCCGCGATCGCGGCGGACGACGACGGGTACGTGTACGCGGGCAGCGCCGGCGGCGGTGTGTGGCGCTCGAAGCGGGGCGGCGGGCACTGGAAGCCCATCAGCGACAAGCTGCCCTCGCAGTCCACCGGCGCGCTCGCACTGGACGGGGCCGGCCGGCTGTGGCTGGGCACCGGCGAGGCGACCACCAACGCGGACGCCTACCTCGGCAGCGGCGTCTACGTCCTCTCCGACCCGCACCACGGCACCTTCTCCGCCCGCAGCCGGGTCGGCGGCGACGAGCTGGAGTCGACCACCATCCATGAGCTGCGCTTCGGCGGCGGCAAGGTGTGGGCGGCCACCAGCAAGGGCGTGTGGAGCCACTCCACCAAGACGCTGAAGGGCGCCTGGAAGCTGGAGTTCGCGCCCAACCCCGACTACCTGCCAGGCGGTTCACTGGCGAGCGACCCCTCGGCCCCGTACAAGAACATCGCCAACGACATCGCCATCGACCCCAAGGACCCGTCCAAGGTGATCCTGGCGGTCGGCTGGCGCAGCGGCGATGACTACAACGGCTTCTACACCAAGAACTCCAAGGGTGCCTGGACGCGGATCACCAGCGGCTTCGGCGACCTGCCGACCGACGCGGACAACGTCGGCAACGTCACCTTCGCCCGCTCCGCCGACGGCTCCCGCTACTACGCCATCGACCAGTCGCCGGAGCAGCTGGCGACCAACCCGGACAGCGGCCTCGAGGGCATCTACAGCGCCGCCTCGCCGTTCGGCCCCTGGACGAAGATCGCCGGCTACAAGCAGCTGGCCGCCGACGGCTCGGCGCTCACGAGCAGTGGCTACATGCCGGGCGTGCAGGCTTGGTACAACCAGTTCCTGACCGTCGACCCGAACGACCCCAAGCACGTGTACGCGGGACTGGAGGAGGTCTACGAGACCAAGGACGGCGGCACCACCTGGTCCACCGTCGGCCCCTACTGGAACTTCAACTTCTCCTGCTGGTCCATCGATCCGGCCAAGCAGACCGGTGACTGCAACCCGACCACCCACTCCGACCAGCACGGCGTCGCGATCGGCAGCTACCACGGCAAGAGCTTCGTGTACGTCGGCAACGACGGCGGTGTCTACAAGCGCCCCGTCAACGGCTCGCAGGACGCCTCCGGTCACGCCACCGACTGGACCTCCCTCAACGACGGCACCATCGACACCCTGCAGTACTACTCGGTCGGCGTCGGCGAGGACCTCGACCACGGCGGCGTCTCCGTCACCGGCGGCCTCCAGGACAACGGCCAGTCCGTGCTGCGCAGCAACGACACCGTGATGGGCTCCAACTTCGGCGGCGACGGCGGCGACACCCTCACCGACCCGGCCAACGGCTGCAACATCGCCGAGGAGTACGTCTACCTGTCCATCCAGGTGACCCAGAACTGTGGCGTCAACGACGGCAGTTGGGTGACCGACGCGAGCAAGGCGACGTCGTACAACGTCGCCCCGGCCGACAACGCCACCAGCGAGGCCCGCTTCATCGCGCCGCTCGCGGCCGATCTGAAGAGCAGCTCGACGTGGGTCGCGGGCGGCCGGCACATCTGGGTGCAAACCCACGGCTATGCCATCCGCAGCGGCTCCGAGTGGAAGAGCGTGTACGACCTCGGCGCCGGGCGCGCCGCGACCGCGGTGGCCGCCTCGGGCGGCAAGGTGTACGCGGCCTGGTGCGGCCCCTGCAACAACCAGGGCTTCGCCCGCGGCATCTCCGTCGGCAACGCGGACGGCACCGGCTGGCACGACATCAGCCTGCCGGTGGACGGCACCGTGCCCAACCGCTACCTCAGCGGCTTCGCGATCGACCCGAAGAACGCCGACCACGTCTTCCTCGCCGTCAACGGCTTCTCCCGGCACTGGACCGAAGGCCCCGGCGCGGGCGTCGGCCACGTCTTCGAGTCCACCGACGGCGGCACCACCTGGAAGGACATCTCGAAGAACCTCCCCGACGTGCCGACCAACTCGGCGATCGTCCTGCCGAACGGCGGCCTCGCCGTCGCCACCGACCTCGGCGTCGTCTACCGGGCGCCGGGCCGCACGCAGTGGCAGCGCGTCGGCTCGCTCCCGGCGGTCGCCGTGCTCCAGCTGAAGCTGGGCCCCGACGGCCGCACCCTGTACGCGGCCACCCACGGCCGCGGCATCTACACGGTCAGGGCCCGCGACCTCCGCTGACGCACAAAGCGCGCAGGCGCCCGGCGACATCAGGTCGCCGGGCGCCTGCGGAAGACCGGGCTCACCGCCTGCGAAAGGGCCCTGTAGCCGCTCCAGCCGGTCGCGATCCGCACCCGCGGACCGAATGAGCCCTTTCCGTCGCCGCCGTTGCGCCACACGGTGCCACCGGTGTCGCGGGAGACCGGGTCCGGCCTGCCGTCGTCCGTGATGTAACCGGTGCCGACGATCTTCTTGCAGCCCTTCCAGCTGTCTCGCCGGCGCTCTCCAGCAGGGTCTGCTGCACCGAGGGGGCGTCGACGTTCACCGCGAGCAGCCGGGGGCCTTTGAGTCCTGCCGGCGGTGGCGATCCGAGCGCGAGGACCACAGGAGCCGCACACGAAGGCACGACGAGTCACCAGGAAGGTGACTTGGGGCCGGTAAAGCGCGAAATAGGCGGAAGCCCATGTTTTATGACCTCGGTCACAGCGCTCAGCCAATCAACCGGCGCGCTTAGTAGACACGGCACAGTGGACATTTGGGCATTTGTCCGTCTTGGCTCGCATGTGAACCCTGACGCGCGTCCCGGAATTCCGTCCGGCCGGCCCGCACGCCCGCTGCCCGGCGCAGCAAGGCTTCTGACGCCGCGACAGTTCTTCCGCCCGCCGCGATACGCGGCCCGGAGACCCGCGCACTGCCCTGCCAAGGTCCCGGGACCTACGAGGCGACGTAGTTGCGGGGGCCCTTTGCGCTCCCTGTGGAGCCGTTCTAAGAATGTCGACCCACAGGACGTCGCCGCAGTTCGGGACCGGTGTTCACGCCGAGTCGACCGCGCACCGGGCGCTCGGCGTCACCGAGTGAGTAGGAGCCCCCACATGAACGCGTCCCGAACGTCCGCGAGACCCTTCGCCCTCACCCTCGCCCTCGGCCTGGGTCTGACCTCCGGCGTGCTGGGCGCCGCGGTGCCGGCGAGCGCCCGGACGGCCGCCGCCCCGTCCGCTTCCGCCGGTACCTCCGTGGCGCGGTACGACGGGTCCGGCGAGGAGGCCGCGAACAACAAGGCGTTCTTCGAGGCCGTACTCAAGTCGGTCGCCGCGAAGCGCGCCGCCCAGCCCGCCGCGCAGGCGGTGACCATCACCTATGACGACTCCCGGGCGCCGAGCTTCCGTTCGCAGATATCGAGCGCGGCCGCGATCTGGAACAGCTCCGAGTCCAACGTCAAGCTCCAGGAGGCTTCGAGCGGTGCCGACTTCTCCTACTACGAGGGCAACGACCAGCGCGGGTCCTACGCCTCCACCAACGGCCACGGAAGCGGCTACATCTTCATCGACTACACCCAGAGCCGGCAGTACGACTCGGTCCGCGTCGTCACCCACGAGACCGGGCACGTACTGGGCCTGGCCGACGACTACAGCGGGCCGTGCAGTGAGCTGATGTCGGGCGGCGGCGCCGGCCCGTCCTGCACCAACCGCTACCCTGACGCCGCCGAACGCTCGCGCGTCGACCAGCTGTGGGCCACCGGACCCAACCAGGCCCCGGGCACCACGGTGAACCAGACCCCTGCCCAGCCGAGCACGGCACCGCAGGTACCGAACGTGGTGCCGGGCCAGATTCCGGGGCGTGTGATCCTCGGCACGCTCTGGGGCTGATCGCGTTCCCGACGGGGAGGCGGCCCGCTGCCGACGACGGCTTCGGCCGGCCGCCGCCTGCCCGAGCGGCGGCGGCCGGCTACTTGCTCTTGCCGTTGCCCTGCCCGCCGTTCGCCTGGCCGTTGGCGGACGCGTTGCCGGAAGCGCCGTTGTTGCCCGCCGTGCCGTTGGCGGAGTTCGCGGCGGACTCGCCGGACCTGCCCGCGCCGGCCGGGTGGCTCGGCCTGGCCGTCGCCGCTGTCAGCTGCTCGGCACAGTAGGCGGCGACCTTGTCCGCTCCGCCGGCTGCCGCGAGCAGCCGCTGCCAGGCCGTCGCGCCCAGCGCCTTGCCGTGCCCCTTGACCTGCTCGTAGGCACGGCAGTGGGCCTCGGTGTCCTGGGCGGTGGCGGGCCGGTCCGTCGGCCGAAGGCTGCCGGAGGACGGTGACGAGGCCGCGCCGCCCGGCCGGATGGAGGCGGCCGCCGAGGGGTCCGTCGCTCCCCGGCCGTGTCCGGCACCGTCGGTGGAGGAGCCGGCGGAACCGATGGCCGCGACCGCCACGCCCCCCAGGGCGAGGCTGGCGAAGACCACGCCGAACGTCAGTTTCACCGGGCGCCGGGCCCGCCGCTCCGCCGCCGGCCGCCAGTCGTCCCGGCGCCGGGTACGTGTGCGATGCGCACCCGAGGCACGGGCGGCCCGGAACGCGGCCACGGCCTGCGGTTCGCCCCGGGATGCGAGATCGTCTGCGCGAACGGCGGCGGCCAGTGCCGCTTCCAGCACGGCGTCGTCACCCGCGTCCCGGGGGTCCGACAGGGTGCCGCCGGGCCGCACGGGTCGACGGCCCGGTACCCCGTCGCCGCTCAGCCGTTCACCCATGTCCGTTTCCGTTCCTGTCCGACCGTTTCGATTCGTCCGCTGTTCTGGCTCCGACGCCTGCCTGTCGATCCTGTCGCGGTTGTCGTTCATGTCGACTCCCCCAGCGTGCGGGAAGCCACATCCGTCACACCCTCCTCGGGCTCGCCGCCGATGCCCAGCTGACGGGCGAGGCGTTTCAGGCCCCGGTGGGCGGCGGTGCGCACGGCGCCCGGGCGCTTGCCCAGGACGCGCGCCGCGGCGGGACCGTCCAGACCGACCACGACCCGCAGCAGCACTGCCTCGGCCTGGTCGCGCGGCAGACCCCGGATCAGTTCCAGGGCCCGCTCGGTGGAGAGGGATTCCAGAGCCTGCTCATGGGTGTTGTGCGGGCCGACCAGATCCAGTACGTCCTGCTCGGTGCCGCCGGCCTGGGGCCGCACGCGCCGGCGGCGCAGGTGGTCCAGCGCCCGGTGCCGGGCGATGGTGGCGGTCCAGCCACGGAAGCCGGCGCCGTCGCCCTGGAAACGCCCGAGGTCGCGGGCTATCTCCAGCCAGGCGTCGGACGCCACGTCCTCCGCCTCGTCGCCGACGACGCCGCGAAGGTAGCCGAGCAGGCCCGGCTGCACGATCCGGTAGGCGACCGCGAAGGCGGCCTCGTCGCCGTCCTGGGCGCGCGCGACCGCCGCGCCCAGTTCCCCGTCGTACTCCTGTACACGCCGGGGTTGCCGCACCTGGCCCAAGATCGCCCTCGTTCGCACCGATCACAACCGATTTCACACCGCCCGCCGTGCTCCGGTCGCAACGACGGCCCCAGGATGACCAGCGCTCGCGCTCACAGAAATGTCACAAGGCCCAGGAGTCCCGTCCGGTATCACCCGACAGACCTGCGGCGAGCGGTCCCTCCGGCTGCCGTGCACCGTCGGGGCGTCTTCGGGGCGAGTGATGCTTCGGCGCTCTCGTGCGCTCCCCCTGTCATGAGTGTGTACCTCCGTCTGCGAGCGGTGCCGGCCCCGGCGCTGCGCAACAGTCCGGCTTGGCTGGAGCGGCTTTTCGCGAGCGACGCGGAGTCCGCCGGGCGACTGGCCGGCCCGTACCCCGAGGAGGTCCTGGACGAGGGTTGTCTGGACCAGGAGCGCATCTACACCGGCGCCGCGCCGGATGCTCCCGGAGGCCGGCCCCAGGCCCAGGTGGTGCTCGGCGGCCGCCCCGTGTTCCGCACCGACCGGCGCAAGCCGCCGCTGCTGGTCCTCACGGCCGCCCAGGCCCGCCGGGTGGCCGGGTTCCTGGAGCAGGCCGACTTCGACGAGCTGTGGGAGCTCGCCAGGGACCGGCTGCTGCCCGGCTACGGCGGGATGACCGCGGAGCCCGAGGCGTCCCGCGCGTTCGCCACGACGCACCGGGAGCTGCGGGCGTTCTACGCGCACACGGCCGAGTGCGGGGAAGCGGTGGTGAAGTGCCGTTCCACGGCGTGAGGAGGGGCGGTCCCACGCGGGTGCGGAACCGCCGCGAGGCAGGACTTGTGGACACCCGGAGTGGGACTTGCGACCGTCCGAGGCGGGAGGTGTAACAGTTCCGGCCCGCCGCGCTCTTTCCATGCGGACGACCACGTCGGTCGGCGGGGAGAGGAGGCGGGACTCGTGCAGTGGACGGGTGACGGCGGCGCGGGGTACGGCGAGGAGCCGTATGCCGGCGCCGGGCACGGCTGTGCCCACGGTCACGAGGGCACCGGCGGCACCGCCGTCGACACGGCCGTCGGCACCGCCACGGCGGAGCCGGAGCCCCGGGCCGCCGGTGCACCGGTGCTCGTCGCCGGGCCGGATCGCCTCGCCGGGGCGGAGTGTGACTCTCCGCACGGTGACGTCATCACCGTGCTGCCGACGGACCACGACGACTCCGACCGTCCCGTACCGGAGCCGGACACACCGGAGAACGATCCGGCGCGGCCCGTCTTCGTGGACGCCTCGGGGCGCCGCCAGCGGCGCGTGCGGCGCGCCGCACGACTGCTGGTGATCCCCGCCGGCGTCTATGTCGCCCTGCTGGTCAGCGCGCTGCTGGGCGGCCCCGCCGTCACCGCTCCGTTCGTCCCGCTCCCTGACACGACGCACCCGGCCACGCCCCGGGCGACCACGTCCGGCTCCCCCGCCGGCACGGGTCACGGTCACCCGGGCCGGAACACGGACGCCGGCGCGGCGGCCGAGAACGCACGTCCCACTTCGCCGCGTACGGCCTCCGACCGGGCCGACGGCCAGACCGGCGGGCAGCCGGCCACGACCGCCCCCGGGGTCACGTCCGCCCCCACCGCGTCGCCCACCACCGCGAGCCCCACCACCAGCGCCGACGCCAGTGCCAGTGCCAGTGCCGGCAGCACCGCCGCACCCTCCGCCAAGGGGCGCGCCATCGGCGCGTCCCACAGGCCCGTGAAGTCGCCCAAGGCCCGGACGTGACCGATCCGACCGACAACCGGCCCCGCAGCACCGTGCCCCGCCGCACCGCCGTGCCCCGGCTGCGCGGCCGCACCCGCCGGGTCACCCCCCGCACCCACTGGCTGCTGCTGTGCGTGCTCGTGGTGACCCTGTCGGCGGCTCTCCTGCTGCAGGGCTACACCCACCACATGTTCGGGATCACCTCGGACGACGTGACCGGGCCCCGTGGCCGTGCCGACACGGTGCCCGGCCAGGTGGCGCACGGCGGCCCCGTGATCGCGGACGCCGCCGGCTCCCCGCACACCGCCCGCCCGGAGGCACGCACCATCGCCCTCACCTTCGACGACGGCCCCGACCCGGTCTGGACCCCGCGCATCCTCGACGTGCTGCGCCGCAACCACGTGCACGCGACCTTCTTCGTCGTCGGCACCCAGGTCGTCGCCCACCCGGAACTGGTCCGCCGGATCGTCGCCGAGGGCCACCAGATCGGCATCCACACCTTCACCCACCCCGACCTCTCGCGCCT
Source organism: Streptomyces sp. NPDC001714 (assembly GCF_042892755.1). Lineage (NCBI taxonomy): Bacteria > Bacillati > Actinomycetota > Actinomycetes > Kitasatosporales > Streptomycetaceae > Streptomyces > Streptomyces sp. NPDC001714. The sequence goes on from NZ_JBIAUL010000003.1 coordinate 20,190, forward strand.
CGCCCCGTGGCAGCGCTCCCTGGAGCTGCGCGAGACCCAGCTGGCGGTGGCCGGCGCGGCCGGCGTCACCACCGCACTGCTCAGACCGCCGTACTCCTCGGAGAACGACGCGCTGGACGACACCGACTGGTCCGTCCTGAAGCAGGCCGACAGAGCCGGGTACGTCACCGTGCTCTCCACCCTGGACGCCGAGGACTGGCAGCGCCCCGGCACGGCCCGCGTCCTCGCGAACGCGACACCGCACGGCAGGGCCGGGCAGATCGTGCTGATGCACGACGCCGGCGGTGACCGCGCCCAGACCGTCGCCGCCCTCAACACCCTGATCCCCCGGCTCGAGGCGCGGGGCTTCCGGTTCACCACGGTCGGCGCCGCGGTCGGCATGGCCGGCCCCGTCCGGCCCGCCGGGCTGGACGACCACCTCCAGGGCATCGCCCTCATCAAGATGCTCCAGCTCGGCGACTGGACCATCCGGCTGCTCGGCGTGCTGATGTACGCGGCCGGGGCGATCAGCGTGCTGCGCGCGGCGGTCGTACTGGTCGCGGCCCGCCGGCACCGACGGCTGCGGACCGGGCTCCGGGCCAGGTCCTGGGGGGCGCCGGTGACCGAACCGGTCAGCGTCATCGTCCCGGCGTACAACGAGAGCGCCGGAATCGAGGCGGCCGTCCGCTCCCTGGTCGCCTCGGACCATCCGGTGGAGATCATCGTGGTGGACGACGGCTCCACCGACGGCACCGCCGACCTGGTCGAGTCCCTCGGTCTGCCACGGGTGCGGGTGATCCGGCAGCCGAACGCGGGCAAGCCCGCCGCGCTCAACACCGGCCTGGCCGCGGCTGCCTGCGAACTGGTGGTCATGGTCGACGGCGACACCGTCTTCGAGCCCGACGCCGTCCGCACGCTCGTGCAGCCCTTCGCCGACCCCGGCGTGGGTGCCGTCTCGGGCAACGCGAAGGTCGTCAACCGCCGTGGTCTGCTGGGCCGCTGGCAGCACATCGAGTACGTCGTCGGCTTCAATCTCGACCGCCGCCTCTTCGACCTCGCCGAGTGCATGCCGACCGTGCCCGGCGCGGTCGGGGCGTTCCGGCGCAGGGCCCTGCTCGCCCTCGGCGGGGTCAGCGACGTCACCCTCGCCGAGGACACCGACCTCACCATGGCCCTGTGCCGGGCCGGCTGGCGGGTGGTGTACGAGGAGGGCGCGGTCGCCTGGACCGAGGCTCCCGCCTCCCTGGGCGCGCTGTGGCGGCAGCGCTACCGCTGGTGCTACGGCACGCTGCAGGCGATGTGGAAGCACCGCGGCGCGCTGGTGCAACGCGGTTCCGCCGGCAAGCTCGGCCGCCGCGGGCTGGTCTACCTCCTCCTCTTCCAGGTCCTGCTGCCCCTGCTCGCTCCGGTGGTCGACGTCTTCGCCCTCTACGGCCTGGTCTTCCTCGACCCCTTGCGGATCACCGGTATCTGGCTCGCCTTCCTGCTCCTGCAACTGCTGATGGGCCTGTACGCGTTCCGCCTGGACGGAGAACGCCCGGGCCCGCTGTGGAGCCTGCCGCTGCAGCAGTTCGTCTACCGCCAGCTCATGTACCTGGTGGTCATCCAGTCCGTCTTCACCGCCGTGTCGGGCTCACGGCTGCGGTGGCAGCGCATGGAGCGCTACGGCAGCCTGCGAACACCGGCACCCGCGGAGACGCCCGGCGAGGACCGCCCGCCACGGGTCCCCGCCTGAACCACGGCCGGCACCGGGGCCCGGGCAGCTCCCGTGGCGGGTCTCATGCCGTGGTCCGCCAGCCGGGTTCCAGGCTGTCGAGGAGGGCGTGGAAGGCTTCGTGGGCCCGGTCCCAGTGGCCGTCCGCCAGCGGGGCGATCAGCAGGCCGAGGGAGGCGTCGGTCAGGAGGGTGGCCTGGACGCGCGCCCGCTCCTGGGTCATGCCGAGGTCACGGAAGACGGACGTGAACAGGAGGGTCCATTCGGTGACGATGCCGCGCATGACGGGCCCGTAGCGGCCGGGGTGCAGCACGCTGGCGCTCATGATCTCGAAGTAGAGGGGGAGTGCGGCGCGCACCTCGGGGTCGCTGAACTGCCGCCACACCTCCTCCATGAAGCGGCGCAGGTCGGCGGGGCCGGCGGGCGAGCCGATGGTCCGCAGCAGTTCGCGGGTGCGCAGGAGGGGCCGGCGCTCGTAGATGTCGAGGGCCTCGGCGACCATCCGTTCCTTGGTGCCGAAGTAGTACAGGAGCATGCGGTCACTGGTGTCCAGGGCCTTGGCGAGAGGTCGCAGGGACAGGTCCGCCAGGCCGTTGCGCATGACGTACTCGCGGACCCGGTCGAGGAGGTCGCGTCGCTTGGCCGGGTCGGGCGGGCGAGGCATGAGGGCCTCCTGGGTACGTGCGGACGAGGATTCGCGGCTGTCCGTTATCAGGCTTTTGCGTAGGTATTTACTGTAGCGGTGGCTACGTCTATATTCGAGATGTAGCGACTGCTACGCCCAAAAGCCCCGGCGCATGCCTGGCACGTTCACCGGCCGACCGGCCGACCGCCCGGTCGTCAGCGAAGGGACTGATCCCCATGGCCACCTGGGCCATCGGCTACCGCATCGCCTTCCTCCGGGAAGGACGGTCCCCTCGCGCCGCCGTGACGTCGCGGCTCGCCCGGCAGTGGGCTCTGTGGTCCCGCCTGCTCGCGCCGCTGCGGCCGTTCGACGCACCGCGTGGCCGCGCCAGCGCCTGGGATGCCTCCTGGCCCCTGCCGCGGGACCTGACCTCCGTGCGCCAGGCCCGACGTCTGGTGACCGCGCAACTGGGCGACTGGGCCGTGGGTGACCTCGCCGACACCGCTGAGCTGCTGGTCAGCGAACTGGTCACCAATGCCCTGCGGCACACGCGCGGTCCGCTCAGGCTCAACCTGCAGCTGCGCCACTCCCGCCTGCTCTGCGAGGTCGAGGACACCGAGTCCGCCGGCCCCGCACGCGGCGTCGCCGATCCGGGTGCGGAGAACGGCCGGGGCATCGAGCTCCTCGACCTGCTCGCGGACGCCTGGGGCAGTGTCCGGACGGCCACCGGCAAGACCATGTGGTTCGAGCTGCAGGCCGAGGGCTCTCGTGAGACGCAGGCACCGTGACGACGGTGGCCCGTGGAAATGGCCGGCCGGGCGTCAGTCTCCGCCGATGCCCGGTTGGATCTCGACCGTGAAGGCCGCGTCGGCGGGGTCGGTGCCTTCCTCGTCCTCCCAGACGATCACGCGCACGTGTTTCTCGACGGCGCCGTGGCGGTCCCACTCGGTCACCAGATCGGTGACCACGAGAGCGGCGACGTACTCCGCGTCCTCCTCCGGGTCGTCGGTGGTGACGGTTCCACGCCAACGCTCGGGACGGTCGCCGTAGGGGCGCCAGCCCTCGGAGCCGTGCGGCTCCTCCACCCGGTACACCCAGTCCCAACTCGTCACTGTGCCGGGCCGAGCACTTCGTCGGCGCTGCGGGGCTCGGTACGCGGCTGCCGGTTGAGCTTGTGGCGGGCGATGGAGGAGTGCCGGTAGACCTCCTTGCGGGCCCGCATGATGTTGCCCAGGGGCGCGTGCTCGGCGGTGACCCGCCAGGGCGTGAAGGACAGCGCGTCCATCTTCTCCAGGTTCTCCGGCTCGGAGATGTCCTGCTGCGGCAGCCGCAGCCTGGCCACGGTGACGGGCGGCGAGAGCTGCTCGGGCCACTCCACGGTGGTGTCCTCCACCGGCATGCGCGCCAGGTCGGTGCAGAGCTGGACCTGGATGTCGAAGGCGTAGGGCCGCTCCTGCAGCTCGGCCTGCAGGGCCGGCCGGAAGACCTCCGCCGCCGAGGTCGGGTCGATGGTGCGCCGGACCACCGCGGCGGCGGCGGACGGGTCGGGGGTGATGCGCACCTTGGCGATGTAGTCCCCGTGCCGGACCGCGCCCATGGTCCAGTAGCTCGACAGCAGTATGTTCGCGGGAGGGGTCTTCGACAGGCGCAGGAAGGCCAGGAACTCGTCCCACGCCCAGTCGTCCTGGTCCAGCGTTCCCATTCCGGTCACGAAAGCGGTGAAGAAGCGGTGTACGCCGGGTCGGCCCTGGGCGAAGTAGGCCGGCGCGGTCAGGAACAGTTCCTGGATGAACAGGTAGTGCTCGACGGTGTTGCAGAAGAAGATCGGTCCGTTGATGTTGGCGTAGTCGAAGGTGCCCGTGTCCGGTTCGTCGTCCAGCAGGGTCGGGCCCGGTATGTCGAACATCTTCAGCGCCAGTCCGGTCGCGGCGCCCAGGCGTGCGTCGGCTCCGGCATGGGGCGAACCGTTGGAGAAGCGGATGAGGGCGTCATGGGTTCCCGGGGTGGCGTAGATGCCCTGGGCGTACTCGGGGGGAAGCCCACCCAGGATCTCCACCTCCCCTCGGACCAGCCCGTAGCCCTTGGCGTGGGCGTCCCGCAGGGCCCGTCCGGTGCCGCCGGCCTCGACGGACTCGGCGATGTACTTCTCGGTCTTCTCGATCACCGTCTGCACGTGGCGGTCGAAGTCCGGGTCGTCGTCTTCGACGTCGGGCGTGTAGCGGACGAACTCTGTTGCCATCTCTTCGACCTCTCCTCGGAGACCGGGATCGCGTCTCAGGGGCTCGGAACCGCCCTCAGCCCTCCAGCTCGGCGAGCCAGCGCAAAGCGCGCAGCCCCGGCACGAAGCAGTACTCGCCGCCCCGGGCGACCACGAAACTGGGCAGGTTCCGCAGGCGGCGCCGGACCGGCTTCTCCGGAATGGTGATGCTGCCGGTTCCGCCGTGGTGCCCGGCCACCGGGTCCTTCTCGCCGGGGTAGCCGATGAAGTTGCCGTCGTTGACCCACTCGGCCTTGATGAACTCGAACTGCCGCTCGAGGTGGGCACCGAGGAAGACTCCGACCAGGCCGCGGTCGGCGCCGTCGTCCTCCAGTACGCCCTCGGGCAGCGGCGGGCCGTAGGTGGTGCCGCGGCGGATGAGGCGGTGCATCCGTGCATCGCCGATGATGGTGGCGTCGCGGGGGTTGGCGCGCCGGATGTGCGCACCGGCGGGGCACCGGTACCCCCGGTCGTCGTTCTCCCGGTACAGGAAGTTGTTGACCCGGTGCGGATCGGCCGCCAGCTCCGGGTCATCGTGCTCCGGTGTCAGTGCCAGCGGGGCGCCGCTCGGCCAGCGCCCGACCATCTTGGCCGCCAGGAGTGCCTCCTCCTCGGCGCTGGAGGTGTTCGCGTGCAGGTACTGCCGCCAGGCCGCCACGTTGGTGTGGATCTTGCGGACGGCCGCGTAGGTCCCGTTGCGCCCCAGCACATCGGGGCTGGGCATGGGGGGCAGGCTGCCGGTTTCGTCGGGGTAGCCGAGGATGAACTCGCCGGCCTTGATGGGGATCTCCTGCGGGTTGGAGCCGGGCAGCCCGACGCCCTCGATGTTCGGATGGCTGATGCCGTCGCGGAATCCGAAGGTGGTGCGGCCGGTCGGGAGCTGGTGGACGTCCTGCTGCCAGATCACCTCGATCCCGGGCGTGTCCTCGTAGGCGGCACGGGCCCGCTCCAGTTCCTTGCCCAGCTCCGCCGTGTCGGAGGAGAGGGCGCTCAGCGCGATGTGGACGTCGCCGGTGCCGAACGGTGCCTCCCAGTGGGCCGGCGCGCTCTCGCCCACGTCGCCGATCAGCTCCGCCCGGGCGGCCATGCCCTCACGAAACGCCTGCGGAAAGCTGTCCAGCGACTCCTGGGGCACCCCCAGGGCCTTCAACCCCTGGAAGGTGAACGCCAGGGCGACCCAGGCATCCTGGCCCCGGTCCGTGCTCGGCAGGCCACCCGAGGTCAGCGGGAGCAGCCGCCGGAGCAGGGCGCGCCCGGCATGGCGGTCGTCCACGCGCAGGAAGACGTACTTTCCGTGGTAGGGGACGGGCCGTGGGCGCAGTGCCCCGCTCTGGATGTCGTCGATCTCGATGCGTACGGTGCCCGCGCTGCCGCTTGCCGTCGTGTTCATGAGTTCGCGCTCCCCATCGGTCTCGGCCTGGGCTGCCCTGCACCGACCGGCCGCACCCGCCGACGCGGTCCGCCGGCGTCGGGTCGGCTGTGAGCCCCGGGTGTGTCGCCTGCCGCGTGCCTAGCTTGCGGCCAGCTCCAGCAGCCTCTGGAAGGCGGGCGTGGCCACCAGATCGGCGTTGGCCGGGTTCTCCAGCGCCGCCCGGAACTCAGGGGTGTCCAGCACCTCTTCGAACGCCTCGTCCACCTCCTGGTCCTTCCAGATCTGCTGAACCGTCAGATCGGGATAGGCGCTGAAGAACGCCCCCGCCGGCTCTTGGTGAGCCACGAACCAGTCCTTCGCTCCTGGGTCGCTGACACCTGGGAACCCCTCGATGTGCGAGAAGATCATTCCGAAGATCTTCCCGACTTCCGTCTTGGCGAAGTCGTCGATGTAGGTGTCCCAGGAACCGTCGAACACGCTGGCGAACATGAACCGGGTTCCGTTGTCGAAGATCACGTGCCGTGCGTCGTGCAGGGTGCCGATCTGTCGTATCGCCCCACGGTTCCCCTCGCCGGCCGACTTTCCTTCGATATCGGCCAGCAATTCACGCAGCGCTTCCGCATGCCCCGGCTTGATCTTGGTGAAGACAGTGAACTCGCTGCAGACCCCTTCCGACCTGCCCGGCCGCTCGGGGTGCGCCGGCTGGGCTGCACCTGGCGTCGCAGTCATCGCTTGATTCCTCCCTCTACGGGTCGGTCCTCTACGCGTCGGTTGCGAGGGACGCCGAACGCCCGGCACCGAAGCGCCCTCGCGTATCAATGCTCGCCACGGATGTACCGCCTCGCATCCCGGCCACCCCGGGGCGGCATCCGGGTGGTCACAGGCGCGACGGCCGACCCACCGGCGCGACGGGTGGCGGGTCGGCTCCGGGCGTCGGCCGCGTCCGGACCCTAGGCCGAGGCCTCCTCCAGCAGCTGCTGGAAGGCGGGCGTGGCCACCAGCTCCGCGTTGGCCGGGTTCTCCAGCGCCGCGCGGAACTCGGTGGTGTCCAGCACCCTCTGAAACGCGTCGTCCACGCGGTGGTCCTTGTAGATCTGCTGGACGGTCAGGTCGGGATAGGCGCTGACGAAGACCCCTGCGGGCTCCTGGTGGGCGAGGAACCAGTCCTTGACCCCTGGATCCTTGATGCCGGGGAACCCTTCGCTGTGCGAGAAGACCTTGTCGAAGCGTTCCCCGACCACCGTCTTGGCGAAGTCGTCGATGTAGGTGTCCCAGGAGCCGTCGAAGACGCTGGCGAACATGAACCTGGTGTCGTTGTCGAAAATGACGTGCCGTGCGTCATGCAGCGTGCCGATCTGGCGCAGCGCCGCATGGACATTCTCGTCATTCGCCGCGTCGCTGAGCCAGGTGAGATCCTCGCGCAATGCATCGGCCTCGCCCGGCTTGATCTTGGTGAAAACGGTGAACTCGTTGGAGACCCCGTCCGTCCTGCCCGGGTGCTCAGGGTGAGCCGGCGGGGTTGCGCCTGTCGCAGTCATCGCGAAGCTCTCCTGTCGCGGATCGGTGCGAGAGTCGCCAGGCGCTCGGACATGAGGCGCCATCGCCCTCACGTCTTCAATCCTCACTGCGGCTGAGCTCCCTCGCATCTCGCCCCCTGGGCCTCGTGGTCACCTGGGGTGGTACGTCGAGAAGCTCCGGCAATTGCGGGATCGCCTGCCCGGTGCGGAAGGCCGACGCCGGGCTCCTCGCGTCCCGAGAGGCTCCCGAGGACAGATCCGGCCAGGCGCAGGAGGATGGAGTTGGGTGAGACGTGCCGAGTACGTCGTCATCACCGTCGTCCGGCAGCCACTTGCGCGCGGCCGTGAAGAAGGTGTCGCTGCCCATGGCACACCACCCCGTTGGGCCGCCCAGACGGCCGGGGCACCCGCTTCCGCCACCCCCTTGCTCCACTGGATCGCCCCCCGGAGGCAACCATGGGCCACGTTCTCGGTGACGTACTGGGTTTCGCGGCCGCCGTCGCGGTCAGCCCGCTCCCGATCATCGCCATCATCCTCATACTCGCCACGCCCCAGGGCCGGCTCAACGGCGTGCTCTTCACCGTCGGCTGGATCCTGGGGCTCTCGGCTCTGGGCGCCGTGATGCTGGCGATCGCCTCCCCGGCACACGCCTCGGCACACAACCACCCGGCCACCTGGGTGGGTGCCCTCAAGCTCGCCCTCGGTCTGCTCCTCGTCCTCTTCGGCGCCCGCCAGTGGCACCGCCGCCCGAAGGATCCCTCGCAGGCCCAGCTGCCGAAGTGGATGAGCGCGATCGACCGCCTCACCCCGGTCAAGATCTTCGGACTGGGAGTGGCCCTGGCCGCGCTCAACGCCAAGAACGCCCCGCTGACCATCGCCGCGGGCGCCGCGATCGGCTCCGCCGGCCTGCCGGTCGGGCAGCAGATCGGGGCGCTGGCGGTCTTCGTGGTGGTCGCCACCCTCGGTCTGCTGGCCCCCCTGGGTGTCTTCCTGCTCGGCGGCGAGCGGGCCAGGACCACGCTCGGCAACTGGAAGGACTGGGCGGCTCAGCACAACGTCGCCGTGATGGCGGTCCTGTTCTTCGTCCTGGGGCTCAAGCTGCTCGGAGACGGGATCTCCATCCTCACCTCCTGACCGGCTTCCCCGACGGTCACGGAGAGCCGCAGCACGCACCGGCTGTCGGCGCCGAACCGCCCGCCTCGGCAGCGTCGGCGGGCTTGACCGCGCGGGCACCGCCGGTTGCCCCGCCGTGGTGGTGTCGTCCAGGACGATGCCGCCGGCCCGGGAGAAGTCGCGGCCGGCGGCGCCGCCGGAAGCAGCGCCGCCGGGACCGCCACCGCCGACCGGACCGTCATGCGCAGTGCCGAAGACAGCGAGAGCGGCGAGCGGTTCATCAGAAGGAGAACTTTCCGCCGTAGTCACGGGTGTGGTCGCGGTAGACGGTGTGGTGGTGCACGCCGCTGTAGACCACGCCGTTCTGGCAGACGAACTCGATCCAGACACCGGGTCCGTCGATGCGCACGTAGTCACCCTGGCTGCTCAGGGAGCTGCTGCCCGAGTACGAGATGTAGGTGCTCGACAGTTCCGACCGGTAGGTGGAGAGCAGCGAGGCGGAGGTCGTGTCGTCCGCGACCTTGACCCACGGGGTGATGGCCGCGAGGACGAGCGCCTGCTGGGTGCTGGAGAGTCCGCTGACCGCGAGGCCCTGCCTGGCCGTCGGGAACTGGCCGTCCTTGCCCGGGCCCAGCAGTACGTCGCTGTACGACGTGGAGAGCTTGGCCTGTGAGTTCACCCAGGAAACCTGAAGTGGCTGTTCCCGGCCGTCCTCTCGGTGCTGGACGGAGCGATCAGCACTCGGCCAGGCCCGTGCGCCGGATGGACGCGGCAGTCCTCCGCGCCGTCCGCCATGAGCCGCCGGAGAAGAGCGGCGGCCGCCTCACCGCAGTCGGCGGCCTCCGCATGGCGGCCCGGCCTCACCGAGTGCTGCGCAGAACGCCATGTCAAGGAAGCTCGTCACCAGTTGAGCGCGTCCTCGTCGGTTCGCGCGTCCCGGGGCGGCGCGGCCGGGGGCGCGTCGTGGCAGGTGAAGCCGAGCCGGGTCAGCGCGTGGCGCATCTCGACGGATGTGAAGTCCCGGCGGTTCTGCCTGGTGATCACCTCTCCGACCTGCATCACGGGATAGATCTGGCCGTCGATGGTCACGGACACGCCGGTGACGGGTTCGGGGATCACGCCGCCCATCGACTGCTCGACCTCGTTCTTGCTCAGCTCGAAGGGGAAACGGGCGATGACACAGCGCATGGATGCCTCCGCGGGGATGGGTGAGAACGCCGGGGGAAGGACTCTGGAGAGGCCGGACGCGCTACGGCGGCCGGACGGCGGATCAGGAGGTGAGCCCGAGGACGCCCAGGGCGTAACCGTGCTCGTCGACCACGGGGGAGACGTCCAGTATCCGTACCCGCATGGCGGCTTCCGCGTCGCCGAGTGCGGCCGTCGACGCGGTGAACGGCCCGCGGTCGAGCGGGATGTCCCGCAGCCGGGTCCGGTCGCTGAACCACGAGCCGCCACGGTGCGCGGCGAGCTGGTCCCGGGTGACCAGTCCCGCGCACCGCCCGTCCTCGTCCTGGAGGAGGAGGTGCGGGACGCGGGCTCCGATGAGCACCGACAGGGCCACGTCGACCGCCATGTGGTCGTCGACCTGCGGCCCGGGGGCGTGCAGCATGGCGTCACGGGCGGTCAGACCGGTGCCGTCGGTCTTGCCGGACCGGTGTGCTCGGGGCGGAATCGGCGTCAAGGGCTTCTCCTCTTCGTCGGGGCGGGCCGGAAGGTGACGTCCCGGCGTGACCGCTGGGAGCGGGGGTGCGGTGCCCGCGCCCGGGCTAATCGGTGGGCCTGGGGGCGGAGCGCCGCGCGCGGGCCGCGGCCCGGCCGCTCCCGCCTCGCCCGGCGGCCGGGCCCCGGCGGTCACGGCCGGCGGATCCCTTGCCCTCGCGCTGTCCGGCGACGGGTGCGGGGACGCTGACCGGTACGCCGGACGGGGTCCGGGCGCCGGTGATGCGCTGGAGTTCGGCCGCGCCGGGACGGATCCGGGCGGTACGCGGAGTGATGCCGGCGTCGGCCATGAGACGGTCCACCGCTCGGCGCTGCCGGGGCAGGACGAGGGTGACGACGGTGCCGGACTCGCCCGCGCGGGCGGTACGGCCGCCGCGGTGCAGGTAGTCCTTGTGGTCGCCGGGAGGGTCTACGTTCACGACCAGGTCGAGGCGGTCGACGTGGATGCCGCGGGCCGCGACGTTGGTGGCCACCAGGACCGTGACGTGGCCGTCCCTGAACCGGGCGAGCGTCCGGTTGCGCTGCGGCTGGGACTTGCCGCCGTGCAGGGCCGAGGCGCGCACACCGACGGACAGCAGGTGCTCGGTCAGCCGGTCCACCGCGTGCTTGGTGTCCAGGAACATGATCACGCGTCCGTCGCGGGCGGCGATCTCGGTCGCCGTGGTGTCCTTGTCGGCGTCGCGCACGTGCAGCAGATGGTGCTCCATGGTGGTGACGCTGCCCGCCGGCGGGTCGACCGAGTGCACCACGGGGTCGTGGAGGTAGCGGCGCACCAGGAGGTCGATGTCACCGTCCAGGGTGGCCGAGAACAGCAAGCGCTGCCCGCCGGAGGGAACTTGGTCGAGCAGTGTGGTCACCTGCGGCAGGAAGCCCATGTCGGCCATCTGGTCGGCCTCGTCGAGGACGGTGACGGCGACCCGGTCCAGTCGGCAGTCTCCCCGCTCGATGAGGTCCTTGAGGCGGCCGGGCGTCGCGACGACGACCTCTGCCGCGCCCCGCAGGGCACTCGCCTGACGGCCGATCGACATGCCGCCCACCACGGTGGCGAGCCGCAGTCCGAGGGCGCGGGCGTAGGGCGCGAGCGCGTCGGTGACCTGCTGGGCCAGTTCCCGGGTGGGGACGAGGACGAGGGCGAGCGGCTGCCGGGGCTGGGCGCGCTGCCCGTCGAGGCGGGCCAGCACCGGCAGTCCGTAAGCGAGCGTCTTGCCCGAGCCCGTACGGCCCCGGCCCAGGACGTCCCGGCCCGCGAGCGCGTTCGGAAGGGTGGCCGCCTGGATCGGGAAGGGCACGGTCACCCCCTCGGCGCGGAGCGCGGCCAGCAGCCGTACGGGCATGTCCAGTTCGGCGAATGCCTCGACCGCGGGCAGCGGCTCGGTCAGGGTGACGGGCAGAGCGAACTCCTGCCGGCGTGCGGCGGAGTGCGCTCCCCGGCCGCTCTTGCGCCCGGTGCCGGGACGAGGATCCTGGCGGCCCGTCTCCTGACCACGGAGGCGACTGCCGCGCGTGGATCCTGTCGGGTGCGGGGCACTCCTGTTCACGCGGGCACGGCCGGAGGTGCCGCTGGTACGACGGGTGCGGTTCAAGGGGGAACCTTCCTCGATACGGCGTATCAAGGAATTCCGTCCAACAGCGGGCAGCCGTACGAGGAATCGCAAGAATGAGCCGAAGAACACAGAGAGAAGCCCGGCCTCTCGATGTCGAAGCCAGGGCCGTCAATAATTCGGGGATCCGGAAGATGCGGGAAACCCGGAAAATCTGGTAATGAAATGACCGGGGCCCGCACCCCAAGAGCGCGGGCCCCGGCCACATGATGCGCGAGCCCGTGGCTCGCGGCGTTCGCGTCAGCGTCAGGCGGGAACGATGTTCTCGGCCTGCAGGCCCCTCTGGCCCTGCGTGACGTCGAAGCTGACCTTCTGGCCTTCCTGAAGCTCGCGGAAACCGCCGTTGCTGATGATGTTCGAGTAGTGGGCGAACACGTCAGCGCCGCCGTCTTCCTGCTCGATGAAGCCGAAGCCCTTTTCCGCGTTGAACCACTTCACGGTGCCAGATGCCATATTGAATCTCCCTCGGGGGCAGTGCCGGACTCCGCACTTCACGGAGCCGAGTCGCCGCGATGATCACCCCTCCGGAAGAATCCGGAAAGCTCTGCAAAGAAAGATTTCTCTGGCAACCAAAACTGCAACAGCTATCACGCTAACACAGCCCGGGAGGACCCGGCCATGCACTTTTCGCGTCCGTCCGGTAATCCTCATCCCGCCGGAGTCGGTATTTCTGCACCGGCGGAACTAGATATTCGCGTCGCCCTCGTCCAGCTCCCGGCGCATTTCCCGGTTCAGGCGGAGGGCGTCGTCCAGCTGGTCCTCGAGCGAGATGATGCGGCAGGCGGCCTCGATGGGGGTGCCCTGGCCGACCAGCTCGCGAGCGCGGGCGGCGACGAGCAACTGGCGGCGGGAGTACCGGCGGTGACCGCCCTCCGAACGCAGGGGAGTGATCAGCCCGGCCTCACCGACGGCCCTCAGGAAGGCGGGGGTGGTGCCGAGCACGTCAGCGGCCCGCCCCATGGTGTAGGCGGGGTAGTCGTCATCGTCGAGGTTGCCGACGACAGGGTCGTTCTCGGCGGCCATGACACCTTCGTTCCGGGAGCGCGGCGGGGACCCAGGTGTGCGTGGGACCCGTGCTCCGAAGGAATCAGCACCATCTGCGTCGTGCCACAACCCTATCTCCGCCGGGTAGGAACAGGTGACTTCGCCGTGACAGGTTTCCTTCCGGGACCCTCGATGTCCATTCCGTCCGCCGTTCGCCCGTTACGGGCGTCCTGCGCGTTCGCGTGCGGGGAGAAGCGCCGGGCATGCCGGTGCGGCGAAAGACCGGGCCGGTCGCGTGGTCGCCGTAGACGGCGGAGGATCGCCTCTCGCCGTCGCCGGGGAAGGGCGGCGCGAGCCCCCGCCGTTCCCCGGCGGGAGCCTGCCGGGGCCTACGTGCGCAGCAGCCGTTGAGTGAGATCCCGGTACTGGCGCAGCGCGATCCGGAGTTCGGTGGAGTCCGTTTCGGGATCCCGGTCCTGCCAGCCGGCGCGAAGGCCGCGCCGCATCTCCGCCAGGGCGTTCGCCAGCTGGGCGGCGGCTCGGTCGAAGGCGCCCTCGGCCTCCTCCAGCGCCTCGCGCGGGGTGTCCGCGAAGGTGTTGACGGCATGTCCGAGGCGGCGCACGATCTCGTCCCGTTCGTCCGGGGCGAGCAGCGGTTCCGGGCCCGTGACGCGGCGTCCGTCCGGGGCCGGGGGCCGGTCCGGGGGCTGCTGGGCGCGTGTCTGGTCGTACATCGTCGTGTGTACCGCTTCCGTTTGCGATGAGGGGCACCGCCTGGAGGCGCCCTTGGCCTTCCCGACGGACTGCTTTCAGGCTTCCGGAGACCCGGTCGCCCCTGCCCTTCATGGCCCTCAGCCGTCCCGGCCGTCCCGCCAGTCAACGTCCGGCGACGGTACGTGTCAACGCGGCACCGGCCCGAGTCCACCCGGCCGGGACGGGACCGGCCCGGAGTACGGTGGAGAGACCGAGGGCATGCCGTGCACCGCCTCCGACACCGGTGCCGTTCTCGGGGATCGACGACGCCGGGTCGGCCTTCGCCCGGGCCCGGGGCAGGGTTGCTCATGCCCGCGCACGTGTTCCTCCCGATGACCTTGTCGCTCCCCGCGGTCCGGCCCGCACGCGGCAGGCCGCGCACCCGCCTGCCGGACTCGCCGAAGGCGGAGCGGATCTCGTCGCCCGAGGTGGCCGAACGTGTCCGCCCGCTGACCCGTGGTCAGGTCTCGGACCGTCTGCAGGAGCTGGGTGACCTGTACGCGGAGACCTCCGGTGGCGACGCGTGGGCGTGGAACCAGGCGCGTGCGGCCTTCCTTCTCCATCTCGCGGCCGACGCACGACGACCGGGGTTCTCGCTGCTGATCGCGGAGACCACCGCCCTGGCCGGATACGCCTACGGCTTCCCCGCGACCGGCGCGGGTCCGTGGTGGGCGGGGTTCGACGGACACGTCGGGGGGAGCCTGCTTCGCCGTGCCGCCTCCGGTGGGCTCTTCGTCGTCTCCGGAATCGTGGTGCCGCCTCGGGTACGCCGGGAGTACAAGGACCAGGTCTGGAACCTGGCCCGGCGCCTGCAGCGGCGACTGCTGTCCGACCACGGTGCCGCGCTGGGCGTCACGCTGGTGGACACCCGGGACGACAGGACGGTCGAAACCATGCGCTGCTGGGGCTGGCGCTTCCCGGGAAACGACGCCCTCCCCGCCATGCGGCTGACCATGCCGCCCGGCCCGTTCCGCGTCCTGGTACTGGCTCCGGGGGCGTGAGCGACCACCCGAACATGACGGAGCCCCCGGCACGTTCCACGTCGTGGACCAGGACCCGGGGATGTCCGAGGCCGACCGCGCGCGGGCGCCGACGGGAGCGTTGCCGGTGGTGTCGGTGGTCCCGGGGATGCCCTCGACGACAAGGTTGTCTCCGGCCCAGAGGTACGTGGGCCGGTCCGCGTCGGTCGAGCAGTTCCGGTTGTGGTGACAGGCCGAGGGCTCCCAGAAGGGCGAGGACGGCACGCTGGCGCGGGCCGAAGGACGTGGTCAAGTGGTCCCTCCCGTTTGGATGCCCGCAGAGGGTGCTCGAATGCGCACTGGTGTGCGGGCAGCGAAGGGATCGTATGGGGGTGCCGTGATGCGGCGCATGAGAATTAACAGGGCTCCTGACCACGACGTGTCGGCGCCAGGCCGTGAATCGAACTCGCGCTCTCCCCGGGTGGGAAGCCGGCCGCCTCACACGGTGAACTCCCGTATCACCACGTCCCGGAAGACGGCCGTTCCGTCGATGGTGAACAGCGCCAGTCCGGTGTCGACGAGATAGGGGAACGCCTCCGTGGAGTGCACGTACCGTCCGTCGTCCACGAACATCTCGACGGACGTACGGTCCACCAGGATCCGCAGCGTCACCGTGCCCGCGGACGGGTCGAAGGGTGTGTGGCTCTCCTGCCAGTTGCCGGAGGTGTCGGGGTTGACGGCGCCACGCCGGTTGAGGAAGGCGAAGTCGCTGTAGACGCCGGCGTCGATGTGCCGGCTGCCGTCGGCGGAGCGGCGCAGCTGCACTCCCGCGCCGGTGAGTTGCTCCCAGGTGATCCGGCAGGTCAGCTCGTAGGCGATGCCGGTGTAGTCCAGTACGCGGCTGCCGTCGACCTCGATGTCGCCGAGGTCCACCGTGCGCGAGACATGGTCGTCCAGGGCGGCGACGGGTCGTGAGGCGAGGCAGTACGCGCCGGAGGCCGTCCGCTTCAGTGTGACCTCGCGGACGATCGAGTCGGTGCCGTTGAAGCCGTCGCAGTCGATGGTGGGCGTGGTGCCCGCGTAGTCCCAGTTGTTCAGCCAGCCCATCGCGTACCGGGTGGCGGGGTCGGTCGAGCCGTCGGCGCGGTGCTTCTCGAAGGTGACGGCGCCGTACCAGTCGAAGCCGTGGTCGAGCCACTGCGGCTCTGTGGCGTCGGCGGTGAACGTGCTGCCGTCGAAGCCGCCGGTCCAGTACGCGTACGTGTTCGGCAGCCCCGAGCCCTTTCCGTTGGCGCTCACTCCGAGCACCCACTTCGCGGTGCCGTCCGCGGCGGTGATCCGGAACAGGTCCGGGCACTCCAGCGCACCGAGCCCCTCCTTGACGAAGCCGCTGACGTAGGTCCACCGCTTCAGGTCGTCGGAGTGGTAGAAGCCCACCTTGGTGCCCTCGGCGAGGGCCATCACCCAGCGGCCGCGCTCCTCGTCGCGGATCACCTTGGGGTCGCGGAAGTCGGTGACGCCCGGGTTGGGCAGCACCGGATCGGTGCCGTAGCCGGTGAAAGTACGGCCCTTGTCCGTGGAGTAGTACAGGAACTGCTCCTGGTGGTCCGTGCCGCCGCCGGGCGACAGGGTGGCGAGGACGACGACCGCGCCCGCCCCGAATCCCGCGGTGTTGTCCGCGTCGACCACCGCCGAGCCCGACCAGACGTCACCGTTGGGGGTGGTGTCCTTCGGTACGGCGACGCCGCCGTCCCGGAAGGTCACCAGGTCGGTGCTGGTGGCCAGGCGCCAGGCCGTGCCGACGACTCCGGTGAAGTAGTCCGCGTTGTACAGGTAGTAGTAGTGGTACGTGCCGTCGATCCACAACGGCCGCTGCGGGTCGTTCTTCCAGCCGTCGGGGACCGTGTGGTGGTACTCGGCGCGGTAACTGGCGCAGGCGGTCGCCGTCTTCGGCCGTGCCTTCGCCGGCTTCGGCGCGGCGGCCGTCGGCGACGCGGGCAGCACAGCACCCGCCACCCCCACGGCCGACCCCGCCAGCAGCGCTCTCCTGGACATCCCGGGCATCACACATCGTTCCTCTCGTGAGAACGGCGGCTCATGTGATGCAGGACTGTGCGACCTAACTCGTTAAAGGTCAAGGCTTCGGGACTCTTGACATGGCTGTGACGCGCTTCCCATCATCTGGGGCGTCAACCCTGATCTAACACGAGTTAGGCACATTGGATGACCGACTCGAACCTCACCCGCCGCGCCCTGCTGCGCTACGGCGCCTACGGGGCGGGCGCCGCCGCCCTGGCCGGCACCGCCGCGAGCTGGGACCGGCTCACCGGGGCCGACATCCCCGGCCGCGACGACGGCTCGCTCGTCGTCGCCACCCTCGGCCCGGCCTACGGGCCCGAGGCCATCCGCACGCTCACCGACGGCTTCCGGAATGTGCACCCGGACATCAAGCTCCGGATCAACGCGGTGCAGGCCGTGGACTGGTCGGACTTCTTCGCGAAGATCCTCACCCAGATCGCGGCGGGCACCGCCCCCGACCTGGTCTACGTCGCCACCGAGGGCGTCCAGCTGTTCGCCCAGCGGCTCGGGGTCCCGCTGGACCGCTGGGTGAAGCGGGACGCGGCGGAGCTGAAGGAGTACTTCGCCGACGTCCACCCCTCGCTGGTGGAGTCGATGATGTACGAGGGGAGCCTGTACCAGCTGCCGGTCGAGTTCAACGCGGCCGACATGTACCTCAACCGGCAGGTGCTGCGGCGGGCGGGCGCGGACTTCCCGGCGCCGGACTGGACCCGCGACGACTTCACCACGCTGTTGCGGGCCATGAAGAGGTCCAGCGGTTCCCAGTTCACCCCGTACTTCTGGACCAACCGGCTGTGGGGCGGCGTGGTGCCCTGGCTGTTCAACAACGGCACCAACCTCCTCGCCGAGTCCAAGGCACCCGGCGGCGCCTGGTTGTGGGACTCCTTCTACCCGGCCGCCGAACGCACGGGCCGCGGCGGCGGCTTCCGCTGGACCACCCCGCAGGCCACCGACGACCGCGTCGAGGAGGCGTACGACTATCTCGCCTCCCTCATCCAGGAGGACCTCTGCACCCGCCCCGAGGGCGGCAACGGCCAGAACCTCGTCGGCGTCTTCTCCACCGGCCGCGTCGGCGTCACCCCGGCCGGCGGCTTCTGGGCGGGCGGACTGCACCAGGCCGGCATGAAGGCCGACGCCTACGACGTCCAGTACTTCCCCCGCCTGCGCACCCAGCGCATGCAGTTCGGCGCCGCCGGCTACGCCCTGCTGCGCACCTCCAGGAAGCAGGAGGAGGCCTGGGAGTTCATCAAGTACGCCGCCCGCAGGGACACCCTCACCGCGCTGTTCGACACCAACCAGACGACCCCGGCCCGCCGGTCGATGCTGACCGCCGGCCGCTATCAGGAGACCGGCCCGGCGCACTGGCAGGTCTTCTACGACACCCTCGACACGTTCCCCGACACCGGGCCGATCCCGGCGCCGCCGCAGGTCGCCGAGGTGACCGAGGTCCTGCTGAAGTACACCGGCACCGCCCTGGCCTCCCCGCGCTCGGTGCGCCCCGCGCTGCGCAGGATGCAGGGCGACCTGGAGAAGGCCATGGAGCGTGCGATATGACGAGCACTCAGATCCCCGCGCCCGCACGGACGTCGGCCCGTCCGTCAGCCGCCCCGCGCCGGTCCCCCCGGGACCGCGGCACCCGCCTGCTGGCCACCCTGTTCCTGGCACCCACCGTCGTCGGCATCGTCGTCTTCACAGTCGTACCGATCGTCGGCTCGGTCGTGCTCAGCCTGTTCCACTGGAACGTCATCGACGCCCCGAGCTTCGCCGGGACCGCCAACTACCGTGAGGTCTTCGGCAATTCGACCGTGCTGGTCTCCTTCCGCAACACCCTCGTGTTCATGGTGTTCGCGGTCGCGCTGCAACTGCTCGTCGCGCTGGCCCTGGCGCTCACGCTGACCGGGCGGATGCCGACGTGGCTGCGGTCGGTGTTCCGCTCGGCGTTCTTCTTCCCGCTGGTGCTGTCCGCCGCATCGATCTCCGTGGTGATGAAGTACCTGTTCAACCAGGACTTCGGGGTGGTGAACTGGCTGATCGGGCTGGTCGGGATCGCCCCGGTGCCGTGGCTGACGTCCGAGAACGCGGCGATGGCGACGGTGGTCATCGTCTACGTCTGGCAGCAGTTCGGTTTCTCGTTCCTGCTGTTCGTCGGCGGCCTGAACAACATCCCCAAGGAGGTCCACGAGGCGGCCTCCCTCGACGGCGCGACCGGTCTGCGCAAGCACCTGCACATCACGCTGCCGCTGCTGTCGCCGACGCTGCTGGTGGCGACCGTGGTCGGCGTGATCAACGCGCTGCAGGTCTTCGAGCAGCCGTACGTCCTCACCGACGGCGGGCCCGGTGACTCCACCCGCACCGTCGTGATGGTCATCTACGAGACGGCGTTCGAGCAGTTGCGCTTCGGCGAGGCGTCCGCGGTGGGCGTGCTGCTGTTCGTGCTGATCATGGCCGTGACCGCCGTCCAGTTCCGGCTCAGCCGGCGTTTCGTCCACTACCAGTGAGCCGGGTGAGTCCCTTGAGCCAAGCAAGTCCGTCCCTGAGCCGCGCCCGGTACTCGCTCGGACCGTGGGCACGCATCGCCGCGCTGACCGGGTGCGCGCTGCTGACGCTCGGCCCGGTCATCTGGACCGTGTCGACCTCGCTGCGCACCCCGGCCCAGTCCTTCGACCTGCCCCCGGAGATCATCCCGGCCCATCCCACGACCGCGGCGTACCGCGGCGTGTTCGACCAGCTCGACGTGTGGCTGCTCGCCCTCAACTCCACGCTGGTCACCGCCCTGATCGCGGCAGGCCAGATGATCACTGCGGGCCTTGCCGGGTACGCCTTCGCGCGCCTCGAATTCCGTTTCAAGAAAGCCCTGTTCGGCCTGGTGCTGGCCACCATGATGGTGCCGTTGCAGGTCACCGTCGTGCCGGTGTTCCTGGTCCTGAAGTCGATGGGCCTGACCGACACCCTGCTCGGCCTGATCATCCCGGCCTTCCCGACCGCCTTCGGCACCTTCCTGATGCGCCAGTACTTCCTGGGCATGCCCAAGGACCTCGGCGAGGCGGCCATGCTGGACGGCGCCGCGCCCTGGCGGATCTTCCGCTCCGTCTACGCGCCGCTGGCCGCGCCCGGCCTCGCGATCGTCGGCGTACTCGCCTTCAACTACCACTGGAACGAGTTCTTCCGGCCGCTGATCCTCGAAACGTCCGGCCAGAACTACACGTTGCCCCTGGGCCTCGTCTCCCTCCAGGGCAACCTCGGCACCGGCTCCATCTCCGTCGTCCTCGCCGGAGTCGTCCTCTCCATGCTCCCCGCCGTCGCCGTGTTCGTCGTCGGCCAGCGCCCTCTGCGCGAGGGCATCACGTCCGCAGGAGTCAACCGTTGAACCACGACCCCAACGCACCGCGTTTCAGGGTCCGTCCGCCCGCGAACTGGATCAACGACCCCAACGGGCCGTTCCGTTGGCGGGACCGCTATCACCTCTTCTACCAGCACAACCCCGACGCCCCGGTGCACGCGAACATCCACTGGGGCCACGTCTCCAGCCCCGACCTGGCGCACTGGGAGCACCACCCGATCGCGCTCACCCCGACACCCGGCGGCCCGGACGAGGCCGGCTGCTGGTCCGGCTGCGTCGTCGACGACGACGGTGTGCCGACCGCCGTGTACACCGGCGTCGACCGCCACCACACCGGCCTTGGCACCGTCTGCCTGGCCCGGGCCGTGGTTCCGGACGACGAGACGCTCACCGACTGGAAGCCGCTGCCGACGCCCGTGGTGAGCGGCCCACCGGCCGACCTGGACCTGGTGATGTTCCGCGACCCGTTCGTGTTCACCGCCGACGGCCGACGGTGGGCACTGGTCGGTGCGGGGCACGCCGACGGCACGCCGTCGGTCCTGCTGTACGACTGCGCCGACCTGTCCGACTGGCGGTTCGCCGGCGTGCTGCTCGACGGCAACGACCCGGTGGCCGCGGACCTGTTCGGTGATCGGGCCGTCGGCTGGGAATGCCCGCAGCTGTACGCGACGGCCGGTGGGGAGTGGGTGCTCGTGCTGTCGCTGTGGGACGGCGCCCCGTGGACCACGGGTTACCTGACGGGCGGTCTGCACCCCTGCGACGGCGCCGGGTTGCGCTTCGCGGCACGGACCGGCGGCCGGCTCGACCACGGGCGGGACTTCTACGCGCCCGCCGTGCTCCAGGAGCCGGACCGGGCCCTGCTGTGGGGCTGGTCCTGGGAAGCGCGCGAGCAGGGCGAGGTGGATCTCGCCGGGTGGGCCGGCGTCCTCAGCGCGCCCAGGGAGGTGGATGTACACCCTGACGGCGCGCTGCGCGTCGTACCGGCGCGGGAGCTCGAACTGCTGCGTGCGCCGGAGCCGTTCGTCACGGAGCCGGGTGGCCGGGTGTCGCTTCCGCGGTCGTACGACCTGGCCGTCACGGCACACGGGCCCACCACCGTGAGCCTGCTGCGGTCCGCCTCGGGTGCGGAGGTGGCGGTGCGGCTGGACCCGGACGCGGGCACCGTGACACTGGATCGCGGGGCCCGGCCGCGCACGTCCGCCGACGAGTCGGCGCCGGTGGTGGTGCGGGCGCCGGGCAAGAAGCTGCGGGTGCTCGTCGACGGTTCGTTGGTCGAGGTGTTCGTCGACGACCGGGCCACGATCACCGAGCGCGTCTACCTGCGCCCCGGCGACGCGCCCGCGCTCGTCGTGTCGGGGGCGGCGACGGCCGTCACGGGGTGGGAGCTGGTCCCACGGACGCCCGGCTGATCACCGGGCAGGCGATGCGCCGTGCGGTGGCGGGCGGGGTGCGGCCGGTGTCGATGGAGTCGAGGAGGAGCCGGGCCGCGGCCTCGCCCATCGCGCGGTGCGGCAGCGCGACCGTGGTGAGGGGCGGGGTGAGGAACTCGGCCATGTGCTCCTGGTCGTCGTAGCCGACCACCGAGAGGTCGGCGGGGACGGCGATGCCAAGGCGGGTCGCGGCGTGCAGAACGCCCGCCGCGACCCGGTCGTTGTAGCAGAAGATCCCGGTCGGGCGGCGTTCGGCGGGGACCCCGTCGAGGCTCCGCAGCGCGCCCTCGTACCCGCCGGAGATCTCGCCCCCGGTGCGCAGGACCCATTCCTTCGGAACCGTGATCCCCTCGGCGCGCAGGGCGTCCCGGAACCCGCGCAGCCGCTCGACGGACGCGATGTCGTCCTGGCCACCGACCATGGCGACCCGGCGGTGTCCCTCCTCCAGCAGCAGCCGGGCGGCCGTGCGCCCTCCAGCGCGTTCGGCGGGGACGACGGAGGGCAGTGAGTCGTCCTCCGGCAGGCAGTTGGCGAGGACGGAATGGGTGCGATGCAGGCCCTCGGGGACGCGGACCCGTCGGAGCGACATGGCGGCGTAGATGATGCCGTCCACGCGGCGGTCGAGCAGTTCGGCGACGGCCGCGTCCTCCTTGGCCGGGTCGCCGCCGGAGTCCACGGTCAGGACGAGGTGATCGTTGTCCCAGGCGGTCTCCATCGCGCCGCGCAGCAGCCGGCCCGCGAAGGGCGTGGACGCTATCTCGTCGGTGACCAGGCCGATCACGGCGGTACGGCGGCGGCGCAGGCCGCGGGCGACGGGGTCGGGGCGGTATCCGAGCTGTTCGGCTGCTCGGCGGATGCGTTCCTGGGTGGCGGGCGAGAGGTTGCCCTCGGCGCGCCCGTTGAACACGAAGGAGACAGCGGTGTGGGACACGCCGGCGATCCGGGCGACGTCGCGTGACGTGGGACGCCCGGACCCCTTCGCCTGCTTCTCCTCGGTGCCGCCCATGCCGTGCGCCGCCCTCATCCCCGCCCGTCCGATTGATCACTGCTCACCCTATCCGTGACGCTCGGTGTACGACACGGCCGAGGGCAAGGTCCCGTGGTGATCAGCGGCCCGACGCACACTCGACGAGCGATCCCCGCCATCGGCCTGGCCGCCCGGCCGCGACGCACGACGTGCGGTGTGCACCTCGCCGGCGACACCACGCTCCTCGGAGTGCGCGGCACGGCCCAGCGCGATGACGTCCGGCGCGTGCACGAACGGTCGTACCCGGTGGGCCGCTGACGACTGCTCGCGACACCTGCCGCCGTCCTCTCCGTACTGATCGCCGGTCCCGGCACCGACGTCGCCCACGCCGACACCGGTACGGCCCTGTACGCAGACAATGCCGCCGCCGGGTGCGTAATCCACGCCGCCGGCACCTCGGGAACCGGGCGGCCGGCGTCGGCGGCCCGGTGCAGGAGGTCGGAGACCGAGTCGGTGGCTGGTCGAGGGCCGCCCGGTACGGCGCCGACTTGGAGCCGAAGTTCTGGAGGGCGACCGGCTCGGCGACGTTGGACCTGCCGCTCCGTAATCGATCGACTACGATCCGTATGTGATCCGTACGATGGTCGGCAGGCGCGCTCAGCATCGCCCCCTGCCGACCGTCCTGCTCCTCGGGCTGATCCTGCTGGTGGCGTCCCACCTGGTGGGCGCCCTGCACGGGCCTGCGTTCCTCGGCCCGCACCAGCCGATCACCACCACGCACGTCATGGTGTCGACGGCCAAGGAGCAGACGGCGTCCGACCCCGATCACGGTCGCCGTCACGGCGACGCATCCGACGACACCTTGCAGCACGCGGTCGACCGCGTCCGGGACTCCGCCGACCTTCCGGCCCACGCCCCGCAGCTCCTCGAACCGGTCGTCGACCGCCCCGACACGCACCCCTGGCTCGGCCGCGCCGGTCCGACGGACAGTGATCCCGCACCGGACGGCGGCAGATCCGCGTGCGTACGGCACTGCCTCTGGCGGCAATAGGCACGCCCCGCACGCCGTTCCGACCGGTTCCGCGCCCCCGCAGGCGCCGGATCGCGGCTCGGCGTGCCCGCGCGCCCCCCGCACCGCCTGCACCGCGCCCGCCCGAGAGACGGGTGCGAAGGAGCCGTACGACCATGGATCTTTCCCTGCTCGAATCCGCCCTGCCCATCAGGGCCACCACCCCCGTCCCGCTGCTCGCCCGCCGCCCCGCCGACCTGGTCGGCAACACACCCGCGCTGTGGATCGAGAAGCCGTTCGCCCCGCCGGGACGCGGCTTCTACGCCAAGCTGGAAGGCACCAATCCCGGCGGCATCAAGGACCGCCCCGGCCTGCACATGGTCCGCGAAGCGCGTCGGCGCGGCGAACTCCTGCCCGGCGCTCCCGTCGTCGAGTCGTCCAGCGGCACCCTCGGCCTGGGCCTCGTCCTGGCCGGACTGACCTACGGCCATCCGGTCACCGTCGTCACCGACCCCGGCATGGAGCCGTCGATGGTCCGGCTGCTCACCTCCCTGGGCGCGCACGTCGACCAGGTGGCCGCACCGCATGCCGACGGCGGCTGGCAGCAGGCCCGCCGCGAGCGCGTGGCCGAGCTCCTGGACCGGGCCCCCGACGCCTACTGCCCGGACCAGTACCACAACCCCGACAACAGGGCCGCCTACCGGCCACTGGCCGCCGAACTCGTCGCCCAGATCGGCCGGATCGACGTCCTGGTGGCCGCCGTGGGCACGGGCGGGCATTCGGCCGGGGTCGCGGCGGAGCTGCGTGAGTCCTTCCCCGAGCTGCGGCTCATCGGCGTGGACGCGACCGGCTCGACGATCTTCGGACAGCCCGCGCGCCCGCGCCTCATGCGCGGGCTCGGCTCCAGCATCCATCCCGCCAACGTCGACTACGGCGCCTTCACCGAGGTCCACTGGGTGGGCCCGGCCGAGGCGGTGTGGGCCTGCCGGCAACTGGCCCGCCTGCACTACGCGTCCGGAGGCTGGAGCGTCGGGGCGGTGGCGCTGGTGGCCGGGTGGGCGGCACGGACGTACCCCCTCGGGACGCGCATCGCCGCGATCTTCCCCGACGGCCCGCACCGCTACCTGGAGACCGTCTACAACGACGCCTGGTGCCGTGAGCACCGACTGCTCGGCCTGGAACCGCCGGCGGAGCCGCACGAGATCGCCGAGCCGGACGAGTGCGAGGTGACGGCATGGACGCGGTGCAGCCAGGTCCGTGATCCGCTCGGGCGCGACGTGCCGAAGGCGGGCGTGCGATGAGGGGGCTGCGGGCCCAGGTGGCCTCCTTCGACCGGCCGGCCCGGCTGCTGATGGTGAACCAGTTCGCCATCAACCTCGGCTTCTACATGCTGATGCCCTACCTCGCCGACCACCTCGCCCACGGTCTCGGCCTGGCCGCCTGGGCCGTCGGCCTGGTGCTGGGCGTGCGCAACCTCTCCCAGCAGGGCATGTTCCTGGTCGGCGGCACCCTCGCCGACCGGTACGGCTGCAAGCCGATGATCCTGGCCGGGTGCGTGCTGCGGACGGTCGCCTTCGCACTGCTCGCGGTGGCGGGCAGCCTGCCCGCGCTGATCACGGCCTCCGCGCTCACGGGTCTGGCGGGCGCGCTGTTCAACCCGGCCGTACGGGCGTACCTGGCGGCGGACGCGGGCGAGGAACGGCGGGTGGAGGCGTTCGCCGCCTTCAACGTCTTCTACCAGGCCGGAGTCCTGGTCGGCCCGCTCGCCGGACTCGCCCTGCTGACCTGGGACTTCGGTGCGGTGTGCGCGGTCGCCGCGCTCATCTTCGGGGCGCTGGCCGTACTCCAGGCCCGCGCCCTGCCCGCACGCCCCCCGGCCGACCGGGGTGCCGAGCCCGCCTGGCGGACGGTGGCCACCGACTGGCGTGCCGTCGCCGCAAACCGGCCGTTCCTCCTCTTCGCCACCGCGATGAGCGGCTCGTACCTCCTGGCCTTCCAGGTCTACCTGGCGCTTCCGCTCCGCGCCCGTGAACTCTTCGGGGAGCGGACCGGGGTGGTGACCGGAGCGGTCTTCGCCGTCTCGGCACTGGCCGCGCTCTCGGGCCAGCTGAAACTGACGGCCTGGGCGAAGCGGAACCTGCCCGGGCCGAGGGCGATCGTGTGCGGGCTGGCGGTGATGGGGGCGGCTTTCCTGCCGATGCTGCCCGGCGCCCACGCCGCCGTGGCCGGCGTGGGCGCCCTGACGGTGTGCGCGGCGCTGCTGGCCTGGGGCGGCGCGCTGCTCTATCCGTTCGAGATGGACACCGTGGTACGTCTGTCCGGTGACCGGCTGGTCGCGACGTACTACGGCGCCTACAACACCGCCTCCGGCATCGCGATCTCCGTCGGCAACCTCGCCGTCGGCGCACTGTTCGACACCGATGTGCGCTGGCTGCCTTGGGCGGTGCTGGGCGCCACCGGATTCGTGTGCGCGGCGCTGGTGGCGCAGCTGCACCGAGCCGGGCATCTCACCTCGGCGCCCGCCGCGGTGGCCGTTCCTGCGTGAGGTTCGGCGGGCCCCGGCCGCCTCCACGGTGGCCGGGGCACCTGCGCGAGACGCTGACGGGCCGGTTCCTCGCCCTCCGGGGGTCAGTGCGCGTGCGGGCTGTCGGCGAGGCGGTCGTGGCTGTGCCGCCGGCCGGTCGGGACGCGTACGGGCCGAGCGCTGCGAGGCGTCCCGGACGGCGGTGAGCCAGCATCAGGCGAAGCTGCGGCTCGCGGGGCTGGTGCGGACGCGACGCGAGGAGCGGTACATCGTCCTTGTCGAGGTCGACGGGCGGGGTGGCCTTGTACCCGAGCTGGTCCCCGGACGGCGCCACGCGCTGGTCCTTCTTCGCGGCCGAGGGTGCCGCTCCCCCGTTCGTGGATGCGAGGGATCAAGCCGCCTGATCCTCCCCCGGTTGGCGACCCAAACCCCAGGCCACTGACCTGGGGTTTCTCTCTGGAGCGGGTGACGAGAGTCGAACTCGCGCTCTCGGCTTGGGAAGCGATGGCGCTTGACGGGCCAGACGGCCTCTGGGCTGGCCTCAAGCGCCCTGGCACAGCAGTCGGCCGGACGGGGTCGCACCGCTGGTGACCGTGGTTGACCGCTCTTGAGGGGACGCTACGGGCAGGCGGTCCGGACAGTCCTTCCCGATGCCGGCCCGGAGGCTCTGGGGCTGTCGGGTCAGAACGGGCCGTGGAGGCTGCCCAGTCTGTCGGTCAGGCGCAGGTTCTCGGAGTAGTCGACGGGGCAGGCGATCACGGAGACCGAGTTGTCGTCGAGGGCGCGGCGCAGTGCGGGCAGCAGTTGGTCGGCGGTCTCGATCACGTAGCCGCGTGCGCCGAAGCTTTCGGCGTAGGCGACCAGGTCCGGGTTGGTGAACCGGGTGTGGCTGTGGCGGCCGAGTTCGAGTTCCATCTTCCAGGTGATCAGGCCGTATTCCTCGTCCATCAGGACCAGGACGACCAGCGGCACGCGTTCACGGACGGCCGTCTCCAGTTCCTGGGAGTTCATCAGGAACGAGCCGTCCCCCATCATCGCCAGGACGCGCCGGTCCGGCCGGGCCAGCTTGGCGGCGATGGCACCCGGCAGTGCGAACCCCATCGTGGACAGGCCGTTGGAGACCAGGCAGGTGTCCGGTTCGTAGGTGGGGTAGAGACGGGACATCCACATCTTTCCGGCGCCGGTGTCGGCGAGCACGATGTCGTGGCGGTCCAGCGCGGTGCGCACATCGGTCACGACGCGCTGCGGCACCAGGGGAAACGCGTCGTTGTCACGTCCGTACTGCAGCTCTTCGTCGAGCAGGGTGCGGATCTTCTCGCTGCTTCCCGAATCGTAGGTGAGTCCCTCGGGCAGTGCCGCCGCGAGCGCGTCCAGCGCCTGTGAGAGGTCGCTTTCGACACCCACGGTGACCGGGTAGTGGGCGTCCACCTCGGCGGGGAAGCGGTGGACGTGAACGATCCGCTTGTCGCCGTTCGGGTTGATCTTGGCCGGGTCGAACTCCTGGATCTCGTAGCCCACGCAGAGCAGCACATCGGCCGCGTCGAAGCCGAAGTTGCCGTAGTCGTGGCGCATGAAGCCGACCGCGCCGAGGGCGTTCGGATGGTCGTCGGGAAAGACGCCCTTGCCGTGGAAGGTGGTCGCGACCGGGATGTTCAGCCGTTCGGCGAACCGCACCAGGGCGGCCGAGGCCCCGGCTCGGGCGGCGCCGTGGCCTGCCAGCACGACCGGGTGCCGTGCGGCCGAAAGCACTTCGGCCGCCCGTGCGATCTGGGAGGGTGACGGCGCGTCCGCCTGCACCGTATCGATCTGCAGGGGTGCCAGCGGCCCGGCCGGACGCTCCGCTTCGACGTCCTCGGGGACCGCGAGGAACACGGCGCCGGGCCGTTCGCTCTGCGCCGTCTTGAACGCCTTGCGTGTCATCTCCGGCACCGCGTCCGGACACTCGACGCGGGCCGACCACTGGGTGACGGGAGCGAACATCGACACCAGGTCGATGACCTGGTGCGACTCCTTGTGGACGCGGCGCAGGGAGCCCTGGGCGGCCAGGGCCACCAGCGGCGCACTGTTCGTCATGGCGTCCGCGGTGCCGAGCAGCAGATTGATCGCGCCGGGCCCCAGCGTGGCCGAACACACACCGGCCCGGCCGGTCAGCCGCCCGTAGATCTCCGCCATGAACGAGGCGGCCTGTTCGTGACGCACCAGGACGTACCGGATCCCGGATCCGTCCAGCGCGTCGACGAAACGGATGTTCTCCTCACCGGGGATGCCGAAGACGTACTCCACGCCCTCGGCCCGCAGACAACGCACCAACAGGTGCGCGACGTCATCCACTGCTGCAGTGTCCCGCGACCCGGTCGCGGCATCGGTGCCCATGGGGCGACCGTAGGCACGCCCCGCCCGCCTCGGCCACCTGTCGGCCGCCGCCCGGGGACCGGTGACGGGTACCGACCCGTACCGGAGCTCACGCACCACCGAGGCCATTCGGAGGTGCTGTGGTGGCGCCGTCCGCGGTCGGCCCGCACGCTGGATCCGGATATGGACTCGCCGCCGGACACCGAGCGGCGGCAGGCTCAGGGAGGACCGTGTGACCACTTCGTCGCCCGCCACCGACACACCGCCGGCCCGGTACGACGACCTGCGGGCCCTGGTGATCAACTGCACCCTCAAACGGTCGCCCGGCACGAGCAACACGCAGGGGCTGATCGACCGCAGCACCGCCATCATGGACGCGCAGGGGGTACGAGTCGACGTCCTACGGGCAGTGGACCACGACATCGCCACCGGTGTGTGGCCCGACATGACGGAGCACGGCTGGGAGACGGACGCCTGGCCGGACCTGTACCGGCAGGTCCTGGCGGCCGACATCCTGGTACTGGCGGGTCCCATCTGGCTGGGTGACAACAGTTCCGTGATGAAGCGGGTGATCGAACGCCTCTACGCCTGCTCCAGCCTGCTCAACGAAGCAGGCCAGTACGCCTATTACGGCCGCGTCGGCGGCTGCCTGATCACCGGCAACGAGGACGGCGTCAAGCACTGCGCCATGAACGTCCTCTACAGCCTGCAACACCTCGGGTACACCATCCCGCCCCAGGCGGACGCCGGCTGGATCGGCGAGGCGGGCCCCGGACCGTCGTACCTCGATCCGGGCTCCGGCGGCCCGGAGAACGACTTCACCAACCGCAACACCACCTTCATGACCTGGAACCTGCTCCACCT
Organism: Streptomyces sp. NPDC001714; assembly: GCF_042892755.1. Taxonomy (NCBI): domain Bacteria; kingdom Bacillati; phylum Actinomycetota; class Actinomycetes; order Kitasatosporales; family Streptomycetaceae; genus Streptomyces; species Streptomyces sp. NPDC001714. The sequence goes on from NZ_JBIAUL010000003.1 coordinate 49,348, forward strand.
GGCCCGGGCGCTGAAGGACCTGGGCGGCATCCCCGCCTACGGCAACCAGCGCACCGTCTGGGACGCCGGCTGCCGCCGCGACTACGAGAACCCCGAGCACCGGTAGCGAGACACAGGTGCGGGAGCGGCTGAAGCCCCTACTGGCTGTGGGGGCGACTGCGGTGCCGAAAGCCACCGCTCGTACCCGCACGCCGACACACCACCTCGACCCGCTGACTATCCGAGGGCGACGCCGTCGCCGTACGCCGTGGCGCCGGTCGTGGTGCTCGTGCCCGCGAACTTCCACCGCCACGTGCCGGAGGCGTTCGCGGTGACCGTTGTCTTCAGCTTGCCGCTGCTGTCGGTGGTCACGGTCTTGACGGTCGCGTATGTCGAGGAGCCGGACTTCTTGAACTGCAGGGCCACGGACTTGCCGGCGTACCCGGCGTAGACATTGGTGTCCCAGTTGGCCCGGGTGAGCGCACCGGTCACGGTGAGCCTGCCGCCCTTGGCGACCGGCTCGGGCCCGGCCTGGGTGTTCGCGAGCTTGGCGATCCGCTTCACTTCGAAGGGCGCGCTCTTCTGGATTTCGTAGTAGTCGCTGTCCTTGGCCGCGGCTTCGGCCCGGAAGTACCAGGTGCCGGCCGAGCTGTTCTTGAGGTCGTAGTAGCTGTCGACGAGGTCGGGGTCGAGGGTGTACTTGCCCGTGCACTTCATGGTTGTCGACGTCGGACGGCTGCAGGACACGGAGTTCGCGTAGAGGTAGCGGCCGTCGGAGCTGACCAGTTTGAAGCCGACTATTTCCTTGATCCCGGAGTTGTCCTTGGCGGTCGCCGTGATGCTCAGCGTCTGCGCCGCGCTGATTCCGACGTTGACGGTCTTCTTGCTGAAGGTCAGCGAGCTGAAGACGGTGTCGCCGGCGCTCGTGTCCGCATGGGCGGCGGGCGTGACGAACCCGATCAGCGCCAAAGTGCCGGCGATGGCGGCCGCGGCGGTACGCATACGCATGTTTCTCCAGGGGCGGTGAGCCGGATCTTGGTCCGGGCGTGTAGGAGACGACTGGAGGGAGCCCTTGGTTGTACGTGCCCGGGCGATGGTGGTCGGCTGCGTCGCGGCTCTTCGGGTCTGACGCGGTGTGTCCTTGCGCGAAGGGCTCAGCGTACCGGGAAGCCGAAAGAGTACCCCTGCTCCTTGAGGTGCGGGAGGATCCGGCGCAGGGCGGCCACGGTCTCGGAGCGGTCGCCGCCCGCGTCGTGGAAGAGAACGGTCGGCCCGTTGGGCAGTTCCCGCTCCACGGTGGCGACGATGGCGTCCGTGCCCGGCTGCTCGAAGTCCTTGGTGTCCACGTTCCAGCCCAGCGGACGCATGCCCCGGGAGGCGGCCAGCTTGCGGCTGTAGGGAGTGAAGGCACCTCCGGGCGCCCGGTAGTACATCGGCGCTACGCCCCCGGACGCTTCGGTGATCATGCGTTCGGCGTCGAGTATCTCCCGCGACTGGTAGGCCTCGGACTTCTTGTCCATGGTGGTGTCGTGCGACACCGAGTGGTCGCACAGCCGGTGCCCGGCCGCGACGACCTTCTTCACGAGGTCCGGGTGGGCCTGCGCCTGCGTCCCCACCATGCAGAACGTGGCCTTCACCCCGTACTCCCGCAGCACGTCGAGCACTTGAGGGGTCCACACGGGATCGGGGCCGTCGTCGATGGTGATGTTCACGCCGCGCGCCCCCTGGTCCGAGGCGTGCGCGATGGTCACCGAGACCGGCTTGACGGCACTGCGCAGCGTGGCGGACGCGCGCGTCTTCGCCTTCGGCGACGCGACGCCGACGGCACCGGCCTGCGCGGTCCATATCGAGGCACCGGCGGCGAACACCGTCACACCGAGCGCCGCACCGAGCACCTTGCCGTACCAGCCCCGCCCGCCGCCGTGCCGTGCCATGTCCGCCCCGCCCTTCCGCAGTTCCTCACCGGTCCTTGGTCATCTTGCGACCACATGACAGGACGAGGGGCGGCGGCCTGGCGATGCGTCCGTTACCGATCACGGACAATCCCGGGGGAGTTCGCGGACAACTCGGCGAGCGGCGGCCAGGAGCGTCGAGAAGAGCCGTCCGGACACGCTCGTTCGGAGCGCGGCCGGACGGCTTGTGCAGGACCGGCGTCAGCGCATGGGTCAGCCCACGGTCATCCGCACCGGGACCACCGGGTAGGTGTACGGCGTGTCCGTGCCGACGGCCAGCGCGGCCGTGTACGTCCCGGTCCGGTCGACAGCGGTGACGGACGCGTCGAGGCGGACGGTTACGGTCACGTGTGCGCCCGGGCGCAGCCGCACGGTGACGGGGGCGGCGGTGAGCCAGGGCACGTCGGCGGCCGGGACGCAGTCGTCGAGGCCCGGCAGCCGTTCGACGGCCGGGGTGGCGTCGAAGACGCTGCGGGCCCCGCCGACGTGGAAGAAGCCGCACGCGCCGCCGCCCCGGTAGAGGGCGTTGACGGAGGGCGGCAGGCCGGTCCAGGTGCGGGCGGCGGGGTCGTAGGCGAAGCCGCCGTCGGTGCGGCCCGCCATCAGGTCGCTGGTACCGCCGGAGACGAGGAACCGTCCGTCGACGGCGGTGTAGGCGGAGCCCCACAGGTCGGTCGGCAGGTCCGGGATCCGGGTCCAGTGGGCGGAAACGGGGTCGAAGACGTAGGCGTGCCGGGTGCCGCCGGTCGCCGTGTAGCCGCCCGCGCAGTACAACTGGCCGCCGACGGCCCCGCAGCCGAGCCAGGAGACGGGCTCCGGGTACGGCGTCGTGGTGCCCCACGTGTCGGTGGCCGGGTCGTAGACCTGGACCGTGGTGGTGCCGCAGCCGGACGAGCCGCAGCCGCCGACCAGGTACCACTTGCCGTCCAGCGTCGCCGAGCCGGCGGCGGCGTAGGGGGTGGCCGTCCGGGCGACGCTGGACCAGGTGTGGTGTTGCGGGTCGTAGACCTCGGTGGCGGCGACGGGGGCGCCGGTCGCGTCCCAGCCGCCGGTGACGTAGAGCTGCCCGCCGAGGAACGCGGCCTCGGGGGCCTCGCGCGGGGTGGCCGGGCCACCGGGGATCGCCGTCCAGGCGGCGGTGGCCGGGTCGTAGACGTTCCCGCCGTCCAGCAGGGAGGTCCCGTCGATGCCCCCGACCGAGTAGACCCGGCCGTCCGGGCCGGTCGCGACCGCGTTGTCCATGACGGCCGTCGGGTAGTCGGTGACCTCGGTCCAGGCGGAGGCCGCCGGAGCCGCCGCCTTGGTGCCGGATGCGGTGGTGGTGGACTTGGCCGCGGTCAGCGGCAGGGGGCTGTAGTCGCCGGGCACGTACTGCGCGGCGGGGTCGGTGACCGTCGCGGCCGGGATGTCACCGGACCGCTCGGTGAGCGTCACGGTCAGCGGTGCCGAGCCGGTGTTGCGCAGGGTGAGCCGTGCCGTCGCCGTCCGACCCCGGTGCACGGACTTGGTGACGGACGCCGGACCTACCGCCAACTGGCCTGCGCGCAGCACCGGTTGGAGGCGGCTCGCGTGGTCGGCCCGGACCCGGACCGCCCTGGTCGTCGTGGTGTAGTGGTCGGCGGCCGTGGTGATCCGCGGCCGGCCGGTCCCGGGGACGAAGAGTGCGTACGTGCCGTCCCCGGCCGTCGTCGCCGATGCGCCGCCGGGAGCGGTGACCGAGGCTCCGGGCACCGCCGCGCCGGTGTTCCGGTCCGTCACTGTGCCGTACAGCAGCCCGCCTGGGACCGGGGCACACCGCACGCCGCCGAAGGTGACGTCGTCGACCTGCCAGTAGTAGGCGTTGTGCGCGGTGTAGCGGAACCGCAGCCGTACGGCGGACTTCCCTGCCGCGTCCGGCAGGCTCAGCGCCTGGACGCCGGGTCCGGCGTTGACCGTGTCCCGGTGCCAGACCGTGGACCAGCTCCGGCCGCCGTCCGTGCTGAGGTCGACGTCCGCGCGGGAGTCGTCGGCGAACTTCTTGTAGTAGGTGGCGAAGCGGACCGCGGCCGTGTCGTAGCCGGTCAGGTCGAGTACGGGTGAGAGAAGCGAGGTGTTCTCGTCGTCGCCGTAGTGGTCGCTGTCGGCGACGGCGAAGCCGCCCGAGCCGCCGGTGAGGTTGTCGCGTGCGCCCGGGTCGTCGAAGACCCAGGTGTGTCCGGCGTCGGCGCCGGTGACGGTCCAGCCGTCCGGCGCCGCCGTGCCGTCGAAGGTCTGGCTGGGGTCGCTGAACGTCTGCCGGTAGCCGGGCGCCACGCAGGACGCGGCGTCGACCTGGACGGCGAAGTCCCGGTGGCCCGCTCCGGTCCCGGTCGTCACGTCGGCCGTCGTCACCTGGTAGCCGGTGTAGACGGGGTCGACCTGGAGGGTGAAGGCGCTGTTGGCCGGCAGCCGCAGGGTGTAGCGGCCGGTCGCCGGGTCGGTGTACGTCCGTGTCGACGGCTCGCCCGCGACCTGGACGCCCGCCGAGAGCGGCCAGCCGTGCCCGGAGCCGTCCCGGATCCGCCCGGTGTAGGTGACCAGCGGCTGCTCGGTGAGCGTGAAGTCGCGGCTCGCGGTCCGGCCGTCGCCGATCTCGACGCCGGCCGAGACGGCGCTGCCGTAGCCGAACCGCGCGGCCGTCACGTCGTACGTCCCCGCAGGCAGCGTCATGTCGTACCTGCCGTCGGCGGCGGTCGTCGCGGCGTTGGCGCCCGCCGTGACGCGGACGCCGGCGAGCCCGGTGCCGGTGTCCGGGTCGGTGACCTTGCCGGTCAGCTCGCCGTACGGGCCGGTGGTGAAGGCGGTGGTGCCGTCGGGGGTGCCGAGGCCGGTCGGGCCGTCCCAGCCGGTGCCGGAGGTGCACAGATAGGCGGTGTCGCAGGTGCCGTTGGTGCCGGTGGCCACGTCGTGGAGGGCTCCGGTGTGGGCGTACGGGTAGGCGTTGGGGTACGTCTTCGCACCCGGCCTCCCGGCGAGGGCGTAGGTGGCGGCGATGAGCGGGGCGGACGCGCTGGTGCCGCCGTACACGCCCCAGCCGCCGTCCTCGTACGTGTTGTAGACGCTGACGCCGGTCGCCGGGTCGGCCACCGCCGACACGTCGGCGACGGCGCGGTTCGCGCAGCCCCGGTCGGCCTGGAAGGAGGGCTTGGCCTGGTAGGCCGAGCAGCCGCTTCCCGCGCCGGTCCAGGCGGACTCGCTCCAGCCGCGGATCGCGGAGGTGTCCCGGGCGAGCGAGGTGCCGCCGACCGCCGTGACATAGGGGAGGGAGGCCGGGTAGCTGGTGCCGTAGCCGTTGTCGCCGGTGCTGAACGTGATGGCCACACCCGGGTGCCTGTAGTAGGCGTCGCCGGGCAGGTCGCCGATCGCGCTCTCGCTCGCACCCCAGCTGTTGGAGACGTACGCGGCGCCGAGCGCGACCGCCGTGTTCTCGGCCTCGCCGAGGCTGTCGATGCTCGCGTCGTCGGCCTCGACCAGCAGGATGGAGCACTGTGGGCAGGCGGCGCTGACCATGTCGAGGTCGAGGGCGATCTCCCCGGCCCAGCCCCCGTCGGGCTGCGGGTAGTCGGTGCCACCGCGCTGGTCGGCCTTGCGGAGGCAGCCGTTGGCAGTGGTGCAGGGCGGCAGGCCGAACTGACTGCGGTAGACGGCCAGATCGGCCTCGGCGTTCGGGTTGTCGTAGGCGTCGACGATCGCCACCGTGGCGCCGGCCCCGGCCGTGCCGGAGGGCAGATCGTAGGCGCTCTGGAGGTCGGCGGGGCCCAGCCCCGCCGGTGCCGCGAGGGACTGGAGGCCCTTGGCCTGCCGCCCCATGTCATCACGGGCGAGCGCGAAGCACGACGCCTCGCCGGGGCGACTCGGGCGCGCGCAGAGGGCACGAGTGCCGGGCGCAGCGGTCGTGTTCGTTGCCGTTGCCGATGGCGATGCCGTTGCCGATGTCGATGGCGATGGCGATGGCGTGGTGCCGGTGTCGGCCGCGGAAGACGGTGCCGCCAGGGTCAACGCCAGCAGGCTGGCCAGAACGGCGGGCAGTACCGCCAACCGCGCTCTGGGCTTTCTCATCCGGTCCGCTCTGGTCATCCGCGTTTCCCAGACCTTCCGTGGGGGAGAAGGAGCAAGGCCTGACCCAGCGTAGGACATGTGCATGTCACGTGTGTTTCCTGTGAAGCACGCTATGGGCACGCCCTGCAGAGGCACACCAAGGAAGGCTCAGGCCACGGTCCATGGCCTTGCACACCAGAACGGGCGCCCCGGCCGGATGATCTCTTGCTCCGTGGCCGCTCCGCACGCGTGACGCCCTCGTGCGGTCCCATCGACTCGGTGTGGCCGGCACCCGGACCCAGACCGGGTCCAAGACCGACCACTACGGCTCCGACGGCGACAACCCCGACCGGATCCAGGAGACCGGCACCACCCTCGCTCGCACCGTGCAGGGCAGCAGCGGCGGCCTCGACGCGGTCACCGGCGCCAGTGATGACACCGTCCCGCAGTTCACCGACATCCACGGCGACGTCATCGTGCAATTGCCGCTGGACACCTCCCAAGCGTTGACGGCGTTCGCATACGACGAATTCGGCAACCCCGAGGGTGACGCCGCTGCCACGCCACCCGCTGTGGCTGGATCGGCGCCAAGCAGCGCTCCGGCGAAACCGCCTGCCGAGTGCTCCGGACACCCATGGCCGGCCCCCGTTCCACGACCCGCTCGACCCCGATCGCAGCGACCCGAGTGCGCGCCTGCGTCAAAAGGTGCCCGGCTTCTGGGCGGCATGCAGTGGGACCTGCGGAAACTTGCGCAGGTGTGCCGTACAACCCTGAAGGGGCTCCAGGGGTCTTGTGGGCATCCTGTCTTCCTAGTGGGGGTTGCATCACTGTGCGTGTGCGCAGCATTTCGGCCGTAACAGCGCTCGCGGTCACTCTCGGTTCTGTCGCTCTGATCGGCTCGGCGGCGGGCTCTGCTGTCGCCGACAGCAGTGCCGCGCTGCCCCTCACGTCCAGCGGCGACATCATCGTGGACGGCGTTCACCAGCGGGTCTTCATCAGTGACCCGTCGGGAGGCAAGGTCGTCGCCACCGACTACAACGGCACCGTCCTCGGGACGATCACCTCACTGCCGCAGGCCGACGGCCTGGAGCTCTCCGCCGACTCGGCAACGGTCTACGTCGCCGTGCCGGGCGCCGATGAGATCGTGGCCATCGACACGGCGACGCTCACCGAGGCCGGGCGGTACGCGACGGGTGACGGCACAGATCCGCAGCACCTGGCGCTCGCCGGCGGCAAACTCTGGTTCGGCTATGGCAGCGTCGGCCACGGCAACATCGGCTCTCTCGACCTGTCCGGCGGCCAGCCGCAGGTTTCCCTCGCCCAGGAGGCCGAGGGGACGTGGAAGGACGCTCCCCTGCTGGACTCGGCACCCGGCGCTCCCGACACCCTGGCGGCCGGCTCGCGCCAGTACTACTTCACCCTCGGCATCTACGACGTGTCGTCCGGCACGGCCGACCGGACCGCGTTCCTCGGCGGCCAGGACGCCGCCATCGGCAACACCGCGGAGGACCTGGCGCTCACCCCGGACGGCACAGAACTCGTGGTGGCCACCTCGGCAGGCGACTTCCAGCAGGTCTTCCGGACCTCGGACCTGTCGCAGACCATCAGGTATCCGAGCGGCTACTCGGCACAACGGTCGGTGGATGTCGCGCCGGACGGCCTCGTCGCGGTGGGCACGGACACCTACGCCAACTTCTCCCCCCATGTGTCCGTCTACAAGCCGGGCGGCACGACCCCGAGGCGGACCGCCAATTTCACCGACGAACAGGGTGGGGTCTCCCAAGAGGCCCTGCTCGACCACGGCGACCTCGCCTTCGCACCCGACAGCAGCCGGCTCTTCGCGGTCACACACGGTCTCTCCAACAGGTACAGCCTGCGCGTCGTCACCGAGCCCGCAAAGGCCGTCACCACCGTCACGGTGAACGCCCCGGAGACCGCCGCCCGAGCCAAGTCGCTGACCGTCTCCGGCCAGGTCACGAACACGCTCGGGCTGCCCGCGGGTGCCACTGTCGCGGTGATCCGGACGGACCTGGAGTCACCGAACGGCAAGGCACTCCCCGCCGCGCCGGTGAAGGCGGACGGGACCTTCTCCTTCACCGACATCCCGCCCGCGGGCAGCAAGGTCACGTACAAGGTCTCCTATGCCGGCGACGCCGATCGCACGGCTGCCTCCGCCTCCGACACCGTCGAGGTCTCCCGGAACGCGACGACCCTGACCGTGAACAAGAACGGCGCCGTCTACGACTACGCCAGTGACGTGACGTTCACCGCCCACCTCGGCACGACGTACAAGAACCGGACGCTCTCGCTCTACGCGGACACCGCGGGCGACGGCAAGGGCAAGTACCTGGTCAAGACCGGCACGGTCAACAGCAAGGGCAACCTGTCGGTGACCTTGCCCCTGAAGCGCGACACCACGGTGAGCGCGTCCTTCTCCGGCGACGCGCGGACCGCCCCGAAGACGGCCACGAGCCGGGTGGGCGCGAAGGTCAAGGTGTCGCTGAGCCTGAGCCGCTACTACAAGACGGCCAAGGTCAACGGGCACACCAAGTACTACTTCCGGAAGAAGACCAACCCGCTTCTCACGACCACGATGACGGCCTACCCCGGCCGCTCGCAGAAGCTGGAGTTCCAGATCTACTCCGCCGGGGCCTGGCGGTCGGCGGGGTACGACTACTTCAAGCTCGGCTCCACGGGCAAGTCAGTGGTGGAATTGCGTGGCACGCACCAGACCGGCTACTCGATGCGCGTGCGGTCGTCCTACATCGACAACTCCTCGAACGACACCGTGAACTCGACCACGCACGGCTCCTGGAAGTACTTCACCTTCACCAGCTGAGGCCGCCCCCAGGCCCGGTGCATCCGATGACGCGCCGGGCCTGGGGATACGTCTTCCTCAGGAGGCGCGATCGAGCCGAGTGTCACGCTCAAGGACACGATGGCGCGCACCGGCTACTCCTCGGAGCGGGCCGCGCTCAATCCTCGGTTCAAGGTCGGCTCGTCTCCTCAGCCCCGACGGGCAGCGGTGCCAACACGCCTTCGCGACGCGGAACAGGCGAGTCGCAGCAGCACGGCCGATCACCACGTCGCAGCGATCGCCAACTACGCGAGAGCACAGACACAAGCGGCCGCGGTCGCCGAACCGCACACCGGCTCCCACCAGGGCGGACAAGGTTTCGGCAAGGGCACCGCCCCGCCTGGGCAACCGCCCATGGTCAGGACACGGCGGAGCGCTGGGGCACGGTGCCCGCGTCGGTCGGCGTGGAGCGGGTGGTGTACTGCGGTACGGGGGCGTCGTCGCGGCCGGTGTCGCGCACGAGTCCGTACCGTTCGCGGTCGGCGGAGTGCGGGGCCGGGGGACTGGCGATGTCGTCGGCTGTCTGCTGCCAGGAGGAGGGCAGGACGTCGAGGTTGTAGTCGGCCTGGGTTTCGTTGAGGTGGAGTGTGACGCTGCCGTCGAGGTAGTAGTACTCGTTCTGCCACATCTGCTGGGCTCCCGGCGGCAGGGTGATCAGTCCTTGCTGCCGGTTGCCCATCCAGGTACCGCCGGCGGCCGCGCCCGGCTGACGGTCGTCCATGCGGTGGCCGCCGCCCGAGGCCACGTGGAACAGCCTTCCCCGCAGTCCGGTCCACGAGGGCATGGTCAGCAGCCCGGGGCGCAGCCCGTACATCACGTCCCAGTGGACGGTGAAGTAGCCCTTCCCGCGCAGTACCACCGTGTCCCCGCGGTGGACGAGCTGGTAGCCGTCCAGGTGTCTCTTCAGCCCCGTCATCGTCACCGTGGTCTGCGGGCGGTGGGGCAATGCGGCGGGCGGCCGGTCCGGCGGTGGCGCGCCGTCCACGGTGTCGACCACGGACCCGTACCGCGGCCGGGGCGAGGGACGCGGGACGGCCGAGCCCAGTACCGGTGCCGGCCGTGACGGTGATGCGGATACGGAGGCGGTGGGCGAGGGCGTGGGCGAGGGCGCGGGCGCCGGGCCGGAAGCCGTCGGGGCGGTGGCCGGACGCGCCGACGGGCTGGACCATGGGGCCGCGTACACGAGCACGCCACCGCCCACGGCGAGCAGCGCACTCGCCGCCACCACGGCCTTCGCGGTGAGGCTCGCCCCGGCGGTCCCTGCGGTCCCCGCGGTCCCCGCTGCCCCCGCCGTCGCGGAACCCCCGCTGCCTGAAGTGGCCGTGGTGCCGGCCTGGCCGGCCGCCGCGGCGTGCGTTCCTGCGGACAGCCACGGGCGCCAGGCCAGCAGTGCCGCCGGCACGGGCAGGAGGGCCAGGGACGCCAGCAGTCCTTCCGGGGCCAGCATGCCTTCCTCGTGGCGCACGCACCGCGGGCACTGCCGCACATGGCGGCCGAGGCGTTTGCGCCACAGGCCGCTGGGGGCCCCGTCCCAGTCCAGGGTCAGCCGGGTCAGTTCCCCGCAGGCGGGCCTCGCCGCGAGGGCTCGGACGATGACGCGGGAGGTGTGCAGGCGCTCCTTCATGCGTAGCACCCGTACAGCCGCTTGATGGCCGGTCATGTCCAGAGCGGAGGCGAGCTCGGCCCGGGCGAGCCGGCCGGCCGTCTCCAGCCACCACAGTGACAGCAGCTCCCGGTCGTCCTCGTCGAGCCAACGCGTCGCGCGCACGGACTCCTCGCGCTGGCCGGACAGCCGCAGGTCGAGGATGACCCCCTCGGCGAAGTCGGCGGCCGGGTCGGGCCGGTGCTCAGCCGCGTCGAACGCCGCTCCCGTCGTCTCCCTCCTGCCGCGCCTGCGGATGTGGTCGCGGACCTCGTTCACGGTGATGGTGATCACCCAGGACCGGAACGCCTCCGAGCGCTGCAGTCCCCCGATACCGCGCAGGATGCGCATCATCGTCTCCTGGACGATGTCGTCGACGTCGTCGCGGTACGGGTACGCACGCGCCGCGACGCTGTAGACCAGCGGAAGCGTCCGGGAGCTGAGCTCTTCCAGGGCGCCGCGATCGCCGGCCCGAGCCGCGGCTATCACGTCGGCCGCGGGCGCGGCATGCCTTGGCATCGGGTCTCCCTTCGACCTGACGCGGGTACGAGGCCCCGCTCGCGCCGACCGAGCCGGGGTGCGGGGCCCTCGGGCAATCGCCGTCGGTATCACACGCACCGTGGCAGGGAAGTCATCGTAAGGGGTGAGCGCCGACAGCCATGGGCGGGCCGGTGGAATCCGCGGCGGCCGGGGATCAGCGGGAGTGACGCGGGGACCTACGCGGACGCGAGCGGCCGCGCACGAAGACGAAGACCGCGGCGACGCCGGCGAGAACGACGCCCGCCAGTCCTGTGACGGCCCACGGCGCATCGAGGTTGCTGCCGGTGTCCGCCATGGTGCCGGTGTCCGCCGTGGTGCCGGTGTCGGCCATCGTGCCGGTGGAGGCGCCCAGGGGGGTGGCCGCTCGGCCGGTCCGGGCCGGGGTGGGCGCCGGTGTCGTCGCGGCGGAGGAGGGGAGAGCGGTGAGCACGGTGTGGGCGCCGGCCCGGCTGACGGAGAAGCGCGCCCTGCCGATGGCGAGACCGGTACCGGAGACTTTCGCGGTCGTCGAACCGATGGTCAGCTCAGGGGAGTTCCGGGAAAGAAGGATCTTCGCGCCCGTGACGACCCGCAGCCTGCGCAGGGTCGTGTCGCGTGCCTTGCTGAGATCCAGGACGGCCGAGGAACCGGTCAGAGCGACCGCGCTGGATGTACGCAGAGAGGTCCCGGAGACGATCAGGCTGCCTTTGGCCACGGTGGTGGCGCCGGTGTAGGCGGCGCTGGTGACGGTGGTGGCCGCGGATCCGCTCTGCGTCACCGATCCGGCACCGGTCACCGCCGGGAGGGTGGTGGGTGTCCTGGTGTTGCGGAGCACGAGTGAACCGTTGTCGATCACCTTGTCGAGGGCTCCGCCGGTGTGGAGGCTCCCGTCGCCGCCCGCGGCCCCGGAGCCGAGACGGAGGGTCGCGTTCCTGTCGATGGTGGTGGATCCGTCGTAGTACTGCGCTGCTGCGAAGGTCACGTCGTTGCCGCTGGTGCCGGCGATGACGACGTCCCCGGCGCCGGGAGCGCTGAGGGTGTCGTGATACATGCCGCCGCCGATGGGCGCGCCCAGGGTCACCGGTCCGTCGTAGTCGAAGGTGAGCCGGGAGCGCTGCCGTCTGGCGTGCAGGTTGATGTAGACCGTCTGCGCCGTGCCGGGCATGAAGATCTGGTGCGTGGTCCCGTCGCCCCACTGGACGTCGGCGCCCTCGATGTTGGTGCCACGTTTGTTCAGTTGGTGGGCCACGGGCCGCCAGTTCAGTCCGGGGTCGCTCAGCGACGGCGACGGCCCGTCGCCGCTGTCGCTCCAGCTGTAGACCCCGGTGAGGATCACCTTGCTGCCCGGGCGGGAGTGCACATTGACGTCGTTGCCGTACTCGTGGCTGTAGAAGTTCTGCCGCTCCACGACCGTGTGGTTGAGCGGGGTGTCGATGATCCATGAACCGCGGTTGACGACGGAGCGGGCGCCCGGCAGTTCGGCGGCACAGGTGGTGCTCGCGAAGTTGGCGACCGTGCCGTTGTCGAAGATGCCGGAGAACGGGTTGGTGCCGCAGATCTGGAGCGTCCCCCACATGTTCCGGGGCTGGGTGACCAGGCCGGAGCCGCTGATGACACCCAGGTTGAACAGCCGGGTCAGCGACAGACGCAGTGTGCCGTCCACCCGGATGTTGTCCTGGTTCTGCTGGTAACCGGGCGTGTTGTACGGGAAGGACCCGATCAGACCGGTCGTACCGCCGGTGCCGTACTGGAGGGTCGCCCCCGCATCCACGGTGACCGCGGGCTCGTCGGGACTGCCGACCACGACGTACGGGTGGTTGCCGCCCGGGATCCGGACCCTCTGGTGCCGCCGGGAGTGCGGCAGGGTGAAGGTGCTGTCCTTGGCGAGCACCAGCGTGCCGGTGCCGGACACGCGAAGGGCTCCTTCACCGCTGATCACACCGGTGTACGTGTGGGTTCCCCGCGGGACGCGCACGACCGCGTCACCGGTCAGGACGACATCACGGTTCGCCAGGACGGCCGAGGTGATGTCGCCGTCCGCGGCGACCGCGCTGCCCACCGCAACCACCGGTGTGACGGCTCCCGCGAGGAGAGCCGACGCCAGGACAAGGTGCCAAGATCGATTCATCGAGTCAGGGTGCTTCCTGAAGTGCTGGTGATCCTTACGGACGTGAAGACCGGTGGCCGGCCACCGGGATCTCAAAAACCCGGAGAAGTTCTCCGTTCCACCTACGTCGTCCGTCGGGGAGGACGAGGCGCCAGGGGCATTGAGGAGTTGCCCACCTGGCACACGGAAGGCATCGGGTCCTGGCGAGCGGTTCCCTTTCGTGCCGTGCACCGGTCGCCGGGAAAACAGCGTCGGGGCGGCAACCTTCTCGTCCTCTGCGGCAACTGGGAGCCGGAAGGCCGAGTCGAACTACCGGATGGACGGGCATGAGGGAAACGAAGCACGCCGCGCCGCAACCGTGGCGCGGGCGCGGACTGATCATGGGCATTCCCTTGGCGCTGCTGGACGTCGGTGTGCCGGCGTCCCGTCCCCCGGGGAGCGGAACCGGTGTCAGGATCACCGACATCCACGGGGAGCGGCTGACCGTCGACGGCACCGCCGTGCAGCCGGACGTCGCGCAGCCGACCGGCGTCCGGTTCACCCGGCCGTGACCAGCCCGCCGGTCAGCCTTCACCGCCCCGCAGCCGACCACGGCCGCTGTTCGAATCCCGGGCTGGGCACTGTTAGGCTGCGCTCCCCGTTGTTAAACGTGCAACCAACGCGCACATCATTGCCAGGAGAGGGCGGCCGGGGGATGGTCCTCGATGACGCGTCCGCGGAGTTCCACGAGTTCTTCGAACGCCACTATGCCGAACTCGCCCGTCTGGCACACCTCCTGACCGGTGAGACCGACGCGGCGGACGACCTCGCGGCGGATGCCCTGGTCGCCCTGTGGCAGCGCTGGGACCGGTTGCGGCAGGCCGACCACCCGCTCGCCTACGCCCGCGGTGTGGTGGCCAACCTGGCTCGGGGACGGATCCGCAGCGCGGTGCGCGAGCGACGCCGGATCGCGCTGTTCTGGTCCCGCAGCCCCGAGAAGGTGGACGGGCCGGACATGGCGGCCGTACTGGACGTCCGCGCGGCGCTCGCCCGGCTGCCGTTCCGCAAGCGCGCCTGCGTGGTGCTGCGGCACGCCTTCGACCTGTCGGAGAAGGACACGGCGGCGGCGCTGGGCATCTCGGTCGGTACGGTGAAGAGCCAGACCTCGAAGGGAATGGCCGAGCTGGAAAGGATACTGGGCGCACGAGCGGCCGGGAACCTGGTGGCAGGGAGGAGGAGCCGGTGAACGAGGAGATCGATCGTCAGCTGCGCGAGGCCGCCGAGGCCCACCGGCCCGACCGCGCGAGGATGCTGGCCCGGGTGCAACGCGGCATGGCGGGCCCCGCCGTCCGTCATCGCGCGCGGCCGTTCGCGAGGTCCTGGATCAGGGTCGCGCTCGCCGCGCTCGCCGCCACCGGCATCCTGGCGACCGGCGGCCTCGCCGTCGCCGCCATCGTCGCCACCTCGTCGCCGTCGCCCACCGTGACCACACCTGCCACCCCGTCCCCGACCGTCAGCTCCCCGCACCCGACATCGGCCCGCCCCACCCCCGTCGCGCCGGCCCCGGTCACCACCCCGGGCAGCTCACGCCCGACTCCGCCGACCGCCAGTCCGTCACCATCCGCCGGCGAAAACCAGAACGGACCGTTGTGGTCGGCCGGCTCGGTGGATCCGCAGAGCACCGTCTACTGGACGCAGAGCAACCTCGTCCTCAAGACGACCCAGCCGCTCACCTCGCTCACGGTCGAGATGCGGATCGTGCAGACCGGCGGGGTGAAGAACACCGGCACCTGGCAGACCCTGCCGAGTGGTGACTTCACCGTCACCGTCCAGGAGGCCGGCGGCACGCTGGTCTACCGCTGGGTCCTCAAGCCGGGCCTGACGGTGCCGGCCGGGAGCCACGAGTTCGCCGCCCAGTTCAACAACGGCGCCGTCGGGCGCAGTGTCGCGGGCGACGGCTACCGCGTCGACGGGCAGGGTTCGGGCGGCTCCGCGTCGGTCCGGGGAGGGTTCGGCCCGACCCGGTGAACGCCGCTGTGCGGCAAGGGGACGAGCCTCCTTGCCGCACAGCTCGACGGTCGAGCAGACCTCGGTGAGGCGCTCCCGGTCGCCCCGGGTGCCCAGGCGCACCCGTGCGGACCGGCAGGTCGTTGGGGAAGGTGACGGCGACCGTGAAGATTCTTCCCTCGATCGCGGCAACCTTTCTGTGCGTGGCGGCGACTGACGAGAAACCGGGGGCCGAGACCAAGGTCCACTTCGCCAGAAGGACAAGCCGTTGCCAGATCAGAACCCCTCTCATCGCCGCCGTCCGGCAACCCGCCGCCTGATCGCCGCCGCCGTGGTGCTCGCCGCCGTGGGTGCTGCCGTACCGCTGGTCGCCCAGGCCGCATTGACGCAGAACGCCGGCACGCCGACCGTGCTCGCCGATGCGGCGGCCGGCAGCGGCCGCTACTTCGGCACGGCGGTGGCCGCGGGCAGGCTCGGCGACTCGACGTACTCCACCCTTCTCGACCGGGAATTCAACATGATCACCCCGGAGAACGAGATGAAGTGGGACACCATCGAACCGTCCCGCGGCAACTTCAACTTCGGGCCCGGCGACCAGATCGTCAGCCACGCCGCCGCACACGGGCAGAGGATGCGCGGGCATACGCTCGTCTGGCACTCTCAGCTGCCCAACTGGGTCAGTTCCATCACCGACGCCAACACCCTGCGCAGTGTGATGGACAACCACATCACCCAGGAGATGACCCACTACAAGGGCAAGATCTACGCCTGGGACGTGGTCAACGAAGCCTTCGCCGACGGCGGCAGCGGCCAGCACCGCAGCTCGGTCTTCCAGAACGTGCTCGGCAACGGCTTCATCGAGGAGGCCTTCCGCACCGCGCGGGCCGCCGACCCGGCGGCCAAGCTCTGCTACAACGACTACAACATCGAGAACTGGTCCGACGCCAAGACCCAGGGCGTCTACAACATGGTCAAGGACTTCAAGTCGCGCGGCGTGCCCATCGACTGCGTCGGCTTCCAGAGCCACTTCGGCACCGGCGGCCCACCGGCCAGCTTCCAGACCACCCTGTCCAAGTTCGCCGCGCTCGGCGTGAACGTCCAGATCACCGAACTCGACATCGCCCAGGCGTCCGCCACCGCGTACGCCAACACCGTCCAGGACTGCCTCAACGTCGCCCGCTGCACCGGCATCACGGTGTGGGGCATCCGCGACAGCGACTCCTGGCGCACCGGCGAGAACCCGCTGCTGTTCGACAACAACGGCAACAAGAAGCCCGCCTACGACGCGGCACTCACCACCCTCGGCGGCGCCGGCGGCACCAGCGGCACCACGTCCGGCGGCGACATCACCTCCGGCACTGTCTACACGCTCTCCGACGTTGCCGCCGGACGCGTTCTCGACCAGCCCGCAGGCCAGAACGGCAACGGCACCCCGCTCCAGGTGTGGGACGCAAGCGGCGCCGCCAACCAGCAGTGGCGGGCCACCAAGAACGGCGACGGCTCCTACACGCTGACCAACGTCGCCAGCGGCCGGGTCCTGGACGAGCCGGGCGGCCAGACCGCCAACGGGACCAAGCCGCTGGTCTGGGACAACAACGGCGGCGCCAACCAGCACTGGAAGGCCGCCCGGAACAGCGACGGCTCCTACACGCTGACCAACGTCGCCAGCGGCCGAGCCCTGGAGACCCCCGGCGGCCAGACCGCCAACGGCACCACCGTCCAGATCTGGGACTCCAACGGCGGCGCCAACCAGCACTGGAACTTCAGGTCGTCCACGTCCACGTCCGCGTCCACGCCGACGGCGGCATCGACATCGACGGGCGGCACCTGCGCTCTTCCGTCGACCTACCGGTGGTCCTCGACGGGTGCGCTGGCGCAGCCGGCGAACGGGTGGGACGCGGTGAAGGACTTCACCACCGTGACGTACAACGGCAAGCACCTGGTCTACGCGTCGAACGTGTCGGGATCGTCGTACGGCTCGATGATGTTCAAGCCCTTCGCGAACTGGTCGGACATGGCCTCGGCCGGCCAGACCGGCATGAGCCAGAAAGCGGTGGCGCCCACACTGTTCTACTTCGCGCCCAAGAAGATCTGGGTGCTGGCGTCCCAGTGGGGCGCGTCGCCCTTCGTCTACCGCACGTCGAGCGATCCCACCGACCCCAACGGCTGGTCCGCGCCGCAGCCGCTGTTCACCGGCAGCATCCCCGGCACCGAATCCGCCACCGGCCCGATCGACCAGACCCTGATCGCCGACGGCCAGAACATGTACCTGTTCTTCGCCGGCGACAACGGCAAGATCTACCGGGCGAGCATGCCGATCGGGAACTTCCCGGGCAGCTTCGGCTCGTCGTACACGACGGTCATGAGCGACACGGTGAAGAACCTGTTCGAGGCGCCGCAGGTCTACAAGGTCCAGGGCCAGAACCAGTACCTCATGATCGTCGAGGCTCGGGGCGCGAACGAGCAGCGCTACTTCCGCTCCTTCACGGCC
Source organism: Streptomyces sp. NPDC001714 (assembly GCF_042892755.1). Lineage (NCBI taxonomy): Bacteria > Bacillati > Actinomycetota > Actinomycetes > Kitasatosporales > Streptomycetaceae > Streptomyces > Streptomyces sp. NPDC001714. Next base: position 66,937 of record NZ_JBIAUL010000003.1, read on the forward strand.
TCCAGCCTGAACGGTTCGTGGACCCCGCAGGCGGCCACTGAGAGCAACCCCTTCGCGGGCAAGGCCAACAGCGGTGCCACCTGGACCAACGACATCAGCCACGGTGACCTGGTCCGCAACAACCCCGACCAGACCATGACCATCGACCCCTGCAACCTGCAGCTCCTCTACCAGGGCAAGTCCCCCAGCGCGAGCGGCCCCTACGACCGACTGCCGTGGCGGCCGGGCGTCCTCACCCTGCAGCGCTGACCGCTGCTCACCGCCTCGTCGAGGAACCCCAGCCGTGCGCCGGCTGGGGTTCCCATCGTTTGAGGACCGGATGGAGGCTCGGCGAGGCCTGTCGGGCTGATGGGTGGGCTCCTGATCCTGCGCGGTGTGGGCGCCAGCGTCCCGGGCCGCATTCACCTTCCGCCGCAGCGCCGCATTCATCGACCGGCACGGCCCGCACTCTCCCGGCCTCGCGGTCGAGTTCGGCTTCCCCGCCGTCACCTGTCAGCACGATCATCCCCCTTCGCCAAGGCCGCCTCGATCGGCGCCCGCAAAGACGACGAAATGCGCCCCCATCGAAGAGATGGGGGCGCATTCGTCGGCTTCACCTACTTGAGTGCTGTACCACCCGAGTTGTGGTACGCGATCGTTTTGTTGATCAGGTTTCCGCCGTCGGTTTCGACCGAGGTCTGTTCCTGCTGCCCTGGACCGAAGAACAGGCCGGCGACATGAGCGTTCGCGACCTGGTCCATGTGTGCGAAGAACCAGTCCACCTTGTCGTCCTTGTAGTGGTTGAGGGTGTTGTTCTGCGCCATGTTGCCCACGGGGATCTGCCACAGGACCACCGGCTTGCCCACGGACTCGGCCATCGTCTTGTAGAACTGCAGCGCGGCGGCAGCCTTCTGGTCGGTCCAGAAGTGGTCACTGCCGCCGTGGGCCGGCTGTGCGTACCAGCCCGCGTCGCGGTCCGACACGTCGGTGGCCAGGAAGTCGGCGTTCTTGGCCCCGAAGCTCTCGTAGGACTTGACGCAAGCCTGCGTGTTGGTCTCCCAGTCGAAGCAGGAGAGGTGCATCCCCACGGCGGTGTTCGGCGCGTACTTGTGCGCCATCGAGATCAGGCACTGGGCGAGTCCGGTGGCGCTGTTCTCCTGCGAACCGCAGTCCTTCGGGTTCGCGCTCGAGACCTGCGCGGGAACCTGGTGCGGATCGCCGAGCGACCGGACGTAGCCCCAGAAGTCGGGCTCGAGGTCGATCGCTTCCTGCGACGTGCCGATCTTCTGGAGGAAGAAACGGTAGTCGTTCAGGTAACGGGTCAGCAGGTCAACCCGGTTGATGGCCTTGACCTCGCCCGGACCGTCGCCCTCGCCCGCCGCGTCCCCGAGGTCGCGCAACGAGTACCAGGTCCAGAGCATCTTCTGCGGACGCGCGCTGCCCTTGTACGTCGCCTGGGACACCACGTCGTCCCGCCAGGTCACGTAAGTGCCGGGCGCCGTGGTGCTGCCGTTCCAGCAGCCCCACCAACCCGACCAATCGTCGTGGCAGCGCGCTGCCGAGTAGTAGTCCGACGAGGGCGCGGGCTGGCTGTGCACATAGGCGTACCGCACGTCGAACGGCGCGGCGGCCGCCGAGGCGTCGGACATCGAGCCGCCGATGAGCACCGTGCTGCTGCCCATGAAGCGTGTCGTCGAGCTGCCGCCACCGGCCACGGGAGACGGCGTGGACGACGACGTGGACGACGGGTGCGAGCTACTCGGAGCCGGGCTGGTGGGAACGCTGCTGCTCGGCGCGGAGGGCGTACCGGAGCTGCCGACGCTCCCGGCCGGGACGAGTTGCCACTGCTGATCGGCGCCGCCCCGGTCGCGGTTCTGGACGACACCGCTCCCGTCGGCCTTGGCGGCGTTCTGGACACCGACGGCCATGCCACTGAAGCGATTGACCAAACGCATGTAGCCGTCCGGCGACTTGGTCAGTTTGAACTGCTGGTTGGTGCCGTTCAGGTCTTTCCACTGCACGATGGCGGAGCCGGCGGTCTTCGACCAGCCGAGGTCGTCCAGCACCTTGCCGGAGTTCCGGTTCTGCAGCCGGTAGTACCCGTCACCCGCGTCGATGAACCGCCACTGCTGGTTGGGGCCGCCGTGTCGGCTCCACTGCACCACCGCCGCACCGTCGTTCTTGGCGGCGGCGCGGTCGTCCAGCACCTTGCCGCTGTTGCGGTTGACCAGCACGTACCACTTCTTCAGATCCGGGGTCTTTTTCTGATCTGCCGAAGCCTGGCTGACCACGACAGCCGAGCCGGCCACGACCACCATGGCGAGACCCGCCCACAGACCCCGACGCGCGAGCAACCGACGGCCACGATGCTTCGGGCGACCACCGCGCGCGCCGCCGTCGGCACGGTGGCCGCCGGCGGGGGACGCCACCGATGACGTGGGTGGGCCGGGGACATGTCTGTGCTCTCGTTCCAGGGACACGCCTGTGCTCTCTTTCAGCCGTTGCATCTGACCGGACCACGTGGCCGGACAACCCTGAGTGGTCCGAGAGGCCGAAAAGGTTGCCGCGAAGAGCCACAGTTTTTTTCGCCTTGACGGCTTCCCGTTCGCCGCGGAGCACGGCACGGCTGACTCCGGCGGTGGCGAACGCCTGACGGCTCGGCGAGATCACGCCCTCCTACGGGCGCAGCGGGTACGAGTGGGGCCGACGGCAGTCCAACCTCAGGGTCAACGACTTCTGCCGCCGTCCTGTGCGGTCTGCCGGCCTCCTCGCCCGGGAGGTGCTGACCGATCCGAAGCAGGCCCCGCGCGGGGCGCGCGGCAAGGGCAAGGCCCTCGACTCGTGCAGCTACACCTCCGGCGACGGAACCGCCATGCTGACCCTCAACCACGCCGCCGAACTCTCCGCCGCGCACAGCTCCGCAACCCTCGGCGCTCTCCGCGACGCTCGCGCCGAACGGCGCCGCGCACGAGCACCAGCGGCCACTGCTGCAGACGTGCCAGATGATCCGCCGGACAAGCCGGACGATCAGCGTTCTGGCACGAATCCGGCACGCGGCGACTGATCACAGCGGACAGCAAAAGGGCCCGGGTCTCTGACCTGGGCCTCAGCCATGGAGCGGGTGACGAGAATCGAACTCACGCTCTCAGCTTGGGAAGCCGCGCTCACTCGGGGCGGGTAAGGCAGCTGAACTGAGCGTTCGCCTGGCACCAGGCCTCATCGCCCTTCCTGTGCCGTCGACTCGACGTCTCCGCCGTACAGATCGGCGCGGAGACGCTCCTTGGCCGCTTCAAGGCGTGGGCCGTAGTCGGGCATGAAGATCTCGGTCAGCGTCTTGTCCAGCGTTCCGGAGATCGCGTAGATCGGTGACCAGACGGCTCGGTCGTGCACGAGCCCCTGAAGGTCGTCGGACCGGTACATGACTTGGTAGAGCCAGTCCGACAGAACGAACGCTTGATCGTGCGTGAGCCTGATGGTGATCGCTTCGTCGTCCACGCCGTCAATGTAGCCGCCTCGGCCGGCGGTTTCTGGGCCAGAGCTGCCGTGCGGACCAACACTCTTGGGCGCCGTCGCGCGTGCACAGCCGCACGGCGGGGCCGCAGGCCGTTGTGGCCGCGGCCCCGCTCGGGCGCCTGGGTCAGGACGGGTCGCCGTACTGGAGGCCGCGGCCGTTGGTGCCGATGTAGACGCGGCCGTAGGTGTCGGGGTCGCCAGTGATGATGCCGAGGCTGCCGATGGCGCCCCACTGGTGGGCGTCGTCGTTGATGCGGAGCCAGGTGGCGCCCTTGTCGGTGGAGCGGAAGACTCCGGTGACGTCGTTGACGGTGCCGATCAGGTACAGGGCCTGGTAGTTGGCGCCGGGTGCGGCCTTGCCGAAGCCGAGGGCGGAGGCGGACTGCACCGTCTTCAGTGTGGTGAAGGTGCGGCCGCCGTCGGTGGAGTGCAGCAGCCCCCTGTCGCCGGCGGCGATCCACAGGTCGCCGTTGATGCCGGGGACGGCGGTGAGCCGGCCGGAGGGGAGGTTGGTGGCGCGGGGGGTGAAGGTCGCGCCGCCGTCGGTGCTGGCGTTGAGTGTGCCGTTGGTCAGTGCGTAGAAGGTGCTGGCCGAGGAGCGGTCGGCGACGACGACGGCGTCGGTGCCCAGGCCGCTGACCTTCGACCAGCTCGCTCCCCTGTCGGTCGAGCGGTAGGGAGCCTGGCCTGCTTCGGCCCAGACGATGGTGGAGCCGTCCGCGGCGAGGGCGACATGGCCGCTGTTCGCGCTGGGGACCGGTTCGGCGGTGAAGCCGTTCCAGGTGCTGCCGCCGTCGGTGGAGTAGGCGCCGTCCTGCGCGCCGCCGGTGCCGACACGGACCATCACCGCGGGAGCGGACTGGGCGAAGTCGATGTCGGTGCTGCTGCTCATCAGCGGGTCCTTCAGCCGTCCGGCGGGTACCTCGGTCAGGGAGCCGCCGTAGCGGAAGCCGCCCTGGTCGCCCATGGAGGTGATGACGGTGGCGCCGCCGGGAGGGGCGATCGCGTCCGCCAGCGAGGTCTCCTCCAGCCCGCGGGCCCCGGAGGCCCAGTGGCTGGTGCCACCGCTGTCGGAGGCGTTGGCGTCCTTGCTGCTCCAGATGCCGTTGCCGGTGCCGTACAGCGCGTGTCCGGAGTCGAAGGGGTCGATGGCCAGCGCGGTCATCCAGTGCCCGGTGTGGGTGCCGACATACGGAGCGCCGGATGCGTCCCGCTGCGACTTGTCGGCCAGGGCCTTCCAGGTCGTGCCGCCGTCAGTGGTCCGGTAGATCTCGTCCTCGGGCCACCACCGGTCCAGGGTGGTGACCATCACCGTGGACGGCTTCTGCGCGTCGACGGCCAGACCGGAGAACCCGTAGGAGCCCTGCGGGGGAGAGATGTTCTTCCACGCGCCGCTGGTCGGGGTGTACTTCCACACCGAGCCCGCCGTCGCGTCCATGGGGCCGATGCTGTTGCTGTAGGACAGGTACAGCGACCCGTCACCGGAGACCACACCGTGCTGCGGCATCTGGCCGGTGGGCTGCCCGGAAACAGCCTGCCAGCTGCTGCCGCCGTCGGTGGAGCGGTACAGCGGCGTGGACGTGTCGTTGACGCCGACGTAGACCGTGTTGCTGCCGGCCGGGCCGTACGTCACGAAGGAGATGCCCGCGCCACTGCCCGCCCCGTCCTTGACGGGGAACGACGAGACCTGACGCCATGTCACGCCGTAGTCGGTGCTGCGCCACAGGCCGTTCTTGCGGGTGCCCAGCAGCAGAGTGCCGTGGTTCGCGGGGTCGATCACGAGCCGCTCGCCCGCCCCCCGGCCGGGTTCGTTGCCGCCCACCTTGAACGGCAGATCGGTCCGCTGGAAGGTACGGCCCCGGTCGGTGGAACGCAGGATCGCGCCGTTGCCCGCCCACTCGTTGGTGTAGGTGCCCGTCGAGAGGTAGAGCCGGCCCGGGTCGACGGGGTCGGTGGCCAGCGCGTCGATGCCCAGCAGGTTCCAGTCCTTCTCACCGAGCCAGTCGGTCAGCGGGATCCACTGCTCGGCCGCGGTGTCCCAGCGGTAGGCGCCGCCCATGTCGGTGCGGGCGTACAGCAGACCCTTCTCCTTCTGGTTGAACACCAGCCCGGTGACGTAACCGCCGCCCACCACCTGGGCGTTCTGCCACACATACGGTCCGGCCGCGGCCGTGGTCTGAGTGCTGCCGGTCCCGGACGCCTGGGTCTCGGCCGTTTGCACCAGCTTCCACTGCTGGTTGGTGCCGCCCGTCCCCGGATACTGGATGATCGGCGCGCCCTCGGCCGTGGAGCCTCCGGAGACGTCCAGGACCTGGCCGCTCCTGCGGGAGGTGAAAGTGACGGCCTCGGAACCGCTCACATCGTCGATCCGCCACTCCTGGGAAGTGGAGGAGCTGTCGGTCTGCTGCTCGGCGGCGGCCGCCTGGGCGGTCGAACCGCCCGCTATGCCCAGCACCTTGCCGCTGTTACGGTTCACCAGCTCGTAGTAGCCGTCCCCGGTGGGCCTCAGCTTCCACTGCTGGTTGGCGGTGTTCTGGTCGGTCCACTGCTGGATACGGGTGCCGTCGGCGGTGGAGAAGGCGTTGACGTCCAGCACCTTGCCACTGCGTACGGAAACCAGCCGGTAGTAGGCATTGGCGTCGATCGTCGCGGCCTGCGAGTCCTCCTGCGTGAACAGGAGATACGGCACGACGATGGCGGGTACGCCGAGCAGCAGAGCGGTGGCGGTCCAGCGACGGCGGTGACGCCCGCGGCGTCCGCCGGTCGTGGGGTTGTTCATGGGGAGGTGTTCTCCTTGCATGCCGTTCACCAGAAGAGGAGTGAATCCAGGCAGGGGGATGACCGGATCCGACTCCTGGTGGTCACAGACTCCGCACAGGGTTGCCGCGAGCCGGGAACTTTTTCCGTTCACCTCGTGGTGCGGTAGGCGTTGATCAGCGTCCAGGGTGGCGTTGGTGCCCTTGGCGTCGACGGCCTTGGCCCGGAAGGACACCCAGCCTGGCGTCCCGGGCCGGTCCAGCGTCACGGACCGCTTGACGTCCTCAGGATCCGGGTTCGTCCCGCCGAATGGGAGCGGATGAACGGGCGACACGTCCAGGGCGACAAAGAGCGAGGCAGGAACGCGGACTGTGATGCCTCCCGCGTTCCTCCGCCGGGAGCTCCGCCGGCACCTGGAGTCGTACGCCGAGCCTGGCCTTGACGGTTGCTCTTCGTAGGGGACAAGAGGGGGCGCCCTTGCGGCGCAGCACCTTCGGCCGGAAGTGGCGGAAGGCCCGTGAGATCGTCGGCATGCCTGAGGGCTTCCGGTTCTACGACCACCTCCGCCACACCGGACACACCCTGCCCCACCCGATCCGGTGCCACCCTCAAGGCACGATGGCCCGAGAAAGCCGCGCTGATCTATCAGCACCCCAAGACGACGGAGCGTAGGAAGTCGCAGCCGGCCTCGGCGCCACAGTACGGAAGGCATGCCGGGATGCTGCGGCCGTGTCGGAAAGCAGACGGTCGTCCCCGACGATCACCGTTCTGGCACGAATCCGGCACGCGGCAATGGATCACCGCGGACCGCTCCCGCCTTGGAGCGGTCCGGGATGTGGTCGTGTCATGACTCGAGTTGTTCCTCGGGCTTCGGCCCGAGGAACAAGTCAGTGCACGTGGACGTACGTCTCCGGGCCGTTGGAGTCGATGTGGTGGCTGTCGGAGGTGAACCACACGACGGTCCAGGTGCCACCGTGAGTTGCCTTGCCGCTCAGGTGGTAGGTGCCCTTGGCGTCGGTCTTCACGCGCGTGACGTAGTGCCACGTCTTGCTTCCCGTCGCCCGGAACTCCAGGTACGCGTAGGTATGGGAGATGCCGGACCAGGTGCCGGACGAACTGCGCTGCTGCAGGTGGCCGCCGAATGTCAGGTACGTGTTCTTGCGCACCGTGGTGTGGCTGGGTTTGCCCCCGGTGACGCGAGTGGGAGTGCGGTAGATCTTGACCGCTGCGCTGTAGGAGGGCGAGTAGTCCGGGGTGCCCGGGAAGTACGCCCGCCAGTAGCCGTTCGCCTGGCCGCCGTAGGTCGCGTAGGTCATGAACTCATCGCCGGCGAGACCTGACCGGCCGATCCGGGTGCTGCCGACGGTGTGCCACGTCTTGCCGTTGGACGAGTACTGGATCGTCATGGAGTGCGTGCCGCTCGCGAACTCCGCCCCGTGCAGGTCCAGACGGCCGTCGATCACCGCCTCGCCGTACTCGTCCTCGCTGACGTGGAACGGGGTGACGCGGCTGGGCGCCGGGACGTGCACATACACCGGTGTCGCGTCACTGTCGGTGCTCAGGAGGAAGGGATCGTAGTCCCAGTAGTTGTTGAAATAGTACGCACCGGCGGTGCCGGTGCTGACGGCGAAGGTGCCGGTGGCGGTGGTCTTTACCGTGGCGGAGAAGTAGGCCGGCCCCATGGTGTAGATCTCCTGGTCCGGCGTGCCCATCCATGTGGACCCGACCTTCCGTTCGAGCACACCGGTGATCGTGGTGCGGCCGCCTTTGGGAACGTCGACGTCGGTCTTGCTCAGGATGCGGATCCGGGTGGTCTCCGCCGTCGCCGGCACGGTGAGCGAGGTCTGATCGCCGGTGTCGAGGAAGTACGGGTATCCCGCGGTGGCGGTGCCGTCGGCGCCGGCCGTCCGGTAGGTCACGCGATCTTTCACCGTGACCGTTGCGGCCACCCGCCCGTCCGCCCGCGCGGTGGCGACCGCGACCGTATCCGACGGGACGCCGGCCTCCGGGTCGGCAAGAGCAACCGACACACCGGCCGGGTCGAGCACCGCACCGGTGCTGGGGTCGGTGACGGTGACCGGGGCGGAGACGGTGTACGAGCGGTGCTCGTAGTCCACGGAACTCCGGTCGGACGCCAGCTTCCCGACGGACACCTGCGCCGCGTAGGTGAACTCGCCGACGTCGGGGAAGTCTTCGACGTCTCCCGAGCTGTCCGTCACGTCCACGGAGACGTCGTAGACGCCCATGGCGGGAAGGACGGGCCGGTCGGCCGAGACCTGGCCGCCGTAGTAGGGGTTGGGCACGAAGTCCGACGTCGTGGCGACGTAGGGCGCGTCCGCGGGCGCCCCGTGCGGCCGGTAGCGGGCGGTGACGCCCGTGACCGTCGCGGTGGCGCTGTAGACGGACAGCGAGAGTTTCCAGTGGTCTGACCAGGAGTTGCCGACTCCGTACACCTCGAACTGGTGCGCATCCGGGCTGCCGTCGGTCGGCGCGGACGTCGCGGTCTCGGACGGGACCGGGCCGGCGGTGTCGGTCGGTGTGGCGACCGCGGAGCTCGTGGGTGTGTCCGGTGGGCCCGGGCTCGCGGCGACGGACGGGCTCGCAGTGGCACCCGACACCGACTCATGCGGCGCGGACGTCGCGGAGTCGGCGGCGGCTGCCGGAAGGGCCAGTACGGCTGTCAGCAGCGCACCGGCTGTCAGGGCAGGCAGAACAGCGCGAAGTCTCACTCGATGAATCCCCCCAAAATATGCGAACGCCCGTACCTCCCACGCCATTTCAGCGTCGATCGCAGAGCGCCACGGGTTGGCCAATCGTAGAGCCGACCTCCGACGCGACCGCGCTCAGGGCCCGGGCGAAGAGCCCAGGACTCCTCCGGCCGGGAGATCCCTGTGCAGCAACCGAGAGGCATCGCGGAGGCGGGTGCGGGCGGGTGCGACCGTCGGTCGCCGGGTGTCGACAAATACCCGGACGCGTTGAACCGAGTATCACCGAGCACTCGATGGCGTGGGCCGAGACGGGCCTGTCCGGTCTGCAGGCGCAGCCGGCGCACGAAATGGACGGTGCCGTCGATCCAGACGATCAACGCTCTGCCACGAATCCGGCACGCGACGACTGATCACGATGGACAGCAAAAAGGCCCAGGTCACGACCTGGGCCTTCTTTCTGGAGCGGGTGACGAGAATCCATCTCGCGCTCAAACGCCCTCAGCCGATGGCGTACGCCCGGTACACCGTCTCCACCGAGCGGTCCCCGGCGGAGTCCGTCACCTCGGAGCGCAGGGCGACGGCGCCGGAGGCCGGGTTGTGGACGGACGCCTGCCAGGCGGATCCGGAGTGCTTGACGGTCGCCGCCTTCCAGGTCTTGCCGCCGTCGGCGGACGACCAGACCCGGACGGACTTGGCGGTCACCTTGGTGAGCTTGATGTCGGGGCCCTGGGAGGCGCGCCCGGCGCTCACGTCGACCGTGGTGGTGCTGTTCGGCGCGGCCTGGTTGTGGCTGTTCAGCCCGGTGGGCAGGAAGCGGGTCAGGAAGACGGGAGCGACGATCGCCTTGGCCGGGTCGGCCACCTTGAAGTGCCAGTCGAGGGTGGCCCGCGGCGACAGCATGCCGGCCGGGAAGGTGATGCCCGGGCGGTAACGGTGGGCGTCGACGGTCAGGCGATACCAGCCGGCCGAGCGGACAGGGGCATCGAACTCGGCGGGCCCGGTGCGCCAGTCGGTCAGCGTCTGCTTCTTGACGGTGGTGCTGCCCTTGGACAGGACCACCGTCTCCTTCGTTATGTCCCCCCAGTCGCCGCCGATGTCGAGGTCGCCGATCAGGGCGTCCGCAGAGAAGGTGACGGACTTCTGCCCGAGCAGCGGCAGATTGCGCATGGGGCCCCATGCGGCCCGGCCGAAGGACTGGGTGAGGCTCTGCCCCGCCTTCAGAGTCCTGAGCTTCGGAAAGCCGCCGCTGACGTCGTCGCCGTTGCTGCCGAAGATGTCGTCGCGCGGCTGCCAGGTTCCGGGAGTCAGATGGACGGTGGCGCTGTACGGGGCGTCGTCGTCGCGCACCTGGGCCATCAGGTCGGTCGTGCAATCATCGGTCTTCGGCGTCGCCTGGAGCGCGGTGTCGACCTGAGTACCCATCTGCGTTCCGGCGCGCACCGAGAAGCGCATCGTCGCAAGCCCCGACCGCTTGAACGAGCCGCCGGGCGCCGCCGGGATACCGGTGGTCTTCTTCACGGCGACATAGCTGTCGTTGCCGGACCACTGCGCGAGGTACCCGAACTGCAGGAGCTTGGAGGAGTTCGGGATGGCGTAGAGGGCTCCCTCGTCGTTCCAGCCACCTGCGCTGAAGGCCGAGGGCATGTCCATATTGGCGGCACACACCTGCGCGCTGATTCGTGGCGGCCCGGTCACGTCGGCAGGCGTGTCCAGTGACACCTTGACAGGCTTGCCCTTGCGCGCGTCGAGCGTCACCGACTTGCTGCCCGACACCGTCACGACCTGCGCGCCGATGGTGTCGGTGCCCAGACCGTCGGTAGTGCTCTCGTATATGTCGGTCATCGCGAGATAGCGCCCCGACGGCAGGCTGATCCGCTTGCCTGACTTGACTGTGTACGTCTGACCGGACGGCACGGCGACGACGGTGACCGTCGTCGAGATCTTGGCACCGTGCCGCCCCAGCGTGGTGACCGTCAGCGAGCCCGACGCCGCCTGCGCGGCGGCGGCCGAAGCGAGCAGCGGTACCAGCGCGGCTACCCCGACGAAAGCAAGAGATCTTCGTGGCACTGCCAACAACTCCCCCTCAAGCCAGCAATTTTGGCCATCATAGGTTCGCCACGCGGACGGCAGTTCACGTCAGGAGATGCACCTGATCAAGGTGTGACAAAGAATCACGTGGCCCCTGCCCCGAGGTGAGGCCCTCATGACGTGAGCGGCATCAAGACCGGCTCGCCGCCCAGGCACGGCGGCGTGCGGCGGAACCGGGGGAAAGAGCCGCAGCTGCAGACGATGACAGGGACCGGCTCTGACAACGACAGGCTCGCCGACGAGGCTGCAGGCGGCAGTGCCGTCGGCGGACGTCAGCAGTCCTCGCAACCGCCGTGGAGGACGGCTTCGGCATCCGCGGCCGCTGGTGCCGACTGCTGTCCTGCGTCGTGCAGTCGGTGGCTGAAGTCCAACCGCTCGTGCAGCGATCGGAGCCGGGAGCGCCGCCCCCTGCGAAGCCTTCCGCGTGCGTGTCCAGCTCTACACCAGGTTGAGGGCGTCCAAGAAGGCTGCAGCGGCTTTCTGGTCACCGTTCACGGTCACGTGTTCACGCCAGTGGAGCCTTGTTGTTGCCCAGGCTGTGAACAGGTGGGTTGTAGATTCCACCTCTGCGACCACTGAGACCGCGGCGGCATGAGGTGCGACAACGATGCCGTCGCTTGTAGGAACGAGATCCTGCCACATTCCTCTCGGCAGGCTGGGCCTGTCGTTCATATACCTTCTCCCTCGAACCGATGGCCTGATTTTCCGCTATACCCGTAACACAAGGGAGGCCGGTCGCCTGGTTAGGCATCAGCGGAAATCACGCGGAATTGCGTCTTCGGTAGCAGCACTTCGTCATGAATCACGCTTGCCCAGTGCACCTGATGGCCACATCACGAAGGGCCGAGCCAGGCGTGCTGTGGAACCGGTTCAGTCCTCGTCTCCGAGGATGAGCCGCGCTGTCTGCTCGGGCTGTTCCCACTGGGGCCAGTGGGAAGCGTTCTTGATCAGGTGCAGCGCGGCATGGGGGAACTGATGGGCGATGTGACCGGCGACTTCAGGGTTGAGGTAGGGATCGTCCTCGCCGAACGCCACGGTGACCGGCACGGTCAGCGCGGCCAGATCGCCATCCGCGATACGGCGGTTCTGGACCTCCAGGTCAGGGAAGAGAGTGGCAGTCCACGCGCGAATCGCTACCAGTGCGTCCGGCCGCGTGCCTTCGCCGAACCATTGCGGGACCACAGAGGCGGCCACCACACCGTCAGGGTCCCCGACTGCGTAGCCGAACCGCGCCTGGGTGTGCGCCAGGATCCACTCCCGCATCTTCGGGTCGTCCATGAGGGCGTCGGCGAGTGGTTTGAAGTTGGGATCTCCCAGCAGGCGGATCAACTCCGGGAACTGCAAGGAAGGGGCATCCCCGTAGTAGCAGTTGAGGAGGACGAGTCTGTCCACGGACTCGGCGTGGTCCAGGGCGAAATTGACCGCGACGGCACCTGAAGCATCGTGGCCGACCAGAACGCACCGATCGATTCCCAGCTCAGTGAGTACCGCACCGAGTTCGGCCTCGCGCTGTCCGGGCCGGAGGGTGGTCTCCTGGCCCCGCTCAGACTTTCCGAAGCCGGAGAAGTCCAGAGCCACCACGCGCCGTGGAGCTACGAGAGGGATGATGCGGTCATAGATCCGCGAATCGTCCGGAAACCCATGCATGGCGACTATGGGTAAGCCAGTGCCTCCGATGTCTCGGACGTGCAGACGTCCGTACGGTATTTCGACCAATCTGCTCGCATACTCGTAATCAGGTGCGGACATACCGTCCTCTCCGGCTTTGAGTGCCATCCCCAGCCACCTGGCATTTTGGGTACTTGCCGTCCGTCTGCTGTTCCCAACGACTCGTCCTCGGCGCCCTCTAGGGCACAGACTTATTCGTGGTCGGTGGAGAGGGCGATGTGCTGGGCGGCGTCCATGTCCTTGCGGAAGGTGTCCAGTTTGGCGTCGAAGGCCTGCAGGGTGTCGGCTCCGAGCGGGAGGCGCAGAGGCGGCTCAGGGACGGCGGCCATCTCGACAATCGCGCGCGCGGCCTTTGCCGGGTCGCCGGGCTGGGCGCGGTGCAGGCTCGCGGCGGCTGTGCGCATCGCGCCGACGGTGGGCACGTAGTCGTCGATCGTGTCGGGGCCGGTGCGCAGGCTCGCGGGGTCGAGGAAGTCGGTGCGGAAGAAGCCCGGTTCCACGAGGGTGACGTGGATGCCAAGGGGGGCCACTTCGGTGTGGAGGGTCTCGGTGAAGCCTTCGACGGCGAACTTCGTGGAGGCGTAGATGCCCCAGCCCGGCGCGGTGGCGAAGCCGACGATGGAGCTGATGTTGATGACGTGGCCGGAACGCTGACGCCGCAGTACCGGCAGTACGGCGCGTTGGACGGCGAGCGGGCCGAACACGTTGGTCTCGTACACCGCACGCACGGCGGCGTCGTCGGACTCCTCGACGGCGGCGAGCAGTCCGGTGCCGGCGTTGTTGACCAGGACGTCGATCCGCCCGAACCGCTCCACCGCCGCATCGACGGCCGCCTGGATGCTCTGCGGGTCGGTCACGTCCAGCGCCACGGCAAGCAGCGCGTCGCCCGCATCAGGGAACTGCTCGCGAACGGTGTCGGGCTTCCTGGCGGTGGCGACCACCTGGTGGCCGGCCGCGAGGGCGGCACGGGTGATCTCCAGGCCGAAGCCCCGGGACGAGCCGGTGACGAACCAAACACTCATTGTCTTCTCCGGTGTTCAGATGGTGGTGGGCAGGGTGAAGGCCGCGCGGTTCTGCGCGATGAAGCCCTCGACGTCGAGGGGGTCGCTGCCGCCGATGGTCTTGACGAGGTCGTTGGTGCCGGCGAAGACGCCGTTGCGGTAGTCGACGGCCACGGCGAGCAGGTGCTGGACGAGGTGGTCGGGCGCGCCGCGCCCGCGCAGGATGGCGGCGAACTCGTCGAGTTCGATCGGCACGTAGGTGACCTTCCGGCCCAGCGCGCGCGACATCCTCTCGGCGATCTCGTGGTGGTCGAGCTCCTCGGCTCCGTAGAGCGGGTAGATCTGGCCGGCGTGCGGGGCGGGGTCCTCCAGGATGGCCGCGATCACCTTGGCCTGGTCGCTTTCGGCGATGGGGGCGTGGCGTCCGTCGGCGAACGGCAGGCGCAGTTCGCCGGTTCCGTCGGCCCAGGTGTCGATCAGCCACTGGGCGAAGAAGGTCGGGCGGAGGTGGGTGACCGGGACCGGGGCGTGGTCCAGGACGCGTTCGGCGACCCAGTGCTGGCGGGCCGCGTTGCTGGCGGTGTGGCGGCGGGCGGAGACCTGCGACATGTTCACGATCGCCTGGACCCCGTTCTCCTCCGCCGCCTGCGCCACGTTCGCGGTGGCGTCCATCAGGCCGGGACGGATCGGATAGGTGAAGTACAGGGCGTCGACCCCCTTCATCGCCGCGGCCAGGGAGTCCAGGTCGAGGACGTCGCCCTCCACGACGTCCGCCCCGAGGGCGGCGAGCCGCTCGGCACGCCCATCCAGGCCCCGGACGAGTGCGCGGACGTGGTGTCCGTGCTGGAGGAGGAGTTCGGTGGTGTGGCGGCCGGTCTTGCCGGTGGCCCCGATCACGAGGAGGGTGCGATCCATGAGGGTGATCTCCGTTTCTTGAGAGAGAGCTGGTGGGAGGTCCAGCGTCAGTCCTGCGGGCCGGTGCCGCAGAAGATGAGTGAGGCGGTGCGATACCTGCTCAGCAGGAGGCTCTGGTTTGCGGGCCCGACCCGAGTGCCGTGGCGGTTGGTCAGGGGGTGTGGCGGGGGCGGAGGGCGAGCAGCGCGGTGGCCGCGGCGGTTCCGGCGCCGGCCTGGACCCACCAGGCGTGGTCGAAGCCGGTGGTCGTGGCCTGGGGGGTGAGGGCGACGAGCAGGGCCACGCCCACGGCGCTGCCGATCTGCCGGCTCATGTTGAGTACGGCGCTGCCGGTGGTGGCGCGTTCGGGTGCGAGGGTGCCGGCGGCGGCGAACAGCGGCGCCTGGGCCAGACCGCCGGCCAGGCCGACCAGGATCAGACCCGGGAACATGCCGCTCCAGTAGTCGGGGGTGGTCTGTACGTTTGTGAGCCAGTAGCCGGCGGCAAGTGCCATGGCCAGCGTGCCGGTCACGGCGGGGGCGGTGCGTCCGAAGCGGCTCTGGATGGGGCCGGCGTTCATCGCGAAGGCGATCGAGGCCAGGGGGGCCGGGGCGAGGGAGACGCCTGCGCGCAGCGGGCTGAAGTGCCAGACCTCCTGCAGGAACAGGGCGGTGCTGAGCAGGACGATGGCGAAGCCGACGTAGAACAGGAACAGGGCGATGCCGGCGGCGGTGAACGCCCTGCCGACGAACAGTTGCCTCTCGATCACCGGCGCCTTGGCGCGCAGGGTTCGCTGGACGGTGGCGGCAGCGGCCAGGGCGGCCGCGGCGAACAAGGCGAGGGTGCGGATGTCCGTCCAGCCCCACCCAGGCCCCTGGACGGTGGCGAGCACCAGCAGGCTCACGGCCAGCAGCAGGGCGAGGGCGGAGACCGCGTCCGGCAGGGCTGCGCCCTTGGGCTGACGCACCTCGGGCAGCAGCAGTGCGCCGGCGAGGAGGGTGGCTATGCCGACGGGCACGTTGATCAGGAAGATCCACCGCCAGTCGAGGGTGACGAGCAGACCACCGACGGGCGGGCCCGCCGAGGCCGCGATCGCGCCCACGCCCGCCCACAGGCCGACCACCAGGGTGTGCTGCCGCTTGGGGAAGCTCGGGTAGAGCAGGCCGAGCGAGGTCGGCACGATCATCGCCGCGCCGACGGCCTGCAGAGCCCGGGCGGCGACCAGTACGCCAAGACTCGGTGCGGCGGCCGCGACGGCGGAGGTGAGGGTGAACAGCGCCACTCCGGACAGCAGCATCTTCCTGCGGCCCCACTGATCCGCGATGCGGCCCGCAGGCACCAGCACGGCCGCGAAGACGATCGCGTAGGCCGACAGCACCCACGACACGCTCGCGACGCCGGCGCCCGGGAACGACCGGCCGATCCCGTCGAGGGCGACGTTGACGACGAAGAAGTCGAGCTGCGCCATGAAGGCGACGGCGCCCAGCACCGCCATGATGCTCCAGCGGCGCGGGTGACCCCCGTCGGTGACGGCCTGAGCCGCACCGGCGGGCCTTGTCGATGTCGCGGCTGCCTGCGGTGAGGCCTGTGTAGACATAGGGTTCGCCCCTCACATGAAAATGGGCTTGCTAGCCCCTTTTTGGGCTCGACCTCATGCAACACCCAAAAAAAGGGGCTGTCAAGCCCATTTTTATGCTAGGGTCATCCGCATGACCGCAAGCAGCGAAGTGCCGGCCCGGAAGCTGACCCCCAAGGGTCTGGCCACGCGCGAGCGCATCATCGCGGCAGCAGCGGAACTGATCTACGAACACGGCGCCCAGAACACCAACAACGAGCAGATCCGCGAGGCCGCCGGAGTCAGCGGCTCACAGCTCACGCGCCACTTCCCCACCAAAGAGGCCCTCATACGCGCGGTGCTCGCCTGGCAGGCCGACAACATCGTCGCCCGCCACCAGGCACCGGAGCTGGGCGAGCTGGACAGTTTCGCCGCCCTCCATCAGTGGGCCGACTCCTACGTCGCCTCGCAGGACATGCTGCGCGGCGGCTGCACGTTCGGCTCCCTGGCCGCCGAGGTCGTCAAGGCCGAACCCTCCCACCGGGACACGGTGGCCGACGGCTTCGAACGGTGGCAAGCGCTGTTCAGGAGCGGCTTGAGCAAGATGCGCGAGCGCGGCGAACTGCGGCCGGAAGCCGACCCGGCCGCGCTCGCCCACCTGCTCACCGCCGCGTTCCAGGGCGGAGCCCTCCTGGACCAGGCGGCCGGCGAGTCCGCACCGCTGCGTGACGCACTGCACGGTGCCCTGGCCTACATCGAATCCTTCGCCGTAGAGGGCTGAACGGCCCGGCACTGACGGACACTCGGCGGCAACCGATGAGAGAGCCCGCAGCCCGGTGAGGCCGCAGAGGGATCCGGACGGCACCCGCCCACTGCTCCACGAAACTCCAAGGACTACCAGCTGGACCGTCGGGCCCAGAACGAGGTCGAGCGCCATGGTCTCCCGATCGATGGCGGGCCGGGCCGTGGGGTATCTCGGCGCGAGCGAGCCCCTGCGACAGCTGCAGTGTGGTATCGATCAGAGAGATCTCCACCTGACGACCGGTAGCGCAGGCCCCAGCTGACGCCGATGCATCAGCCGAGAAGCTGGATCTCGATGGCCATGGCGCCCAGGGCCTCCTTCTCCGGCGGATAGATGGCCCGGATGCCGGCAAGTTGTTCGTCGCGGGTGGCGGTGGGGTCGACGGTGGAGGGACCTTCACCGTCGATGAGGGCCTCGAAGCCGGCGTATTCGGTGACCCGCTCGACCTCGACCTCACACGTCTCGTCCGTGCCCTTGATGCGGAACCGGATGACGTCGCCGGCCGCCAGGTCGGCCAGGTGTGGGTACTTCACCCGTACCTCGATGGACTTGGCGCCCGCGGCGACCAGGTCGAAATAACGGCGGTAGAGGTTGAGTTCGCGGACGCGGGAGGTGCTGCTCATGGGGCGGGAAGGCTCCGGGGGTCTTGGGCGGCCATCATGCGGTTGATCTCGGCGGCGGTGTACGAGCGGAAAAAGTGACGAGGGTCGGACAGGAGCGTCTCGGTCATCGCCAGCAACTGGTCGGCATACTCGGCCACGATGCCGGGCCACTGCCGGGTGTCGAGCATCCAGTCGGTGGCGCCCTTGGGCAAGGGGGCGTGACCGTCTCGGATGAGGGACTTGGAGAGTTTCGCGCCCGTGTCGGTGACGACCTGCGGGCAGAAGAGGCGGGCCGGGAGTTGGGCGCGGGCGAGGCCGACGGCCTGGAGTGCTTCGTCGACGAGGAGGGAGCCGAAGACCCAGTCGCCGCCCTTGACCATGACATGCAGGGTTCCGTCGGCTGGTGCGCTGTGAGGGCGAGTTCCTTGACCAGGTTGCGGTAGAGGGTGGCCAGGTCGAGGTAGCCACCGGTGGTGGGTGTGACGGTGGTGCGGTAGGGGCCGTGGCGGAGGCAGACGGCCTCGATGTCGGCCGTCTCGCGGTCGGTGAGGAGGACGCGGGTTCGTCCGGCATGCTTCTCGGCCCGGCCGCAGCCGGGGTGCGGGCAGGGAATCCCTATGTGCGGGGTGCCGGTGGACGGGGCGAGCCACCAGCGGGCGGCGTCGAGGCCACGGGGTACTTCAGGCCGAAGTCACTGGTTCGGGGCAGTTCTCTGGAACGGGAAGGCAGGCAGCAGGCTCTCCACTCTGCGTACGGCTTCTCCTAGGGCATCGAGACGCCCCGGCAACCAGATCCCAGGTCAGCGCTTCTTGGTCTTCTTCCGCTGCGGCGGAGTCCACTCGCCTCGGTGCAACTGGCAGCGGGAGTAGCCGATCATCGCCGGATTCTGGCAGCGTTTGCCGGTCTTGGTCTGGGTCGACCCACACTTGACCTGCGTGCCCATTCGTCCTCCCCGGTCCGGTCTGTGCGTTCCGTAGCGGACTCATCGTCACCGGGCCGAGGCGCTCGACGCCTTGTTCCCGACCTCATTCGGCCTATTCAATCTGCTTCATGCCCGAATCATGATAATTCGGTGTTCAAGTTGATCTCCTACGCGGTCACAGATCGCTGACACAGGCTCGCCGCTGTTCAGACGCCGGCCGCGCGGAACGGGCCTGTCCTCCCTCGGCGAATTCCCTGGCGATCCGGCTCGGAACTCGGGACCGGGCCAGGCGGGTGTCGACGGGTATCAGGGTCAGGGCGGGCTGACGGGCTACCCGCCAGGGGAGTCCTCGCGGAGCGAACGAGCGGCCTCGCAGACGTATCGCGCCTGGACAGCAGTCAACCGTCGCGCCTCCCACAGCAGCGCCGCAGCGTCCGCGGCTTCCGGAGACGGAGGAGGCGGCACCTCGCGGAGGGAAACGCCCGTGAGTAGAGCTAGTTCGCGGACGTCGATCCCCAGCAGGGCAGCGGAGTCCGTCACCAAGCGCGGGGTCAGCTCCTTGCGCCCGGAGGCGATCACGCCGTAGGTGGCCGCCGACAGGTAGCTGGGCGTCACAAACGCAAGCACCCTCGCCATGCCCATCCAGTTCAGGTTGCGGTACTGGAGCATGCCGATGACCCAGGCGCCCGGACCGCCGGTGAGGGGAACGGGCGGCTTCGGGGCGAAGCTGAAACGCCGTTCCTCCTGCGGAAGGGAGCGGATCAACTTCAGAAGTTCACAGCGTCCCGCTGCGGGGAGGCGCACCGACTCCGTCACCGTGCTCACCGCCCATTGCGCGGCCGTAGCCTCCAGCGGCGCCAGGTCCTCGGGGACCGCCTGCCCCGAGAGAATGAACAGATCGACGGCTTGGAAGCCCAGTGCAGGCGCAAGCCGGCGGAGCATGGCCTCTGTGGGAATCTTCCCCGCGAGCACCGCCCGGACCTCGTCTGCGGTCAAACCGCCGCGTTCGGTCAACTCCTGTGCCGTGAACTTCCTGTGGTCCAGCAACCGCGCCAGCATCGCGCCGAACCCGAGGTGCTCCGTCATGCCCGCAGACTAGCCAGCGGATCCGGGGGGAGGCGGCCACGATGGGCTGTCAGCCCCTTCTGCGAGCATGCGGCCGTGACAGACACACGTGATCAGCGTCCGGCCGAAACCACTCTCGACTTCCTGCGCTCTGTGTTCCCGACGGAGTGGCGCGAGCCCCCGCTCGGGCAGGGAGCCGTCGCGGAGTGGGAGCAAAAGAATGGGGTGGCCCTGCCGGAGCCGTACCGGACCTTCATCGCGGAAGTCAGCAACGGATCGAGCCTGGGCCCCGCCGGCGACGGCGGTCTCCAGCCGCTCGGCTGGCTGCCCGACACGTGGCCCGACCTCGGCCCGCGACAGCCAGGGCACCCGTTCCCTCTGGAGACGGCCTGGCTCTGGGAGGACGACGAGAGTGCCGGCCCCGGGGACCCGCGGATCAACGCCGCGTTCAACAACGGGTCCGTTGTTCTCGGATCCGAGGATGGGCAGTCGTTCTGGCTTCTGCTGACCACCGGTCCCCGCCGCGGCGAGGTGTGGATGATCGCCGACGTCGGCGTCGTCCCGACCCCCGGCAACCAGGCATGGGGTTTCGAGGAGTGGGTGCGGCGTTGGCACACCGGCGACGATTGGTGGGACTGATCGCTCCGACGCGCACGGCCGTAGGCCGCAGACCGTTCGAGTCCCTGGTGCCTCCCAGAGCGGTGACCATCGGCTGCCCGTTCGCACTCTCTGCCTCAACTTCTACGGTGCTTGCCGACTGACAGCGCCTCGGAGAGTCGCACGGTCGGGTCGCCGGCGAACGGATGCCGTGACTGCCCGGTCGGCCAGGTGGAGATGCCATCGTCGGGCCATCGAGGAACGACGTGGAAGTGCAGGTGGCGTACCGACTGTTCCGATCCTGGACCACTCGCGTTGAGAACGTTCACCCCAGTCGCCTTCAAACCGACGCGCATGGCTCTCGCCAGACGCTGGACCAGATCGACCGTCTCGGTCAGTACCTCGGTGGGCGTGTCGAAGACGTCAGCGTGATGAGCCGTCGGCACCACCAGGGTGTGCCCTGGAGCGAGAGGGTCGAGCGGGGTGAACGCGCAGGCGGACGGTTCACGGGCCACCCATTGCGCACTGTCTTCGCGGATGAGCCGGCAGAAGGGGCACGACATACAGGCGACCCTGCCACAAGCCGGCGGCTCGAAAAGGAGGGACGCCCCTGGCGCGCGGCGTCACAGCATGTAAGCAGAGTCATCCTCCGCCTTGGCCCTGGCAGAGGGAGCGCCGTCGTACGCGCCGGATCACCGTGCCACGCATCGAACGGCAAACGGGCTCCCGGCGAGACCAAGACAGATACGGGCGTCCGTACGGTCGTCCTCCCGGTCTTCCTCCACAAGGATCTGAGGCGGCACCTCGGCTGGTACGCCGAGAAGGGCCCGCTGGTCTGCTCTTCGTCGGCGAAAGGGAGCCGCCTTCCGTCGCACCTCCTTCCTACGACCTTCGTGACACCGGCCACACCCTCTCGACCCGACCGGACATCACCCTCAAGGACGGGATGATCTACCAACACTCCGACCACGACAGGCAACAGGAGGTCGCCGCAGGCCTCGGCAGCATGGTCCGCGCCGAGCGTGCGAAGCACCACACCGACGGCCGTCCGCACCACACTCAGGAGTCCTCAGCGGGCTAATGGTGCGCTAGTGGTGCGGCACCCGCCCACAGGTCTAGACAACAAAGAACCCCCGGGTCCACGACCTGGGGGTTTCTGCTGGAGCGGGTGACGAGAATCGAACTCGCGCTCTCAGCTTGGGAAGCGACGGCGCTTGGAAGGTCATGCAATCGTTGACCTGCGCTTATGTGGCGTAGCGGCCGCCTCGCGAGGACTGGTTCGCACCGCTGTTGACCGTGGTTGTCCGCTCTTATGGGCACGCTGTGGGCACGGCTTTGAAGCGCGGCAGGCCGAGTGCCAAAGGGAACGGGCGCCTTTCTCGGCTCGATTGGCTCGCATGTCCAGCCCGGGGAGCGCTTCGCGAGTGCGGAGCCATCCGGGGAAGCGTCCCGCCAGCACCTGGCTCACTTGCCGGCTTCAGGGCCGTACCACTGGAGTGCCTGGCCGGTGACGGCGGCGATGCACTCGAAGTCCCGGTCGTGGTGCAGCAGAGTGAGCCCCTGCAGCTCGGCTGCGGCGGCCACCACCAAATCAACCGCCCCGGTGACCTGTGCGACGGCTGTGACGTGTCTCACGGGAACTCGCCCGCACCATAAGTCAGTTCAAGACGTGACCACAGATATGCGAACCCGGGTGCGAAACGGAGATCCGGACGCCTTCGCGGAACTCTTCGACGCGTGCGCCCGCGCGGTGTACAACCACGCCTTCCGGCTGACCGCCGACTGGTCGCTGGCCGAGGACGTGATGTCGACGACCTTCATGGAGGCGTGGCGGCGCCGGGCCTCGGTTGAGGCCGAAGGCGGCTCGCTGCGGCCGTGGCTGCTGGGCATCGCTACCAACGTCGCCCGCTCCCACCACCGCAGCAACCGCCGCTACCGCAACGCGGCGAGCGCCGCGGCAGCCGCGCACGCCGCAGAGGAACGGGTCGAGGACCACGCCGAGGAGACCGCCGGACGCCTGGACGACCGGCGCCGTATCAACGCCACGCTCGCCGCCCTCAGCCTGCTCAAGCGTCCCGAGCGTGAGGTCCTGACGCTGTGCCTGTGGGAGGGGATGGAGTACGCCGAGGCGGCCCGCGCCCTGGGTATCCCGGTCGGCACCGTCCGCTCCCGCCTCTCCCGCGCCCGCGCCAAGCTGCGCAAGCTCACCGACGCGCAACTACTCGGAGAAAAAAGGGAACCCACCCGCACGAACCGGCAGATAACAGGTGATCGCGGATACGCGGTCCGGTCCGCACAGGAAGGAAACCGATGAACGCCAGCCCCTCCCACCGGCCCCACCCGGCCGAGTGGACGGAGACGCAGAGTCTGCTGCCCTCCGCCGAGCGGGAACTGCCGGCGGGCCGCCACCAGTTCCACAAGGAGCAGATGATGGCCCAGATCCACGAAGACCTCCGCACCTCCTCCCGTACGTCCGCCACCTCTCCGGTCGCGTCCCTGAAGCGCCCCAACCCGTTCCTGCGCCGTACGGTCCTGCTGCCCGCCGCGGCCTTCGCCCTGGCCGGCGCGGTCGTGGGCGGCCTCGCCCTCACCGGCGGCGGGACCGACGGCGGCAAGACCGCCCTGGCCACTGGCCCCGCACTGACCACCAGCATCGGCGTCGCCGACCCCAAGGGCGCCCCCCAGCTCCTCGAACGCATCTCCCTGGCCGCCGCCGACACCTCCGCGCCCACCCCGCGCAAGGGCCAGTACATCTACATCGCCTCGAAGGTGGCCGACACCTACATCAAGACCGTCGGCGACAAGAGCGAGGCGGTCAGCAACGAGCTGCACTCCCGCCAGGTCTGGAACTCCCTCGACGGCAGGGACGGCTGGCTGATCGAGGCCGGCGAGACCAGCGACAAGGGCATCACCCTGAAGAGCGACGTCCCGTTCAGCGGCGCCTACAACGCCTTGGCCGAGCTGCCGACCGACCCCGACACGCTGCTCCAGCGGATCTACCGCGAGTCGGACGCCGTCCGGGACCCCGAAGTCCCGCGCGACCAGGCCGCCTTCGTCGCGATCGGCGATCTGCTGTTCGAGAGCTACCCGCCCGCCGAGGTCGGCGCCGCCCTCTACAAGGCCGCGGCCAAGATCCCCGGCGTCGTCTCGGTGGATGACGCGGTCGACGCCACGGGTCGGCACGGGGTCGCGATCGCGCGGGAGAACGACGGCGAGCGCACCGAGTGGATCTTCGACAAGAAGACCCTGCGGTTCCTCGGCCAGCGCATCGTGGTGGTCAAGGCCACGGCGGGCGATCCCCTCAAGGTCGGTACCGTCACGCACACCAGCGCGATCACCGAGCGCGCGGTCGTCGACGCCGCCAAGCAGGTGCCCGGGCAGGTGAGCTGAATGCGCGACAGAACCACAAGCGCCTCGCTGGCCGCCCTGCTGGTGGCGGGGCTGATGACGGGCGTCTCGGTGGCGGCCACGGGCTCCGGCCTCGGCGTGCGCGCGCAGGACACCGCCACCGTCGCGGCGCCCGGCGGCTCCGCCCTCGGCGCGCGGACCGCCGGCTCCGCCTCCGCGGCCGGCCGGTACGTCACCCTCCTCACCGGCGACCGGGTCCGGCTGGACGCCCGGGGCCGGGTGACGGGCGTACGGCGGGCACCGGGCCGTGAGCACGTCCCGGTGTCCGTGCGCGGCGTCGGGGGCGATCAGTACGTCGTTCCCGCCGACGCCGCCGCCCTGATCGGCCAAGGCGTCCTGGACATGCGGCTGTTCGACGTCAGCGGCCTGATACGCGCCGGCTACGACGACACCCGGCGTCGCACGCTCCCGCTGATCGTGTCGTACGAGGGCAAGTCCGCCCAGCGCAGGAGCACCCAGAAGTCACTGGTCGCGGAGGCGGACGCCACCGTGCGCCGGGAGCTGCCCAGTGTGGCGGGCGCCGCGATCACTGTGCCCAAGGCCGGGGCCGACGACATGTGGCAGGCCCTCACGGAGGAGCAGGGAGTCGCGCGGGTCTGGCTGGACGGCCGGTTCAAGGCGCCGGCGGACGAAGACGGCGCGAAGGCCGAGGAGCTGGGCGGCGGCGTCGCGCAGATCGGCGCCCCGGCCGCCTGGGCGGCCGGATACGACGGCAAGGGCGTCAAGGTCGCCGTCCTGGACACCGGCGTCGACACCTCACACCCGGACCTCGCCTCGGCGGTGACGGCAGCGAAGGACTTCAGCGGCACCGGCAGCACCGACGACATGGCCGGCCACGGCACGCATGTCGCGGCGACGGTGGCGGGCTCGGGAGCCCGCTCCGGCGGGCGCTACAAGGGAGTCGCACCCAGCGCGAAGATCCTCAACGCGAAGGTGCTGAACGACGACGGCGAGGGCACCGACTCGTCCGTCATCGCCGGCCTGGAGTGGGCCGCCGGGCAGGGCGCCAAGGTGGCCAACCTCAGCCTGGGCCAGGCCGACACCCCGGGGGAGGACCCGGTCGAGGCGGCGGTGAACGCCCTCTCGAAGAGCACCGGCATGCTCACCGTCGCCGCGGCCGGCAACGAGGGCCCCGAGGCGGGAACCGTCGGCTCCCCGGGGGCCGCGGAGTCGGCGCTCACCGTGGGCGCCGTCGACGGCGAGGACCGGCTCGCCGACTTCTCCAGCACCGGCCCGACCGCCGACAGCGCGCTGAAACCGGACCTCACGGCGCCGGGCGTGGCCATCGTCTCGGCGAGGGCGGCGCACGGCCACATGGGCGACCCGGCTGCCGACGGATATGTCTCCATGTCCGGTACGTCGATGGCGACGCCGCATGTCGCGGGGGCGGCCGCGATCCTCGCCCAGCGGCACCCCGACTGGACCGGCGCACGGATCAAGCAGGCGCTCACCGCGTCCACCACCCCGACCACCGGCGCGACCGGCTACCAGCAGGGGACGGGCCGGGTCGACGTGTCCAGGGCACTGGAGGGGGCGGTGGCGAGCGAACAGACCTCCGTGTCCTTCGGCAAGCAGCTGTGGCCCCACACCGACGACCGGCCGGTCACCCAGCACATCACCTACCGCAACGACGGCGACCAGCCCGTCACCCTGGACCTGACGGCCACCGCGACCGGCCCCGGAGGCAGCACGTCCCCCGAAGGCATGTTCACGCTGAGCACCACTCAGCTCACCGTCCCGGCGGGCGGCACCGCCGGCGTCGACCTCACCGCGGACACCCGCGTCGAGGCGGCGGACGGCGCCTACTCGGGCACGCTGGTCGCCACCGCGAGGAACGGCGCCGAACCCGCTGCCGTACGGACCGCCTTCGGCGTCGTACGCGAGGCCGAGGTATATGACCTCACCCTGAAGTTCCTCGACCGCGGCGGCAAGCCCGTGAGCGCTCCGCTGACCGAGATCCTCGGGTACTCGGGCACGTACTGGACCACGAACCTCGCGGACTACGAGCAGATCTCCAAGGGCGTGTACCGGGTGCGGGTCCCGCGCGGCGACTACGTCGTGGACACCGTGCTGGAAGACGCCGAGGGCACCTCCGCGCTGGTCCGGCCCCGGCTCTCCCTCACCGGGGAGACCACGGTCGTCTTCGACGCGCGCAAGGCGAGGCCGGTCCGGATCACCGCGCCGCAGGGCGCGAAGATGTCCGACGGCCAGCTCAACCTCGCCGTGGGCACCGGGGACACCGGGAGCGAAGCGCACAACAGCACCCTGTTCTGGGGGACGTTCAAGAACCTGCGCACCGCGACCCTGGGACCGAATGCCCCGGCCGGGAGGCTCAGCACGCAGCTTGGCGGCCTGTGGCAGAAGGGCAGCACCACCTACCACCTGCTCCACAACCTGCCCGACCGCTTCCCCACCGGCTATCGGCACACCACGCGCATGAACGAACTGGCGCTGCTGAAGCGGAACTTCGGCTCGTCCGTCGCGCACCGCAAGGGCATCGTCAACGTCATGTGGAGCGGCCCCACCCTGTCGCTCGGCACAGTGAGCGACCCCTTCCCGCTGCCGACGACCGCGAAGATCTACGTCACCACGCCCAAGGGCTTCCAGTGGACGGCCAACCTGGGCCAGCGAAACCCCTCCGGAGACGACGACGTCTTCTACGGCACGGAGAGCGCGAGGTCGTACCAGGCGGGCCGGACCTACGCGGCCACGTACAACGTCGGTGTCTTCAGCCCGATCACCGGCGGCCCGTACGGCGCACGGCGCGACGGCGACACCCTCGATCTGTGCGTCCCCGACCTCGCCGACGGGGCAGGACACCCCGCCTCCTCCACAGCGAAACGCCACACCACGGTGACCGCGGACGGCAGCACCCTGCTCGACAACGACGGCGACCTCTGCCAGACCGTGGAGAAGCTCCCGTCCGTCCCGGCCCGCTACACGATCCGGACGAACCTGACCCGCCCGCCAGGCGTGGCCACGACCACGAGCCGCCTGACAGCCACCTGGACCTTCACGTCCAGCCCGTCCGACTCCGGCGCGCTGCCCCTCTCCACGGTCCGCTTCCACCCGAAGCTGACCCCGACCGGCACGGCCCCCGCAGGCCGCCGCACCACGATCCCCCTCTCCCTCCAGGGCCCAGCCGCCACCCACCTGAAGTCCCTGACGGTGAAGGTCTCCTACAACGCCGGAAAGTCCTGGTCCCCCGCCCCGGTGACCACGACCCACGGCAAAAGGACCATCACCCTGACCCACCCGGAAAACGCCCGCTCGGTCTCCCTCAAATCCATCCTGACCGACACCATCGGCAACACCTACGCGGTGACGATCCTGAAGGCATACCTCCTGACCTGACGTGGTCCAGACACTCCTCGACGCGGTCACGCATCACCTGGAGCACTTCGCCGCTGCCGACCGAGACACACGCTTTCGTCGATCCGCAGAGGCGGGCAACTGCGGCGGAGGGACGACTGGGTGAAGGCTCGGAAGGCTGCGGTGTCACGGCCGAGTTGCACTTCCACGACCTTCGGCACACGGGCAACACGCTCGCCTCGACGGCGGGAGCCGGCACCCGGGAGCCGATGACGCGCATGGGCCACAGCAGCTCCCGAGCCGCGCTGATCCACCAACACATGACCAGCGACCGGGACCGGGCCAGCGTGCGAAGTGCCACAGGGACGACCCCGCGCACCACAGCGAGGAGGCTGCTGAGGGCTAATGGTGCGGTTGCGGTGCGCGACCGGGCCACCGGTCTAGACAACAAAGAACCCCCTGGTCTCTGACCTGGGGGTTTCACATGGAGCGGGTGACGAGAATCGAACTCGCGCTCTCAGCTTGGGAAGCGACGGCGCTTGGACGGTCAGATAGCTCCTGAGCTGGATGTATGTGCCCTCGTGCGGCGCCCGAGAGCACAGCCTCGCACCGCTGTTCACCGCGGTTGACCGGTCTTAAGGGCACGCTATGGGCATGCCCTCGGTCCGAATGTGCGCGAGAGCGTCATTCCGGACTCGATCCCGCCCAGGTCATGGAAGCGGCCGACAGCCGGGCGCCTCGTTGCACGAGCACACCGGTCTTCCCCACCCGAACGGGCCCAGGGCGGTACCCGTTCGGGTAGCAGAGGATTCAGAGCTGCGGCGCCACCTCGTGCAGTTGTTCATGCACGGCCCTCAGCATGCCCTGTGACCACGCCTACCGCACGGTGACGTAGTCCCCGCTCGACGACTTCGCCCCAGAAGTGGAGTTCCCCTGATACGTCCACCGCCACGTCCCCGGCTTGGTGGCCTTCACCGTGGTCCTGAGCGCCCCCGTACCACTCGAAGTCACCTTCTTGACCGTTGTGTACGAGGAAGCGCCCGCCGCCTTGAACTGCAGGCTCACCGTGCGGCCCGCGTACCCCTGGTACGTGTGGGTGTTCCAGTTCGCCCGTGTGATCCGTCCGGTCACGGTGAGCGTCTTCCCGGCCGCGACCGGCTCCGGCGAGGCGTTGACGGTGACGCGTGTAGCACGCTTGACCTGCAACGGGAGGTTCACGTCGTCGGTGTCCTGAGCGTCACCGGCGAGAAAGACCTGAGCGGCGGTTTTCCACGTACCGGCGTCCTCGTTCCCGAAGTCGACGTGCCGCGGGTCGATGTACAGCCATTCATCGAAGTCGCAGATTCCCTTCGCCTTGTCCACGACCTCGCAGTCGCTGGTGATGACGGAGCTGTACAGCCTGTCCCCCGAGTCGGGCTTCCCCCGGTAGGGGAACACCTTCGGCCCGAAGTCGAACTTGAGCTTGGTCGTCATCCGGAAGGCGGCCCGCACCTCGACCTCCTCCTTGACCCCGATCACGATCGGCTTCCCGCCGTTCACCGTGACCCGGCTGAACGAGACCCCGCCCTCCGCCGCCCCGGCCGGCACCGTAGCCACCCCTGTGAACACGATCGCCGCTCCACCGGCCACTACCGCGCCCCACATCGTCTTCCCCATCTTCGAACCCGTCCTTCCCCCTGCAGTCTGGACCGAGCGCGTGGTCGCACCGGCCAGAGGCTCATCCCCAGCGGCTAACTGTGGGACAGGAGACAGCTGTTCGCGGTTGTACGCGGCGCAGCAACGATTTGATCACCACGGCACCGTTCCGGCCCGGTGCGCAGGAAGGGACCCCGATGGCTTCAAGGCAGCCGGACTGGACGAGACGGTGCGGGCGGAGAGGCCGAAGAACACGGGCGCAACGCCGCACACCACAAGGAGGGAGTACACCGAAAGCCGGCCGGTCGGTTGTGGCGCGCACACCGTGCACCGGTCTGGTCGACAGGCAACCTCCCGTTCATCGACCCGGGGGTTTGTCATGGAACGGGTGCCACGAATCGCACTCGCGCTCTCAGCTTGGGAAGAAGCCCCCGTGCCCGCTCACCCGCTCGAACAGCCGCGCTCGTCCTGCCCAGGACCGGCGGAAGTCCGCCCACGGCTACGCCTGCACAGTCACCGTCCTGCGTCCTCAGCGAGCCGCTGCGGCCAAGCCGGGCGGTCGGCTTCCTTGTCCGAAGAGAGCGCGCGAGGTAATGGAAAGCTCAAGCGTCTGCCGTGCAATGCCCTTCCGGTGATCAAGTTTTTCCCTCAACGGCGTAGTCGGCAGCGGGACGTTCGTACTTTCGTGATCCGGCCGCCTGATCTGCCGTACTCTTCCGCCAACTCCAGCTGACAGGTGACTGGATCTGAACGGCTGTGCGGGTCGGCGTGCGACGCCTCCTACGGCCCAGGGGGAGCACGTCCATGAGCCGCAGGCGACTGCTGGTGAGATCCGCTGCCGTCGTCTCCGTACTGTTCGGCGGTCTCGGTACCGGCGTCGCCCACGCCACCACCGGCACAGCCCTGTACGTCGACGACGACGCCGCCGGTTGCAGCGACACCGGACCCGGCTCACAGGCGGAGCCCTTCTGCCAGATCCAGCCGGCCGCGGACTCGGCGGGCCCGGGGGACACCGTCCACGTGGCACGGAACACGACCCGGTACGCCCCCGTGACCATCGGGTCGGCCGGCACCGCGGACGCGCCCGTCACCTTCGTCGCGGCTCCCGGCGACAATCCGGCGGCCACCGCCACCGCTCGCGTTCTGGCCGGGGCCTCGACACCGGCGATGACCTTCTCCGGCGCCCGGTACGTCGACGTGTCAGGGTTCAGCCTCTCGTCGAGCGGGCCGAGCACGCTGGTGTTCTCCTTGTCGCAGCACATCTCCTACGACACGGGTTCGGTCAGCACGGCCCAGGCGGCCACCGGTGCCGGCGGGACGATCGCCGTCGACGGTTCCTCCACCGGCATCGCACTCACCCGGCTGCAGATCGCCCCCGAGTCCGGTGCTCCGGCCTTCACGAGTGCGGCCGGAGCACAGGACATCACGCTGGCCGACGACACCACGTCGCTCGGCGGAGGCATATCGGCCACCGGCACCACGGGCATCCGGCTGGCCGGCGACACCATCGTGACGACCTGCGGCAACGGCATCAGCCTGACCGCCGGCACCTCCGGGTCCGTGGAGAACACCGTCGTACGGCCCGACACGACGGCATCCTGCCCGGACACCGGCACCCCCGCCGAGATCACGGTGGACACCACCTCGGCACCGCAGGTCACCGCGGACTACAACGCCGTCAACCCGCAGTCGGCCGGAACCGACTACGACTGGGCCGGCACCGCGTACGGGACCAGCCAGGCGTTCCTGACCGGTACCGGTCAGGGAGCCCACGACCTGGACCAGACGGACGTGACGCTGTCCACGCAGAGCACGCCGCTGATCGATTCCGCGGACGCCGACGCACCCGGCGAACTCGCCACCGATCTCCACGGCGCGCAACGAGTCGACGATCCCCTGGTCGCCGACACCGGCACGGGCGCCGGCGGCTACGACCGGGGCGCGACCGAGGTACAGGACCCACTGAGCCTGGAGATGGCGGGCGGCACGTACGAGAACGCCTACGCAGGCATCCCCGTCACCTTCACCGCCGGTTTCGTCAACCCTTGGTCGGACTCCCTCGACGGCTACCGCTACACCTTCGCCTTCGGGGACGGCACCACGGCCACCTCCACCACGCGTTCGGTCACCCACACGTACACGCAGCCCACCACGAGCACCAAGATCTACGCCACCGTCACGGTGTACCGGCCGGACGGCACCACGATGGGCACCGAGCTCAGCTCCTACTTCCCCGTGCGTCCGCTGCCGGAGCTGACCGGGAGCCTCGACTGCCGGAGCGCCTCCATCCAGATCGCCCCCTCCCTGCCGGACACCGCCGGCTGCGCCTTCACCGCCGCCGGCTTCAGCGGCTACCCGATCACCAGTGACCTGATCACCTTCGGCGACGGCTCGAAAGCGGTCTCCGTGACCGGCCCCAAGAGTGTGGTCCGGCACACGTACGCCGCCGCCGGCACGTACACCGTCACCCAGCGGCTCACCGACTCCGGCGGACGCACCGCCACCGACACCACCCTGACCACCGTCGGCCCGTCCTACGTCGCCACCGGCCCGAGCCGCGTCCTGGACACCCGCAACGGCACCGGTGCCGCCAAGCGGCAGGTCGGCCCCGGCGGCGTGGTCCGCCTCAAGGTCCTCGGCGTGGGCGGCGTCCCGGCTTCCGGGGTGACCGCGGTCACCCTGAACGTCACCGACACCGGCGCGACCGCGAGCAGTTACGTCACGGCGTATCCGGACGGCACGACGCGCCCGGCCGCGTCCGACCTCGACTTCACCGCCGGGCGGACCAACCCGAACCTGGTCACGGTCCGGGTGGGCACGGGCGGCTGTGTCGACCTGTACAACGCGCACGGCCACGTCGACCTCATCGCCGACGTAGAGGGCTACTTCACCACTAAGGCCGGCTCCAGCTCCAGCTCCGTCGACGACCGCATGAGCAACCTCGCTCCCGTCACCCCGACGCGCGTCCTGGACACCCGCTACGGCACCGGCGCCGCCAAGGGCAAGGTCGCCTCCGGAAGCACGACGACCGTCACCCTGCCGAAGACAGGACGGGGCTCGGCCACCGTCGGCGCCGTCCTCGACGTCACCGTGACCGGGGGCACCGGCAGTGGGGTGGTCACCGCCTACTGCGGCAGTCGCCCCAGCACGTCGAACCTCAACTACCGCGCTGGGCAGACCGTTTCCAACCTGGTCGTGACGAAGGTGTGCACCGGCGGCAAGATCAAGATCTACAACAGCGGCGGCCACGTCCACCTGATCGCCGACCTCCAGGGCCTCTACACCAACTCCGTCGTCGACGGCACCTCCCCCTGGGGCAGCCCCTACGTGCCTGCCAGTCCCACCCGCTTCCTCGACACCCGCAACGGCACGGGCGCCCCGACCGGTCGGCTCGGCGCGAACCGCACCCTCACCGTGAAGGTCACCGGTGTCCACGGCGTCCCGGCCGGCGCGACCGCCGTACTGGTCAACCTCACCGGCGTCGCCCCGACCACCGCCACCCACCTGACCGCCTACGGCGCCGGCACCCTCCCGAACACATACAACGACAACCTGGGCGCCGGTGAAACCAGGCCGGTCCTGGCCGTGATCCCCCTCGACACCAACGGCTGCCTCCACATCCACAACGCCAACGGCTCCCTCGACATCGTCGCCGACCTCGAGGGCTACATCGGCTGACCGAGCCGATGAGCGCTCGGTCCCCGTGACCTCGCGGCGGGCTCGGATCGGGCCAAGCCCCTGGGGCCGCCCTGGGCGGCACGCCGGCCGAGGGGCGCCACGCGATGCGTCGCAGCCCCCCACCACGCCTTCGCTGCCGAACCACGGTTCAAGGTGCCGGACGCAACTTCCCGGGATCACATGACCCACCGCAGTTCGATATCGACCTGACCCGCCAAGGCGAAGAACGCACACCGCACGAGACGACCGACGGCACGAAGATGCGACGTTCCAGGCCGACGGCTTCGCACAACTCGTTGCGGGGCGGGATGTTCAAGTCGAGCAGTAGCCGCGCTATCCGCCCCAGCAGTTCGGGCTCGCCGCGCAGGGCGAT
Source organism: Streptomyces sp. NPDC001714 (assembly GCF_042892755.1). Classification (NCBI taxonomy): domain Bacteria; kingdom Bacillati; phylum Actinomycetota; class Actinomycetes; order Kitasatosporales; family Streptomycetaceae; genus Streptomyces; species Streptomyces sp. NPDC001714. The sequence goes on from NZ_JBIAUL010000003.1 coordinate 99,494, forward strand.
TCTGAGTTCCAGTGCGAGCCGGCCGGTGGCGCCCGTCTCCCGGAGAATCCGCAGCCCGGTCCAGGGGCTGCCGTGCCCTTGGTCGGTACGCAATTCCCACACACCGTCACTGACGAGGTGGTGGAACGGGTAGGTGGGCGTTGTCCTGTTGGGCAGGCCGTACTCGGTCAGCAGACTCTGCAGGTCCTTCTCCACCGCGCTGTAGCGGAGTTCGCTATCGGCGTTCTGCTGGAACCGGCCGAGGACGTGCAGGAGCGACAGCGGCTTGTGCGGGGCGCGCGTTCCGCCGCTGGTCCACTGCCTGAGCTTCGCGATCCGCCCGAGCCAGTCCATGGCCGGTGATCGTAATGAGGTTTTGAGCGGAGTGAGTCGGACTCCCGATCGAGCGTCGCTGGAGCACGTGGGCCGAGGAGGTGGCGGCAGGGGAGGAGGCCAAGCCGGTGTGCTCCTTAAGGGCACGCGGAGGCATGCGGCCCTCGATTTGGTCTAGACAACAAAGAACCCCCGGGTCCACGACCTGGGGGTTTCTGCTGGAGCGGGTGACGAGAATCGAACTCGCGCTCTCAGCTTGGGAAGCTGGGGGCATTTGCGGCTGGTAGGGCCGCTGAACTGGTCTTTCACCTGGCACCGGGTCTCATTGCCCTCGGTCGCTTTCACCGTGGTTCCCCGCTGTTCCCCGCTCCATCTGGTGCGCTTGTGGTGCGTCGGTCGTGTCCTGGCCTGGCGTCGTCGGCTCGTCTGCTCCCCCGTACAGATCGGCGTGGAGACGCTCCTTGGCCGCTTCGAGGCGTGGGCCGTAGTCGGGCATGAAGATCTCGCTCAGGGTCTTGTCCAGCGTTCCGGAGATCGCGTAGATCGGCGACCAGACGGCTCGGTCGTGCACGATCCCTTCAAGGTCGTCGGACTGGAACATGACTTGGTAGAGCCAGTCCGACAGCACGAACGCTTGATCGCGCGTGAGCTTGATGGTGATCGCTTCCTCGTCCACGCCCTCAACCTAGTACTGCAACGGTGCTTGCCGTGACTGCTGGCCAGGTAAGGGGCTGTGTCCGCGTCGTTTGTAGTGACTGAGGTGAGCTTGGTGTTGGCGTCTTCGGCGCCAGGTCGACCAGTGCAGGATGTGCGCGACGGGTGTGGGCCGGCGGTCGGTGAGGCGGGTGATCAGCCGTCGTATTTCGGCGAGGCTGAGGTGGATGAGCTGGGAGGATCCGTTTCTGCTTTCCCGGCATCCAGCTCGCGGGCTCGCAGGACGGTCAGGCAGGCGTGGGCGGCCATGGCCAGGGTCATGTGTCGGTGCCAGCCGGGGTAGCGGCGGACCTGGTAGTCGTCCAGGCCGCATTCCTGCTTCGCGCTCTGGAAGCATTCCTCGATGGCCCATCGGCTGCCCGCGATGCGGATCAGGTCATCCAGCGTGGTATCGGCGGGACAGTAGGCGATGTAGTAGGAGATCTCCTGCGGGCGGGCGACGCTGCGGCGGGCGATCACCCAGTGACGGCGGTCGGGTCGGTGCCAGGGCCGGACCTCGACGCGGGCCCAGTCGTAGATCCGCAGGCCGTGAGCCCCGGTGCCGCAGGAACGGCGCTTCCATTTCTGCCGTGGCAGGCCGTTGAACAGGTCGTGGACGGGATGGTCGATCGCCCAGCGAGTGACGACGGTGTCGTGTCGGGTGGTGGCCATGACGTGGAAGACGTCTGCCCTCTCCAGCTCGGAGCGCCAGCCTTTGGAGAAGCCGTAGGCGGCATCCGCGGTCACCCAGCGAAACGGGATCTTGTCCGTGATGGCGCGGCGGACCATCGCCTTGGCCATGGCCACCTTGGTCTCGAAGGCGACCTCATCAGTGATGCCGGCCCGGCGGCACCTTTCCCGGTCGTCGGTCCAGGAGGTGGGCAGATACAGACGCCGGTCGATCAGTGTCCGCCCGCGGTCGGTGGCATAGGCAAGGAAGACACCTACCTGGCAGTTCTCCGTCCGCCCGGCAGTGCCGGAGTACTGCCGCTGCACCCCGGCCGACCGCGTCCCCTTCTTCAAGAAGCCCGTGTCGTCCACGACCAGGACGGCGTTCGGGTCGCCAAGGTTGTCGACGACGTACTGGCGCACGTCGTCGAGCACCTCATCGGCGTCCCACTCGATCCGGTTCAGCATCCGATGGATGCGGTCCGGGCCTGCGTGACCGGCTTCCTCAGCCAGGGTCCAGCCGTTCTTGCGCTGCAGTGGAGCGATCAGGCCCCGCATATAAGCCAGTGCCGACTCCCGCGGCTCCGACCTGCTGAAACGGTGCACGAACCGCTCATGCACTGCGTTCAGTTCACCCGCCCACAGCCTGACATCAGCAAGGTCCCCACCCATGACCACACCAACGACGGAGCTGGCCAGCAGTCACGGCAAGCACCGTTGCAGTACTAGCTGCCGCGACTGGCGGTGTCGTGGGCCGGCGTTGTCGTGAAGACCAACACCCTTTCCAACTGTGGTGGTGGGGTGTTGGGATGCGTGCAGGGGCGTTCACCTGCGTTCATGGGCGGCTGGCCCGGGGCGGGAGCGGCGTTCTGATCTCGGCTGAACGTCAGCGAACGGTGGTGAATGAGACGGAAACTGAGACGGGGCGGCCGAACCTCGCACCCCGGGGTGGTGTCTGTCCCTCGTGCCATCATCCTCGCGTGCTGAAGATCCCCGGATACGAAGATGGCCCTCTGGTCCACGGCAGTGCCTACCTGGACGATCCGTTGTTCTGGCCCGTGCACCTCGGCAGCTCCTTGCGCGGTGAGGACGCGCAGCGAGCTGCGTTCGGCGCCGACTGGGACGCGGCCATGGAGCTGTATCGCGTGCTGTCTTCCGAGCGTGAGTGGCCGGTGTTCAGCGTGCCTCTGTCCTCGGGGCACACCATCCACGTCGTTTACCGCAACATCGAGGGCGACCGCGGGGTGGACTACCTGATACATCACCCGGCGTGGTCCGCGGCGGAAACCCTCGCCGTGGATGACGGTCACTTCATGGGGCCTGGAATGGCCTGGCCGGAGTTGCTGTCCGCTGCCCGACAGCCGGCCACCGAGGGCGTTGACAATCCCGACGCCCGTCTCTTGCTGCTCTTCCCGACACTCGGCGATGCGCGACTTCCCGACGACGCGGCCGTCACCCTCACCACCGCTCTCGCCGCTCTCACCCTGATCGAGGAGCCGGCCGACGTGGCAAGCATGCTCCTGGAGAACCAGGGCCAATGGGCTCCTGCTCGCTGGAGGCTGGCAAACGGGGTCCGGGTCAACGACGGCGGGCACTCGTACCGAAACCCCAGCAACGCCTTTGCTCTACCCGGGGGGCGCCTTCGGGAGATCAGTAACGCACTGGACAGCAGGCCAACGACCGTTCGTCAGACATCCGGCTGCAGCTCTCAGCTTGGGAAGCTTGGGTTACTTGCGGGCGGCGGCCGGGCTGACGGCGATGGAGAAGCGCTGGGCCCTGGTGGGCCAGCATCTTGTTCCCCGGTGTTCCCCGTGGTTCCCCGCACGATCTGGCACGCGTCTGGCACGGGCGGTCGTCTGGACTCTCCCGACACCGCGCTGGTGACCACCGCTTTAGACACCGTTTCTTATGGTGCGTATGAGCACGCGTGCTGGAGGGCCGCGAAGGCCACGTTGGCGGAGTCGGCAGGGAACAGTCGCAGGACGATGGCTCGGTTCTGCGTCGTGATGACGTAGTGCCGCGCCAGGTAGGAGAGATCTCCCCAGCTTTCTCGGGCATGGGCACGCATCAGGACCTGGCCGCATCTCGTGCAGGTGATCCAGGGGACGAGGACAAGACCGGCCAGGTCCTGTTCGGCCACACCTGTTGCCTCGGGGACGGTGCTTCCGTCGCCTTCGATCAGCTTCAGGTGGTCCGGTGTGCCGTCATCACGGCACTGAAGGATCTGGGGTGTGAGGGTCTCGCGCTCGCCCCAGGTCTCTGCGAATACGGAGATCTGGGCCCTGGCCATCTCGCTGATCGGCACCTGGTGGCCGAGGATGCCGGAGACGAGCAGGCCAAGCCCTGCCTCCTGCTCTCCGATGTCCCAGCAGTCTTTGACTTCCTGGGCTTCGGCCTCCGGCAGCAAGGCGGCAAGCCGGTTCCAGATGACGGCATCGTCGGTCACCTGGCAGACGCTACCGGCCGGCGCTGACACCCAGACGCCGCAGGCAGATGAGCATGACCGCGATTGCAGTGAAGCCAATGAAGTGTTCGGGCTTCCGCTCGTAGCGCCGGTGCAGCCGACGGCACCCGGACAGCCACGACATGGTCCGCTCGACCACCCAACGATGACGGCCGAGGCGGGTTGAGTTCTCGACCCCGCGGCGCGCGATTCGCGGGACGATGCCGCGTTTCCGCAGCCATTTCCGCAGGTGGTCGTAGTCATAGCCCTTGTCGCCGTGCAGCTTGGCAGGCCGCCGTCGGCGCGGTCCCCGGCGGGATCGAATGGGCGGGATGCCCACCACCAAGGGTTCCAGGGCCTGACTGTCGTGCAGGTTGGCGCCCGAGACGGCGACCGAGATCGGCAGGCCGTTGCGGTCACAGATCAGATGAATCTTCGACCCGTTCTTACCCCTGTCGGTCGGATTCGGTCCCGTCAGTGGCCCCCCTTGACGGCGCGGACGCTCACCGAGTCGATGGCGCACCGGGACCAGTCCAGCTCGCCCTGGGCGCCGAGCTCGTCAAGGACAACTCGGTGCAACCGGGCCCACACCCGATCCCGGCTCCACTGGGCAAACCGGCGATAGACCGTCTGCCAACGGGCTCCGAAGACCGGGGGGAGCTGGCGCCAGGTGCAGCCGGACGTGGCAACGAACACGATCGCCGCCAATACCTCCCGGTCGTCGGCACGCCGACGGCCACCACCCTGCGGCCGCTGCACGACCGTCGGCGGCACAATCCGTCGGAACAACTCCCACAGACCGTCCGGAACCAGATGCTCTACAAGCCTCTCCATGCAGGCTTAACGGCCCCACCCCACCAAAAGAAACGGCGTCTTAGGACTTCGATCCGAGACCGCTTCGGCTGCGGTCGGCGACTGGTGGGACGGCCTGACAGAGCCGCTGGTGTACGCCCCCGTCCGGCGTCGTTAATGTCAGCCGTGGATGTCAGAAGCCTTCTGATCCGTAGCTCTGTAGAGATCGGTCATTGGAGGTCATACAGGCTGCGGGGAGGATCGTGAGTGCCGGTGTCGGTCGCTGGCGGCTGCTGTGGTTGCTGTACTTCGCTGCTGTACGGCTGCTTCAGCTAACTGGATCTTCAGTGTCGCTGCGCGGCTCGTCGCTGGGTTTCGACTGCGGCCGTTTGGCGGAGCGGAAGCCGATCACGTACCCAAGGGTGTAGGCGCCGAACGGCAGCAGAGCGACCAGCGTAACCAGTGCCCCCTTGTCACCGTGACGGGCTACTCCACGAAGTACGAGTCGTGCTCGTCGAGGAACCTGGCTCGCTCCTCATCCGTGGCATGGGCCAGCTGCGACAGTCCCTCGAAGTACTTCTCACGCGGTGCGCCCGGTGCGAAGAGCAGCAGCATTTGAGCCGGAGCGTCGGAGTCGTTGCGGTAGGCGTGAAGTCCACCCTGCGGCACGTGCAAGAAGTCGCCCTTCTGCGCGTCGACCCACTCCTCGCCGTTGAAAAGGCGAACGGTTCCGTCGAGGATGAAGAACGACTCCGAGATGCACCGATGGAAATGCGTCTTGGGGCCGCCTGCCTTCGGACTCATCTCGACTCGGTAGAGTCCGAACTCGCCTCGTGTGGTGGCTGTGGTCGCAAGATAGTGGATGGCGTCCTTGCCGGGCTCGCCGAGATTGGGTCCGGTGCTCTCCGGCCGGAAATTCGCGCTGATCTCGCCGCCATCTCCGAAATACACCTGCTTCGGGTACGACATGTACACCATTCCCTACGTAGGCTTGACGCGACGATGCGTTGAGGGGGCGTGTGCAGGCCACCCCTCACAAGAGAGACCGGGTACGACCACCAGGTGTGACACATCGCATCACCGCAGTTCCAGGATCTCACGCGCGCAGCCGCTGTGCAGACGGTCGTCGCCGGCACCTGCGGAGTGCAGCGGCTGTACGGAGGGCGGATCGGAGCCCCGAAACGACTAGGGCCAGGCCGAGGAATGAACCTCTGGCATGGCCCTACGCCATATGGAGCGGGCGACGGGAATCGAACCCGCGTAGCTAGTTTGGAAGACGGGGTATGCGGATGGCGACTGACCTGGCAACTCCCTGACCTGGGCCGGAGCGCGGTCGGCACCGCTGTACCCCGTGAGTCCCCGCTGCGTCCCGCCGGACGGGCACGCAAGGGCACGGTCCCGGCCAGGTAGGAGTACGCATGGGCACGGCACGCGTGTCGACGGGCGGCCCCAGCTCACCAGTGGCCGAAGAAGTGATGTCCTGGCTCGGCTATCTCGGCGCATTGCAGCCAATGTTTCCTGACCAGCAAGGACGCCGTTGTTCTCTGTCGTCGTGGGTCGTCCTTGGTCTCCCTGGGACGGCTCACAGACGGCCCCGCTTGGGCGGCCGGGGTGTCCCTCGCAGGGGAGCATGCCGGATGCTCGCGGCGGAGACGGATGGCTCGGTCATTCCTTGCGTGGGGGTGGCGTGCCGGGGACCGGCGCGTGTGAAGGTGCGGAGTCCAGGGCTTGTTCGGCCCAGATGACTTTGCCGTCCGATTGCGGGCGGGCGCCCCATCTGCGGGTCAGCTGGGTGATCAGGAAGAGGCCGCGGCCGTTTTCGTCGGTGGTGCGTGCGTGACGCAGGCGCGGGGAGTGGGCGTCGGTGTCGGATACTTCGCAGGTCAGGGCTTGGTGGTGGATCAGGCGCAGCCCGATCGGGTCTGTGCTGTGGCGGACGGCGTTGGTGACCAGTTCGCTGACGATCAGTTGTGTGGGGTCCTGGAGGCTTTCCAGGCCCCATTCGGTGAGCTGGCGGGTTGCCATGTGCCGGGCGTTGGGGATAGCGGTCCGGTCGTTCGGCAGCGTCCAGGAGGCGACCTGGGTGGGGCTGAGGGAGAGCGTCCGCGCCAGGAGCAGGGTGACGTCGTCGGATGGCGCCTGGCGTGGGAGGGTCTCCGTGGCTCGGGTGCACAGCTCTTCCAGGGAGTGACTGGCTTGGGCCAGGGCGGTGCCCAGGCAACGCATTCCCACGTCGATGTCGTCGTCACGGGTTTCGATCAGGCCGTCGGTGTACAGGGCGAGGAGAGTGCCTTCGGGCAGTTCCAGCTCCACGGCCTCGAAGGGGGCGCCCAGCCCGATGCCGAGTGGGCTTCCGGTGGGCAGGTCGGGGAAGGTGACCTGTCCCTGCGGGTCGATGATCGCGGGTGGGGGGTGCCCGGCCCGTGCCATGGTGCACTTCCGGGTGGTCGGGTCGTAGACGGCGTACAGACAGGTGGCGCCTACGACCGTGGGGGTCTGGTCCGCTACGACCGTGGGGGTCTGGTCCGCGGCGTCGGCGTCCTGCTCGGCCAGTCGCTGGAAGGTGTCATCGAGATGGGCCAGCAGTTGGTCGGGGGGCATCTCCAGGTCGGCGAGCGTGCGCACGGCGGTGCGGAGTCTGCCCATGGTCGCGGCGGCGTTGATGCCGTGCCCGACCACATCGCCGACGACGAGGCCCACCCGAGCGCCGGACAGCGGAATCACGTCGAACCAGTCGCCCCCGACGCCGGCGTCCACGTCGGCCGGCAGGTAGCGCCAGGCCACCTCGACCGCCGCGCCGCCCATCAAGCGGTGGGGCAGCATATTCCGTTGCAGCGCGAGGGCCGCGGTGTGCTCGCGCGTGTATTGGCGGGCGTTGTCCAAGGACAGCGCGGCCCGGGTGACAAGCTCCTCGGCGAGCAGCAGGTCATCCTCGTGAAACGGAACGGGGTCCTCGGTGCGGAGGAACAGCGCGACACCCAGGACGGCGCGCCGCGCAATGATGGGCACGACCATCACGGAGTGCATCCCGTACTCACGGATCTTCTGCGCCCGCGCTGGGTCGTGGTCGACCCATGTCCCAGGGGAGGCGTCCAGCACCGGCTCCAGGTGGGACCTTCCCGTGCGCAGTGCGCTGGCGAGCGGCGAGGTCGGGGGGACGAAAACCGTCTCCCCTTGCGCATAGGGCGACTCTGGGGTTCCTGGGTGGATCGAGGCCTGACCGGCGCGGAGGAAAGCGGTAGGACGATCGCTCGTCGTGTCGATTCGGGGCGAGGTCTCTTCGCCGAACGGAATGGATTCCACCAGGTCGACGTAGGCGTAGTCGGCCAGGAGGGGCACGGCAAGGTCGGCCAGTTCCTGCGCGGTCCGCATGACGTCCAGGGTGCTGCCGATACGCGTGCTGGCCTGGCTGAGGATGGCAAGGCGCTCGCGCGCCCGCTGACTGCCGGTGACATCCACGCTGATGCCGCACAGCCCCAGTGTCTTGCCGTACGCGTCCTGGAGGCAGAAGTATGAGACCGCGAATGCATGCTCCCGGCTGGGATCTTCCGTCGGCCACGCCCGGTATTCGTGGACCGCGGTGGTGCCGTTCCGCAGCGCCTGTCGCTGCACCGCTTCCAGGGCTTCGGCCTCGAAGCCGGGCAGTGAATCGGCGAGTCGCCGGCCCAACCGCCGGTCACGGGAGATGCCGTCGTGACTCTCTGCTGTGTCGTTCACCCAGACGCAACGCAGCTGCGGGTCGCGAATGACGATGCCGATCGGCGCGTGGGTGAGGAGCGACTCCCGCAGCGATCCGTTTCTTGTTTCCCGGGAGAGCGTGCCGATGTCGGTGACGGACACAAGCCACCGGAATGTTCCGTCCTGCCCCCGCAACATCGAGATCCGATGGTTGATGTCGAGCATGCGGCCGTCGCGGTGGCGCACCGTCATCGTGCCCGACCAGTCATTTCGGGCACGGCACTGCTCGATGAGCGCCGATATTGTCGGCGTTTTCTCGGAGGACGGCAGTATGAGTGCGGCGGACCAGCCTACCACTTCCCTGGCGGAGTACCCGAGAAGCTGCTCGGCGGCCTGCGTCCATGCCACCACCGTCCCACGCTCGTCGAGCATCGCGACCGCCGACTCGGATACCTCGCGTATGTTCAATCGCTTGCCAAGGGTCACCCTGTCCGTGTTGGTCATCGAGCTGTCCTCCTCATTAGGTGACTCGTTCTCACGCGGGTCGGCTGCGGCGACCAGAACCACGGCGGGGTGGACGGCTGGAGCAGCATGTGTCCCGGCGGGACATGGGCGACCTCGGCCGGGTCCCGCTAAAGATCAAGTCGTTGAAATTTGTACCTTTTGGGTGATTGACCGGGCAGGGCTCCGATCTGTGACAGGGCTGCAGCCGGGTCTGTTGCCGACGCGGTCGACCACGGCCGTCGCAGGGCCACGTGGAAAGGGTGGAACACGCGGGCACCGCAGACCCGGCAGGGCGGCGGCCCGACCTCCCAGGATGCGCAGACCACAACCGCGCACCCCCTGCATGTAGTCCGGGACTTCAAGGTCCCGGGCTTCCTTCACCCACCACTCTCCCCAGCTCCCATCCCGTCCGCCGTCGACCCACACACCGTGGAGCGGGCGTGGTCCATGGCGTCCAGGTGGAGCGCGCCACTGTACGAACGACCTGGACGTCATGGGCCACGTCTCCTCGGCTTTGCCTGGGCCGACGGCGGACGGGATGGGAGCTCCCCGCGCACTCCACGACGTGCCCGCACTCGGCAACGGCGCCCCCTCTAGCCCGGTGCCGGCCGATCCCCGCCGGAGGCATATCTTTGGCCCGTGGGTGGCTTTCTCGCTTCCGCCCGCAGCACGTAGCGCGCCGCCGGGCGCGGCCTGCCGAGGCAGAGACAGGAGGCAGGCCACGCCGCAGAGGCGGCGCGTGCCCGTTGCTGTACTCCGCGGCTGTACGGCAACCAAACTCCGTTGCCCCCTCGTCCCCATCACAGTCCGCCGCCCACATTTTCAAGCGGTTCGGCGCAGTCGTCGCTCTACGCATCCGGGCAGACACACCCCCTTCACTGATACATCGCGGCAGAGTACGCGAATATGGCTGAAGAGGTTGTTTTGGTATGCGCCAGGGAGGCACAGATGGATGCCTCGGTCGAATTTCTTCGAAGGGCCAGCCCGTCGGCTGTCCTGACGCTGGACGGTGCCATTCGCGGCCTCAACGCTGCGATGGCCGAGGCGCTGGGCAGGTCGGAGGAGCAGTGTCTGGAACGTGACTTCGCGGATCTGTGGCCTCCGAGCCAGCGGACGTTGGCCGAGAGTCTGGTGGTCCACGCCGCCAGGGCGGATGCGGTCGCGATGCGGGTGCTGGAGTTCCCCGGGCGAAGCGGAGTACCCGTCGCCTGCTTGCTTGAGGCGCGGCAACTGAAGGATTCCGCCGGTGGCGAGCAGCTGGTCTGGGTCCACGCGCTCAACGCAGGGTACGACCTGTCCAGCCTGTTGATCCCGTTCCGGTTGGCCACCGAGGCCGCCGACCTCGGCCTGTGGATGTACTCACCCCAGGTGGACCGGCTGGAGTGGCTCGGTGGCGCACCCGCCCTGGTCGCGCTCGTCCCGGATTCCACTACGCCGCTCTCCAGTGTGATCTCGGCGGTGCATCCTGACGACAGGGAGGCCTTCCGGCAGCTCCTGCGCTCGGCCTCCATCCAGCAGTCCCCCTGGGTGAGGTTGCGGCACCTCACCCCGCAGGATGGCTGGCACCAACTGGCCCTTCAGACCCGTCGGCTCCAGTTGGGGTATGGCGGCCCCGAACGGATCTTCGTGGTGGTCCGCGACGACACCAAACAGGAGAAGCGCAAGCAGAAGGAGCAGGCCGCACTGGCTGCCGAGCGACAGCGTGCCAGGGACATCGCCGACTTCTCCTCCGCCTTGATCACCGCGGCCACGGAGCAGGAGTTGCAGCAGGTCGTCCTGACCCGGCTCGCCGCGACCTTCGGCGCCGGCGGCGCCCTGCTCGCACTCGTCGACGAAGACCGCCTGCATGTCTCCACCGATGCCGGGATAGCCATGCGCGAGGTCCAGGCCCTGTACGGCCTGCGGCTGAATCATCCGAGTCCGCTGCCCGAGGCGATCCGCACCGGCCGGCCGCAGTTCGTCCGCAACCGGAAGCACCACAGCCACCGCTGGCCGCACGGCCCATTTCCGCGGCTCGACCGGCTCGGCTCCGACTACTCCATCTCGGTCACCCCCCTCAGCGAGGCCAGCGATCAGCCACTTGGGGCGTGGGGGATGGTTTACGACAGCGGGTACCTGCCGTCCCTGGACGAGCGGACCCTCATGGGCACGCTGGCCGACCTGGCGGGCCAGGCGCTGCGGCGCATCAGGTTGCAGCAGGCGCGAGTCGAGCTGGCCACGGCGCTGCAGCGGACCATGCTCCCCACGCTGCCCGAGCACCTCCCGGGCCTGGAGGTCGCCGCCCGCTACCGGCCCAGCCGGGACGGGCTGGACATCGGCGGAGACTGGTACGACGCGTTCGTGATGTCCGACGGCGCGATTGCCCTGGAGATCGGCGACGTTCAGGGGCACGACGTGGACGCCGCCGCCTTCATGGGACAGGTCCGCTTGTCCATGCGTCTGATCGCCGACCAGGAACCGGATCCCGCAACCGTGCTGACCCGCACCAACGAGCTGCTCGTCACGACGGATGTCGCACGATTCGCCAGCTGCACCCTCCTGTATGTCGACTCGCGCGACGGACTGGTCACCGGCACCAGCGCTGGCCATGTGCCGTTGTTGTGCGCGCACAGGGACGGCAGCTACGAGGTCCGTGAGCTGCCGGGCGGGCCGGTCCTGGGCGTCGTGGCCGGCATCAAATACCGCGAGGAGACCTTCACCCTGGACGAGGAGACCGCGCTGGTCATGGTCACCGACGGCGTGGTCGAAGGACCGGGCCTGACGCTGGAAGCCGGACTGGAGCGAGCCGGAACACTGGCCGCACAGGCAGTCCACGACGGGCTGAACATGGAGGAGACCGCTGATCGAATCCTCGACGCCGCGGTCGCGGTCGACCACCTCGACGACGTGGCCGTGCTGGTCCTCCGACGCACATGACGGCGCCTGCGTCCTCCCACATCCTCTATCTGGCCCCAACTACAGGTGAGCGTACCCAAGCGGAAGTTGGCGCGATCTTTGGCCGGTGGCCTGCCCGGGCTGAGTCGGCATGGCCAGGGGGCCTTACGCCGGCCGCGGATCGGGCTCGCTCTTGCCTGCCCGCAATAAGCCCGATCCGCCCCCTGGCCTTGCTCGACGTCGGGTCCCGGACCAGGGAGGTGGCTAAAGATCGTGTCGGCGCCCGCCCCAGCCACCGCGGTTCTCACCTCATGCCCCGGCCTACCTGATGTGGCGCGCGGCGGCGGCCGGCGCGCCGAGCGGGCCGGTCGCCTTGATCCACTCCCCGTTCACTCCCCAGAGGCTCCGAGAAACGAGTCAGGGCCGGTCTCCCGTGAAGGAAAACCGGCCCTGACCTGGCGTTGTAGCTGTCGGGGTGGCGGGATTTGAACCCACGACCTATTCGTCCCGAAGAACTTGGGTGGGGGCGCTGCCTTGGGCTCGTGTGGCTATCACCTGCACTGACGGTTCGCAGACGTTCGGGCTTGTTCGCCGCTGTTCGCCTGCGTTGTCACTCAGTTAGACACTCACTGCTGCGCATGTCAGCCGCAGGCTCGGCGACTTGGCCAGGGGAGTCCGTCGGGAGATTGGTCCGCAGGCCGACCCGCTCGAACGAAGTCGGCATACTCATCCTGGACCATGCTCTCGTTGACCCACTTCCCCGGCACTGCGCCCGTGGCCTCCTGGGCAGCGGTTAGCGCGGCGGACGGGTCCTCAGTCGTGGCAATGAGTCGGCCGAACTCCTCCTCGTCCGCGTCGGCGTCGAACGGTGGAAACTCGACCAGGTCGAAGAACTTGTCATGGCCGACGTCCTCAACGGTATGGACGTAGACCTCGTATGACGCCTTCGCTGGACGGACCTCGACGTAGGTGACTCCGGGCCGACCTGGAGCACCGATCGGGCCAAGGAACTGTTCCACCGGCCGTCCACGCTTCAGGGCCCCAACAACGAAAGCCTCCGTCAGGTAGCGCACCCGGCAAACCCTACCCAGCGCGGTCGGCCTGCGGTGTCGACCAAGCTCTCAGCTTGGGAAGCTTAGGTTTCTTGGCGGCGATTGCTGGGCTGACCTGCGGCGCAACGGTGTAGGTGCCTAACGCCCGCAGCTTGCGTTCCCCGGTGTTCCCCGTGGCTCCCCGCATGACCTGGCACGGTTCTGGCACGTCTGCCGGGGTGCCGGCCACGGTGACAAGGGCGTTGTCAGTGGGGGGTGTTAGCTTCCGTGGCAGAGATGAGCCGGTTCGATGTTCTCGGTGAAGAACACGGCGGCCAAGGGGGGTGGCCGGATAGGGGTCCCCAGCCCACTGGGTCCCGGGATGCCGAATGGCTCCGCACCCACCCCCCCTCACAACCTTCTGATCCGTAGCTCTAGCCGGATCGGTTAGCGGCGGTCATACCAGCCGCTACGAGGCCCCGGACGGAGCTACCGGACGCGGGCGATTGCTGGGGTTGCGGTACCTGGCTGCTGTACCGCAGGATCCCGGCGGGGGTGTCCATGGAACGGCATGTGCTGGAATCGCTGTTGGCCGGTGACGATGAGGCGTCCGTGAGGGGTCTGGCCACCCTCCGCAGCGGGGCCACCTACTGGGTGGCAGACCGAGCACAACCCGCAGGCCAGCATGCCGGAGTCTCCAAGCATCGACTTCAGCGCATGCGGATGCACGGACTCGAACCTCTTGGACTGGAACGAGCAGTGCAGCTCGTCCGCGAACATGGCAGGCCTGTGCGCACAGGGCTGATCGATTCTGCCGATCGGACATGGACCACCCTGCTCTTCCTCACCGAGGACGGCAGCGCACTAGTGGCCTGTGCCGGCTGGCCGTTGCCGCTTGTCAGGAAGCCACCGCTCTAGGAGTTCGGCCCCACGCTCCCTGCGGGCCTGCTCGTCGCATCCTGACGGGGGCCTATCAGACCGGGCCGAACTGCCCAGATCGGCCGACGTCCGTGCTCGTTGATGTCAGGCATGGATGTCACCCGCTGAACCCTTAGGCCAGTTCTCCGGGATTAGGCATGGCTGTACCAGTGTCGCAGATCCAATTGGGTGACCTGCGGCCGAAGCCTCGCGCGGTGGTCGTTGACCGTCGTTGTCGGTCATCGTCGGTCCCCCTCGGACGGCCCACAGACGGCCCAGCGCATGGCGAGTTGCCTCGAAGAACGATCCAGCTGGGACTCCGGCCGTCCCTCCAGGGGGCGGAGCATCGGCATCCCGACGTGAGGCACGCACGGCACTGCGACCCAGGCATCGATACCACCTTCGAGGGGTTGCCACGTATGTCTTTCGTATATACCGTGGGTGGTGCGGTTGACTCCGCGAAGACAGGACACAGGCACCACCGTGGGGACGTCGTCGGCTGGAGACAGAAGGAGAGAAGCCATGGGCTTCCGCAAGATCTCCGTGAACCTCTCAGAGGAGGTGCTTCAGGCTCTGCGAGACATGGCAGAGCGCGACAACATCAGCATGACTGAAGTACTCCGACGGTCGATCTCAACTCAGAAATTCCTTGACGACGAGCAACGATCCGGCAAACGGGTTCTGCTTGAAGATCCCGAGACGAAGGAGAGGCAGCGCGTCGTCTTCCGCTGACAAGAGAAAAGCGAGAGGTGAGGACTATGAGTAGTCCATCCGGTAAGCGCCGCCCCCGGCCGCTAACGTCGACGTCGACCGATGCACCTGAAAGTGCAGAGTCGAGGATCGCTAAGAAAGCGTCTGTGTCGACAGGCCGTGGGGAGACGAAGAGCGACCTTCCGCGAGGGACGCAGGAAGTGCATTTGAGTAAGAAGAAGGAGGTGAAATGCCAATGGCGAGCAGACGATATCGAAGAAGGACCTAACCCTTCGTCATATCTGGGATTGACCCCACCTACCACTGAAGCCGTCGACAGCGACACGGTCGACGCCAAGAGCCGCAGCTGGCTCGCAAAATGCCTCATGCTTCTTTTCGGGGCTACGCTAATCATCGCAACACTCGCAATAATCGTCGCATCATTCACCGGCACCCCGACGGATAGCCTAATCGCATACATGAAGTGGCTGGTGCCAATCCTGTCAGCACCACTCATGTTTACACTGGGATACTACTTTGGCTCCCAGCGAAACCGCCACCATCCACCAGCCAACCGAAGCTGGTAGGTCGAGTTGAGGGCCTGGCGCGTGACGCCGGGTCCTCTTCTGTTTTTGACCGCGGAAAATATTCTCTGGGCGATCAATCCAATGGCGAGGAACCCGGACAGAGTGTTTGAGCCCCTCTCTTCAGTCAAACACGCTAGTCCAACATCCCAAGGGCGGTATCGCGCGCCCAAGGCGACTCATCGGTGTTGGCCGCACCCAGCACGGTCGTGGCGCCGGCCTTGCGCTTAGAAGATGCGGGCACACCGCAGCAGATGAGACCTGCGGGTCCGCAGGGCTTCCGGGACAGACCGCCGAGCGTTGCCGTCGTCCGCGCTCGTTGCCGTTAGCGTTGCCGTCACTGCCGTCCGGCGCTCGATACATGACCGCCGCTTTACAAGTTCGATCTACACCCGCCCCTGGGGCCGTGGACGGCTGATCCGACGGTCGTCCGGGGGTGCTTCTGTATGCCGCCGTCCGGCCTCGTTGATGTCAGCGTTGGATGTCACCCAAACAGCTTCGGAACTGGACAGACCTCCAACGGTTCGTCTGGCCGGTCCGCCCATTGCCACCACGTGTGCCGGTCCGCGCACCGCCACAACGCCCGGCAAGTCCGTCGACCGTCGTCCTCTCGCTTTGAGAGCACCAGGCCGCCAGACTCCATAGGCCGGCGGCACTCGGGACAGGCCGGGGCGTCGTTGGTCATGGAGCGCACCCTAACTGAGTGACCCCTTCGTCCCGAAGCAACTTGTAGGGGGGCGTTGCCTTGGGCTGATATGCCTCTCACGTGCGCTGATGGTCCGCAGACGTTCGCGTCTGTTCGCCGCTGTTCGTCGGCGTTGTCACTCAGTTGGACACTCACCCGGTGCCGCTCCTCGTGGGAAACACCCGTGCATGTGCCCTGAGGACTGCCCTACGCTCAGTCTGCCTGCGTCGGACCGACGTGCTGAAGACCCGCAACACCAGCTCGTTGTGAACCGGGCCAGCCCGTTCGAGCCGGCCCAGTTGGGCTGACATCTACTGAGGGGCCCGGGTGGGCCGGAACGATTGAGGAGGCCCATGGCTACCTGGCGAGACCTAGCGATGCCGAGTAAGCGAGAGGTCTGGCGTGAATTGCGGGGGCTGCGTACTGGAGTGGCTGGACCCGCTCAGGCAACGGCGGAGCGGCGTGCCGTGTTCGTCGCAGCATTGGAGCAGGCCCAACAGTTCACTGAGGCAGCGGAAGCCGCTGGTCCGGCGACGCGCCCTGTCCAGATTTTCTACGCACTGTCGCAGTTCGGGAGGGCGATTGCCGCAGCGTCAGGCTTGCTGGGCCAAGACGGGTGGCGGCTCAAGGGGCATGGGATCGGGACCCGCAATCTAGACGCAAGTTTGGGATTGGCTTCGGTGGAAGTCGTACCGACCGCCAAGGGATCCTTTCCGGCAGTGGCGCGGGCCGTAGGAGTTGAGCCGCTGGAGGCACAGAACCCGTTGACGCTTGGTGAGCTTTGGCCTCTCGTACCTGAAGCGCAAACCGTACCCCTCCAGGGCGTATCAGGACTGCCAGCCATGCACTTTGCCCCTGGCGGTCTCATTCACCGCGGTGACGAAATGTGGTGTCGGCTTTCCCTGTATCCGGTTCCTCGTGAGGTGCGGGTGAGGTCAGAAGCAGATCCGAAGGCCGTTGATGCCTTCCTTGCTAGGTATCCATCGCTCAAGGGGTGGTCTCACACTCCAGACGCGCCTAACAGCGTTCTGTGGCATAACCGGGGCAACGGTTCAGCGGAGGAGCTGGAGGTTTTCCTGCCGTCAGCTCTGACGATTTCAGCAGATGCGGATGCCGGGCGTCTTGAAGCTTTCAAGCGGTCGACACTATACCGTGGTCCAAGTGACGCCTATGCCTTCCCGGCGCTCGGCAGCATGGCAGGTCCTGTTCACCCGCTCTTGGCCTGGTGGGCAGTTCTCTTTGGCTTGTCGATCCTGGCGCGTTATGAGCCAGCCTCTTGGGCAGAGATCATCGATATCGACAGTTCCTCCGCAGCGAATGCTGTGGAGCACCTGCTTGATCAAGCGATCGTGGTGGTGCCTCATATGGCGTTGATGGCGATCAAGGACGTTGCTGGTCGGTAGCAGGGTGACCCAACTCTGTCGGGACTCTGCTGGCGGCCGGCACCGTTGCAGCCCTGTCTGGATCTCAGCCGACGACAGTCAGCCGCGACGGTGGGCGCGCCGGGCCGACCACGCACGCGTATGCCTCGCTGCACCCCCACTGGCCTCAGCCACGCTATCGGCTTGTGTCGTCGACCAGAGCGAGTTGGCGTGGAGCGTGCGCTGGGAGCTCGTTAATCGGACGCCTGCGGGGCTTCGATTGACTCCTCCGAGTTCAGGGGCTGTCGCCTTTTTTCGTACCAGTTCTTCCGGAAGGTCGCTTTAAGCGATTCGCTTCTCCCGTCATAGAGAACCGAGTCTTCAAGTTCGGTCAACGCTGTGACGGTTTCCTGAGCCTTCCAGGCCTCCACTTCAACGCGCTTGATCGATTCACTGTGGGCCTCTTCGTCTACGCTTGGCCATTTATAATGAACAAAAGCGTTCCGAGACTCCATGACCCGGGTAACTTGCCTAGCCAATTCCTTAGGGAATTTAGGCATTCCCAAGCTCGTCCAAATACGCCCGAGCTTGAGTTCCATCCTGGAGCTCCTGATGAGCGCTGTGGCTAGCTCTGGGTGTGCCCCGCTCCCAATTGCGCGATAGAGGATGATGCGATTTACCCAATGCTCAATCCAGGTCGCATAGAAGAGTGTAGCGAAACTGTGCCGACCTTCGCGAAGGAACTCATCGCCCTGGCGCTTCAGGTCTGGTTCATGATTCGTAACCCATGCGATTGCCTTTACCCTCACCGCTGCTTCGCTGGCTGCCTCTTCACCGTTGTTGTCCCCTTCGGTACTGTCAAGGTGCAGAGAGAAAGCCTGTTGGATCACCTCGTCATCACTGAGGCCGCTGACGTCTAGCCCGTCAATCAACACAGCATTTTCTATGGTGTTCCATGCAACCGTTTCCCAGAGTGGGCGAAATCCTTCATCGGTGAACACCTGGCTTAAAGGGTCCATGGCTGCTACCTCCCTCTACGGCTCTACGTAGGCTACTGGTCTGTCTGCTGAGGGCCAGGTGATTTATCGCAACCGCCCGTCTCGTGCGGCACGAGGTCGGCGTAGCGACTTTGGCCGGGAGCTGCTTTGGCGCGAGTGATCATGGCCCCATAAGCTTCCGGCGCGTCGGGCAGTCTGTGGACCTGCCCGCTAAAGCACGACGTTGGGGCCATGATCTTCGAGGCTCGCGCCAAAGTGGCTGGCTAAAGTCGCGGAGCCGACCGCCCCAGCCACGGCGGGTTTCTCTCCTCGCCCGCATGCACGCAGCGCGCCGCCGGGCGCGGCCAGCCGGGGCGAAGACAGGAGGCAGGCCGCGCCGCAGAGGCGGCGCGCGCCCGCGCCGCGCGCGGGCCTTGAACCCGTAAAGAAGGTTGTAACTCAGTCGGGCATGTGGGGCGCCTGGGGCTCTGCGTGCGGTTTGAAGTCGTGTATGCAGGGCGGGAGTTCGGCGCCTTGGCGGTGTGCCAGCGGTAGGAAGATCACGGGTCGGATCGTCCATGTGATGCGGGTGCTGGCCTGGGTGACTGTCACGGTGCAGGGCTCGGCTCGCAGGAGAGCTTTCCTCGTCGCTATGCGGCCGTCGTAGAGCCATTCCCACGCTTCCTGAGACGCGTCGGGGTCGAGTGCCGGTGAGATGGTGCGGAGTGCGATGGCGACCCATCTGTCTGCCTGGGGCGCGGAGTAGGCGTCGAAGCATGCCCGGAACGCCGGCCACCCCGGCCCGTCGGTGATGTCCTCGGTCCAGCATTCGCACCAGTAGCCCCGCTGCGGCTTGTCCATCAGCACGGGTGACCTCCGGTCGGTCGGCCCGCGAACAGCTCGGCGGTGACCGTGTAGCCTCCGTCGCTCTCGTGGACGACGACGCGATGGGCGATTGCGCTGACCATGCCCAAGCCGCGGCCGTGCTCGGCCTCCTGGTCCTGGCGCCTGATCTTCGGCGCTGTGCCAGCGACCCCCTCATCCGTGACCGACAACGCGATCACCTGCGCTGACACCGCAAGGGCCAGGTGGAAGCTGCCCGACTCCTGGCCGCTGGCTGTGTGGAGGATCGCGTTCGCGCTCAGCTCGCTCACGATCAGCTCGGCGTCGTCGGCTAAAGGGGAGCCTCGCAGGATGTCGCGGGTCCAGCGTCGGGCCCGGCTGACCTCTTCCGGGAAACCTGGGCAACTGAGCCCCCAGACCCGGGCTGCACTCGTATACTCGTGCATACAAGTTCCTTCATGCTGGTAGGCCGCCATGTGCAGCGGGTTCGGGCTAGACGAGTTTCACGCCATCGTGGGCGCGGATCGCAGGTGGAGACGCCGCGTCCATCGCGTCCAGGACGCGGATGGCGTACGCCTCGTCGGCAAGCTCGGAGACTTCTTCACGGGTCGCCCAGCGCAGGGCGCGGGTCTCGTCGCCAGTGGTGGGCGTACCGTCGGCGGCCTCGCAGCGGAAGACCAGGGAGACGATCAGGCCCGTCATGTTCTTGTAGACGCCGGTCAGGGTCGCCGGAAGGGCGATCTTGATTCCGGTCTCTTCGAGGACTTCGCGTTGCAGGGCCTCGGGGATGGTCTCCTCGCGTTCGAGGACACCGCCCGGCGGTTCCCACTTGCCGTTGTCGCGGCGCTGGATCAGGAGGGCCCGGCCGCGGGTGTCTATGACAACCCCGGCGACACTCACGGAGTGCGGGCGTTCTGTGCTCACGTTCCTCGGCCCTCTCGGCTGGCTAGGCTCTCCACCGTAGCAACAACACTCGCCCACTCGTCTAGATACCTAAAGGAGTACAAGTGAGCCCTGCTCTTCCTTCGGGCCTCCTCGGAGATCTCGACCCCACGAGCGATCGTGCGGTCTTCCGGCAGATCGCCGACCAGCTGCGCGAAGCCATCGACCGTGGGCGATTCAGCGAGGGCGAGAAGCTGCCCTCAGAGGCTGAGCTTGTCGAGCACTACGGAGTCTCCCGGATGACGGTCCGGAACTCCTTCTCCATCCTCCAGGGGGAAGGGCTGGTGCATGCCGAGCACGGGAAGGGTGTGTTCGTACGGCCCCGGCCTCCCGTGCGGCGGCTCGCCTCCGACCGGTTCGCCCGGCGGCATCGGGAGCAGGGGAAGTCCGCGTTCATCGTGGAGGCAGACGCGGCCGGCAGTCACCCCCAGGTCGACAGCCTTGAAGTGAAGGAAGAGAAGGCCAGTCAGGACGTCTCCACACGACTCGGGTCCGTGCGGCGCGTGCTCGCCCGGCGGCGCCGGTATCTCCTCGACGGCCGGCCGGTCGAGTTCGCCACCTCATACCTCCCCCTCGACATCGCCCGCGGCACCCAGATCGCCGAACCCAACCCCGGGCCTGGTGGCATCTACGCCCGGCTCGAAGAGTTGGGCCACCGCCTCGACCACTTCGAAGAGGAGATCCGCGCCCGGATGCCCTCGCCCGACGAGGTGAAGACGCTCCGGCTGGCCTCGGGTGTGCCGGTCATTCACCTGATCCGTACCGCCTTCGACACGGAGGGGCGGCCCGTCGAGGTCTGCGACACGGTCATGGCGGCGGACGCCTACGTCCTGTCGTACCAACTCCCGGCGACCTGATCGTCATGGTTTGCGGTGGTGCGCGGGCCCAGCTCTCCGAACTCGTACACCCCAGCACGCATACTCGTATAGACGAGTGGCCAAGTTGTGTGGCAAGGTGATCGCCGTGAGCCCGGGAGGTCGGGTTCGCAGATCACTACATGTATAGACGAGTAGATAGGGAGTGTTTCGTGCGCACCATCCGTGTGGAGACCACCGCCGCCACGATCCTGCTGACCGAGGCTCCCGAGCCGAAGGTCCGCGACCGCCAGACCGGCGAGATCGCCAAGGACGCGGTGAGCGGTGAGGCGCTGATGACCATCGGCGTCGTCTACATCGAGGACGGGGAGTCTTCCCTGATCAAGGTCACCGTGCCGGAGGGCGGCGTTTCCGAGGGGCTGAACCTCGGTGCGCCGGTCTCGCTCCCCGGCCTCGTTGCCCGGCCGTGGGAGTCCGTGTTCAACGGGCAGCAGCGTCACGGCATCGCCTACCGGGCCGCCGCCGTCACACCGGCCGCGTTCCCGGCCACCATGGGGGCCACCGCCTGATGACCGACCTGACAACGCTCCTGGAGGTGGGTGGTCCTGTCGCCGCGCTCGGCGGCGGGGCCGCCTACACCCGGGCCAGGCACCCGGCGGCCTACTGGTCCGCCGTCGGCGGCCCGATATCCACGGTCCGTCTGCTCAGCTCGTACGGCTCCGTCATGGAAGCCTGCGGCCTGACCGTCGCGCCCTCCCGGCTCCGGGTCCTCGCCGTCAAGGCCACCACCCGGCGGGAGATCCGGCCAGTTCCGCCCCGCCGGGGCATCCTCCGTCCCACATCGACCGGCCTGCGCTTACGGCTCCGGCTCGCTCCCGGGCAGGAACCCGCCGACGTCGCCGCCTCGGCCGAGCGGCTGCGGCACGCCTGGGGAGTGCATGCCGTCTACGTCACCACGGTGAAGCCGGGTTTGGTGGAACTGCGGCTCGTCGGCTACGACGTCCTGCGGCGGGTACGCATGCCCCGCAAGACCGGCGGCGGGTTCCTCAAGGTTCCGGTGGCGCTGCGCGAGGACGCCATGCCCTTCGTACGCGACTACCGCACCGTTCCCCACCAACTCACCCTCGGCGCAACCCTGTCCGGCAAGTCCATGTACCTCCGGCACCTCATCACCGGACTCGCACCTCAGCCCGTCGCCCTCGTCGGGATCGACTGCAAGCGGGGCGTCGAACTGGCGCCGTTCGCCGCCCGGCTCTCGGCTCTCGCCACCGACCCGGACGAAGCCGCCGAGCTGCTGCCCGTCCTGGTCAAGGAAATGGAAGGTCGATACGACCTGATCAAGGAACGGCAGGGCATCGCGCCCTGTACCCCGGACGAGGAGATCACTTCCGACATCTGGGGCCTGCCGGAGAGCGAACGCCCCACCCCCATCGTCCTGTTCGTCGACGAGGTGGCCGAACTCTTCCTCACCGCGACCCGCAAGGACGAGGAGCGTCGAGACGAGATGGTCACCCAGCTCATCCGCCTCGCCCAGCTCGGCCGCGCGGCCGGTATCTACCTGGAGGTGTGCGGGCAGCGCTTCGGCGCCGAACTCGGCAAGGGCGCCACCATGCTCCGGGCCCAGCTCACCGGCCGCGTATGCCACCGCGTCAACGACGAAGCCTCCGCCAAGATGGCCCTCGGCGACATCGCCCCCGAGGCCGTCTACGCCGCCTGTTCCATCGCTCCTGAGATGCCCGGCCTCGCCGTCGCGGGCGACACCTCCGGCGGCTGGTCCCGCATCCGCACCCCCTACCTCTCCCTCGCCGACGCTGCCGCCGTCTGCCAGGGCACGGCCGACCTGGCCCCCGACGTCCCCGCCCTCAAGACCTTCCGACCTGCCGTGCCTGTGCACCCGGTCGAAGCTCCGGCCCCGGTCGTCCGGCCGCGTCCGGTGACCGACTGACCGTCGCCCCTTCCTCGCATCGGTCGGCGTGACCGCCTCGCGCCGAGTCCCTACCCCTCCCACGCCCGAAACCGAAAGGAGCCGGACCGTGCGCGTCCATCTCGGCCGTGGCGACGCGGTGTTGGTCCAGGCGCTCATTGCTGCCGCGCTGTCCTTCGCCCACCTCCATGACGTAGCCACGGCGGCCGGGCAGGACGGGTGGAAAGCCTGGGCCTACCCGATCAGCGTTGACCTGCTGCTCGTCGCCGCATGGCGTCGACTCCGCTCCGGGACAGCCAAAGCGGCGGCCTGGTGCTGGTTCGTCATCGCCCTCGCCGCGTCCCTGGGAGCGAACGTCGCCACCGCCGGCCTCCTCGACCTGGACAACGTCCCCGCCTGGCTACGGATCCTCGTCGCCGGATGGCCAGCCGTCGCCTTCCTCGGCGGCACCCTCCTCGCCCACTCATCGCCGAAAGCGGCCACCGAAGAGATCGCCGCCGACGTCATCGAAGGCCAGGATCACGAGCCCGAAGCCATCACCCCTGACCCGACGCCTCTCCAACCCGCCATCGACCCTCTGCCGGAACGCCCGCCCGTCCCGGTCCCGGCCGCCCTGGTCGACCATGCCCGAAAGGTCGCCGCCGAACACCACACCCGTACCGGCGCCCCGATCGATACCCCGACCCTTCGGGCCCGCCTCGGGGTCCCGGCACCCATGGCCGAAGCCATCGCCGCCCAACTCACCTGAACAGGAGGAACCATGCCGCTCTGCTGCAACACAGCCGCCGACTACCTCGAAGCGGCCCGCGAGATGGCCGACACCGGGCGCCCGACGCTGGCCCGGCTCCTCGCCGAAGAGGCCGCCGATCGCACGTCGGACCCTGCCGAAGCCTCCCGGATCCTGACCGAATTCACCGGCTCCAGCCTGCGACAGGAGGACTCACCGTGACCGCTAACCGCCGCTTCCGCAACGTCACCCGCATCGGCCCCGTCCAGGTCGGCACCGCCTACGACGACCGGGGCCGCGAGAAGCACACCGCCGCCTGCACCGCACCGCGCTGCGGCTTCTCCGCCGACTACGACAGCAGGGCCGCCGCCGAACTCGCCGCCCGCACCCACCGCTGCCCCGTCCGCTGAAGGGACCCCGAACACCGTGACCGTCAGTCTCCCGCTGGTCGTCGTCCTCGGCTTCTTCGCCTGGGGCGCCGTCAGGTTCCTGGGCGTCCGCGCCTGGGTCGTCGTCCTGGTCGCCCTCTTCGGCTTCTGGCTCTCCCACACCTTCCTGGCACCCGCCATCGAGTCCGGCACGCGTTCCGGCGTGGACGTCATAAACGGCTCACATGACTAGACGAGTAGATAAGGAGAGCTTCGCAGTGTTCCTGCCCAAGTACCCCGACAGCCCCACCCCGCCGCCCGCGCACACCCACGCACCGACCGACCCGGCCCCCGTCCGGCGCTCCGCGCTCCCGGCCGTCTCCGTCAGTACCGGCGCCGTCGTCGCCGTGCTCATGGGCGGCGTGGTCCTCACCGCGCTCCTGACCGCCGTCGCCGTGTCGGCCGTCTCGGTGGCCATCGCCGCCGTGGTCCTGCGCTCCCTGCTGCGCGAACACAACCGGCGCTGATCCACACCGACCCCTGGGGCGGCCACGACACCGCCAAGCATCCGGCCGCCCCGGGGCCCATCGCTCCTGACCGATCCAGTCAGAAGGAGACAGCCATCTTCACCCGCACCACCCCGCCCCCGCTCCCGGAACTCGCCAGGCTGGCCCAGCACGGCACCCTGCCGGGCATCCTCCAACAGCTCTCCGGCCTCGGCGGCTGCACCAACCCGATCCGGCTCGACGGCCACCGCACCGAATACGACCTCGACACCACGACGGGCGAGATCGGCCGTGTGCTCCAGCACCTCGACTCGTCGGCCCTCCCGGCCGGCCAACTCCTCGTCCGCTGCAACAACCGGCGCACGACCCGTTGCGCGGCCTGCGCGGAGGTCTACCGCCGCGACACCTTCCAGCTGATCACCGCCGGACTCCGGGGCGGCAAGGGAATCCCGGAACAGGTCGCCGCTCACCCCCGCGTCTTCGCCACCTTCACCGCCCCCGGCTTCGGTCCCGTCCACAACCGCCGCACCGACGGTCGCCCCTGCCGCTGCGGCACCCACCACGACCCAGATGACACCGCCCTCGGCGCGCCGCTCGACCCCGACACCTACGACTACGAAGCCGCCGTCCTGTGGAACGCCCACGCGGGTGCCCTCTGGCGCCGCTTCTCGATCTACCTCCGCCGGGAGGTCGCCAAGCGCGCGGGCCTCTCGCAGCGACGCCTACGCGACCACGCCCGCGTCTCCTTCGCCAAGGTCGCCGAATACCAGAAGCGCGGCGCCGTCCACTTCCACGCGGTCATCCGCCTCGACGGCTCGACAGGCGGCGACACCCCGCCCCCGCCCTGGGCCACCACCGAACTCCTCACCGACGCCATCCAAGCCGCTGCCGCCAAGGTCCGCGTCGACGGCCCGACCCTCGACGGCCGTACCCACACCTTCACCTTCGGCCGTCAACTCGACATCCGCACCATCCGATCCGCCGCCTTCAACGACGGCCAGGAACTCACCGAACGGGCCGTAGCGGCCTACATCGCCAAGTACGCCACCAAGGGCGCCGAGACAGCCACGGGCGCCCTCGACCGGCCGCTGAAGTTCGCCGCCGAACTTGCCCAGCTCGACATCAGCGAGCACGCCCGCCGCCTCATCCGAACCGCCTGGAC
This sequence comes from Streptomyces sp. NPDC001714, assembly GCF_042892755.1. Taxonomy (NCBI): domain Bacteria; kingdom Bacillati; phylum Actinomycetota; class Actinomycetes; order Kitasatosporales; family Streptomycetaceae; genus Streptomyces; species Streptomyces sp. NPDC001714. The sequence goes on from NZ_JBIAUL010000003.1 coordinate 124,992, forward strand.
CCTCGGCGCCCGCAAAGACCTCGAACACCTCCGCCTCCGCGCCTGGGCCCACATGCTCGGCTTCCGCGGCCACTTCTCCACCAAGTCCCGGCGCTACTCCACCACCCTGGGCGCCCTCCGTGACGCCCGCGCCGAATGGCGCCGAGCACAAGCGGCGACAGCAGCCGCCGACTCTCAGCCGGACACGACGTACGTCCTTGCGCACTGGGTTTTCGCCGGCACCGGCCTCAGCGCCGCCGAGACCTGGCTTGCCGCATCCATCGAACCAGCCCTCGGAACGGAAGGGGAACCGACCGCATGACGACCGACCGCTACCTGTCCGTCGACCAGGTCGCCGAGCTGCTCGGCACGACCGCCCGCTTCCCTCGGCGGTTGATCGAAGAGCGGCGCATCCGGTACGTGAAGGTCGGTCGGCACGTACGCATCCCAGAGAGCGCGGTCAACGAGTACATCGGGGCCCGCACTGTTGAACCGATCCGGCTTCGCCGCACCGTCGCCCGGAGGGCTGCCTGATGGCCAACAAGAAGGGCAACCGCAGACGCTTTGGAGCGGTCCGGCAGTATCGCTCCGGCCGCTGGACGGCTTCCTACCTCGGGCTCGACGGCGAACGCATCCGCGCGGACGACACCTTCGAGACCAAGAAGGACGCGGAGATCTGGCTGTCCCAGGTAGAAGCGGATCTCACCCGTGGCGACTGGCGGGCCCCCGACGCGGGAGCAGTCAACTTCCGGGCGTACGCCGAGAAGTGGGTCGAAGAGCGGGAACTGTCCGTTCGTACCGTGGACCTGTACGAAGACCTCCTCAGGGTCCACATCTTCCCGGCCTTCGCCGCCCTCGACCTGGACGAGATCACCGCCCCGCGCGTCCGTGAGTGGCGCACTGAGCGGCTGCGGGCGACCGGTGCCAAGACGACCGTCGCCAAGGCGTACCGACTCGTCAAAGCCATCATGGAAACCGCTGTCGACGACGAATTGATCAGCCGCAACCCGTGCCGGATCAAGGGGGCGGGCAAGGAGTCAGCCGCCGAACGTCGTATCGCCACCGTCGCCCAGGTCGATGCCCTCGCCCGAAGCGATCGGGATCCGCTGGCGCCTCATGATCTACCTCGGCGCGTACGGCCCGATGCGCCCCGAAGAACTCGCGGGCCTGCGTCGCCGAGACGTGGATCCCGACAATCTCGTGATCCGCGTCCGTGTCGCTGAGCCAGAAAGGACCAACGGCAGGCGCGCTCCCGGCGAGACCAAGTCGGACGCGGGTGTCCGCACCGTCGTCCTCCCGGCCTTCCTCCACAAGGACGTGAAGCGGCATCTCTCCTGGTACGCCGAGAAGGGTCCGGATGGTCTGGTCTTCGTGGGCGAGAAGGGCGCGCCCTTCCGGCGGACTTCCTTCGGCCGCAAGTGGCGACGGGCTCGCGCGGTCGCCGGTCTGCCGGACGGCTTCCGCTTCTACGACCTTCGTCACACCGGCCACACCCTCTCGACCCGTTCCGGCGCGACCCTCAAGGACACGATGGTCCGCGCGGGCCAGTCCTCCGAGAAGGCCGCGCTGATCTATCAGCACTCCGACGAGGAGAGGCAACGCGAGGTCGCCGCCGGCCTCGACGACCTGGTCCGCGCCGAGCGTGCGAAGCGCCACAACGACGAGAGCCACCACGACGCGCACCACAACGAGGAGGCCGCCGAGAGCTAATGGTGCGCTTGTGGTGCGCACCCGCCCCACCGGTCTAGACAACAAAGAACCCCCGGGCCTCTGGCCTGGGGGTTTGTCATGGAGCGGGTGACGAGAATCGAACTCGCGCTCTCAGCTTGGGAAGCTGATGTTCTACCATTAAACTACACCCGCGTAAGACGCCGACCGAGTCGGTGTCCGAACGCTCGCTCACTGTACCTCATGACGGACCCCCGGTGCTCGGACCGTGGGGTTCGTGTGCGTTTCAGGGGGTGGCAGAGGGGTGGGATCCGGGTGCGGGCGACCGGAGTTGGGGCGTACGGTGGAGGTGTGGGAGAGGGGCCCGGTAGGCCGGAGTGCCGCCTGGAGAGCCGTCCCTTTGATCCCGTAATGTGGCTTTCCGTCGTCACGGCAGTAAGCCCGACGCGGCTCCTGGGGAAGGGACTTAAGGGACTTGATGGAACGCACCGTCGTCCGCTGTGCCGAAGGGCACGTGTTCAGCACCGCTTCGTTCCCGATGCAGCAGGCCGAGCGGCTCGGCCCCGGCCGGCTCGTACGGTGTCCCAAGTGCGCCCGGCTGCGCAGCGTCGTGCCGGTCGCACTTGAGAAGCAGCAGTAGCGGAGGAAGAGAAACAGCAGCAGCACGGGCGCGCGGACTCGTCACGATTGTCGTGGGTCCGCGCGCCTTGCGTATCCTCGGGGCGTGCTTCTCTCAGACAAGGACATCCGGGCCGAGATCGACGCCGGGCGGGTACGGATCGATCCCTACGACGAATCCATGGTGCAGCCGTCGAGCATCGACGTGCGGCTGGACCGTTTCTTCCGGGTGTTCGAGAACCACCGGTACCCGCACATCGACCCCTCCGTCGAGCAGCCGGACCTCACCCGGCTCGTGGAGCCCGAGGGCGACGAGCCCTTCATCCTCCACCCCGGTGAGTTCGTGCTGGCCTCGACGTACGAGGTCATCACGCTGCCCGATGATCTTGCGTCCAGGCTGGAGGGGAAGTCCTCGCTCGGACGGCTCGGGCTGGTCACGCACTCCACCGCCGGGTTCATCGACCCCGGGTTCAGCGGACACGTGACCCTCGAGCTGTCCAATCTCGCGACCCTCCCCATCAAGCTGTGGCCGGGCATGAAGATCGGGCAGCTGTGCATGTTCCGGCTCTCCTCCCCCGCCGAGCACTCCTACGGCAGTGAGCGCTACGGCTCCCGCTACCAGGGGCAGCGCGGGCCCACCGCCTCCCGCTCCTACCTCAATTTCCATCGGACCCAGGTGTGAGGCGCCGGACATGAGCAGCGGCAGTCCCGTACGGGAGAACCTGAGCTACGAGCAGTTCGGCGTCGCCGTGCGCGAGCTCGCGCAGACCATCGCCGACGACGGGTTCGAGCCCGACATAGTGCTCAGCATCGCGCGCGGCGGCGTCTTCGTCGCGGGCGGGCTCGCCTACGCCCTCGACTGCAAGAACCTGCATCTGGTGAACGTCGAGTTCTACACCGGGGTCGGGACCACCCTGGAGATGCCCGTCATGCTCGCCCCCGTTCCCAACGTCATCGACTTCAGCGACAAGAAGGTCCTGATCACGGACGACGTCGCCGACACCGGCAGGACGCTGAAGCTGGTCCGCGACTTCTGCCTCGAAACGGTCGCCGAGGTGCGGTCCGCGGTGATCTATGAGAAGTCCCACTCCCTCGTGAAGTGCGAGTACGTGTGGAAGCGGACCGATGACTGGATCAACTTTCCGTGGTCTGTGTTGCCTCCCGTCGTGAAGAGGGCCGGGCAGGTTCTCGACGCATAAGGACGGCTGAGACGTGTGAAGGGCCCCGGCATGGCTGCCGGGGCCCTTTGCGCGTGCGTCCGGGGCTAGAACGTGCCCAGCTTCACGATCGACAGCAGGGCGATCAGCTGGATCGCCGACGCGCCCAGGGCCTTCGGCCACGGCAGGTCGTGGGACTTGCCGACCATGAGGGTGAGCAGGGCGCCCGCCGCGACCCAGGTGGCCCAGCCGAGGAGCTGGACGAAGCCGGCGTTGCCGCCGAAGAACATGGCGAAGAGGAGGCGCGGGGCGTCGGTGATCGACATGATCAGCATGGAGAGGCCGACCGTCGGCTGCCAGGCCCCGTCGCCGCCGAGCTGGCGGGCCAGGGTGTGGGTCACCACGCCCAGGACGAACGAGGAGAGCACCATCGCGATCGCGGTCACCAGGACGATCGGGACCGCGTTGGTGAGGGTGGCGTTTATCGCGTCCGCGCGGGCGCCGTCGAAGCCGAAGACGGCGAGCAGGCCGTAGAGGAAGGTCACGATGAGGGCGGGGCCCCACATCGCGTAGTCCCGCATCTGGAGGAAGGTCTGGTTCGGGGCGAGGACGATCCCCTTCAGCAGGTCCTTCCAGTGCAGCCGCGGGCCGATCGGGCCGGACGGCGCCGCCGAGCCGGCGTGGTAGGTCGCGCCCTGCGTGTAGGCGCCGGCCTCGTCGACCGAGAAGGCCTGGGTGTGGCCCGGCTGGTTCGCCGCGTACGGGTCGGGGGTGCCGGCGCCGTAGCCGCGGTCGTCGCCGAAGTACTCCGGGCCGTCGCCGCCGCCCTGACCCGGGTGGCCGCCGCGCGCCTGCGCCTGCGGCCAGCCGGACGCGCCGCCGTGCTGCGGGTACGGCTGCGGGGCCGACGGGTATCCGTACGACGGCCCAGCCTGCCCCCCGTAGCTCTGGGGCGGCGCCTGCTGCCCGTACGCGGGTTGTTGCGGTCGCGCTTGCGGGGCTCGGTCGTCCCGGCCGCCGCGTCCGTTCCTGAATCCAGCCACGTCTTCGAACGTACCTGGTCCCGGAGAGCCTTGTGGCGGGCTCGGGCACCCGAGCCCGCCATTGCGGCAGAGCTGTGACATCCCCTAAGGGGAGCCCTCAGGGGCCTGCCGACCGCTGTCGCTCACTGCCCGAACAGGGAACCCAGCTGCGCCGACGTCCCCGACACGCCCACCGACGTCGCGTGGAAGAACGCCGCGCCGGTCGTCGTCGGGCCCACGGCGGAGCCGGGCAAAGTCCACACCGCGCCCCGTCCGCCGTTCGCGTGCCGGGTGCCGACCGCCAGGTCTGCCCGATGGTCGCCGTCGAGGTCGGCCAGGTGGACGGCGCTGCCCCAGAAGTCGTCGGTCTCGACGAGGCCGGCGCCTACACGCAGGGCGCGACCTACCTCGCCGGGCCCGGCCTTGTCGCCGTAGACGAGGACGTCGGACGTGACGATGTCGTCGTAACCGTCCCCGTTGACGTCACCGAGGACCGCCCCCTGCTTGCCGCCGTCCACCAGCATCCGCAGCGCCTTCGGCCGGGAGTCCGCGCCCAGGTACACCAGGTTGCCGTCGGCGTACTCGCCGCTCCCGGTCCGGAACCTGCCGCTGATCACCGGGTCGTCGACGCCGTCGCCGTTGATGTCGCCGGCGGCCGGCGACCGGGAGCCGTGGCTGTCGCCGGTGGCAGGCTGGTGAGGAGGCCCGTGGTGGGGGCCGTGGCGAGGACCAGGGTGGTGCGCTTGGGCATGGTATTCCCCCGACAGGTGGAGCGGTGACGCGACGTCAAGGGGTGCGTCTCCCTGGTGGGTGCGTCAGCCGGTGAGGCCCGTACCGAACGCGCCGTACGTACGGGAGAGCCCGAAGGTGCCCGGGCCGAAGGACTTGGCGCCCGTGGCGGTGATGCCGGAGGCGCTGCCGCGCAGGGCGGTGACCGCGCCGACCCCCTTGTCCTCGAAGCCGGCCGCGACGGTCAGGTCCGCCCTGCCGTCCTTGTTGACGTCCGAGAGCACCAGGTCCGAGCCGAAGTAGTCCATGGACTCGGCGGTGCCGGGGACACCGGCGGTGTTCTGGGAGATCGTGCGGGCGCCGGTACGGGAGACACCGTCGGCCGAGCCGTTCATCAGGACGACGAGACCGGTGTCCTCGGCCGCGCCGATGTCCTTGAAGACGACGCCGATGGCGAGGTCGCCGTAGCCGTCGCCGTTGGTGTCCCCGATGGAGACGGAGCCGCCGAAGCCGTCGCCCTCCTTGTCGGTGCCGGGGACGCCGGCGGCGGACTGGGTGAGCTCGGCCATGGGGGCGTCGCCGTTGACCGGGCCGCCCTTGCTGCCGCGGATGACGACGACCTGGCCGCCGAGGGTGCCGGTGTGGTCGTCCTCCTTCGCGAAGACGTTGCCGATGGCGATCTCGTCGTAGCCGTCGCCGTCGATGTCGCCGAGGGCCAGGGAGGTGCCGCCGTTCAGCGGGCGCGGCTGGGTCGCGACCACGCCGCCCGACGCACCGAGGTAGGCGGCGCCCTTGGACCAGCTGCCCGACGGGTCCGAGGTGAGCGCGGTGCGGTAGGTGAGGACGAGGTCGGCCTTCTTGTCGCCGTTGGTGTCGCCCGCGGCGAGCGCGTCGATGCCGAACTCCGCCTTCTCCGGGGTGGGGACCTTCTGGGTGCCGCCCGTGGTGCCGGACTTGGTGAAGCCGCCCTTGACGAGGTAGGCGTAGGACGCGGCCGTGCCGGATGCCAGGTCGGCCCTGCCGTCGCCGTTGAAGTCACCGGCGGCCAGTTTCGAGCCCCAGGCCTCGTGCTTGGCCGCCGAGGGGTCCTTGACCGTCGTGCCGTTCTTCAGGCCGCTCGCCGAACCCCACAGGATCGTGATCGAACCGCCGTCGGTGTCGGAGCCGTTGTCCTCGCCGGGCGCGCCGACGGCGAGGTCGGTGTAGCCGTCCTTGTTGAAGTCGGCCACGGCGAGCGCGTCGCCGAAGAAGTCCTCGGTCTCGGCGGTGCCGGGGACACCGGCGGTGTTCTGGCTGACGATCGTGCGCTTGGCGGGGTTGAGTCCGGAGGAGCTGCCGTAGACCACGGCGACGTACCCGGCCATGTTCTTGCCGCCGACCTTGGCGTAGGGGGCGGCGAAGGCGACGTCGCCGTAGCCGTCGTGGTTGAAGTCGGCCTTGTAGGCGCGGGCCGTGGCGGCGGAGGCGACGGGGGCCGAGAGGGTCAGCAGGCCGCCGGTCAGCGCCGCGGCGGTGACGGTCGCGAGGGCGAGGCTGTGGTGGCGGTGTCTGTTCATGGGGAGGAATCTCCTGAGATCGTCGTCATGGGTGACGCGCGCCCACGGAAGCGGTACGGCCGCCGGCCCGGTCGGCTCACGGCGCGGGCGGCCGAAGGACGGGCCCGGAGCGCCGCGGACGCGAGGGCGGCGGGACGGGACTCCGGGACGGGGCGGGACGGGGCGGGACGGGGCGGGGCGGGGCGGGGCGGGGCGGGGCGGGCCCGTGGTCGTACGATCCACGGGCCCGCCCGTACGCCGGTCGGAAAGGTCCTTCGACCCGCGGATCAGTCGGCGAAGACGGCGCTGAGCTGCGGGATGCCGGTCGTGGACACGCCCAGCTTGCCGGCGGAGAGGGCCCGGGACCCGGTCGTGGTGATCTTCGAGCCGTTGGACGGCAGGTAGGTGACCGCGCCGTCGCCGCCGTTCTCGTAGGAACCGACGATCAGGTCGGCCTTGCCGTCGCCGGTGACGTCGTCGAGCTTGACGTCGGCGCCGAAGAGGTCGTTCTTCTCGTCGTCGCCGGGGACGCCGGCGGTGCTCTGCGCGAAGGACTGGGCGCCGGAGGCGAGGTTGATCCCGGTCTTCGAGCCGTAGAGGACGGTGACCTGGCCGGTGTTGGTGTTGCTGCCGATGTCCTCGTTCGGGGTGGAGACGACCAGGTCGGCGTAGCCGTCGCCGTTGACGTCGCCGAGGTCGATCTCCCAGCCGAAGCCGTCGCCCTTCTCGGAGGTGCCGGGGACGTTGCTGCTGTTCTGGTTGAACATGGTGGCCTTGGCCGGGCCGGAGGCGCTGCCGTAGGTGATGGCCACCCTGCCCCCGTTGGCGGAGTCGGGGAAGACGGTGCCGCCGCTGCTGGCGTCCCAGGAGGCGCCGCTGACGATGTCGCCGAAGCCGTCGCCGTTGATGTCGCCGATGCCGGTGACGATGCCGCTCTTCAGCGCCTTGGCGCCGGTGGCCGTCACGCCCTTGGAGCTGCCCGGCAGCCAGTAGTTGGTGTTCCAGTGGTCGCTGGTCTTCGTCTCGTACCCGTCGACGACGAGGTCGGTACGGCCGTCGCCGTTGACGTCGCCGGCGGTGAGCTTCATGGGGCCGTACGGGTAGGAGCTGGTGCCCGGCTGGATCGGCGGCTTGACGGTGTACCGGCCGCCCGGCGTGCCGCTGCTCGAGAAGCCGCCCTTGAACACCCACAGGGTGGCGGCGGAGCTGCCGACGGCGAGGTCGGCCTTGCCGTCGCCGTCGAAGTCACCGGCGGCGAGCTGCAGCCCCCAGTAGTCGTGGCTGCTCGGCGAGGGGTCCTTGATGTCGACGCCCTTGCCGGTGAGGCCGCTCTTGGAGCCCCACAGGAGGGTGACGGTTCCGCCGTCCGTGTCGGTGCCGACCTTCTCCGACGGGGCGCCGACGGCGAGGTCGTCGTAGCCGTCGGCGTTGAAGTCGGCGTACGCCAGGGTCTCGCCGAAGTGGTCGCCGGCCGCGGCGGTGCCGGGGACGCCGGCGCTGTTCTGGCTGAGGGTGGTGCGCTTGGCGGTGGTGACGCCGGTGGCGGAGCCGTAGAGGGCGACGACCTGGCCGGCGCCCTTGTGGCCGCTGACGTAGGCCGTGGTGGCCGAGGTGGCGATGTCACCGATGCCGTCGCCGTTGAAGTCGGCGCGGGCGACCTTCAGGGAGTCCGCGGCAGAGGCCGAGGCCGCCGAGAAGGTGAGCAGACCGCCCGTCAGCGCGGCCGCGGTGGCCGTGGCGAGGGCGAGTCGCGGGAACGTGTGCATGCGGGTCGTCTCCTGCGGCATGCGGGGGCCGTCCGCAACCGGTGGACGGCCGGAGTCAGTGATGTCCAGCGATCAGGAGACCCGCGTCAAGGAGTAAGGGTTGTACAGGAGTTCGGTGAATTCTTCTTGACCACGTTCGCCGAGCAGCGAGGGGGCCCGGAGGAGCGGATCTTCTCCCGGACGCACGCCGCGGAGAACCCGGACGGGTTCGAGTGGTCCCGGGATCAACCGTCGGCGCCTGGAGAAAACCGGATGCGGCGGCCGGACAGGATGGCTACCGTCCGGGCGTGGCCCACACCTACCCCCCGCTGAACGTCGAGGTCCGCACGCCGCGCCTGACGCTGGCCGGCGCCTCCGACGAACTGCTGGAACGTCTCGTGCCGCTCGTGCGGGCCGGGGTCGCCGACGCCGAGCCGTGGCCGTTCGACGACCCGATCTCGTTCTACGCCGACAACCCCGAACGGGAATGGCGATGGCTGCGCGCCGTCTGGGCCGGCCGCGCCCGCGTGAGCCCGGACTCGTGGCGGCTGTACTTCGCCGTCCTCGTCGACGGCGAGCCGGTCGGTATGCAGGACCTCATCGGCACGAACTTCACGCGGTTCGGCACGGTGTCCAGCTTCTCGTGGCTGGCCCCCGGCAGTCGTGGACAGGGACTCGGCAAGGAGATGCGGGCGGCGGTCCTGCAGTTGGCCTTCGCCGGGCTGGGCGCACGCGAAGCGGGCAGCGACGCCTTCGTCGACAACGAAGCGTCCAACCGCGTCTCCCGTGGCCTGGGCTACGAACCGAACGGCACGGACTGGGACACCCGCCGCGGCGAGCCCGCGCGGATCCAGCAGTGGCGGCTCACTCGGGAGGCCTGGGAACGGATCCGCCGGGACGACATCGAGCTGACCGGCGTCGCGGAATGCCTGCCCGTCCTGGGCATCGGCTAGCTGCTTCACGCTCTCCTGTTCACCCCTGCGGCAGGACGAACCCATGAGCGAAGTCAAGATCCCCCGCACTGGCCGTGCCTGCCGAGCAGCCGGAGACGCTGGAGAGGCGGTTCGCGTCGCGGGCGCGTGCCGTGGAGGGCTCGGACGGGTTCGAGTGGTTTGAGTTGCTGCGGCCGCAACGGGTGGGCTGATGTACCACTAGGTCTGCCCGCGGGGACCATCTGGCTCCACACCTGAGGTACGAGGTTTTTCATCGGTAGTGGAACTCGGCCGGGTTGCTCCGGTCTCGCAGGTCGCGGACGACGACGCCGCCTGGTCCGTGGGGATCAGAGCAGTGCAGGCCGTGCAGGTCCAGTGAACCAAGGTCGTCCGTGAGTGCCGTCCCAGCCCCGACATAGGCCCTGTCCAGTTCGAAGGCCACCCGCGTTCCCGCGCCGGTCGGCGAACCGATCTCTTGAGGTTGCTCGATCGGGCGGAGCCCGGCAAGCTCCTGCCGGAAGCCGTATCCGTCGCGCCATACCTCGATCGCGGTGCGCGTACTCAGCGCTGCCGCCGCGGCACTGTTCCACCGGTTGGGGCCGAGCAGCGAGCCGTAGTAACCCAGGAGCGCCCGGCTCTGTTCGTCAAGGGCGTCGGCCTGGTCATCGGCCACCCAGAACTTCAGATCGCCGTGGACCTCCGCCTCGACCTGCGGGGTGTGCGCCGGCGCGACACGGGTCGCCGGATGCAGGGCGTGCCCCAGCACGGCGCACAGCACCTGGGTGGCCAACTCCGGGTCGCCCCGACGGACCCCGAAGTACATGGTCGGGTTTGCCCACACATGCTGATCGAACTCGATGACCTGGATATCGGCCGCACTGTATGTCTTCCCCGCCACGGGTGCAGGCTACTTTCCGGCTGAACTGGGCTCCAGAGGCTGCCCCGCGACAGGAGAGATCGACCGGACAGCCCCCAGTCGCTCACGCCCTCCTGATCACCCTTGCGGCAGGCGAGCCCATGAGCGTAGTCAAGATCAATAAAGTTATCAAGCTACGCACATTACTTTGACCTGCGGAAACGTTGCACTTGCCTTCCTTGCTGGAGCGAGGCTACGCCGACCGTGGCGGGTCACTGGCGGGCTTTCACACAGACCCCCGGGGTCTCTATTTCGCGGGAACGTGTGCGGGTCTTGGGGCCGGGTCCGTGGGGCGCGCTCACCCAGAGATTGTCCCACCCCCCATGCCCAGACATGCGAGAGACCGTCCACGACGAGGGGCAGACGGTCTCTCGAATGGGCCGGGTCACTCCGTGTCGGCAAGCGCCCGATACAGCGTCGCGCGGGACACATTGAGCGCCTCGGCAATGGCCGTGACGCTCTCTCCCTTGGCCTTACGCGCCTTGGCCGCAGCGAGCTTGTCAGCGTCCATGACAGTGGGCCGACCGCCGGTCCGACCCTGAGCCTTGGCAGCGTCCAGCCCGGCGCGGGTCCGTTCAACGATCATGTCTCGCTCAAGCTCAGCAAAGGCAACCATCATCGTGAAGAAGAACTTGCCCTCACCCTTCGGGGAGTAGCTACCGGCTAGCGTGCCCGTCAGAATCCGCAGCGAGATCCCTCGGGCGTGCAGATCCTCGGCGATCGTGAGCACGTCCTTCGTGGAACGACCCAACCGGTCCAGCTTCCACACGGTGAGGGTGTCACCCTCCCGCATGTAATCGAGAGCAGCGAGCAGCCCGGCACGGTCGGCGTTCTTGCCCGACGCCTTGTCCTCGAAGATGCGGGCGCACCCTGCCACGCTCAGCGCGTCCGCCTGAAGCTGCGCATCCTGCGCGTTGGTGCTCACTCGCTGGTAACCGATGAGCGTGCCCGTGTTCGTCGCCATGACCCAATCGTCTCAAAACTCGTCTCACAACGCCAGGGTTTCGGGTAGGTTTTGAGACGGGTTTTGAACACTTCGATGTCCCATTTGCCCTACCGACCCTCGACGTCTCAATAACCATCGATTGTGAGACCGTATCCGGCGGTCACTCTCCGCAGTGCGCCCTCCCCCAGGTCAATCCGCGATCACTCGGGCGCCACTGGCCCGCCTCGAAGGATCTGGTCTCCGTCTCAAGTGGCCTGGTCTGATTCGTCGTTGATCTCAGCTGATCTGGTTCGCGATCCTGATCACTGCACTACTCTGTCGGGCCATGAACGCGGACCGCTGGTTGGCAGACACCCGGACCTCCTACGACACGGTCGCGGTCAGCTATGCCGACCAACTACGCGAGGCTCTGGCCGGGGCGCCGTATCTTCGGGCGGCTCTGGCGCTGTTCGCCGACTTGGTGCACGCCGCTGGCGGTGGGCCGGTGGCGGACGTGGGCTGCGGACCTGGACACGTCACCGCTCACCTGCACGGGCTGGGTGTGGACGCTTTCGGCATCGACCTTTCATCCGTGATGATCGACGTGGCTCGGCGTGACCACTCCCGCCTGCGTTTCGAGGTGGGATCGATGACCGACCTCGACCTTGCCGATGCTTCAGTCGCCGGCCTGCTCGCATTTTGGTCGTTGATTCACGTCCCCGATGAAGCAGTGCCCACGGTCTTCGGCCACTTCCGGCGCGTGTTGCGTCCCGGCGGACCACTGCTGCTCGGCTTTCACGTCGGCGACGGGTCGAGGCTGAAGACGCAGGGCTACGGCGGCCACCCGATGAACGTCCACGTTCACCGCCGCCAGCCTGACCAAGTGGCGGCCTGGCTACGCGATGCCGGGTTCACCGTCGAGGCCCAAATGCTGATCGACCCCGACGAGAGCGTTCCAGGTGCGGTCCTCTTCGCACGCCGTCAGTCCTAGCAACGCCAGCGGTCCGGTTGCGGCCGACGGCACAGCGAAGTCGGACCACATCAACTGAGACAGCCTCCGGCATCCGCTCGCCCGGGACCACATCACTTGAGATTCCTGGCTTCCCCACATCTCAACTGAACTGGTCGCCGCAGGTCAGTGGCCCGACTCGGAACCAGATCATTTAAGACGGGACAGTCACGAGCTGCAATCCGGGGTCGGTCGAGCTGTGACCAGCGGTTTTCCCACCAGTTCGGGCGAATCTGCGCGCATTCGCATTTCGGGGAAGGCGGGGGTGCCAAGGAGGGAGCCGGAAAAGTTCCAGACCCCCATCCCGCCTGCCAGTGACCGTCAGTCGTTCATCGCCACGCCCCGCCAACCCTCGTATCCGGCCAGCTTCCGGCGCGCGCCAAAGCGACCGTCCATCGCAGCGAACAGCGCCCGCTTGCCCCCGGTGGTCCCCAGCGAGCGGGAAAGCACCGGCTCAGCGGCACAGAACGCTTCCCAAACGGCAGACGTGCGCACGTGGACGCTGTGTGGCGCCGTGCCGAGACGCTTGACCCACTCAGCCGGATCGCGCAGCGGAGCCCGGAAGGCGTCGAACTGTGAAGCCAGCGACAGGAGGTGGGTCGCGCGGCCGTCGGGCGCCGACAGCATCTCGGACGCCACGGTGTCGAGCGATTGCAGGGTTTCCAGCGCGAACGGAGCCGGCGGAGTGGTGATGGCAGCAGCAGCTTGGCGCAGAGACGCGGCTTCCTGGTGCAGGAGCGCCCGTGCTCCCGCTTCGGTGAGCAGCGCACTGGTGTCGACGGTGTCTGCCTGACGCTCCAATTCTGCGCGCCGTTCTCCGGCCTCAATGGCAGGGGCGTAGTGCCAGCGCAGCCCGGCGACTACGTCCGCCAGCCAGTCCCCCACACCCTTGCGAATCAGCGGAAGATCCCGCCACTCCCCGCCGGGCGTCGCCCAACTTGCCCCCGTCCACACGAACGGCAGTGGGTCACGAGCCTTGTCGGCATGCTGGGCGGCAGTCTCCAGCGCGCGACGGGCGGTCACGTCGTCTATGTACTTCCTCAAGATCCGACTCTCTGTAGGTGTGTCCGAGCGTTACCTTCCCGCTGTCCCCAAGATCGCGAAGCGGCGGAGGACCCACAGGTGACCGGAGGTGGACCAAGGGTCAACCGTTAGGTGACTCCATAGACCCACAAAACTCCAGGTCAAGAGCGGAATAGGTGAAAGGAGAGACCAATATAAACATCTACCGCTGTAGGGCAAACCGGGAACGGTGTCACCATCGTCATTCGTCACCGGCCGGCACCATCCACAGGGCCACAATGCCCGGAAGAACGCCCACGGCCCGCCACCGGAGGATTCCAGCAACGGGCCGTGAACGGCGCTCAGGCGCCTAGCTGCTTGGAGCCTCTGCCCAGTGCACAGTCACCCGATCCTCCGTGTTCGCGTTCCGGCCACGGCCGATGGACTTGGCGATGGAGATGCGGTCGACGAAGAACGCCAAGAAACTACGCCGGTCCTCCAGGCCCCAGCTGCCCCACGTCGACTCCGGCCCCAGCGGATCACCCTCCGGGCCCGTCCATTCCGAGGGGATCGCCACCGTGCCAGCCTCGGCGGTCCCCAGTTCTTCCACGCGTCCGGCCGTTCGTGCCTCGTGCGCTGTCAACCGCTCCACGGACTCACGGAACATCTGGTCACCGACGGCACCCGCGTACAAGCCTGCCTGCCGGTCGACATACAGCGTGCGGAGCGCTTCCCGTACGTGCTCCAACTCGGCGCGCGCGGCTACTAGTTCAGCCTGTCGCTCGCCCGTGTCCGCTTGCGCTGCAAACCGGCGTGCGGCCTCGGCGAGCCATTCGAGATCTTCGGGATCTTCGGGGTCCAGCGCTGTCAGGCGGGACCACACGGTACGGGCCACCACGTCGTCAGCGGCGTCCATGTTGATGGCCAGACCACCGTGTCCCGGTACGGCGCCGGACTGGGCCCGGTTGCAGCGATAGAGCTGCTTGCCGTTCCTCCGGTCGGTCACCATGGATGACCCGCAGACGCCACAGAAGAGCATCCCGGCGCCACCCAGCAGAGACGGCACGGAGCGCCCACCCTGGCGGACCACCTGGGGCGCACGGCCGTCGAGTACGTCTTGAAGGCGCCACCAGTCATCCGGCGGAATGATCGGCTCATGCGCAGCCAGCGGGGCCCCTGAGCCGTCGCGCAGGATGGCGCGCTTGGTCCCCTGCCGTTCGGCGGCGTAGCCAGCAAGGCGCGGGTCACGGAGGATGCGGAGCACAGTGGACGACACCCACGTCGTACGCTCCAGCGGCTGGCTTACGCCTCGGGCCCGGCGTGCGGTCACACGCGCTGACATGTCCGCTGCTTTGGTCGGTACGCCCTCAGTGTTCAGCTTGCGAGCCATGGCCGATGCGGTCATACCGCCCAGTGCCCAGGACACCATGTCGCGCACGTACGGGGCCTCAGCGGGATCGGGGACCAGCCTGACCACCACCAGTTCCCCGCGCGGCTCACGCGTCGACTGGAAGCCGTACGGGGCCATGCCGGACACGTGGCTACCCGCTGCCCTCAGCGTCTCTTTCGTCGCCGTGATGTACGCCGACTTCATGTCGGACTCTTGCTGGGCCAGCGCAGCGATAAGGCCGAAGATCGCAACGCCCATGGGGGTGGACGTGTCCAGGTAGGGTTCTTCGACGCTGACAAGCAGCACGCCGTGTTTGGCTAGCTCCTCATTGATCAGCATGGCCTCAAGAGCACCCTGTCGAGTGAGGCGGGACAGCGAGAACACGACCACGGCGTCTACGTGCCCGGCGCGAACGGCGGACATCATCTCCTCGAACTCCGGCCGGACGACCTTGGGGTCCCAGCCGGATTTACCGACGTCGGCGAAGTGGCCCGCGTTGTCCCAGCCTTTGGCCGTGATCAGCGCCTCGCACTTGGTCCGCTGTGCTTCGGGGGACGACGCGGAGTCGTCCTCACGCTTCCTTGACTGTCGGATGTAGGACACTGCGCGCACATGGTCCAGATTAGGGGTCCAGTCGGTGCCCCGTTTGACGAGAGGTGTCATGTGCCTAGCGTAGTAAAAATCAACGTACTGACCGTGCCTGCCGATCAGCGGGAGACGCTGGAGAAGCGGTTCGCCCATCGCGCCCATGCCGTGGAGAGCTCCGACGGGTTCGAGTGGTTCGAGCTTCTCCGTCCGGTCGAAGGAACTGACAGCTACCTCGTCTACACGCGGTGGCGGGACGAGGAGTCGTTCCAGGCGTGGATGGAGGGGCCCATGCAGGCCGCGCACCAGGGCAGCGGTGAGGAGGGCGCCGAGAAGCCGAAGCCGGCGGCGTCGGGTTCGACTCTGTGGTCCTTCGAGGTGGTTCAGCAGGCCGAACCAAAGAACGCCTAGATCAGAGGCCATCTAGTCTTCATCACCGACCGGGCGCACGTTGACATAGACCGTGGGTCCTCCGACTGCGCCATTTGTCGGCTTCCCCCTCGTACACCGCTGCGAAGCTCTGGAGGCGCCTCACGGATCGCCTCGAGGTGTGAGTGGGTATGAGCCGTCCTCGGTCGAGGATGGAGCGCATGCAGCAGCAGGGCCTCTTCCTCGTCAAGGGAAGGGGCCCAGTCGTGTCGGGTCTGAAAAGCCGCAGGCTACGGCCGGGGGCCACGTATTGAGGGCATGCCCGCCGGTGCCGGCCCTCAAGTTGAGCTGCGGTGCCAACCGCTGTGCGTCGACTGCTACGACCACACCGGCCACGTGCTGTGGCATGCGCACACCTCCAAGCTGTGGGACAGGTTCGTCATCGACGTCCGCCCGCGCCTCGCCACCTCGGTCGGCCTCGTGCAGTCGCGCTTTGCCGATCACGGCCGGCTGTCCTTCGCCCGCATCGCCGCATACCAAAAACGCGCTGCCGTCCACGTCCATGCCGTACGCGGCGCTCCGCGCCGAACGCGTCCACCACATGGGCCATCTCGAAGTGCCCGATGTGACCACTGAACGGCAATAGCGCTACGTCGGCTCCGGCCACACCCCGGGCGCTGCGCTGATAGCGGCTGGCGTCGCCTCCGACATCATCCTCGACCGGGAGACTGCGCTTGCTGAGGCGCGTATCGCCGACGGGGGTGCCGCTGGTGAACGACCCGAATCAAGAGTTACGAGATTGGGCACGGGCGCACGCGCGCAATGCGCCCCGCTGGTCCGAGCGGAAGTGGCGGCGGGTGAACGTCACGCTTCGGCTGGACGTCACTGCCCGCCGCCTGGGTCCTACTCCGTCCTCGCCGGAGGCCTAGGCGGGCTTGCCCGGGGTTCCCTTCCACGGCCAGTATTCGAAGCCGTTGCCGGTGTACCAGTCCAGGCGGGTTTTGCCGCAAGCGCCGCTGTGCACGTCGAGGGAGTCGTAGTAGGCAGCCTTGATGGACTTCTTGGGGAAGGACACGGAGATCTTCGTGGTGACGGTGGAGCGCGAGGGGATCGTGCCCACGGCCAAAGCCTGGGAGTTCCACAGGGGCAGCGTGCCGTTGGTCTTGCTGTTCCAGTGCAGCGCCATCGTGTGCCAAGAGCCCTTGCCGACGCGCCACTGAACATGGGGCGCGGGGCCCCGGTTCTTCATGAGGTTGCCGATGGCGAAGACATATGAGGCCTTGGTGAGCGCTGTGTTCTCGGTGTTGTGGAGCCGGAGCGTGGCGTAGAGCGTAACGCCGGGCTTGTGTGCGGTGGGTGTAACCGATCCGGCCGCGTCCGAGACCGACACCGCTCCGTACCGGCAGTCGTACCTGGTGGCGGTGTCCTCGGGCCGAGCGGCAGCCGCGGCACCGTGGGCGGCGAGCGCGCTGATGACGCCGGCCGTGGCGGCGAGAACGGCGCCGTGGCGAATAGTGGTGTTCAACATCTCCTCCTCATCGTCTCGATGGCACAGTGACCGCGGCCTGGCGTCAATGATCTTTGCGGGATCATTGCGTACTGGAGGACTAACCCGAGCTAGGCGTCGTCCTCCGTCCGCAAGAGCGGGGTCAACCTCGTCCGACTGGCTTGCGGCGGCCGATTGCCGGGCTGACCAGCACCGCTGTGAGCGGCTGCTCCACGTACGCCCGCTGTTCCGGCAAGGTGGGTCCCTCCCACTCCGCGCGCAGGTCCACCGCGGTGCAGTCGGCAGGGCCGAAGGGCTGACGGGAGGCCCTGCCGACGGGACCGGTGGCGGGGTGCGGTCAGGCGGGTGTCGTGGTCGGGAGGGGGCTGTCCGTCCGGGCCGGATCCGGTACGACGCGGCGGCGTCGGGACGGGAGGCCGAGCATCGGGTGGGCCACCGCCCAGGCCGCGCCCTTGCAGATCAGTTCCTTGTAGAGGGCGGCGGTCCGGCCTGTCAGGGCCGCCCGTACGGCGCGGTCGTCGGCCGTGACGTACTGGATCAGGCCCTGCCCGCGGCCCAGCGAGACGCACTGGTTGAAGTAGCGAAGCGGGGTGTTCGGGAGCTTCCCGCCGGTCAGGCGGGCCGCGATGGCGTCGGCGGCCTGCCAGGCCATCGGGAGGCCCGAGGCGCAGGACATGCGGAGCGGGTTGCCGGCCGGGCCCGTCGCCTGGGCCGCGTCGCCGATGGCGTACACGTCCGGGTGCGAGACCGAGCGCATGGTCCGGTCGACGACGATCCGGCCGGCGTCGGTGACCTCCAGGGCGGTGGCCCGGGAGAGCGGGTGGACGGCGAAGCCGGTGGTCCACAGGGTGACGGCGGCCGGGACGACCGCGCCCTCGGCCGTGGTCACGTGGTCGGGTGCCACGGCGGTGACGGCGGTGTGCTCGTACACGGTGACGCCGAGCCCGTCGACGACCTTCCGCAGGTGCCGGCGCCCCTTCGGCGAGAGCCAGTCGCCGAGGGCGCCGCGGGCGGCGAGGGCGACGTCGAGGTCCGGGCGGGCCTCGGCGATCTCGGTGACGGCCTCCAGACCGGTGAGTCCGCCGCCGACCACGAGCACCTGCCGTCCGGCCGGCAGGGCGGCGAGGCGCTCGCGCAGCCGGAGCGCTCCGGGGCGGCTCGCGATCTGGTCGGCGTGCTCGGCGACGCCGGGGACGCCCTGGTCGTTCCAGGCGCTGCCGAGGGCGTACACGAGGGTGTCGTACTCCAGTTCCTCCGGCTCCGGTACGCCGTCCTCGGCGGTGGGGACCGTCGTGACCGTCTTCCGGTCGACGTCCACCGCGGTGACCCTCGCGAGCTTCAGCCGCACGCCGGTCCCCGCGAACATCTCGGCGAAGGGCCGGGGCCGCAGCTCCTGGCCGGTCGCGAGCTGATGCATGCGGACGCGCTCGACGAAGTCGGGTTCGGCGTTGACGAGGGTGATGGCGACGTCTTCGGGGCGCAGCCGCCGGGCGAGGCGGCCGGCGGCGACGGCTCCGGCGTATCCGGCGCCGAGGACGACGATGCGGTGCTGCATGTCCGTGCTCCTGTCATCCAGTTCTTGTGCGGGTCGCCCTCTGAACCGGGCGGCCCGCCGTTTCCTGACAGGAGTGCGGTGTGAAGCGGCTCACATCGACGGCGGCGGCGCGTCAGAAGAGACGGAGCAGGGGTTCGCCGTGGTCGGTCGCCGCCCACCGGCTGGTCGCGCGCTCCAGCTTGTCGGGGTTGACCTGGTTGCGGAGCGCGGCGATGCCCTCGGTGGTGATCTCCAGGCACATCACGCCGAAGACCCGGCCGTCGACGACCGCCACCAGCGCGGGGCCGCCGTTGGCGGTCGTGGCGTGCAGTTCGATGGAGCCGCCGGCCAGGGCGCGTTGGGCTGTGCCCGGTTTGAACAGGCCCCGCATGAACGTCGCGACCGCGAGGGCGCCCTCGAACGCCTTGGCCCGCGCCGGGACCTTCCCGCCGCCGTCGCCGACCGCGACGACGTCCTGGGTGAGCAGCCGGACGAGCGGCTCGGTCCGGCCGCTGGTCGCGGCCGCGAGGAACTCCTCGATGATCCGCCGGGCGGCGGCCTCGTCGACCTCGGTGCGGGTCCGGCCGTCCGCGACGTGCTTCCTGGCCCGGTGCAGGATCTGCTGGCTGGCGGCCTCGGTGAGGTCGAGGAGCGCGGCGATCTCCCGGTGCGGGTAGTCGAAGGCCTCCCGCAGCACGTACACCGCGCGTTCGGCCGGGGTGAGGCGCTCCAGCAGGACGAGGACCGCGTACGACACCGACTCCCGCCGTTCCGCGGTGTCGGCGGGGCCGAGCATCGGGTCGCCGGCGAGCAGCGGCTCGGGGAGCCACTGGCCCACGTAGGTCTCGCGCCGGGCGCGGGCCGAGGTGAGCTGGTTGAGGCAGAGGTTGGTGAGCACCTTCGTCAGCCAGGCCTCGGGGACCTCGATGCGGGCGGTGTCGGCGGCCTGCCAGCGCAGATACGTCTCCTGCACGGCGTCCTCGGCCTCGCTCGCGGAACCGAGGAGACGGTAGGCGATGGCCGCCAGGCGCGGCCGGGCCGTCTCGAACCGGTCGACGTCGGTCATCGTCGGGGCCATGGGCCGGATCCTAGTCCGGGCGGTCGGCGAGGGCTCGACCGCGGTGCCGGTAGTAGGTGACTGTGTCCGTCGTCGAGTAGTTGCCGTGGTCGGCGTCGAGGACCGAGACCACCGCGATGTCGCCGTTCGTCGTGTCGCGCAGGCAGAAGGTGCGGCCGGGCGGGGCGTCACGGAAGGAGAGGCGGTCCTCGGCGGGGTGGTGGACGGCCTTGGCGGCGCACTGCGCGGCGGTCGGTGCCGCCCTGCCGGCCACGACGTACGCGTCGGTGAGCGGCTGGATCTCGAAGGCGCCGTATCCGTCGCCGCCGCCGGCGTCGGTGCTGACGCTCCACTCGGTCTCCGTGGGGCTGGACCTGCCTGCGCGCAGGTCGAAGTAGTAGTGGTAGTCCTTCAGGAACATCCTCCGGTGGGCGTACACCCGCGTGTAGCCCGCCGAGGCCGAGGACGCCGTGTCGGCGTGGCCCTGGTCCGGGGCCACGGCCTCGTAGACGATCCCGCTCGCCGTGGCCGTGACGGCCGCGGCCACAACGGCGGTGGTGACACGGTCCCGGGCCCGTGTCCGTGCCCGTGCCCGACGGGCGGGACCGGACGGCTCCGGCGTACGGCCGGAAGGGTTCTCCGGCGTACGGCCGGGAGGATTCTCCGGCGTACGGCCGGGAGGATTCTCCGGCGTACGGCCGCGAGGATGCCCGTCCGGGCTGCCGGACGGGCTGCCGGACCGCCTGTCGGACGGGCCGGCCGACGGGCCACCCAGGCCACCCGACGGGTCCCCGGGCGGTGGGGGGCCGGGCGCCGGGGGGCCGGAAGGGTCTGCCCCGGGGTCCCCGTCCGGGCTTCCGGGCGGGTCCGTGGACGGGGGAGGGCCGGAGGGGTCTCCCGCCGGGTCCCCGGCCAGGGCGCCTGACGGCTCCGCGGACGGGACGGCCTGGTCGGCCCAGGGTGACACCGCCTTGTCCACCGCCCCGGACGCCGCGACGGCGAAGGCGATGGCGATCGCCCACCGGTCGGCGGAGTCGTGGGCCGTCCACAACCCGGTCAGCGCGTACGACATGGCCAGCGCCGTGCCGAACGTCGTCAACGTCACGAGGAGTAAAACCGCTCTCCGGCGCCCTGCGCTCACGTCCGCTCCCCCTGCCACTCGCGGCCCACCCAGCTTGGCATGGAACCGACATGCCGGGGAGAGGCGCTACCGGGGATCGCCCGCGCTGGCCGGACAGTGGCCCGAGCCGCTGTTGCCGCGCAAAAGTATGCGCATATTGTCGCGAATGAGTGGTATACGCCGCGTAGCGGGCCCGGCAGAGGCTCCGTTGCGGCGTCCGCCGCCCACCGCACACGACCGGAGGACGAACGTCATGCGGCTCCGTGCCCGGCCCACGGGTGACCTCTCGGTCGACGACGCCCTGGGTGTGGCGCTGGCCGACATGGTGCGCAGGACGGGGGCGGCGATCGGCGGCGTGTATCTCCTCGAGGAGCCGGCCGCGCTGCTGCGCCTGGTGGCGCTGTGCGGACTGCCCGTCGACTTCACCGCGCCCTGGCAGCGGCTGCCGCTGACCGCCCCCGTCCCGGTGGCCGACGCGATCAAGGAGGACCACCTGGTCTGGGTCGGCTCCCAGGACGAGATGGCGCGCCGCTATCCGCGGGCGGCGACCGTCCTGCCGTACCCCTTCGCGCTCGCCGCGGCCCCGCTGCGCGGGGTGCGCCGCTGGGGCGGGGTCGTGCTGATGTGGCCCGCCGACCACCCGCCCGGGGCCACCACCCGCGAACGGCACCACATCACCGCGAGCGCCCGCAGGCTGGCCCGGCTTCTGGACGACTCGCCGGTGCCGCCCGCCCTCCCGGACCGGCCGCGCGTCGTACCCGTGGACTCCCTGCGCCATCCCGCCCAGACCGCGCTGGCCGCCGTCGACTACCTCGACCGGATCCCGGAGGGCGCGCTCGCCCTGGACCTGGAGGGCAGGATCACCTTCATGTCCGCCCCGGCCGCCCGGCTGCTCGGCCGGGACGCCGACCGGCTGCTGGGCACGCGGCCCTGGCAGTCCCTGCCGTGGCTGGACGACCTCAGGTACGAGGAGCGGTACCGGCTGGCGGTCGTCAGCCGGGCGCCGGTGTCCTTCAGCGCGCTCCGCCCGCCGGACCAGTGGCTGACCTTCCACCTCCACCCGGACGCCAGCGGCATCAGCGTGCGCATCACCGCGGGCGAGGAGGAGACGGCGCCCGTGGCGAGCGGGCGCGCGGAGCCTGCTCCGAGCACACCCGGACGCCTCTACCAGCTGGTCCACCTGGCGGCCGCCCTCACCGAGACGGTGACCACCCGGGACCTGGTCGCGCTGATCGCGGACCAGATCCTGCCGGCGTTCGGCGCCCAGGGACTCGTGCTCAGCATCGCCGAGGCGGGCCGCCTGCAGATCGCCGGGCAGCACGGCTACCCCGCCGCAGCCGTCGAGCGCCTCGACGCCCTCCCCCTCGACACCGGCCTCACCCCGGCCGGCCAGGTCCTGGCCGGCGGAGTCCCCGCCTTCTTCGGCAGCCCGGCCGAGCTGGCCCACAGCTACCCCCGGGCCCCCCGGATCAGCGGGAAACAGGCGTGGGCCTTCCTGCCCCTGATCATCTCGGGACGCCCCGTCGGCTGCTGCATCCTCTCCTACGAACGCCCTCACGTCTTCACCGCCGATGAACGCGCCGTCCTCACCCCGCTGTCCGGTCTGCTCGCCCAGGCCCTGGACCGGGCCCGCCTCTACGACACCCAGCACCACCTCGTGCACCAGCTCCAGCAGGCGCTCCTGCCGCGCAGCCTCCCCGCCCTGCCCGGCCTCGACGTCGCCGCCCGCTACCTGCCGGCCGGGCACGGCGTCGACGTCGGCGGCGACTTCTACGACCTGCTGCGCCTGGACGACACCTGCGCGGCCGCCGTCATCGGCGACGTGGAGGGCCACAGCATGGCGGCGGCCGCCCTGATGGGCCAGGTCCGTACCGCCATCCACGCGCACGCCACCGCCGGCGCCGCCCCGGACCAGGTCATCGCCCGCACCAACCGGCTGCTCGCCGACCTGACCCCCGACCTCCTGGTGACCTGCCTCTACGTCCACCTCGACCTGGCCCGCCAGGAGCTGACCCTGGCCGGCGCCGGCCACGTGCCGCCGCTGCTGCGTCCGGCGGCCGGCCGGGCCCACCCCCTCTGCCTCGACCCCGGGCCGCCGCTGGGCGTCGACGCCTGCGCCCGCTACCCCGTCACCCGCGGCGCGCTCCCGGCGGGCGCGGTCCTCGCCCTCTAGACCGACGGCCTCGTCGAACGCCCCGGCACCGACGTCGGACACGCCACCGCCGACCTCGCCGAGTACCTCGCGCACGCCGACGCCGACGACCTGGAGCGCCTCATCGACGGCCTCGTCCAGCAGGCCTGGCCGGCCGGCGGCCACACCGACGACCTCGCCGTGCTCCTGCTGCGGACCGGGCCCCCGCACGCGTGAACCGGGATCCGCTGACGGCCGCTCGGGACGCGGGGGATACTCGCCGCATGCCGACGCTCTTTTCCCGGATCCTCGCCGGAGAACTGCCCGCCCGGTTCGTCTGGCAGGACGCCGAGGTCGCCGCGTTCCTCAGCATCGCCCCGCTGACCCCGGGGCACACCCTGGTGGTGCCCCGGCGGGAGGTGGACCAGTGGACCGACACGGACGGCGAACTGCTCGCCCGCTGCGTCGGCGTGGCCCAGGCGATCGGCCGCGGGGTGCGGCGCGCCTGGGACGCGCCCCGGGCCGGTCTGGTCATCGCGGGCTTCGAGGTGCCGCATCTGCACATCCACGTCGCGCCCGCCTGGGGCATGGCCGAGCTCGACTTCTCCCGGGCCAAGCCGGAGACGGACGAGGCCGCCCTCGACGACGCCGCGGCGCGGCTGCGCACGGCGCTGCGCGAACTCGGGTTCACCGAGCAGGTGGCAGCCGGCGGCTGACCGGCCCCGTCAGCGGGGGTGGGCCGTGAAGACGTCGTGCAGCACGTCCCTGTAGGCGCCGTGGCCGCCGGGGCCGGCCCAGGCCGTGGCGGACTCGGCGGGCCGTGCCCTCGCCCCGTTCGTCGTAGGTGACGAGGAGCTGGAAGGGCACGCCGGAGGTGGCGACGGCGCGTGCAAGGGGAAGGCCGGTCGGCGCCGTCGGCATGACAGAAAACCGCGTACCGGAGAGCCGCGGCCGGACTAGCGGGCGGACTGCAGCCGGACTAGCGGGCGGACTCCTGCCGCCCTACCGGGTGCTCGACCAGCCGCTCCACCCGCTCGTGCAGGTCCTCGACGTGGTCCTCCGACTCCGGCTTCATCAGGACGCTGCGCAGGATCCGGGCGCCGTCCGCGTCCGTCGTGACCTTGGGGTGGCGGGCGGCGAAGGCGGCGCGGTCGGCCTTGAGGGTGCTGAGGAAGACCGGCTCGGGGGCGGCCATCCCGTCGGCCAGGACGCGGGCGGAGGCGGCGTCGATCGCGGTGAGGGCGGCCGGGTCGGTGGCCGGGAAGTAGGTGACGATGTCCAGCTGGGGGTGCTGGTAGAGCTCCAGGACGTCCGACGCCTCGATCAGGTCCGCCCAGCGCAGGGCGGCCCGGCGCCCGGCCGCCAGCACCTTGCCGAGGCCGTCGGGCGTGGGCGGCAGGAGCCGGAAGGTGAGCCACAGGGCGGCAGCGGCCGCACCGGCGCGGGAGCACTCCAGGCTGATCTCGCCCAGGTGGAGCTCGTCGGAGGTGAAGTAGGTGTACGGCGAGTCGTGCAGGTAGAAGCGGCCGACCTCGGGGTCGCGGAAGAGGACGGCTCCGCAGCCGTACGGCTGGAGTCCGTGCTTGTGCGGGTCGACGACGATCGAGTCGGCCCGTGCGAGGGCCCGCCAGGGCTCGGGCGGCAGCCCCTCGGGGCCGTCGGCGCCGGCGAGGAGCGTGAAGAAGCCGCCGTAGGCCGCGTCGACGTGGACGCGGACGCCGTGCCGCTCGGCGAGCGGCAGGATCTCGTGGACGGGGTCGACAGCGCCGAGCCCGGTGGTGCCGGTGGTGACGACGACGGTGCCGACGTCACCGGTCTCCAGTACGTCCGCCAGCGCGTCGAGGTCCATCCGCCCCCGGACGTCGGTGCGGACAGGGTGGCTCGTCATGTCCAGGACGTGGCACATGCGGCCGTGGGTGTAGTGGGCGTCGGCGCTGTGCGCGATGCCCCGGCCGGGGTGGAGTTCGCGGGCGACGAAGAGGGCTTCGAGGTTGGCGATGGTGCCGCTGGTGGTGAGGTGGCCGAGGTGTGCTTCGTACCCGAACATCGCGGCGAGCTGGGCGACCGCCTCGCGTTCCATCGCCGCGGTGGCCGGGCCGCCGTCCAGGGCGTGGTTGTTGGGGTTGATCAGCATCGCGGTGAGGTGGCCGACCACCGCGGCGGGGTGCGGGGGCTTGAGCATCTGGCCCGCGTAGTGCGGGTGGAAGAAGGGGTAGTTGTCCTTCAGCCGGTCCGTGAACTCCGCGAAGACCGGCGCGAAGCGGTCGTCGGCGACGTCCAGGGACGGGTGGGACCGGTAGGGGCCGAAGGTGTCGCCCCACTCCTGTATCGCTTCGGTGGCTCGGCCGAGCCAGTGCTGCAGATCCACGGATCTTCCTCTCGCTCTCGCTCGCGACACCCTCACCGTACGATTTAACTGACTAGTCAGCAATCCTCTAGTCAGTAATCAACTAATCAGTAATCAGCTAGTCAGCGGTGATCTGGTCAGCGATGATCTGGTCGCCGACTGAGGAAGCAGTAAGTGCGGTCACAGTAAGGTCGTCGCGATGAACTCCACGCCCCAGCACGACGCCGAGGCCGCCGCCCGTGCCGCCGACAGTCCGCTCGTCCGGGACTTCGGGCTGCTGATCACGTCCGCCACCCGCCTGGAGCAGCGCATCGACAGCGCGCTGCGCCGGGAGTGCGGGATCAGCCACACCATGCTGGAAGTGCTGATACTGCTCTGCCGGCGGTCCGGTGAGGAGGTCTCCCAGCGGCAGCTGGCGGACGGCCTCACGCTCACCAGCAGCGGCACCACCCGCCTGATCGACCGCATGGAGGAGGCCGGGCTGGTCCGGCGGGTGCCGTCCCCCGGGGACCGGCGGGTGGCCCTGGTGGAGCCGACCGCCGAGGGGCGCACGACGTTCCTGGGCGCGGTCGCCGTGCACGCCCGGGTCGTGGAGGAGTTCTTCGTCGGGCCGCTGACGGCCGACGACTACACACGGCTGACCGGCGCGCTGGCCGCGATCGACCGGGCCCTGCGCGAGGACCGCGAGGACCGCGGGTGACGGCTTCGCCTGGACACCGCGAGGCGCCGTCCGCCGGTTGAAGGGGGTACGGGGCGGCGGGATCCTGGGAGGGGTACCCCGACAGCCGGAGGCACCATGGAGGGTCGCGTACCGGAGGACCTGGCGGTCGTCGTCGACGCCGACGGGGTGGTCCTGGTGTGGAGTGCGGGTGCCCGGCTGCTGCTCGGGTACGAGCCCGCCGAGGTCGTCGGCCGTGACGCCCGCCGGCTGCTCGCCGCCGACCTGCCGGTGTCGGCACGCCGGCACCTCGCCGACGGGCAGCGGTGGTCCACCGAGGTGGCGCTGCTGCACCGCAACGGCGACCGGATCGTCGTACTCCTCCAGGGCACCCCGCTCGCGGACGCGGGCGACAGACCGCTCTGGCTGGTGACCGGTGCCCCGCAGACGACCGTGGCCGGACGCGACCAGCCCGGGGCGGCGACCCTGTGGGACCTCACGCTCGCCCAGCTGCCCACGCCGGTGGCGATCTACGACCGCGAGGCCCGGTTCGTCGCCGCCAACGACGCCATGTCCCGGATCATGGGCCTGCCCGCGGCGGAGATGCGGGGCCTGACCCTGTCGGAGATCGAGCCCAGCTTCCCCTTCGACGAGTACGACCGCCTCCAGCGGCAGGTCCTGCGCACCGGGCGGACGATCTTCCACGAGCAGCACGCCCAGGCGCCCGGCGAGACCCGGGAGCACTCCTGGTCGATGTACTTCTCCCCGCTGAGGGACGAGAACAGCACGGTCCAGGGCCTGTCCGCGGTCGTCTTCGACACCACGGAGCAGTACTGGGCCCGCCGCCACCTGGCCGTCCTCAACGACGCCGGCATGCGCATCGGCACCACCCTGGACGTGACCCGCACCGCCGAGGAACTGGCCGACGTGGCCGTGGCCGGGTTCGCGGACTTCGTCACCGTCGACCTGCTGGAGTCCGTCGCCCTCGGCGACGAACCGGAGCCGCTCAGTCCGGGCGAGCCGGTCGCCATGCGCCGCACGGCCCAGCGGTCGGTGCTGCCGGGCTGCCCGGAGTCGGTGGCCGACCCCGGCGACGCCCTCCGCTACCCGGTGAACACACCCCCCATGCAGACGCTGCTCGCCGGCCACGGCACCCGCCACCGGCCCGGCGACCCCGGCATGCAGGAGTGGCTCAGGACCTCCCAGGCCCGCGCCGACACCGTCGCCCGGCACCTGATCCACTCGGTGCTGATGGTCCCGCTGCGGGCCCGCGGCGTCACCCTCGGCCTCGTCCACTTCCTGCGGCACCGCACGCCCGAGTCGTTCACCGAGGACGACCAGCGGCTCGCGGAGGAGATCGTCGCCAGGGCCGCGGTGAGCGTGGACAACGCCCGCCGCTACACCCGCGAGCGCCGCACCGCCCTCGCCCTGCAGCGCAGCCTGCTGCCCGGCCGGCCGCCGGGCCTGGCGGCGACCGAGGTGGCCTACCGCTACCTGCCCACCGGGTCCGGCGCGGACGTCGGCGGCGACTGGTTCGACGTGATCCCGCTCTCCGGCGCCCGGGTCGCCCTGGTCGTCGGTGACGTCGTCGGCCACGGCATCCACGCCTCGGCCACGATGGGCCGCCTGCGCACGGCGGTCCGGACGCTGGCGGACGTCGACCTCGCCCCCGACGAACTCCTCACCCAGCTGGACGACCTCGTCATCCGGCTCGACCGCGAGGAGGGCCCGGAGGTGCCCGGCAGGGCGGAGACGGCGTCGTCCGGCGAGGTCGGCGCGACGTGCCTGTACGCCGTGTACGACCCGGTGACCCGCCGCTGCACCATGGCCCGCGCCGGCCATCCGCCGCCGGCCCTGGTCGCCCCCGGCGGCGACGTCCGCTTCCTCGACCTCCCGGCCGGTCCGCCGCTCGGCCTCGGCGGCCTGCCCTTCGAGTCCGCCGAGGTGGAACTCGCGGAGGGCAGCCTGCTCGCCCTCTACACCGACGGGCTGGTGGAGACCGCCGACCACGACATCGAGGTGGGCCTCGGCCTGCTGCGCCGGGCCCTGGCCGACCCCGCCGCGCCCCTGGAGGAGACCTGCGACGACGTCCTGCGCACGGTCCTGACCGACCGCCCGGCCGACGACATCGTCCTGCTCCTCGCCCGCACCTCCGCCCTGGACCCGGCAAAGGTCCGCACCTGGCGGCTCCCCCAGGACCCGGCCGCCGTCGCCGGGGCCCGCAAGATGGCCTGCGAACAGCTGGAGGCCTGGGGCCTGACGGACGCGGCCTTCGCCACCGAACTGATCGTCAGCGAACTGGTCACGAACGCGGTCCGCTACGGCGACGGCCCGATAGCCCTGCGCCTGATCCGCGACGCGGCCCTGATCTGCGAGGTCTCCGACGGCAGCAGCACCGCCCCGCACCTGCGCCGGGCCCGCGTCTACGACGAGGGCGGCCGGGGCCTGCTCCTGGTCGCCCAGATCTCGGAACGCTGGGGCAGCCGCCAGACCCCCACCGGCAAGACGATCTGGGCGGAACAGCCCCTCCCCGCGTGACCCACCGGGTGACCTACCGGGTGAGCGGCCCGTCCCGCCGCAGCGTGTCGGTCACGGCGGACACCACGGCGGAGGCGACGAAACCCCCCACCATGACCAGCGCCACCCCGACCATGAACAGCCCGCTTGCGTCGTCCGACCAGTCGACGTAGGCGGCGAGGGTCAGTCCCGCGGTCGTACCGAACACGGCGGCGGCACTGTGCCCCCGGGCCGCCGCGCAGCACACCGCCGCGAGCAGGGTCACCGCCAGTCCGGCGACCTGCCACGCCCCGTACGGCCCGCTGACCGAGCCGTCGGCCCGCACGTCGTATCCCTGGTCCCAGCCCAGCCAGGCGGCCCAGGCCGCCACCGTCACCCCGGCCACGACGAGCGCCGGCACCATCGCCCGGAGAACGGGCCTGTGAAGTCCCATGCCTCCAGCGTTCCGGCCGGGCCGGGCGCCGAACAGAGTACGGATACTCAGGTCGGCGCGGCGGCGACAGCGGTGGCGATGGGGCGGCTCAGCCCGTGACCTCGTTGAGCCTCGCGTCGTAGCCCGTCAGGTAGCCCGTCAGGGTGGGGTGGAAGACCGCGGCTGAATCGGGGCCATCGCGATGCTCTCCGTCAACTCGGGTATGGAATAGAGCTGTTCCCAGCAGCCCTGGAGGAGATCACCATGCCCGATGCGTTCCCGCCCATCGAGCCGTACGCCCACGGGCTTCTCGACGTGGGCGACGGCCAGCGGGTCTACTGGGAGACCAGCGGCAACCCCGAGGGGAAGGCCGCCCTGTCTGTGCACGGCGGACCGGGCAGTGGCGGGCGGCGGCACAGCCGCCGGCTGTTCGATCCCGGCGTGTACCGGATCGTCCTCTTCGACCAGCGCGGCTCCGGCGAGAGCCAGCCGCACGCCTCCGACCCGTCCGTCAGCCTCGCCCACAACACCACCGACCACCTGATCGCCGACATGGAGCGGCTGCGCGAGCACCTCGGCGTCGAACGCTGGCTCCTCCACGGCGGCTCCTGGGGCTCGACGCTGATCCTCGCCTACGCCGAACGTCACCCGGAGCGGGTCTCCGAGATCGTCATCGCCGGCGTCACCATGACCCGCCCCGAGGAGACCGACTGGCTCTACCGCGGCGTGGGCCGTCTGCTCCCCGGCCCCTGGGAGGCCTTCCGTGACCACCTCCCGCCCGCCGACCGCGAGGGCAGCCTGGTCGCCGCCTACAACAGGCTGCTGAACAGTCCGGACGCCGCGGTCCGGGTCGGCGCGGCCCGTGCCTGGGTGACCTGGGAGGACGCCGTCATCGCCCATGAGGCGCTGGGCAGTCCGGGCGCCTACAGCGACCGGCCCGACGACGCCCTGATGGCCTTCGTCCGCATCTGCGCGCACTACTTCGCCCACGACGCCTGGCTGGAGGACGGCCAACTGCTGCGGGACGCCCACCGGCTGGCCGGCATTCCGGGAGTGCTGATCCACGGACGGCTGGACATCGGCAGCCCGCTGACGACCGCGTGGGAGCTGGCGAAGGTCTGGCCGGACGCGGAGCTGAAGGTGATCGACGACGCGGGACACACCGGCAGTCCCGCGCTGCACGAGGCGGTCCGGACGGCGATCGCGCGGTTCGGTCAAGGCGGGTGACCGGGGCCGGGACCGGGGCGGCCTGCCACTGAGCTCGTCAGCGGCGGCGCAGGGCCGGGTCGAGCAGGGCGGGCGGGGTGTCGTACTTCTCGTGTGCGGCCAGGTCGGTGCCGGGGGCGACGATCTCGTCGATCGCGTCCAGGACGTCCGCGGAGAGCACGGTGTCGGCCGCGTCGAGCTGGGGGCGCAGGTGGTCCAGGGTGCGGGGGCCTATGAGGGCGCTGGTGACCGCGGGGTGCGCGGTCACGAAGCCGAGAGCGAGCTGGATCAGGGTCAGCCCGGCCCCGTCGGCGACCGCCGCCAGCCGCTCCACCGCGTCGAGCCGGGCCTGGTTGGCGGGCAGGGTGAGGTCGAAGCGGTCGGGAAGCAGCGTGGCGCGGCTGGTGGTGATGGCCCGGCCCCTGCGCACGGCCCCGGACAGCCAGCCGGAGGCGAGCGGGCTCCACACCAGCACGCCCATCCCGTACTCCGCGGTCACGGGCAGGACATGGGACTCGACGCCCCGCTGGAGGAGGGAGTAGCTGGGCTGTTCGGTGACGTACCGGCTCAGGTGGTGTTCGCGGGCGGCCCACTGGGCCTGCACGATCCGGTACGCCGGGTAGGTCGAGGAGCCGAAGTGGCGGAGCTTCCCGGCGCGTTGCAGATCGGTCAGCGCCGAGAGGGTCTCCTCGTCGCTCGTGGCCGGGTCCCAGCGGTGTATCTGGTAGAGGTCGACGTGGTCGACGCCGAGCCGCCGCAGGCTGTTCTCCAGCTCGGTGACCAGCCACCGCCGTGAACCGCCCTGGTGATTGCGCTCCTCCCCCATCGGCATGCCGGCCTTCGTGGCCAGCACGATGTCGTCACGGCGGCCGGCGATGGCCTTGCCGACCATCTCCTCCGACTCGCCCTGCCCGTACATGTCGGCGGTGTCGATCAGGTTGATCCCGGCGTCCAGGGCGGCATCGACGATCGCCGTCGCCTCCTCCTGGGTGGTCCGCCCGATCGCCCCGAAGTTCATCGCGCCGAGCCCGAGCGCGCTGACCTGCACACCGGTACGGCCCAAGATGCGGTACTGCATGGCTGATTCTCCTCACATGACACACGACACGCATGACTCACAGCACATAAGCGGGACGCTGTCCCGTTTCATGTCTTCGACGATACGGAACACTGTCCCGTTTGACAACGCCCCGATAGAGTGACGGCGGAGAGAGCACCCGATGAAGGACGCGCGATGAAGGACGAGGAGCAGACGGTCCGGCCCCGGCGGGCGGACGCCCGGCGCAACGAGCTGACGTTGCTCGAGGCGGCCGCGGCGGCGTTCGTCGCGTCCGGCGTAGAGGCGCCGGTGCGCGACATCGCGGCCCGGGCAGGGGTCGGCACCGCGACGATCTACCGGCACTTCCCGACCCGCGCGGACCTGATCATCGCGGTCTACCGGCACCAGGTGGACGCCTGCGCCGAGGCCGGCCCGGCCCTGCTGGCCACCGCCCCGACCCCCTACGACGCGCTGCGCGAGTGGATCGACCTCTTCGTGGACTTCCTGGCCACCAAGCACGGCCTCGCCGCCGCCCTGCACTCCGACCAGGCGGGCTTCGACGCCCTCCACGGCTACTTCCTGGACCGCCTCGTCCCCGTCTGCACCGGGCTCCTCGACGCGGCGACCGAGGCCGGCGAGATCCACGCGCACCTCACGGCCTACGAACTGATGCGCGGCGTCGGCAACCTCTGCATCGGCGCCGAGAACGACCCGCGCTACGACGCCCGCCGCCTGGTCGGCCTGCTCGTCACCGGGCTGCGCCGCACGACGTGACGCACCGGGCGCGACGGGCGGGCGCGAGGCCTGCGGCCACTGTGATCACCGCCCCGACCACGCTTCCTGCCACATGGATCGGCACGTAGAACCGATACGGGACGGCCGTGCCGTGCCGTGACGTGACGCTCACGCGCTCTGCCCGGCTCCGGCTCCGGCTCCGGTGAACATGGCGATCAGGCCGTGCGGGGAGTCGTCGCCGAACATGCGCTCGTGGAGGTCGGCCGCGTCGGCGGCCTCCGCGGCGCTGCGGCGGAACATGGCCTGCTCGTACGCGGTCAGCGCGGCCTCGGTGTCGTCGGGGTGGGCCGCGAGAGCCTTGCCGAGTTCGGCGCCGTCGTACATCGCCAGGTTGGCGCCCTCGCCGTTCGGGATCATGAGGTGGGCGGCGTCGCCGAGCAGGGTCACTCCCGGCATCCGGTCCCACCGGTGCTCGTCGGGCAGGGTGTACAGGGGACGCAGAACCGGCGCGGTGTCGGCGTCGGTGATCAGCGCGGTGAGCTCGGGGGCCCAGCCGTCGAACTCCGCAGCGATCCGCCCGGCGGCCGCGGCGGCCCCGGCCGGGTCGGCGGGACCGCCGGGACCGGCCGGCCCGGTGAAGCCGGCGTCGGCGAACCACTCACGGGACCTGCGCAGCGCCACGTAGGTGTGGAGGGTCCCGCCGGTCTCCCGGTGGGCCTGGATCCCCTTCCCCGGCGCGAGCGCGAACATCGCCCCGCCGCCGACCGCCTTCGCGGCGGCCGGGTGCCGGGTGTCGGCGTCGAACAGGTAGGTCTCGACGAACGCGGTGCCGGTGTACTGGGGTACGGCGCCGGACAGCAGCGGCCGTACCCGTGACCAGGCGCCGTCCGCGCCGACCAGCAGGTCCGTGGCGACGGCGGTGCCGTCGGCGAACGTCACCTCGTGGCGGCCCTCGCCCAGGGCGCGGACGGCGCTGACCTTGTGGTCCCAGCGGACGGTGCCGGCCGGAAGCGATGCGAGCAGGATCCGGCGCAGCTCGCCGCGCAGCACCTCGGGTCGGCCTCCGGTGCCGTCGTCGGCCTCTTCGAAGAGAACGGCGCCGTCGGCGGCGAGAGCCCGGGTCGCCTCGCGGCCCTCCAGGACGAGGGCGCGGAACTCCTCGTACAGGCCTGCCTCCCGGAGCGCCGGCTGGCCGTTGTGCTCGTGGATGTCGAGCATCCCGCCCTGTGCGCGTGCCGCCGGAGAGGCCTCCGCCTCGTAGACGGTGGCCGGGATGCCGTGGAGGTGCAGGACGCGGGCGAGCGTGAGGCCGCCGAGTCCGGCTCCGACGATCGTGACGGGCGTACGCATGGTGACTCCTCGGGGAGGGCGGGGCCGGCCTCTCGCGGCCGGCGGTCCGGAAGGCATGGAAGATCCGGAAGATCTGGAACGGCATTCCATACTGGAACGCCGTTCCATGGTGGAACGGCGCTCCAACCATGTCAAGATGGCGCCATGGCAACGCGGACACGCCGGTCACAGCGGCGCACAGACGCGCTCTCCCGCGAGCG
The DNA here is from genome assembly GCF_042892755.1 of Streptomyces sp. NPDC001714. Taxonomy (NCBI): domain Bacteria; kingdom Bacillati; phylum Actinomycetota; class Actinomycetes; order Kitasatosporales; family Streptomycetaceae; genus Streptomyces; species Streptomyces sp. NPDC001714. The sequence goes on from NZ_JBIAUL010000003.1 coordinate 158,386, forward strand.
CATCGTCGAGGCCGCCGTCGAGCTGCTCGACACGGCCGGCACGAGCGGGCTGACGTTCCGGGCACTGACCGAACGCCTCGCCACCGGGCCCGGGGCGATCTACTGGCACGTGGCGAACAAGGACGAGCTGCTCGCCGCCGCCACGGACGCGGTCGTCACCGCCGCCGTGGCCGTCGGGCCCGCCGCCGAGGCCCCGCGGTCACCGTCGGAGGGGTCCGGCGTCCCGGCCTCGCCGCAGGACGGGATCCGGGGTGTCGCGCTCGGCCTGTTCGACGCGATCGAGCGGCATCCGTGGCTCGCGACGCAGCTCGCCGCGCAGCTCTCCCGCAGTCCCTGGGGGACGGTGACGCCGCGGATCTTCGAGAGCATCGGTCAACAGGTCCGCGCCCTCGACGTGCCCGAGAGCAGCTGGTTCACGGTGACCTCGGCGCTGGTGCACTACGTCCTCGGCGCCGCGGGCCAGAACTCCGTGAACAGCGCGAGCGCCCGTGCCGTCGCGCCCGGCGTGGACCGCGCCCGCTTCCTCGACACCGTGTCGGCGGCGTGGGCGGAACTCGACCCCGACGAGTACCCGTTCACCCGGGCCGTCGCGGACCAGATGCGCGGGCACGACGACCGCGAGCAGTTCCTCGACGGCATCGATCTCGTCCTCGCCGGCATCACCGCCACGCACCCTCCGCAGGGCCACCACCCCCGGCAGGACCGCCCGGGCGATCTCCGCGGCCAGGAATAGCCGTCGGTCCGCCCCACGTTGCCGCGACCATGACGACGAACGCGCCCCGGCCCGAGATCCTGCGCTACACCGCCTTCTCCAGCTCGCCCGAGGGCGGCAACCCCGCCGGCGTCGTGCTGGACGCCACCGGTCTGGACGACGCCGGCATGCTCGCCATCGCCGCCGAACTCGGCTACTCGGAGTCCGCGTTCCTGACCGCGCCCCCGGAGGGCCTCGGCGGCCAGGACGGACGGGCCTACACCATCCGTTACTTCAGCCCGAAGGCCGAGGTGCCGTTCTGCGGGCACGCCACCATCGCGACCGCCGTCGCGCTCGCCGAGCGGACCGGCCCCGGGGAGCTGGTGTTCGCCACTCGCGCGGGCACCGTGCCGGTGGCGGTGACCGACGAGGGCGGGGCGGTCCGGGCCACGCTCACCAGCGTCGAGCCGCACACCGAGGAGATCACCGACGCCGACCTCGCGGAGGCGCTGGCCGCGCTCGACTGGCCGGCCGCCGATCTCGACCCGGCCTTCCCGCCCCGCATCGCGTTCGCCGGCGCCCGCCATCTCGTGCTCGCTGCGGCGACCCGCGCCCGCCTCGCGGACCTCGCGTACGACTTCGCCCGCCTCGAAGCGCTGATGCACCGGCTGGACCTGACCACCGTGCAGTTGGTGTGGCGCGAGTCGGCCACCGTCTTCCACGTCCGTGACCCGTTCCCCGTCGGCGGGGTCGTCGAGGACCCGGCGACCGGCGCCGCGGCCGCCGCGTTCGGCGCGTACGTCCGTGAGCTCGGCCTGGTCCCCGAGGACGCCGTCCTCACCCTCCACCAGGGCGAGGACCTGGGCCGCCCCGGCGAACTCACGGTGACCCTGCGCTCGGGGGACCCACGCGTCCACGTCGGCGGCACCGGCGCCCGTATCGTCTGAGCCCGCCGTCCCCGAGTTCGGCGGCGCCCCGGATATTCCGTAGCACCACCGCCGGACCCGGGCGGAGACTCGTCCCATGACGGACACGCCGGACGCGCCGGACGCGGCGAACACAGGATTCGCGGCGGACGCAGAGGACACCGCAAGCGCGGCGGACACGGGAGGGACGGCGGACACAGAAGACGCCGGAGACGCGGCGGACACGGGAGGGGCGGCGGACACAGAAGACGCCGGAGACGCGGCGGACACGGGAGGGACGGCGGACACAGAAGACGCCGGAGACGCGGCGGACACGGGAGGGACGGCGGACACAGAAGACGCCGGAGGCGCGGCGGAGGTGGCGGACACCTCGAACGCCGCAGCCACGGAACGTCCGCCGGACATGGCCGCCTTCCGGGAAGCCGTCCGCGCATGGTCCGGCGGCGGTCTCGAGGAGCCCGCGCGGGAACTCGCCGACCTGCTCGGCGTCCGGGTCGCCGTGCTGCTCGAAGGGCCCAGCGATCTCGCGGCCGTCGACGCGCTGGCCGCCCGGCGCGGCCGGGACCTGGCGGCCGAAGGGATCTGTGTGCTGTCGATGGGCGGGGCGATGAACGTCGGCCGCTTCGCCCGCCTCCTCGGACCGCCCGGCCTCGGCCTGCGCCTGGCAGGCCTCTGCGACGAACACGAACGCCCCTACTACATCCGCGGCCTGGAGCGGGCCGGCGCCGCACAGCACGGCGTCTTCGTCTGCGCGGCCGACCTGGAGGACGAGCTGGTCCGTGCCCTCGGCCCGCCCAGGGTCGCCGAACTGGCCCACGCCGAGGGCGACGACCGCGCCCTGCGCACCTTCCTGAACCAGCCCGCCCAGCGGGGCCGCACCGCACAGCAGCAGTTCCGCCGCTTCCTCGGCACCACATCGGGCCGCAAGATCCATTACGGCCGGGTCCTCGTCGAGGCCCTGGACCCGGACCGCATACCCGCACCGCTGGACGCCCTGCTCACCAGCCTCTGAACCGCAGCTCCCGACCCCCGCCGGGGCCTACTCGCCCGCCGCCCCCAGCCCCAACGCCTTCGCCAGCGCCCCGTAGGCCGGCAGCGGGTCGGTGCCGTCGGCGTGCAGCATCTGCACCGCCACGTGGTCGGCACCGGCCTCCAGATGGGCCCGGACGCCCGCCGCCACCCGGGCCGTGTCGCCGTGCACGATCAGCGCGTCGAAGAGACGGTCGCTGCCGCCGTCCGCGAAGTCGGTGTCGTCGAAGCCCAGGCGGCGCAGGTTGCCCACGTAGTTGGTCATGCCCAGGTAGAAGCCGAGCGTGGCGTCGCCGATCGCGCGGGCCTCGGCGGGGTCGGTCTCCAGGACCACCTTCTGTTCGGGAGCGAGGAGCGGTCCGGCGCCGAGGAGCTCGCGGGCCCGGCGGGTGTGCTCGGGGGTGACGAGGTAGGGGTGCGCGGCCGCCGTACGGTCGCCGGCCAGGCGCAGGACGCGGGGGCCGAGGGCCGCCAGCGCCCGGCGGGCGACCGGGACGCCGCCAGCGTCGAGGACGTCCAGGTAGTCGTTGAGGGCCTGGTACGGCCGTACGAACTCCTTCGTCGCCTCCGGGTGGCCGGCGCCGATGCCCAGCAGGAAGCGGTCCGCGTGGCGTTCGGCGATGCGCCGGTACGCGCGGGCGACCCGGTCGGCCGGGTTGGACCAGATGTTCACGATGCCGGTGGCGACGACCAGGGTCCCGGTGGCGTCGAGCAGCTGCTCGGCCACGGCCAGCTCCGGGTCGGTCACGTTGCCGAGCCACAGCGTGCCGTAGCCGAGGCGTTCCAGCTCGGCGGCCAGGCCGGGCTCCGTCCTGTCGTGGCGCCACACGCCGACGGCGCCGAGGTCGATCTTGCGAGGGATCTCGTCCATGACCTGGACAACCGAGGAGCCGAAACCCCTATTCCGATCACTGTCGAAATACCCCTCTCAGGGGGCCTTTTCGATGACCGTCTCGAACAACGTCGGCATCGACAACGCCGAGCGCAACTTCTCCTTCGCCAAGGGCACTTCGGTGTTCCGTACCGGCACCGACGGCTCCCGGTGCTCCTCCTACGCGGGCGCCCTCGGCTGGTCCTTCGCCTCGTCCGGCAAGCTGAACGTCACCTTCGGCGGGACGGTCGTCAACCCGTAGTGCCCCGTACGCGATTCGGCCGGGGCGTCCACAGGGTGTGGACGCCCGGGCCGACCGGGTCGTGCGGCGCGACCAGCCACGACCACGCCGCAGACGGATCACGGCACACGGCAGATCGCGGCGATTCCGGCGAAGCGCCTACCGGCGCGGGCCGCCGAAGCGGGCGAAGGTGTGGCTGAAGTACCAGGGGTCCTGGGCTATTCCGGAGCAGGCGTTGGCACCGCCGGTGCCGACGCAGCCGCCGTTGTCGCGCTGGAGGGCCCAGAAGGAGAGGGTGTCGACGCCCTGGGCGGCGGCCCAGCGTTCGACCGTCGCGGCGTTCTGGGTGGTGAAGGTCTCCGCCGGGCCGAAGTCGTCGATGCCGGGCATCTCGGTGACGCCGATCCTGCCCCACAGGCCCTTGGCGCTCTTGTGCGGGTACAGGGCGTGGAGTTGGGCGTGCAGGCCGTCGGCGGCGGTCTTGGTGTCGGCGGCCATGTCGTGGGCGGCGCCGTCGTAGTAGTCGAAGGTCATGATGTTGACGACGTCCACGCGCGCGTGGTTGGCGACGGCGTTCTGGAGGACGGCCAGGGCGTTGTCCTCCAGTCCCTTGGTGGTCGTCGGCAGGGTGTAGGAGAACTGGAGCGGACGGCCGGTGCGCTCGGCCCAGCGCTCGGCCTTGGCGACCGCCTTGTTGCGGCGGTCGATTCCGGCCGTGTTGGCGAGGGAGTCCGCCTCGATGTCGAGGTCGATACGGCTGATGCCGTACGTCGTGACGAGCTTCTCGTAGACGCCGGCGATGGCGTCCACGTCGGTGCAGCTGTCGGCGAGTTCGGTGCCGGTGGTGTCGGCGCTGTAGCCGCCGAAGGAGGGGATGGCGTTGCCGCCGCGGGCCTGGAGGGCGGCGATGTCGGTGCCGAAGGTCGCCGGGGCGATGGGCTGGGTGGCGTCGCCGTTCCAGTCGGCGGTGCAGGAGCCCGCGGCGGGTGTCTGGAGGAAGGCCAGGGTGAGGTACTTGTTGCCGGACTCGGCGGCGAGCGTGGCGGGGCTCTCTCCGGTCCAGGCCTCGAAGTAGGGGGCCGCGACGTGCGCGGGCATGGGCTTCGCGGAGTGCGGAGCGGAGTGCGCGGTGGCGTTCGGAGCTGCGTGCGCGGCGCCTGCCCCGAGGGCAACGAGCGCGGCGGACAGGGCGGTTGCGGGCAGGGCGTGCAGGGCACGAGTGCGTCTCATGGACGCCCATAGTTGGACTAGACCAATTGACTGTCAAGGTTCTTTACAATCAGCAGACCCTTTCGTTCGATGCGGTGTCAGGAGGCCGTCACCTCCGATCAGTTCCGGCCAAGAATTTTCATGCGAAGATTTGAACTGACCATAAGAGAGTCATTAGGGTCTGTTGCCCGAACCTCTGCTCGGAAGGAGCTCGCCTCCGTGGCGTCCCACCGTCGTGCCAAGCAGCCGGGCCGTGCCCGTGTCACCGTGCTCACCTCCGCCGCCGCTGCCGCCGTGGCCCTCAGTTCACAGGCGGCCAACGCCGCGCCCGGCGAGAAGCCGAGCAAGGCCGAGGTGAAGTCCCGGGTCGACAAGCTGTACGAGGAGGCCGAGCAGGCCACCGAGAAGTTCAACGGGGCCAAGGAGAAGCAGGAGAAGCTCCAGAAGCAGATATCCGCGCTGCAGGACTCCGTCGCGCGCGGGCAGGACGAACTGAACGAACTGCGGGACGGCATCGGCTCCATGGCCACCGCCCAGTACCGCAGCGGCGGCCTCGACCCGTCCCTCCAGCTGTTCCTCTCCTCCGACCCGGACTCCTACCTGGACAAGGCGTCCACCCTCGACCAGCTGAGCGGCCAGCAGGTCGAGACGCTCAAGAAGATCCAGGCCAAGCAGCGCGAACTGGCGCAGGAGCGGGCGGAGGCCACCGGCAAGCTCAAGGACCTGGCCGCCACCCGCACCGAACTCGGCAAGAAGAAGAAGGAAGTCCAGGCTAAGCTCGCCGAGGCGCAGAAGCTGCTCAACAGCCTCACCGCCGCCGAGAAGGCCGCCCTCGCCGCCGAGCAGGACCGCGCGAGCCGTTCCGCCGGCGAGCGGGTGGACCTCGGCAACGACACCTCCGCCACCGGCAGGGCGGCCGCCGCTTTCGCCGCCGCCAAGACCAAGCTCGGCACCCCGTACGTCTACGGCGCCACCGGCCCGTCCTCCTTCGACTGCTCGGGCCTGACCTCCTGGGCCTACGCGCAGGCCGGCGTCTCCATACCCCGGACCTCCGAGTCCCAGTCGACGATCGGCACCAAGATCTACTCGACGTCCGACCTCCAGGTCGGCGACCTGGTCTTCTTCTTCAACGACCTGCACCACGTGGGCCTGTACGCGGGCAACGGCCAGATCCTGCACGCCCCGCGCACCGGCACGGTCGTCCGCTACGAGTCGATGTCCACCATCGGCGGCCCGTTCATGTTCGGCGTCCGCGTCTGACCGGGCTCAACGGGATCTGCCCCGGGCGTCCTCCAGGTAGTGCAGGACCGCCGCCACCCGGCGGTCCACCCGGTCGGCCGGGGACAGGTCGAGCTTCGCGAAGATGGACCGGATGTGCTTGTGGACGGCGCCGTCGGTGACGACGAGCCGCTCGGCGATCGCGGAGTTGCCGAGGCCCTCCGCCATCAGCGCCAGCACGTCGCGCTCGCGCGGGCTGAGCCTCTCCAAGCGGCTGTCCTGACGGGACCGGGTGAAGAGCTGGGCGACGACCTCGGGGTCGATCGCGGTGCCGCCGCACGCCACCCGGTGCAGGGCGTCCAGGAACTCCTCGACCCGGCCCACCCGTTCCTTCAGCAGATAGCCGAGCCCGCCCACCCCGCCGGTGAGCAGCTGGGTGGCGAAGCTCTGCTCGACGTACGCCGACAGGACGAGGACGGAGAGACCGGGGTGGCGGCGCCTGGCCTCGACGGCCGCGCGGATGCCTTCGTCGGTGTGCGTGGGCGGCATCCGGACGTCGAGGATGGCGACGTCCGGCGCGTGCGCCTCGACGGCGTCCAGCGCCTCCTCGGCGGTGCCCGCGGTGGCGGCCACGTCCATCGACTCGGCCCGCAGCAGCAGGGCGAGCCCCTCGCGGAGCAGGGGGTCGTCCTCGGCGATCACGATCCGCAGGGACGGGTGGACGCCGTCGGCCACTTCTGCGCCGCCGGGCGCCGGTGCTTCACGATCCACTGGGCAGGTCCACTTCCAGGGTTGTCGGGCCGCCGGGCGGGCTGGCCAGGCGGAGGGTGCCGTCGTGGGCGGCGATCCGGCGGCGGATGCCGGTGAGTCCGGAGCCGTCGGCCTCCTCGGCGCCACCCCGGCCGTCGTCGACGACGGTCAGGCGCAGCCGCCCGCCCATGGCGCGGACGGTCACGGTGACCGACCGGGCGCCGCTGTGCTTGGCGACGTTGGTCAGGGCCTCGGCGACGACGAAGTAGGCCGTCGCCTCGACCGACGCGGCACAGCGTTCCGGCGCGTCCACGTCGATCCGGCAGGGCACCGGGCAGTCGGCGGCGAGGCCGGACAGCGCGCCCGCGAGCCCCCGGTCGTCCAGGACCGGCGGCAGGATGCTCCGCGAGACCGTGCGCAGTTCGGCCAGCGCCGTCTCGGCGGCGGACTGGGCGCGCTCCAGGATCTCGTCGGCGCGGGACGGATCCCGCGCCACCTGACGGCGGGCGGCGCCGAGCAGCACGGTGACCGAGACCAGCCGGTTCTGCGTGCCGTCGTGCAACGCCCGCTCGATGCGCCGCAGTTCGGTGGCGTGGGCGTCGAGCGCGGCGGCCCGGGTGGCGGTGAGCTCCGCGACCCGCAGGAAGAGGTCCTGGTCGGGTCCGGCGGCGAGCAGCCGGCGTCCTGGGTCCGCCTGGAGCCGGGCCATGCCGGGGGTCAGGCCCAGGATGACGGCGACCGACCCGATGCCGAACGCGCAGACGGCGAAGGCGTCCGCCCAGGAGTGCGCGACGCCGTAGCCGAAGGAGGTGGCGGTCGTGCCCCCCGGCATGAACCGCCAGTACAGCGGGAACGCCGTGTCCCGTACGGCGGACAGCGGCAGCAGGAAGCCCGCCAGGCCCAGCAGCAGGCCGGCCGTGCCGTGCCGTGCCGGGCCAGCCACTGCAGTTCCCGCCGGGTGGTGGGATCGCCGAGGGCGAGCCGTAGCCGGGCCGGCGGGGCCGGTTCCGGGGCGAGGACCTCGGGACCGCGCCGGCCGAGCCGTGCGCGTTCGCGGCGGGCCAGGGCGTGCAGCGCGCGCAGCAGCGGGGTCGCCAGAAGCACTCCGGCGCCGAGCGGGGCGGTCACCGCGGCGACCGCGAGCAGCAGGAGCAGGGCGAGTGCCAGGGCGGCCGTACCGAGCCCGCCGACGAGCTCCGCGAGCGCACCGCCGGCGGCCCGCACCGTCCGCACGGCGACGACCTTCAGGCCCTCTCGCCCGAACTCGCCTCCGGACTCGCCTCCGAGCTCGCCCCCGCCCGCGTCCGCGCCCTCGTCCGCGCGGTCCGGCCGGGTGCCGGTGACAGCCATCCGCGGCCCCCTCCTCTCGACACCGACGACCCTAGGGCGTACCGCAGTTCACCGGGCCCCGGAGCGCAGGAAAGTACAGCCTGCTGTACCTCCGATCCGGCGGCACACGGGATCGGCCGGGAGGGGGCACCGTCCGTAGCGTCGGTGCCCGTACCCCACCCAGGACGTCGGCCCCCAGCAGGAGGTTCCCCGTGGCCCACCCCGACCCCTACCGCCTCACCGGCACACCGCCCGCCGACCAGCGGGGCGGCACGGCCGACGGCGTGGACCTCGCCCGCACCCTCCTCTGGTCCCTGCTCGTCCTCAGCGCCGCCGCCAACCTGGCGGCCTCGTACGGCGGTGCCGATGCCTGGATCAACGTGACCTGCGGCGTGGTGACCCTGCTCAGCGCGGCCACCCTGGTCGTGCGCCGGCTGCGCGGCCGCCGATGAGCGCGATCGTGACGGACACCGCCCGCCGGGCCCCGGCCATCGCGCTCGCGGGCGTCGGCAAGACGTACGCGGGCGGGGTACGGGCCCTGGACGACGTGTCGCTCACCGTGGAGCACGGCACCTTCCTCGCCGTGATGGGCCCCTCCGGCTCCGGCAAGAGCACGCTGATGCACTGCGCGGCGGGCCTGGACGCGCCGACCTCGGGCAGCGTCCGCATCGACGGCCGGGAGATCGCCGGGCTGAACGAGACGAAGCGCACCGAACTGCGCCGGGAGCGGGTCGGTTTCGTCTTCCAGGCCTACAACCTGATCCCGTCCCTCTCCGTCGAGGACAACATCACGCTGCCGCTGCGGCTGGCCGGCCGCCGCCCCGACCGGGACTGGATCGGCACCCTGGTCGAACGCGTCGGGCTGGCCGACCGCCTGCACCACCGCCCCGCCGAGCTCTCCGGCGGCCAGCAGCAACGCGCCGCCCTGGTACGGGCGTTGGCCGCCCACCCGGCGGTGGTCTTCGCCGACGAGCCGACCGGCGCGCTCGACCTGCGCAGCGCCCACCAGGTCCTCGACCTGCTGCGGACCCTCGTCGACGACCTCGGCCAGACGGTCGTGATGGTCACCCACGACCCGGCCGCCGCGGCCCGCGCGCACACCGCGCTGGTGATGGCCGACGGCCGGGTCGTGGCGGCCATGGACCACCCGACGGCGGGCCATCTGGCCGTCCGGCTCGCCGCGTTGGGAGAGCACTGACCATGGTCCGCTTCGCCCTGCGGATGGCCGCGCACCGGATCGCCTCGCTGCTCGCGGTGGCCTGCGCGGTCCTGGGCGCCGCCGCCCTGGTCACCGCCACCGGGGTGCTGGCCGAGTCCGGGCTCCGCTCCCAGCTGCCCCCGGGCCGCCTCGGCGGCGCGGACGTCGTGGTCGCCGCCGACCAGGAGTACCACGTCTCCGGCGACCTGCCGATCGCGCTCCCCGAACGGGCCACCGTCCCGGCCGCCCTCACCGCCCGCCTGGCGAAGCTGCCCGGCGTCGCCCTCGCCGTCGGCGACCTCGGTTTCCCCGCCGCCACGACGGACGCGCGGGGCCGCCTGCTCCCGGCCGCCGACGGCCAGGACCCGGCGGCGGCCGGGCACGGCTGGTCCTCGACGAAGCTGCTCGCCGGCGCCCGCGTCGAGGGCCGGGCCCCGTCGACCCCCTCCGAGGTGGCGGTGGCCGCGACGACCGGCCTGTCCGTGGGCGACCGGGTCCGCGTCACCGCCAACGGCCGCGCGGCCACCGCCTACTGCGTCTCGGCCCTGGTCCACGCCCCGGACGCGGGCGTCTACTTCACGGACGGCAGGGCGGCGGAGCTGGCGGCCCGCACCGGCACCCGGACGGCCGCCGCGCGTGCCCACACCGTCGATCTCATAGGCCTCCGCACCCGGCCCGGCGCCACCGGCCAGGTCGCCTCGGCGGTGCGCGCGGCGGTCGCCGGGACCGGTCTGCAGGTCCTCACCGGAGCCGACCGGGGTACGGCCGTGGCGCCCGGCGTCGGCTCCGCCCGCTCCCTCCTCGTCCTCCTCTCCGGCTCCCTCGCCGGGATCGTCCTGCTGATCACCGGATTCGTGACGACCGGCGCCCTGGGCGTGGCGATCGCCGGGCAGCGCCGCGACCTGGCGCTGATGCGGGCCGTCGGTGCGACCCCGCGGCAGATCCGGCGGCTGGCGGCGGCCCAGTCGACGGCCGTGGCCGCCGTGGCCCTGGTCCCGGGCGTCGCCCTCGGCTACCTGCTGGCCGACCGCTTCCGCACCCTGCTCGTCCACCGGGAGGTGCTCCCGGCCCAACTCCCCCTCACCCTGAGCCCGTTCCCCGCCCTGGCCACCGTCGTGCTCCTCCTCGCGGCCGTCCGGACAGCGGCCCGCTGCGCGGCCTGGCGCACGTCGACGATGCCGGCCACCGAGGCGGTCGCCGAGTCCCGCAGCGAGCCCCGCGCGCCCTCCCGCCCCCGCACGGTCGCGGGCCTGCTCCTGATCGCCGCCTCCGGCGCCCTCTCCGTCGCCCCGCTCCTGCAACGCACCGCGATCGGCGCCTCCGGCACCTCCATCGCGGGCATCGTCGCCGCGATCGGCCTGGCCCTGGCCGGCCCCGCGCTGGTCCGGACGGCGGGCGAAGCGGTCGTACGACGGCTGCGCCCCGGCGTGTCCGCACCGACCTGGCTGGCGATGTCCAATGTCCGGGCGTACGCGCAGCGCGTCACCGGGGTGGTCAGCCCGCTCGCCATGGCGGTGGTGTTCGTGCTGACGTACACCCTCGCCCAGACCACCGTGCTGACCGCGACCGCGGACGACACCCGCACCGGGACGCCGGCCCAGTACCGGCTGACCGCGGCCGCCCTCGGCGGGCTGCCGACGGACACGCTCGCCGAGGTACGGCGGCTGCCGGGGGTGCGGGCGGCGGCTCCCGTCGGCACGACCACCGTCGTCTGGCCGTACCCCGTGTTCGGCGACACCGAGACCGAGTCCGCCGCCGCGCTGATCCTCACGCCCGCCGCGCGGGACGTCCTCGACCTCGGGGTGACCCGGGGCAGCCTCTCCGCCCTGACCGGCGCCACGGTCGCCGTCAGCAGCGAGGTCGCGGGTCCGCGCGACGCGCGACTCGGCGCCCGTATCAAGCTGTTCCTCGGCGACGGCGCGCCCGTCGAGGCGAAGGTGGTGGCCGTCTACGACCGCGGGCTCGGCTTCGGCCCGGTCGTCCTCTCCCACGACCTGGCCGCCGGGCACACCACGTCCGGGCTCGACCAGGGCGTCCTCGTCCGCACCGACAGCACGGCCACCGCCGAACGCGGGCTCACCGCACTGACCGCCACCCGCCCCGGCCTCGCCCTCTCGGACACGGCCCGTGGGGCGGGCGCGGACACCCCGCCCGAGGTGTGGGTGAACCTCGCCGTCATCGTCGTCCTGCTCGGCTACCTGCTGCTCAGCATCGCCAACCGGCTGGTGGCGGCGACATCCCAGCGCCGCACGGAGATCGCCGCGCTGCGGCTGGTCGGTACGACGCCGCGGCAGATCCTCGCGATGATGCGCAGGGAGGCCGGGGTGATCGCGGTGGCGGCACTCGTCTCGGGGGCGGCGCTGTCCGCGGTGCCGCTGGCGCTGCTGGGCGAGGGCTTCCTGTCCCGGCCGTGGCCGGCGGGCCCGGCCTGGCTGTTGCCGGCGGCGGCGGTGACGGTGGTCGTGACGGCGTACGTCACGATCGAGCTGCCCACGAGAAGAGCCCTGCGGGTGCCGCCGGCGAAGGCGGTGCGGGTGGGCGTCTGACGGTGGGCATCTGACAGGCTCGGACTGCAACGCCCGGCTTTTTTTGGGGGCGCGGGGAACTGCGCGACCAGCCACGACGATGCCGCAGACCGCCGACGGCGTTTCGCGGCACTGTCGGCCGCCCCACCGTCCGGCGGGTGTCGGAGCGTGGCCCGCTGCGGGTCCGTCGTGGCTGGTCGCGCAGTTCCCCGCGCCCCTTACGGGGCGCTTGCCCAACCCCCTCTGTCCGACACCCAGTTGGGTCGGAACGCGACCCGCTGCAGGCCCGTCGTGGCCGGTCGCGCCCACGCGGCGGTAGCCGCATATCAGACACAGCCCCGCGCCCCTGACGGGGCGCTTGCCCAACCCTCTGTTTCCGGGGCCCAGGTGGGTCGGAGCGGTGGTGGCCGCATAGCAAATGCAGCCCCGCGCGCCTAGAGGCACAGGCCTGCTCAGCCCTCTGTTTCAGGGCGGCCCTCTGTTGCCCAGTGGGTGTGGAAGGCGCCGGCGCGGTCGACGCGGCCGTAGGTGTGGGCGCCGAAGTAGTCGCGCTGGCCCTGGAGGAGGGCCGCCGGGAGGCGGTCGGCGCGGAGGGTGTCGTAGTGGGCGAGGGCTGCGGAGAACGCCGGGACGGGAATGCCGCGGCGGGCCGCGGACGCGACCGTCTCCCGCCACGGCACCTGCGCGTCGGCGATCTCCTTCGCGAACTCCTCCTCGGCCAGCAGGCTGACGAGGTCCGGGTCGGACCGGTAGGCCGCGCGGATCCGGTCCAGGAAGGACGCGCGGATGATGCAGCCGCCCCGCCAGATGCGGGCCACCGCGCCGAGGTCGATCTTCCAGCCGTACTCGGCGGCCGCGTCCTGGATCATCGTCCAGCCCTGGTCGTAGGCGATGACCTTCGAGGCATACAGGGCGTGTTCGACACGGGAGGCGAAGCGGTCGGCCTCGGTGGCGCTGAGCGGGGGTGTCGTGCCGCCCGGCATACCGGCGTACGCGGCGCGCAGTTCACTGCGGCCGGACGCGGCACGCGCGAACGTCGCCTGGGCGATCGCGGTGACCGGGGAAGCCAGGTCCAGCGCGGTCTGCACGGTCCAGCGCCCGGTGCCCTTCTGCCCGGCCGCGTCGGCGACGACGTCGACGAAGGGCGCGCCGGTGGCGGCGTCGACGTGGGCGAGGACGTCGGCCGTGATCTCGATGAGGTAGGAGCCGAGGCGGCCGCGGTTCCACTCCCGGAAGATGTCGGCGATCTCGGCCGGCGCGTACCCGCCGACCTGACGGAGCAGGTCGTAGGCCTCCGCGATGAGCTGCATGTCGGCGTACTCGATGCCGTTGTGGACCATCTTCACGAAGTGCCCGGCGCCGTCCGCGCCGACGTGCGTGGCGCACGGCTCGCCGCCCACCTTGGCGCTGATGTCCTCGAACATCGGCCCGAGCACCGCGTAGGACTCCGCGGACCCGCCCGGCATGATCGACGGGCCGTGCAGCGCGCCCTCCTCGCCGCCGGAGACACCGACCCCGACGAAGTGCAGGCCCTTCTCGCGCAGCGCGGCCTCGCGGCGGCGGGTGTCGGCGAAGTGGGCGTTGCCGCCGTCGATGACGATGTCACCGGGTTCGAGGAGCGGCACGAACTCGTCGATGACGGCGTCGGTGGCGGCGCCCGCCTGGACCATGATCATGAGGCGGCGGGGGCGTTCGAGGGCGGCGACGAACTCGGCGGCGGTCTCGGCGCCGACGAAGTCGCCCTCGCCGCCGTACTCCTCGATCAGCGCGCGGGTGCGGGCCGGGGTGCGGTTGTGGACGGCGACCGGGTAGCCGTGCCGGGCGAAGTTCCGGGCCAGGTTGCGGCCCATCACGCCCAGGCCGGTCACGCCGATGGCTGCGGATGCGTTCACGGGGGGACTCCGTTCTGCGGACGCGTGCTGTGCCCGGAGGTACGGGTGGACGGCGGGCGGGCGTTCAGTTCCAGGACGATCGCCTGAGGGATGTGGTGAACGCCATCAGGGACGGCGGTTCGGCGACGATGCAGACGGCGGTGACCGAGCCCCGGCGAGCCGGGGCGATCATCCGAACAGGCGAAAGTCGCGGTGCCGGGCGCGTGGGGCCACCTCCCGGCGAGCCGGTCGTCAGAGGATCCGAAGATGCGAACGGATGATCTACGGCTCCTCACTGCCGCGCTGGTGCTCCTGCTGACCGGCGCGTTCCTCACCACACCCGCCAAGGCCGACCAGCGCCCGGCCGACTGCGCCTTCGGCCCGCGCAGCGCCACCCCCCTCGCCGCCCACAGCGACGGCAACGACCGCGCAGCCGGCGCGGACCGCACCACCGGCGGCCGTCGCACCGACCACACCGATCGCACCGCCCACTGGACCGCACCCACGGTCCGTTACCGGCTCTCCGCCCGCTACGCCGCCAAGGGCCGCCTCTGGAAGAACCAGCACACCGGCCAGGACTTCGCCGTCGACGCCGGTACGCCCGTGTACGCCGTCGGCCCCGGCCGCGTCGTGGCCGCGACCTGCGGCGACGGCTTCGGCAACCAGGTCGTGTTACGCCACCCCGACGGCTACTACACCCAGTACGCCCACCTGTCCGTCATCAACGTCCGCCCCGGCCAGCGCGTCTCGGTGGGCCAGCGGATCGGCGCGGCCGGCTCCTCCGGCAACGCGGACGGCCCCCACCTCCACTTCGAGGTCCGCACCACCCGGCACCTGGGCTCCGAGGTCCCGCCGCTGCCGTGGCTGCGGCACCACGGCGTGAACGTGCCCGCGACGTCGTCCCCGGCACACCTCGGCCCGGCCCCGGGCACCCCGGCCACGAGTGCGGCGCCGTCGGCCGGCGGAGCGAAACCCACGTCGTCGCCGACACCCGTCAAGTCGTCCGCACCGGCGAAGTCCACCCCGTCAGGGCACGGCCGATCGGTGAGGCCGCACAGAATCCCGCGGGCACACGGAACCCCGGCGCCGCGGACAACCCCGACGAGACAGTGGTTCCCGGCGACGATGTGGGATCCGGCGGCGCTGTGGGCCCTGACGGCACGGTGAACCCGCCGCCGCTGCGGACCCCGGTGGTACGGCCGTGCCCCGGCCGTACCACGACGGAAGCGCACAGGGTCACGGTATGACCACATAGCGTGGCACCTGGGTGCGGAGCGGCCAGACTGCCTTGCATGGCACGTCTGAGGTTCCTGTGGGTCGCCGTGCTGGCCGCCCTCCTGCTGCTGCCCGTATCCCGACCGGAGATCCCGCGCCCCGCCGCGCCCGGGCCCTTCGGGGCGTACGTCGGGTACGGCGCGGACGGGGTACGGCGGGTGGCGGCGCTCGGGAGCTGGCTGCGGGACCGGCCCCGGGTCGGGCACACCTACCTGCCCGGAGACGTGTGGCGGAACATCGAGGGCGCCCCGGACTTCGTGCGGCTGTGGGCGCGGTGGCGGCGGGCCGAGCCCGACCGGCTCCTCGTCCTCAACGTGCCGATGCTGGAACACACCGAGGCGCACGTCCCGGACGCCGAGGTGCGCCGCCAACTCCGGCTCGGCGCGGGCGGCTTGTACGACGTCCACTTCCGCACCCTGGCCCGCAGGCTGGTCGCGGTCGGCGCGCCGGACACCGTCGTCGTGCTCGGCTGGGAGATGAACGGGGACACGTACACCCATCGCTGCGGACCGGACCCGGCCGCCTGGCGCGCCTACTGGCGGCGGATCGTGACGGCCATGCGGTCGGTGCCGGGCGCCCGGTTCCGGTTCGACTTCGCGCCCAACCGGGGCCGGGACGCCGTCCCCTGGACCACGTGCTATCCGGGGGACGGGTACGTGGACGTGGTGGGCATGGACGCGTACGACGCCCCGCGGGGGATGTCCTTCCAGG
This sequence comes from Streptomyces sp. NPDC001714, assembly GCF_042892755.1. Taxonomy (NCBI): domain Bacteria; kingdom Bacillati; phylum Actinomycetota; class Actinomycetes; order Kitasatosporales; family Streptomycetaceae; genus Streptomyces; species Streptomyces sp. NPDC001714. The sequence continues at coordinate 174,230 of NZ_JBIAUL010000003.1, forward strand.
AGCAGGCCGCCGAGCCGTACGGGCTACGGGCCCAGGTCGACTTCGCCCGCGCCCACGGCAAACCGGTCTCGTACCCCGAGTGGGGGCTGTACGAGAACGGCGACGATCCGGCGTACCTGCGCTCCATGCTGGACTGGTTCGCGAGCAGCCGCCCGCTGTACCAGACGATCACCGACTACTGCCCGCACGGTGTGTGGCGTTGCCGCGGCAATCCCAGGTCCACGGCGGTGTACCGGTCCCTGATGAGGAGCTGAGCGCTCCGCTGGAAGTGCCGTGGCGTCTGGCGTCCGTCGGCTGCGGCGCCGTTGCGGCTGGTCGCGCAGTGCCCAGCGCCCCTTGCGGGGCACACTGCCGAGCCGCAGCCGACTTCGCCGGACACGCTCAGGAGTTCGCGCTCGACGGGCCGAAGAACTCGATCTCGGCGATGGCCACCTGGGTGCGGGCCGACGCCTGGTACGACGAGTCGATCGTGAAGCGGACGGAGACGACGTCCGCCGCCCGCAGGTCGCGGGTCTGGCCGCCGGACGCCTGGTCGAGGGTCAGTTCGCGGGTCACGGTCTTGCCGTCGGCGGTCTTCACGGTCGCCGTCAGGCGGTGCGGCAGGGCCGACTTGTTCAGCTGCTCGTTGTGGGTCGACTCACCGGAGGTGATGACGACGTTCAGGAGGCGGGTCGGCTCGTTGAAGTGCGCCTCGACCCACTCGCCCTCGCCGGCCCCGGCGATGCCCGGGCCCCACCACGTGTTGTTCAGCTTGTCGAAGAGCAGTTCCGGCTTGTGGCCCGCGTACGCGCGGGAGGCGCGGTAGCTGTCCGGGGAGACCGGGGCGCGCTTGGCGAAGTGGTCGCGGGTGGCGCTGACCGCCTTGGGCGTGTTGATCGCCAGGACCGTGACGCCGGTGAGGACGACGGCGGCGACGATCCAGGTGAGGACGCGGTCGAAGGTGCGGCGGAGGCGGGGGCGGTCGCCTGCCCACGGGGTCTCTCTGTTGCGGAAGTCGAAGACGCGGCGCCACCAGGGGCGGCGGGCCGCGGGGCCGGTGTCGGGGTGGCCGGCCATGGGCATGGCGCAGCGGGTGCAGAAGTGGCGGTCGGGGCGGTTGGGGGTGGCGCACCAGGGGCAGGGGGTGCCGCCGTGGGCGCCGAGGTCCTCGCCGGGGGCCCGGACGGCGGCGGGGCGTTGGGGGGTGGGGCGGCCGGGGAGGACGGGGGCGATGGGTTGGGGGGCCGGGGTGGGGGTGGGCTCACTCACCGGGATGAGGAGGCGGCGGGCTCGGTCCTGGTCGGAGGTGGGGGTGGGGGTGGGGGTGGGTGCGGCGTGTGGGGGCTCGGCGCCGTTGCCGGTGATCTGCGGGTGGGGGGTGGGGAGGGGGGTGGTCTCGGCTGTGGGTGACGTGGCGGCGCGTGGGGGCTGGTCGCGCAGTTCCCCGCGCCCCTGACGGGGCGCTGTCGTGGACGGTGCTGACAAGTCGCCGTGGCCCTGAAGGGGCCCTGCCATGGGCGGTGCTGACAGGTCGCCGTGACCCTGACGGGGCCCTGCCGTAGGGGGTGCTGACAGGTCGCCGTGACCCTGAAGGGGCCCTGCCGTAGGCGGTGCTGACAGGTCGCCGTGACCCTGACGGGGCCCTGCCATGGGCGGTGCTGACAAGTCGCCGTGGCCCTGACGGGGCCCTGTCGTAGGCGGTGCTGACAGGTCGTCGTGACCCTGAAGGGGCCCTGCCGTAGGCGGTGCTGACAGGTCGTCGTGGTGCTGAAGGGGCGTTGTCGTCGCCCTTCCTTGCGGGTTCCCGTCGGGGGCTGTGGTCGTCGTTGCCCGGCCGTCTCGTTGGGGGAGGCCGGTGCCGCCGTCTCTGCGGGTGAAGGCGTCCCAGCCGGGGGCGGCACCGGAGTCGGGGGCGGGGGCCGGGGGCTGCTGTGCTGGTTCCTCTTTGGCGGTCGCCCAGCTCAGGACCGCGCCGCAGGCGTCGCAGAAGGACCGGCCCGGTTCCGCGACCGTGCCGCACTCCGTGCAGTTCCGGTTGGTCGTCATCGCTGCGGGGTCCTTTCGGCGGACGCGGTCACCTGGACCGAGTAGGGCATGTGAGCGGGGCGGGCGGCGGCCACGAGGTGTTCCAGGCGGACCTGGTCGGCCGGGGTGGGGGACGGCAGCGTGAGGTGGACGTGCAGGTGGGGGCGGGGGGCGCCGGGGAAGGCGCCCAGCGGGCGGGCGCTCCAGTCGGCGCCGCCGCTCTCCGTGATCTCCGGTGCCGCGCCGAAGGCCAGCCGGACCGCCTCGGACAGGCCCCAGCGGGTGCCCCGGATCCGGTGCAGGTAGGCGGCCGCGGCCACGGCGGCGCGGAGCAGCGGCTCCGGTTCCGTGCCGTCGGTCTCGGCGCCGACCCAGGTGCCGAGCCACTCCGCGAAGTCCAGCGGGGCCAGGGCCGGGTCGAAGTAGCTGGGCAGGCAGTCGAGGACGTTCGGGATCGGGGCGATCACGTCGTCCAGCCCGGCGACGAAGCGCAGCGCCAGGTCGTCGTCGGCGAAGACCGCGGGGAGCATCGGGCCGATGGGGACGGAGGAGCCCAGGCCGTCGATCGAGCCCCTCAACGGAGGCCTCCGGCCGGGTTGTTGCCGGTCATTCGCCGATCACCCTCACCCGGTGGTCGTAGGAGAAGACCAGGGACGGGGCGTCCAGGTCGATGCGGTCGGTCGGGTCGCCGCGCTTGCCGGTGAGCGGGTCGGCGGGGTGCAGGACGACCTCGTCGACGAGTTCGATGCCGGGGACGCGCTGCAGCACCGCGAAGATCTCACCGGACTGCACCGGGCGCCCGAACGGCCAGCCCTTGCCGTCCGCGCCGCCGGTCAGCGGGTCCAGGTGGCGGTAGAGGGCGTCGTGGGCCTGGCGGCGGACCCGGTCGACGTCCACGCCGCGGAAGGCGTGCACGGTGGCGACGACGGTGACGCCCTGGTAGAAGGGCGGGCCGACGGCCAGCCGGGTGCCGATCAGCCGGCGTTCGTCCAGGTAGCGGGTGATGCGGTCCAGCAGGGCGTCACCGGGCACGAGTTGCTCGAAGCGAAGCCGGCCGCCCGGGTCGGAGACCGCCTGGGGTACCACCAGGACCCGTACCGCGTACGAGCCGTGCTCGCCCTCCTCGCCCTCCAGGCAGGTGATCCGGGCCGTCTCGGGCGCGGCGCGGCGGGCCAGCTCCTCGTAGTCGCGCAGGGTCACCGCTCGTTCCTGGGCGCGCAGCGTGATCGGCGCGCGCACCTTCGCCTCGGCGACCGTCTCGCCGTCCACTCCGCCGCGCGCGGCCTCCCGGTTGACGACCTCCGCGACGTACGGGATGGAGGAGCGCAGGATCTGTACGGCGCCCCGGGCCACGTTGCCGTCCCGGCCGCCGCCGGTGCGGTAGCGGCGGGCCCGGATGACCGCGCCCTTCGGGGCCACCGCGCCGTACTGGCGCAGCGAGCCGTCCGGTTCGCGGACCGCGGGGCCGAAGGCGATCTCGCCGGTGGTCGCGTCGAGGGTGAGGTGCCGGTCGTACGGCCCGGAGGCCGCGAAGTGCGGGACGACCTGCCAGTCCACCCAGCCGTCCTCGCCGTCGTGCTCGGCGGTCTGGAGGAGGAGCGGCGGGTTGTCACCGACGACGGGGGCGTGGGCGAGCCGCAGGCGCTGGCCGGGCAGGCCCGTCGACTCGCCGAGCGCCTCGTCCTCGACGGTCTCCGCGTGGACGGCCGCGGTCGTGCCGCCCACGGTGCAGGCCTCGACGAACCGGATGGTCGGGGAGGTGGTGTAGAAGGGCTGGTCGGCGTGCGGCTCGGTGACCCGGCAGCGCAGCCAGCTCGCCTCCAGGCCGCCGTTGCGGGACAGCACGTGGCCGCCGGGGACGTGCAGGACGACCTCGCCGGGGCGGTTGAGGCCACCGGTGCCGTCCCGGTCGACCTCGCACTCCCGCCAGCCGTCCTCCGTCCACGCCTCCCACACCAGCGGGGGCTGCCGCGGGTCCACGCCGACACCGTCGACCCGGCTGTCCAGGTCCAGGGCGACCGCGCAGTGCGGGACGGCGGCGGAGAGGCCGAGCAGCATGCAGTCACCGGGGTTCGGGGACTCCGTGAAGCACAACAGGTCCTTGCCCTCGGCGAGGTCGTGGGTGAGGTCGACGACGGCCGCGCCGTGCTGCTGGCGCAGCAGGTGCCGCAACTCGCTCGGCACGATGGTCAGTTCGCGCTCGGTCGCGAAGACCACCGCCTCCTGGGTCTCGGTACGGCGGGTCGCCACCTCGGTGCCGACCGGCACCGGAACCGCCTCCTCCTGGGCCGCCGACAGCCAGAACGTCACGTCCGTGCGGGCGGCGGAGGGCGGGAACAGCGTGATGCCGACCAGGTCCAGGAAGGCGAGGTGGTTCTTCTCCGGGACCCGGTTGAGGCGGTACACGATCTGGTCGGCCATGTGCGCGACCGTCTCCACCAGCGTGATGCCGGGGTCGGAGACGTTGTGGTCGGTCCACTCCGGGGCGCGCTGCTGGATATAGCGCTTGGCGTCGTCGACGAACTGCTGGAAGCGGCGGTCGTCGAGGTTCGGGGAGGGCAGGGCCATCGGGATCAGCGGTCGCTTTCGGAGGAGTCCGGGGAGGCGGGCGGCAGGTCCGGCTCGTCGTGGGAGGGGATGACGTAGAAGGGGAAGACCAGGCTGCGCGGGTTGTTGGTGCCGCGGATCGAGTAGCGGACGTCGATCATCAGCACGCTCGGGTCGGCGCCGGTGGTGACCTCGACGTCCTCGACCTCGATCCGCGGCTCCCAGCGGTCGAGGCTGGCGTGCACCTCGTGCTGGATACGGCCGGCGGTCTGCTCGTTGACGGGGGCGAAGACGAGGTCGTGGATGGCGCAGCCGAACTCCGGCCGCATCGGGCGTTCGCCCGGGGCCGTGGAGAGGATGAGGCGGATGGCCTCCTCCACCTCCTTCTCGCCGCTGACCAGCGCGATGCCGCCGGTGGGCCCGATCCGCAACGGGAACGACCAGCCGGAGCCGACGAACTGCTCTGCCATCAGCCCCGCACCCGCCCCTCCGGGAAGACCTGCCGGCCGCACATGCCGGAACCACCGTCCCCGCTCATGCCGGGATCACCATCACCGTCAGTCCGCCCATCATCAGGTTGCCCAGGACCGGCACCTCGGGGGCCTGGATGCCCACCGTGGTGAAGGAGCTGATCGCGACGGCCGCGTTGCCGCGCAGCGACAGGGCGGCGTTCGCCATCACGTTCACGGCGGCGGCGTTCACGGAGACCGCCCCCGCGGGGGACTTGATGTCGACGAGTTCCGCGCTCTGCAGGGACAGCGGCCCCCCGCTCCTGATGCTCAGCGCGCCCGCCGCCTTCAGGGACAGGTTGGCGCCCGCCTCGACCGACACCGACCTGCTGCCCTTGATGGAGACGCTGCCCTTGCTGTCCACGGTGATCTCGGTCTTCTGGCGGTCCAGGAAGACGGTGAGCCTGTCGTCGCCGCTGGCCAGCCGGACACCCTGTTTGCGGCCCCGCTGGTCGAGCAGGTCCATGCGGTTGCCGACCCGGTCGGAGACGGTGTGCCGGGTGGCCCGGCCGCGCATGCCGTCGTGCAGCGGTACGTCCTTGACCCGGGTCGGCTTGTCCTTGCCGTTGTAGAGGCCGCCGATGACGTACGCGTGGTCCAGGGCGCCCCGGTCGAAGGCGACGAGCACCTCGTCACCGACGTCCATCGGGAAGACCCCGCCGCCGCGCACCCCGCCCCACTGCATGGTCCGGGTCCAGTCGCTGACGTAGGTGTCGTCCAGCCACGGGAACTTGAGCTTCACGCGGCCCTGCTGGAGCGGGTCCTGCACGTCGGTGACGAGGGCCTGCGCCACGCTGAGCTGGCGGTCGCCGCCGGCGTCCCCGGCACCGCCGGAGGCGACGCCGTAGAGCGAGCGCCACTGGCGGCCGCTGACGGTCACCCAGGTCTCGTAGTGCTTGGCGTCGCCGAAGACGTGCCGTACCGAGGTGACCGTGTACTTCCCCTCGAAGGGGTCCCCGACGTCCGCGAGCGCCACCGGCACCCCGGGCCGCAGCTTGGGATTGCCCCGCACGACCACCTCCACCTCGGCGAACGTCGACGTGACGTCGTCGGAGAGGGCGTCGGCCGCGTACTTCACCTCGGTCTGCTTGTCGTACGGCGTACGCGTCTCGACCAGCTTCGACGTCTTGAACTCGCCGGCCGCCGCGGCCGGGGTGGTGCCGATGCTGTAGCCGGTGTTGGCGGCGGGGGTCACGGTCGCCGTGAGCGTCTTCTTCGTCCGTACGTCCCAGCCGCGCGACTCGACCTTGTTCACCTGGTCGGAGGCGGTGACGGCGGTGCGCAGCCGCAGGATGTCGTGCCCGGCCTCCAGGACGAAGGGGCTGCGGTCGCCGTCGGTCTGCGGCGAGGGCGCCCCGGAGGCGTTCTTCTGCTTCACGAACTGGAACTTGCCGTCGGCGTCCACCGACATGACCATCTCGTTCTCGTCGGCGAGCCGGGCCAGGAAGTCCCAGTCGGTGACGTTCGACTGGCTGATGAACTCGTAGACGGTCTTGGTGGCCTGGATCCGCCCGATCGGCACGCCGTCCTGCGCGGCCAGCTTGCGGGCGATGTCGGAGGCGGTCTGGTTGCGGTAGGCGACGACGCGGCGCTGCCGCATCAGCCGGAAGCCGTAGTCGTAGCCCCGGACCACCGCGTAGCTGCCGGTGCCGTCGTACTCGGCCTCCATCCCGGTGACCTCACCGGTGAGCAGCGGGTCGCCGGTACCCTGCCCGTCGGAGACCGGCGTGATCACCACCGGCGTGCCGAACTGCACGCCCAGCTTGCCCAGCAGCTTGCGGGCCGGGTCGCGGAAGGTCAGCTGGAAGGCGGCGGGGACCCCGACGCCCTGGTCCACCTGGGCGTCGACGAGGTACCGCCCGTACTCCGAGGTCGCGGTCAGCTCCTTGCCGCCGATGACGACCTTGATGACGTTCGAGAAGGCGTGCTTCACCATCAGGACCGCACCTCCTCGGCGGCCGGCAACACCAGTTCCGTCCCCGCGGGCAGCCACCCCGGGTCGTCGATGTCGTTCGCGTCCGCGATCGCCCGCCAGGCGGCCGCGTTGCCGTACTCCCGCCAGGCCAGCGACTGCAGCGAGTCCCCGGCGACGACCCGGTGCACGCGCTGCGCGGTGAGCGCGCCGGACGTCGGGTTCTGTCCCGCGGTCTTGCTCGGGATCTCGTGCAGCTGGAGCCGGCAGCTGGCCCGGATCGGCATCCCGCTCGTTCCGAAGAGGGAGTAGGAGACGTCGGCGGAGGCCACGTACGCCGTGAAGTTGGCCGTCGAGAACGACCCCCACTGGAAGACCACCCACGGCGGCGAGGGCTGCTTGGCGGCGATGCTCTTGCTGGTGACCTCGCAGCAGGCCAGCAGCGACTCCACCTTCTTCATCACGTCGTTGCTGTCCGGGTCGTCGGACCGGTCCAGGAAGATCTCCACGCTCATCTCGCGCGGATGGGTGCCGAGGAACTCCGGCAGCGCGCCGTCCCGTTCGATCGGCGCCGCCGACGACTTCCAGTCCGCCCGGCGGGCGATCGACAGCTGCGCCGGGTTGAACTCGAAGCCGAACGTCTTGATGATGCCGCCCGGGCTGGTGCTGGTGCCCACCGGCGGCTCGTGAATCGCGAGGGTGGCCCGCACGAGGCTCTTGCCGGCGCCCCGGCTGCTCCTGGCCATGATCTGATCCGCCTGCCTCTCCGTACGTCCGCTCAGTCCGTGAATCCGTGGTGGGCGATCTCCAGGACCTCCGTGGCCACGGACGGACTGCCCGCGTCCAGGGAGGGTCCCTGCCAGCTCACCGGCAGCACGTCGAGGAGCCCCCACCGGGCCACCTCCGAGCCGTCCGCGCGCAGCGCCGTGATCTGCCCGGTGGGCCGCTCGATCCCCGTCTGCACGGACGAGATCCACTTCGCGACCTTGGAGGTGTCCGGGGTGAGCGGGCGGGTCAGCCGGATGTGGGAGAAGGTGACCCGGGTCGGCAGCTGCCACACGAACCCGTTGTTCCCGCCCTCCTGCCGCTGCTCGATCTCCACCTGCGACGACAGGCCCTCGCACCCGTTGAAGTAACCGAGGTCCTCGCCGTCGATGGAGAGGCTGAACCAGACTGTGGTTCCCGGGTCCTGGCGATCCATCGGGAGGCCTTTCTGTGGGGTGCTGCGCGGTCGTCGTGATCAAGGGCGGTCAAGGCCGGAAGTCGCGGAGCTTTCCCACGCGTTCGCGGTCGCGGCGGAGTTCGGTGCGGACGTGCCGGGTGATCCGGTCGATGATCCGGTGGACGAGGGCGTCCACCTGGAACTCGGTGAGGGCGCGCGGATCGAATCCGCCGCCCTCGACCGCCGTGTAGCCGGGCGGCGGATCGTCGGCGGCCGACGCGGAGGCGGAGTACCCGGGCGGCGGCGGGTCGTCGGAGGGCGGTGGCTGCCTGGACGTCCGGGTCCGGGGGGCCACGGCGCGGGTGGTGTGGGTGACCGGCGCCTTTTTCAGCGAGGTCGTGGGCTGGTCGACGGGGAGCGCGGTGGTGGCCGGGGCGCGCTGGACGACCAGGGATGCGACGGGGAGGGGGTTGGTGGCGGAGATCGGGGTGGTGGCGCGCAGGGGGACGGGCTGAGCGGGGGTGGCAGTGGCTGGCTTGACCGGCAGGGCGGCGGGCGGAGCTGCGGCTCGCTGCACGAAGAGGGGCAGGGGGGCCGCCGGTCCGGTGGCAGGCGGGGTGGTCGCGGGGAGCGGTGATGGTGCCCGGCGCTGCACGGCTGCAGGGCGGCCTCCGGGGCCGGGCGTGCTGGGCGCGGCGGAAGCGGCGGAGGCGACGGAGGCGACGGTGCGCTGGACGAAGGGGGGAAGGGCCGAAAGCGGTGCAGCCGTCGCCGAAGTGCCCGACGTGGCGGGGCCGGGGAGAGCCGGTGACGGCGGCGTCGCGGGACCGCTGGGGGTGGGCTGGGGCGGCTGGGCACGCTCGGCCGTCGTCGTGGGCAGGTCCGGTGCCGAGGCTCGCTGTACGGGGCGGGGCGCTGCGGTCACCGGAGGGGAAGAGGCGGCCGGCTGGTCACCCGGGGAACCACTCGACGAACCGCTCGAAGGACCAGCGGACGAACCGGCCGATGGACCAGCCGGTGAACCAGCCGATGGACCAGCCGGTGAACCAGCCGATGGACCAGCCGGTGAACCGCTCGACGAACCGCTCGACGCCGGTTTCCGCTGCACCGACGGCACGGCCGCCTGGCGGCCGGCGGACCTCGCGGCAGCCGCGCTCGCCACGGGGCCCGCGACAGGGGCGCCGAGGCCGAGGCGGGGTGCGCGGGGAGTTGTCGTACCGGCACGCTGCACGGAAGCGGACGCGGAAGCGGAAGCGGATGCGGATGCGGACGTCGGAGCAGGGCGGGCCGCCGCGGCCGGGCCCGCGGACGACGGGGCGGGCCCCTGCTCGCGCGGACCTTGCGGCGCTTGCGCATCCGGCACGGCGGCGGCGGAGGGCTGCGGGCCCTCCGTCGTCCGCCGCTGCGCGGACACCTCACGGCCACCGCTCCCGGCCGCGCGCGAAAGCGGAGCACCGAGGCCGGGTCGAGCGGCGCCCGGGGCCGTCGCGGCACGCTGCACGGGAGCCGGCGCGGAAGCGGGCGTGGCCGCCGCCGTCGAGGTGCCGGCCGCGGCGTCCTGACCGGGCTCCCCCGACGGCATCGGCACGGCAGCCGGTACGGCCCCCCTCCCTGCCGGTCGGGTCGCTTCCCGTACGGCGTCGGCCGCGCCCGCGCTCTCCCTCGTCGTTCGCTGCACGGACGCCGCGCGGCCACCGCTCGCGGCCGGGGATGCCGGGGGCCGCGCGCCAGGCGGGACGGCCGAGGCGCGCGGGACCGGAGGCGCGGCTCCCGCAGTGGGCGGGGAAACCGTGGCGGCCTCGGTGCCGGTGGCGCCGGTGGCCGCCGTGCCGGTCCTGGGCCTCGGTGCCGAAGCCGCCCCCGTACGGCCACTCTCCGGTGACGGCGGCGTGGGCCGGGCGGCCGGGCCCGTGACGGCACTGCGCTGTACGGCGGGCGCCCCGGGGCTGCCGGGCGGCGGCTCCGGAGCCGCCGCCGAGCCGCCGGGCCCGGTCGGAGCAACCGGAGTGCCGCTGTAGCGCACGGCCTGCCGCTGCACAGGGGTCCGCGCCCCGGCGCCGGACATGCCGGAAGGCCCGCCGCTGCCTGAGGGCGCGACGGACGGGGTGGGCGTTGCGGATACCGAGGGTGGCGCAGGGGCCGTGGAAGGGACAGGAGGGGGTGCCGGCGTGGGCGACGCGGGGGCCGTACGGGCCGTGGCCCCGGTCGGCGACACGGGTGCCGACGCCGTACCGCCACCGCCGGAGGACGCCCCGGCCGGACCCTGACCTGTCGTGCGCGGCCGGACAGTCGCCGGTCCGCCACCGGACGCGGACCGCTGCACGGCGGCAGGTGCCGGCGCCCGGCCGGGGGCGGCGTCCCGAGGAGCCCGCGAGGCACCTGCGGAGGCGGTACGGCCGTCACCGCGCGGGCGCGGCCAGCCCCCGCTCACCCGCACCGGATCACCGCCGCCGCCCTCGACCAGCCGCTCCACGACCCGGTCAGCCGCCGTTTCGCCGCCGGCTCGGTCACCCTCACCCGACGCCGGCACCGCGCCCTCGGCGGCCGTCACCTTCGGCGCCGACGGCAATGTACGCCGCTGCACAGCCGTCACCGACGTGCTCGCCGGCGCCTTCGTCAGCGCGCTGCGGCGCGGCGGGACGGGAGGTGCCGGCGCGACCCGCGGACCGGTGGCCGGAGCCGGAGCGACCGGAGTCGGCTGCGGCGCCCACGCCACCGGCACCGCCGCCGAAACGGCGGGTGAGGCGGCTGGGGAAGCGCCGGCCGGCGGCGTGACCGACCGCTGGACGGCGGGCATCGCCCGCTGACCCGCCCCCGCCGCGGAGGGCGCCGGTCCCTTGGCCTGGACAGCCGACGGGGCGGCCGGGCCCGGCCCGCTGTTCCCGTTCCGTACGGCTCCCGGTGTCGCCCCGGGCCGCTGCGCGGCCGCACCAGCACCGTGTCGCCCCGCCAACGGCACCCGCTGTACCGCCGGCGCCACCGATCCGGCCGAGACCGAAGATCCGGAAGACCCGGAAGGTCCCGAGCGTCCCGCCGAGCCGGCCGCATCCACGGCCCCGGCAGACCCAATGGATCCGGCGGAGCCCGCGGACTCCCGGAGCGTGGCCCGCTGCGGGTCCGTCGTGGCCGGCCGCGCAGTTCCCCGCGCCCCTGACGGGGCGCTTCCGCTCCCGACCGCCCGCAACGGCACCACCGGAACCGGCGCACGGCGGCCGGCCATCGGACCCACCGCTCCCGTCGGCCCCGCCAACGGCATGGCCTGCACCGGCCGTTCGAGGCCGGACACGGCCCCCGCGCCCGTGGTTCCCGCGCGGCCGCCACCGGCGAGACCCGCGCTCGTCTCGCCGTCCAGGACGGCGTGCGAGCGTGTGCCCATGAACGACGGGTTCTGCCAGGTCGGCAACCGGCCGCCGAATCCGGCGTCCGCGACCGGCCCGCCCGTCCCCAGCGCGCGCTGGATCGGCGGCAACCCGGACCAGGCCGCCGCCACCACGGGACGCGGCGCGTCCGCGGGAGCCTCAGGCCCGTTCCCGGAGTCGCCGGACTCGCCTGCCCCGGACCCGCGTCCGCGCCCCCGCATCCGATCCCACAGCCCCACCCGTCAGCCCTCCGCCCCTGCGGAGGCCGTCGCCCTGGTCACCAGAGACGCGATCTCCGCCGTGTAGCGGCGGCGGTCGGCGTGCTCCAGGTCCAGGATGTCCTCCAGGTTCCAGTGGAAGTGGTAGGCGACGTACGCGATCTCCTCGTGCAGCCGGTCGGTCGCGTACGTCACGATTCCCCCAGGCGGCTCCCGCCGAGTTCCACTTCGAAGGGCTCGGAGCAGTGCGGGCAGTTGACCGCGGCCCGGGTGTGTCCCTCGGCGTTGATCTGGCGGTAGAAGTCCTGGAGGAACGCCAGGTCGGAGGCGAACATGTTCTCCACGATCCCGTCGTGGACGAGCGGGAGCGTGCCGAGGCGGGTGATGACCCGGCCCAGCAGCACCACCGACAGGAACGCGGGGTTCTCCTGGACCCGGACGTCCCGCAGCGGGACCAGCTCGTCCCGGGCCGTCGACAGGCGCATCACGCCGTCGCGGTGGACGGTGCCCTGCTCGTCGACGTACCCGCGCGGGAGCTGGAACGGGAACTCCGTGCGCAGCACCTCGACGGGCGTCTCCGGTTGCTGGGGGGCCTGGGGCACCGCCGCCTCCGGTGCGAGCGGCGCCCCCACGCCCTGGGCCCTGACAGCCGAACGCCTCATTACTCGATGACCAGTTCTTCGAACGTGATGGTCACCGTCTCGGTCAGCGCGGACGCCTCGCCCGCCTTCACCGTGCTGGTGTCGATCTTGCTGCACCAGGCGTTGCGCAGGTTGTAGCGCTTCACGGGGTTGTTCTGGAAGTCCATCATGATGATGGAGGCGTTCTTGCGGGCCGTGGTCATCTGGCCGTTGATCGACTCGTTGATCCACTGGGTGAACGACGAGGACTGGGTCATACCGCGGACGACCGTGCAGGTGCCGTTCTTCTTCACGCCCGGCAGGTTGCGGACGTGGTTCTTCCCGTCCGGCGTGTTCTGCTGGTAGGTGATGACGTCCTGTTCCATCGTCATGCCGCTGACCTCGGCGAGGTACTCGACCATCACGCCGTCGATCTGCAGGCCGAAATTGTGCGATGTGAGGGCGTCACCCGGCTGGAGACTCATGTGTTACTGCCCGTTCTTCTCAAGGTGCCGTGACAACAAGGGGGTTGGGGCCGAGGGCCGGCTACTCCTGCAGCTCGCCGCTGCCGCTGCTGAACTGGGCCAGCCGGAAGATCACGAACTCGGCGGGCTTGACCGGCGCGATGCCGATCTCGCAGATCACGCGGCCGACGTCGACCGACTCCGGCGGGTTGGTCTCCTCGTCGCACTTGACGTAGTACGCCTCCTCGGGCCGCTGCCCGAACAGGGCGCCGCTGCGCCACTCGTTGACCAGGAACGCGGAGATGTTGCGCCGGATCCGGGCCCAGAGGTTGTGGTCGTTGGGCTCGAAGACCACCCACTGGGTGCCGATCAGGATCGACTCCTCCAGGTAGTTGAAGTACCGGCGGATGTTCAGGTAGCGCCAGGCCGGGTCGGAGGAGAGGGTGCGCGCGCCCCAGACGCGGATGCCGCGGCCGGGGAAGGCGCGGATGCAGTTCACGCCGATCGGGTTGAGCAGGTCCTGCTCGCCGCGGGTGATCTGGAGCTCCAGGTCCACCGCGCCGCGGATCACCTCGTTCGCCGGGGCCTTGTGGACGCCGCGCTCGGCGTCGTTGCGGGCCCAGACGCCGGCCACGTGGCCGGACGGCGGGATCAGCCGGGACTGTCCGGAGGACGGGTCGAAGGTCTTGATCCAGGGGTAGTACAGGGCCGCGTACTTGGAGTCGTAGCCGGCCGTCTCCTGGCGCCAGACCCGGATCTGGCGGGCGTTGAGGCCCGGCGGCGGGTCGATGACGGCGACCCGGTCGCCCATCAGCTCGCAGTGCGCGATCAGGCCGAGCTGGACGGCCTTGACGGCCTCCAGGTCGATCGCGCCCCGCTGGTAGGCGGCCATCAGGTCGGGGACGGCGACCATGGACACCTCGTCGACGGCCTCCAGGCCGCCGAAGCCGGTGCGGTCGGCCGAGTCGCCGAGGTACTCGGCGGGACCGGGGTGCGAGCCGGCGCCCGCGACGGGGGACGCGGACGCCGGCGTCTGGGTCGGGGCCACAAGGGCCACCGTCTGGTTCTCCGGCCGGGCCAGCTGCGCGGCGGGCGCGGCCTCGGTCACGGTGATGAGCTTGGAGCGCTCCTTGACCTGGGTGACCACGTAGTTGCGGCCGCCCTTCTTCGCGGTCACGTCGAAGGTCTCGGCGGTCTTGCCGCCGTCCTTGACGACCAGCTTGAAGCGTTCGGCGGGGCCCTCGCCCTCCGGGTCGGCGACCTCGACGCTCAGGTCGCCGGAGGCGATGGCGCTGACGGTGAAGGTGCCGAGCTGCTTGGCCTCGCCGGGCGGCAGGGCGGCCGGGGCGGCCGTACTCCCGACGGCGGCAGGCGCGTTGACGGTGCCCTCGGCGTCTTCCCTGCTGCCGCCGACACGGACCACGTAGGCCGCCGTGCCGCCGTTGTTGAAGAAGCCGTAGACGGAGTGCGCGAGGTAGTACCCGTCGGTGAACTCACCGAAGGACGCGACGTACTGCGTCCAGTTGGTCACCAGCGTCGGCTCGTTCAGCGGACCGGTCGGGGCCAGGCCCACGAAGGCCGCCACCGACGTGCCCACCCCCTCGATGGGGCGCGAGCCGCTGGCCACCTCCTCGACGTAGACGCCGGGCGACAGGTAGGACGGCATGCTCTGCTCTCCTCGGGGTACGAGACAGGAACGCTTCCCACCCTCACGCGCGAGGCGCGGGCACGGAAACGTCCTCCGGTGCCGTGCCGGGGGCAACCTCCTTGCCCGGACGGGCAGTCCGGGCCGCCCCGCAGCCCTTCGGCCACCAGGTCTGCCCGCGATGCTGCCCGTTCGGGCCTTACCCGGGCCGCCGGGGTCCAGTAGCGGTGGAGGGTCAGCCGTCCGAAGGTGATCCGAAGGCGAAGGGAAGTGCCGTGCGCGCACACGCAACACGGGACGAGCGGGGCAGCGACGCGGAGCGGGCCCGTCCCGTGGTGCCGCCCACCACACCGGCGCAGCGGATGCCGGCCCTCCAGCGGGCGGCGGGCAACGCCGCGGTGGCCCGTGCCCTGAGCGAGGAACGGCATGTGCACGACGCCGGCTGCGGGCACGGCCCTTCGGTGCAGCGCTCCGCCGTGCACGACGTGCTGCGCTCGCCGGGGCGTCCGCTGGACGGGCCGCTGAAGCAGGAGATGGAGGGCAGGTTCGGCGGCGAGGACTTCGGCTCGGTACGCATGCACTCGGACGCGGCGGCGCTGGACTCGGCGGCGGAGATCGGGGCGGAGGCCTACACCTCGGGCTCCCACATCGTCTGGGACGGCAAGGACAAGACCGTCCTCGCGGAGGAGCTGCACCACACCCGCCAGCAGGCGCGGGGCGACGTGCCCGGCACCGAGCAGGTGCCCGGCCTGCGGATCTCCGACCCCGGCGACTGGGCCGAGACGGAGGCCCGCCAGGTCGCCCGGAGTGTGATGAGCGGACCGGCGCCGGCCGTGCAGCGGGCCGCGGCCGGGGAGACCGCCGGCGCGGACCGGGTCGGGACGGTCGTCCAGCGGTCGCCCTCGACCAGCGGCGGCCGGGTGACCAAGGGCAAGGGGCGGGGCGGGGCCAAGAAGGGCGTCTCGCCCGCGGAGGCCGTCCGGGACGCGCTGGTCGCCCTCGGCTGGCAGGCCCACGGAGCGAACCAGAGCCTCACCCTCCACCTTCCGCAGGCCGCGCAGGCGGGGCAGACCGGGGCCACCGCCGGCTCGACGAAGGCCTCCCAGATCTACGGCGGCTCGGCCAACGTGATGGGCAAGCGCAGTTACGAGGGCGACCGCACCAAGCAGGTGCTGCGCTGGATCTCCACGGTCGTCAACCGCTGTCTGATCGCCGCCGGCCAGCGTCCCGAGGAGGTGCAGGCAGGCCTGTCCACGCAGCAGGGGGAGGACCAGGAGCACGAGCAGGAGGCGAAGTTCCAGCTGTACATCTCCACCAACCGGAAACGGGTGAACGAGATCGTGCGGGGCGAGGCGGGCGCGGACGCCGCCGAGGAGTACCTGCTCGGCCTGCTGGAGCGGATGGTGCCGGACGGTGCCCGCGAGGAGCGGCACACGAACAAGCTGCGCGCGCTGCTCGCCAAAAAGGCCACGGAGGAGGCGCACCACCCCGACTTCTGGCCGGTGGTGCGCTCGTTGTCCGGGGCGGTGGAGGTGCCGGTCCCGACGACGGACGGCAAGCACGCCGAGCGCACCATCATGGGCGCCGCGCCCGAGGGCAGCATGGGCCAGCACGACATCGCGGGCGTCAAACGCCCCTGCGTCAGCTGCTTCCTGGACCTCTACCAGGGCTCGGGCCGGCATCCCGGCCCGGTGTGGACGAGCGGCGCCGCGAACGCCGAGTTCGCGGACTACGCGGTGGACCAGGCGGCTGCCCTGGCCGCCCGGATCCACAACGCGATCACCGCGGCGGGCGGCACCTTCGTGTCCCTCGTGTGCGAGGAGAGCCACAACGTGGCCTGGGACCACGACACCTCCTCCGACTCCTCCGCCCCGTCCAGCGACCACGAGGCGGAACCGATGGACACCACGGTCTGACCCTCGCGGGCACCGACTTCTGCCCCTTTGACCGGTGCCCGCGCGGATCCCCCCGACTAGCGTCGGCGCGTGAGCCTGTGGACTTCCCTGGAACCCGCCTCCGCGACCGTCGACCCGGGCGCCTCGACCCGGGTACGCCTGCGGCTTCGCAACACCGGTGACGTCGTCGACGAGTACCGCTTCGAACCGGTCGGCCCCATCGCCCCCTGGACGACCGTCGAACCCGCCACGCTCCGGCTCTACCCGGGGACCACGGGCACGGTGGAGCTGACCTTCGCCCCGCCCCGCACCCCGGACGCCACGGCAGGACCGAACCCCTATGCGGTCAGGATCACGCCCACCGAGCATCCCGAGGCCGTCACCGTCCCCGAGGGCAATCTCACCATCACCCCCTTCACCGAGCTGCGCGCGGAGCTGGTCCCGCCGACGGTCAAGGGCCGCTTCCGGGGCCGCCCGAAGCTGGCCATCGACAACCTCGGCAACACCAAGCTCACCGCCTCGGTCAGCGGCAGCGACAACGGCGACCAGCTCGCCTACGACCTGCACCCCAGCAACGTCCAGATCGAACCGGGCCGCGCCGCCTTCGTGGACGCCACGCTGAAGCCCCGGCGGATCATCTGGTTCGGGCCGAAGGAGCAGCGGCCCTACCGCCTCACCGTGCAGCGGTCGGGGGTGCAGCCGGAGCCCGTCGACGGGACGTACATCCAGCGCGGCTTCCTGCCGCGGTGGCTCGCCACCCTCTTCGGCACCCTGATGGCCCTCGCCCTCGCCTTCGCCCTGATCTGGTTCAACTACAAACCCCACGTCCAGAGCCTCGCCCAGGAACAGCCCGTGGAAGCGGCGGTGAGCAGCATCGCGCCCAGCCCCTCGACGACCCCGACCCCGCCGCCGGCACCCACCGAGACACCCTCGTCGGCGCCTCCGGCGGACGCCGGCAAGGGCAACGGGGGCGGCGGAGGCGGCGGGGGCGGCGGGGGCGCGACGGCCACCGTGACCGCCAAGCCCAAGCAGGACACCGCGGCGACCGCCGTCAACCGCCTCGCCGCCGACGACCCGGCCGGCCGGCACATCTGCTACCGCTCCTACGTCCAGGGCACCGGCTGGCAGAAGCCCGTCTGCGACGGCACCATGTCCGGCACCGTCGGCAAGAACCTGCCGATCAAGGCCATCAACCTCGCGGTGTACGGCGTCCAGGGCTCCGCCGCCAACTGGTTCCACTTCGACCCCCAGTCCACCAGCGGCCAGGGCACGTGGTACCCGAACTGGACGGCGATCATCGCCGACGGCAAGGACAACTACGTCGGCAGCACCAAGGCGTCCGACCCCTACATCGAGGGCTTCGCCTTCAACGTCGGCAACGGCCAGAGCTGCAGCAGCGCGAAGGTCCGCGACCACGACTGGGGCGACCAGTGGTGCAAGGGGCCCCGCAGCGACAACAACGCACTCGATTTCGTCGGCACCCTCGACAACACGCTGTGGCTCGAAGCCTTCAAGCTGACGGTGACCCCATGACGCTCTGGACCTCCCTCGAACCGGCGTCCGCGACCGTCGACCCGGGCGCCTCCACCCGGGTCCGCCTGCGGCTGCGCAACACCGGTGACGTCGTCGACGAGTACCGCTTCGAACCGGTCGGCCCCATCGCCCCCTGGACGACCGTCGAACCCGCCACGCTCCGCCTCTACCCAGGCACCACGGGCACGGTCGAGCTCACCTTCGCCCCGCCCCGCACCCCGGACGCCACGGCCGGCCCCAACCCCTACGCGGTCCGCATCACCCCCACCGAGCACCCCGAGGCCGTCACCGTCCCCGAGGGCAACCTCACCATCACCCCCTTCACCGAGCTGCGCGCGGAGCTGGTCCCGCCGACGGTCAAGGGCCGCTTCCGGGGCCGCCCCCAACTGGCCATCGACAACCTCGGCAACACCAAGCTCACCGCCTCGGTCAGCGGCAGCGACAACGGCGACCAGCTCGCCTACGACCTGCACCCCAGCAACGTCCAGATCGAACCGGGCCGCGCCGCCTTCGTCAAGGCCACCCTCAAGCCCCGGCGGATCATCTGGTTCGGCCCGAAGGAGCAGCGGCCCTACCGCCTCACCGTGCAGCGGTCGGGCGTCGATCCACAGCCTGTGGACGGCACCTACGTCCAGCGCGGCTTCCTGCCCCGCTGGCTCGCCACCCTCTTCGGCACCCTGATGGCCCTCGCCCTCACCTTCGCCCTGATCTGGTTCAACTACAAACCCAAGGTCGGCAGCCTCGCCCAGGAGAAGGTTCAGGAGGCCGGGGTGAGCAGCATCGCCCCCAGCCCCTCGGCCGGCGCGCCCCTGGCGGCCGCACCGGCGCCCTCGCCGACCCCGACGGAGCAGCAGCCGGCCGACGACGGCAACGGCTCGTCCGGCACCCAGGCGGGCGGCGACGGCGGCCAGGCCCAGCCGGCCCCGCGGGCGACGAAGAAGAAGACCCCGAAGCCGGTCGTCCCGGCGACGAACATCCTGCTCCGCAACACGACCACCAAGAAGTGCGCGGACATCCCCGGCTACGGCAACGGCACCAGCGACGGCCCGGTGCGGGAGTACACCTGCGACCAGACCACCAACGACAACCAGCTGTGGAACCTGGAGGTGCGGTACGCGAAGGGCGGCCCCGGCTCGGCGGCGCTCTTCCAGATCCGCAACGCCAAGGACCGGTTGTGCATGGACCTGCCCGACTACGGCTCGGCCAAGCTGTCCTCGCCGATCACCGAGTACAAGTGCGACGGCACCAAGGCCGACAACCAGCTGTGGTGGGTCGACAAGCAGCCCAGCGGCGCCTACTGGATCCGCAACTTCGCCAGCGACAACCTCTGCCTGGACGTCGCGGGTTTCAGCACCGGCGGCAACGACACCAACCTGACCCTGTACCACTGCTCCAACACCGACGACCAGGAATGGCAGATCGTGCACCCGTCCGGCGACTGACAGCCCCGTCAGGGGCAGCGCCCCGTCAGGGGCAGCGCCCCGTCAGGGGCAGCGCCCCGTCAGGGGCAGCGCCCCGTCAGGGGCAGCGCACCGTCAGGGGCGCGGGGAACTGCGCGACCAGCCACGACGGCGCCGCGGCCAAACGACGACGCGCCCCCCTCCCGGCGTTCACCCCCACGTACCCGGCACCAGCCGCCCCGCCTTCCGGTACTCGCGGCGCGCACCTTCCAGCAGGTCCGCCGCACCCACGGACTCGCCCCGCCCCGCCGCGAGGTACGCCGCAGTCACCACCGCGCTCCGGATGGAACCGCCGGCGAGCTCGAACTCCGCTGCCAGAGAGCGCAGTTCGACGCCCTCCTCGTTGGGCACGTGCACCAGGCCGTGCCGCCACAGGGCCAGGCGCTGCTCCTCGTCCGGGAACGGGAAGTCGATCACGAGGTCGAGGCGGCGGGTGAAGGCCTCGTCGATGTTGGCGCGCAGGTTGGTGGTGAGCAGCGCGATCCCGTCGAAGGCCTCCAGGCGCTGCAGGAGGTAGGCCGACTCCAGGTTGGCGTACCGGTCGTGGGCGTCCTTGACCTCGGAGCGCTTGCCGAAGACGGCGTCGGCCTCGTCGAAGAGCAGCACGGCGTCGGTGCGGTCGGCCTCGGTGAAGATGCGTTCGAGGTTCTTCTCGGTCTCGCCGACGTACTTGTCGACGACGGAGGAGAGTTGCACGACGTAGAGGTCGAGGCCGAGTTCGGCGGCCACCACCTCCGCCGACAGGGTCTTGCCGGTGCCCGACTCGCCCGCGAAGAGGCCGAGCACTCCCCGTCCCCTGCCGCCGCCCGCGCTCAGCCGCCAGTCGCCGAGCACCCGGTCGCGGTGGCGGGCGCGCAGCGCCAGTTCCCGCAGTTCCGTGAGCGGCCGTTCGGGCAATACCAGGTCCCGCCAGTCGACGGCCGGCCGGATCCGGCGGGCGTGCTGTTCGAGGCCGGAGGCGGACTGCTGGCGGGCGCCCTGCCGCAGGTGGACTGCGGTCAGCGGGGTGCCGTCGAAGGCGGCGAGGGCCTGCGCGGCGCGGGCCGCCCGGGCGAGGCGCTCGCCGCCGAGGTGGTACGGGGCGACGGTGGCCGCGAGGTCGAAGCCGGGGTCGCCGGGCAGGACGGCCGCCCAGGCGTCCAGGGCGGCGGCGCGCCGGGAGGGCACCTCGAGGACGAGGGGGTCGCGGTGGTCGCACCACTGGGGGTCGTAGGGGCGGGGGGTCGTGACCAGCACGGTGACGTCCGGGGCGGCGCCGACGCTCACCACCCGCAGGAAAGGACCTGGTTGGTCGCTGTCGACGAGTACCGCGCGGCCGCTCAGGCGGGCCTCCCGCAGCAGCTCCGGGATCCGCTCCTCGGGCCCGGTGTAGTGCAGCGCCGCCCGCCCCGCGAGCCGCAGCGCGGCCGTCGCACAGCCGAGGCCCTCGCCCTCCCTCCGCTCGCGCAGGAAGGCGAAGAGCGGCCCGGCGGCGATCCGCGCGGCCAGCAGGCGGACGAACTCCGAGTCGGCGGGCCGGCTGTCGTACGACGGCTCCCGCAGGCATCCGGTCAGCGCCGCGTCCGGGGTGTCGTCGCCGAGCAGATGCGCCAGAACCCGGTCGGGGACGCGCAACGAGCGGCTGAGGAAAGGGCGTTCGGGTTCCTCGACGGTGAGCAGGCCGAGCGCGGTGAGCGGGGCGGTGGGGTGGAAGCGGGCGCGGGCCGCCGCGAGGTGCAGGGGGGCGCCGCACAGGTCGAGGGCGAGTCCGACGGTGGCGCGGCGGCGGCCGACGTCGTCGTTGAGGTAGCCGTACAGCTGCTCGAAGGTGCGGTCGAGGTCGGGGGCGAGGGCGATGAGGAGGAAGGTGGTGTCGAGGGGGGTGAGCCGCAGGCGGGTCGCGAGGGCGGCGAGCGGGTCGGCGAAACCGTCGGCCAGGGAGGGGAGTTCGGCCGGTTCCGGCTCGGGGCGCAGGAGGTGCCGTACCGCTTCCTCGGAGAGGTAGAGGCCGCGCAGCGGGTCGCCGGCCGTCGGGTCGTCGGCCGAGCGGTGGGCGACGAGGGCGGCGACCCGCTCGCGCAGCGCGGACAGCCGGGTCAGGAGCGGGGCGGCCGGCTCCAGGGAGACGTCCAGGGTCACGCCCGGCCCCTCCGGGCGGCCGCGGCCTCGGCGACCTGACCGGGCCGGTGGGCCCGCTGCTCGAGGACCGGCGCGGTGTCGTCCACCCCGGCGCGTACCCGCACGGCGGCACCCTCGGTGACCGGCGGACCGGCGTCGTACTCGGGGTAGGCCGGGAACGGCGCCGTGATCACGACGTCCAGGGACGGCTTGAGTTCGCCGCCGAGCGCCGACCAGATCTCGGCGAGGGAGCGGGCCTCGGTCTGGATGCCGGCACACGAGAGCGGGATCGTCAGACCCAGCGCGCCCAGCGAGCCCGGCAGTTCGGAGGGGTGGAGCAGCTCGCGCGGGATCAGGGTCGCGAGCACGGCGCTGATCAGCCGGTGCTCGTCCTCGGGCCGGTTGGTCCACGCCGTCACCAGGTAGGACAGCCGGAACCACCGGGGCGGCTGGCGGCGCTTGACCACGACCTCCCGCTCGTCGCGGATGTCGATGTGCCCGCGCTGCCGCCGGTTCACGTCCTCCCGGATGTCGTACAGATAGCTGTTGATCACCGGGCCGTTGCGGCGGGCCGACCAGTCGCGGGTCGGCGCGTCGAAGGAGACCTCGATGCCGGAACCCTCCAGCGCACCGCCGGTCAGCAGGTTCCGCAGCACCTGGTCCACCTCGTGGATCACGCCGTACTCACCACCCCACGGACCCGCACGGCCCCCTCGGCACTCACACCCATCCTGCCCTCCGCCCCGGCCGCCCCCGCAGGCGCGGCGGGGCAGACCGGCCTGCCCCGGAACCGGTGTCCGCTGCCCGATCGGTCAGATGTAGCCTTCCCGGAGGGCATGGGCGACGGCATGGGCCCGGTTGCGCAGATGCAGTCGGGTCGTCAGCCCGTGCATCACGTTCTTGACGGTGCGCTCGGAGTAGGACAGCTTGCTGGCGATCTCACCGGTGTCGAGTCCCTCGGCGACCAGCCGCAGAACGTCCACCTCCCGGGCGGACAGCCCGGAGGCCGGGGCGCCCGGCCGGCCGGCGGCACTGCGGTGCAGGGTGCCGACCTGGTTGATGAGCCGGCCGAGCAGGTCGGCGGGCAGGTCGCCGTCGCCCCGGGCCGCCGCGAGGACGGCCTGCACGAGCCGGAGTTCGGTGGCCTCGTGGCGCCATACGATGGCCCCGACCCCGCACTCGATCACATCGAGCAACTCGGTCTCGCGCAGCGCCCCGACCACGAGTACGGCCCGCGCGCCCTCGCTGCGCACCACCCGGCGCAGCCGGGTCAGTTCGGGTTCGTCGAGGCTGTCGCTGATGAGGAGCGCCACCGTGCCGGGCCCGGTCTCGGACTCCTCACGTATCTCGACCTCCGGGTGGCGCCGCAACTGGCTGAGCGCGCCCTCGCGGGAGATCGGGTCCGGCGCGTGCACCGATACGGGCGTACGGCCGACCGACGCGAATGAGCTGTTGCTGACCAACCGCTTCCCCTATGTCCACGTGCCCGTCGTCTCCGAGGGAACAGTGACGGGCGGTAGTACCCCAGCCTGCTGTGGCCAAAGGGGCAAGGACAATCGTGGAGGACCACGAGAAGGACCACGAGATGTCCGGGGGCCGGGTGGGGGTGGTTGCGGTTGTGGTCCGCCGCGGGCCGGTGGGGGTTGCTCGCGCAGTTCCCCGCGCCCCTTTTCAGGTGGGACCAGTGGACCCACCTTCCTGGGGGGCGCGGGGAACTGCGCGACCAGCCACAACGCACCGGCAGCGCACCCACAATCCCAAGCACCCCACCAAAATCCACAGCCCGGTACCAAATGTGCAGCCCCTGCAACAAACCCCCCGCCCGCCCCCGGCACCCCACAACCTCTCCCACTCCCACCACCTCTAACCCCCCGAACCCACCAGCGCACCGCGAGGAGCCAGGCATGACCCGCCCGTCCCCTGAACTCGCCGCCGCCATGAACCTGTTGGCCGAGGAAGCCGAGCGCACGCGGGCCGGCAGCGGCCGCCTCGTGCTTCTCCGGGGCGCCACCGGAACCGGACGCACCACCGTCCTGGAGACCGCCGCCGAGCAGGCCGGCGCCCTCGGCCTGAAGGTCCTGCGCGCCCGCTGCTCACCCGGCGACACCCCCATCTCCTTCGCGACCGTCCTGCAACTCCTCGGCCCGGTCCCGGAGTTCGCCGACCTCGCGGTGGACGGGGACGAGCGGTCCACCGCCGCCGGCCTCTGGCGGGTGCTGCGCACCTACGCCGACGACTCCCCCCTCCTCGTCGCCGTGGACGACGTCCACCTCGCCGACGCCGCCTCGCACCGCTGGCTCGTGGAGTCCGCCCGGCACATAGACCGCTTACCCATCCTGCTCGTGGTCAGCGAACGCAGCCAGTACGACCTCGACCCGCCCGCCCCCGGCTTCACCCACGCCCTGCCGCCGGCGCTGGTCCGCACCCACACCCTCGCGCCCCTCGCCCCGGCGGCCGCCGCCGCCCGGGTGCGCGCCGAGTTCCCCGACGTCTCCCGGTCCTGGATCGACGCCTGCGTCCGGGCGGCGGCCGGCAGCCCCCTGCTGCTGAGCGCCCTCCTCGACGACCTCGACGACAGCCGGCACCCGGACGTGCCCGAGACCACGGCCGCCCTCTACCCGGGCGCGTACCCGGCCGCCGTCCAGTGGTGGCTGGACAGTGCGGGACCGGCCACCACCGAGGTCGCCCGTGCCCTCGCCGTCCTGGACGAGGACCCCGACACCGGCCTGCCGGAGAACGAGGTCACCCCGCTCCTCGCCGAACTGGCCGACGCCGACCCCACCCGGGTGGCAGGCTGGCTCACCGCCATGACCAACCTCGGCCTGCTCACCCTGGGCGCCGACGGCCGCCCGCACTTCCCGCACCCCCTGCTGCGCGACGCGGTCCTCGCCGGGGTCCCCGCCGCCCACCGCCGCACCGCCCACCGGGCGATCGCCGAGGCGATGCTGCGCCAGGACGCCCCCGCCGAGGCCGTGGCCCGCCAACTGCTCGCGACCGGAGCGGTGGACGCCCCCTGGGCGCCGGCCCTGCTCCGGGACGCGGCCGCCGTCGCCCTCCACGAGGACCGGGCCGAGGACGCCGTCACCTATCTGCGCCGCGCCCTGGAGGAACCCCTCCCCGACGACCACCGGCAGCGGCTGCTGACCGAGCTGGGCTCACTGGAGTACGCGGCGCCCCGCTCGTCCGCCGCGATCCCCCGCCTCGCCGAGGCGGTCCGGATGCCCGCGGCCCCGCAGGACCGGGTGCGCGCGGCCGTCGCCCTCGGCACCGCGCTGACCGGCCGGGGCCGCACCCGCAAGGCCGTCGAACTGCTGCGGTCCGTGAACGGCGAACTGGACGGCCACCCCGACCTGGTCCGCACCCTGCACACCGCCTCCGTCCTCCTGTCCGACCAGGACCAGGAGGTACGGCAGGAGGTCTACCGGCGGCTGTCCGAGACCGCCGACCGCTCCCCGGAGCTGGTCGGCACGGCCGGCCAGGCCCTGCTGGTGCGGCACGCGGCCTCCGCGGGCCTCGCCTCGGCCCGGGACGCCATGCGGCAGCTGCGCGGGCTGCTGGCAGAGCCCTCCGATCCGCTCACCGAGCCGTTCCTGGTCGGCACGGCGGCCACGGTCGCCCAGTGGGCCGACGAACTCGACGAGGCCGAACGGCTGGTGGACCGCGGCCTGGCCGGGCAGCGCCCCGACCTGCTGCACCCCATGCACCGGGCGCTGCTCAACAGCCGTACGGACATCGCGGCGGCCCGCGCCGACTACACCCGCCCGGCCGCCGTCCCCGACGCGGTCACGCCGTCCAACGCCCACGCGCACACGCTGGTCTCGCTGGTGGAGACCGGCCGTACTGCCCAGGCCGCAGGCCTGGTCGCCGGGATCGACCTCAGGGAGGCACCGGACTCCTGGGAGCTGAACCGGTTCCTGTACGCGCGGGGCGTGGTGCGGGCCGCGGCCGGTGACCCGGCCGCCGCGCTGCACGACTTCCTGGAGTGCGGGCGCCGCCAGACGGCCCGTGACGTGATCAGCCCGGTGGTCACCCCCTGGCGTACCGCGGCCGCCGAGTGCCGGCTGGCCCTGGACCGCCCGCTGGAGGCCATCGCCCTGGCCGAGGAGGAATTACGGCTGGCCCGGGTCTGGGGCACCGCGCGCACGGTCGGCCGGGCGCTGCGCGTCCTCGGTGCGGCGACCGGCGGCCGCCGTGGCCTGGAGCTCACCGAGGAGGCGGTACGGCTGCTGCGGGACGGCGGCCCGGCCGGTACCGAACCGGCGCTCGCCCTGATCGCGCTGGGCCGCCAGCTGACCGCCGCCGGTGAGGGGGCCCGCGCCCGCGACTGCCTGCGGGAGGCCGCCGAGCACGCCGAACGGCAGGGCGCGGTACGGCTGTCGGAGCTGACCGAGGAGATCCTGCGGAAGGGCGGCGCCCGCCCGCCGAGACGCCGTACCGGCGCCGCCTCCCTCACCGGCAGTGAGCGGCGGATCGCCGAACTCGCCGCCGAGGGCCGCACGAACGGGGAGATCGCGGCCCTCCTCCATCTGGCCCGCCGCACCGTGGAGACCCATCTCACGCACACCTACCGCAAGCTGGGCATCCGCCGCCGCGCGGACCTGCGCCCGGCCCTGGACCAGACCGCCCCCCGGCCGTAGCGGACGGGACCGGCCGGCGTCGGCAGGGCGTCAGGGGGCGAGCCAGTGGGCCGCCGCGGCGAGGAGTGCCCGGACGCCCGTCTCGATCGTCGGGTCGGGGACGGGGGCGAAGTGCGGGGAGTGGTTGGAGGGGATCTGCGGGGGGATGCCGTCACGGACCAGGGCCTCCAGGTCGACGCCCTCGAAGAGCTTGTGGTCGGCGCCGCCGACGAACCAGAAGACCGAGGGCACCCCCAGGGCCGTACCGAACGCCCCGAAGTCCTCGCTGTTGGGGACGGGCGAGGTCAGCTCGAAGGTGAGGCCCGGGAATTCACCGGCCAGCGCGGTCTGGACCGACGCGGTCGCGGCGGGGTCGTTGTGGGTGACCGGGAAGGAGTCGATGGGGACGATCTCCGGCTCCCTGGAGACGGCGGAGGCGGCGGCCTCGGCGCGGATGATCCGCTCGACCGCGGCGAGCACCCGCTCCCGGACGGCCGCCGTCGCGGTCCGTATGTTGATCTTCAGCTCGACGCTGTCCGGGATGATGTTCTCCTTGGTCCCGCCGTGGATCGAGCCGACCGTGACGACGGCCTGCTGGCCCGCGGCCACCTCCCGGGAGACGACCGTCTGAAGCCGCATCACCACCGCGGCGGCCAGCACCACCGGGTCCACGGTGGCCTCCGGCGTGGACCCGTGCCCGCCCCGCCCGAACAGCGTGACCCGCATGCTGTCCGCGCCCGCCATCAGCGCCCCCGCCCGGGTCCCGACCAGCCCGGCCGGCGCCGCCGCCACGTGCTGGGCCAGGCACACGTCCGGCCGCGGGAACCGCTCGGCGAACCCGTCCGCGAGCATCTTCGGCGCCCCGCCCACCTCCTCGGCCGGCTGGAACACCGCGACCACCGTCCCCCGCCAGCCCTCCCGGGCGCCGGCCAGCTGCCCGGTGGCCCCCAGCAGACAGGCGACATGCAGGTCGTGCCCGCACGCGTGCATCACCCCGTCGGTCTTCGAGGCGTACGGCAGCCCGGTCTCCTCCTGCACCGGCAGCGCGTCCATGTCGGCCCGCACCAGCACGACCGGCCCGTCCCCGTTGGCCAGCACCCCGACCACCCCGGTGCCGCCGACCCCCTCGGTGACCTCCCAGCCCTGCTCCCGCAGCCGCCCCGCGACGACGGCCGCGGTCCGCTCCTCCGCGAAGGACAGCTCCGGGTGCGCGTGCAGGTCCTCGTACAGCGCCCGCAGCTCGGGGAGCCGGTCGCTGAGGCCGGTCAGGAGGGGGCTGGTGCTCATGGCGTCGTCTCCCGGGGTGTGTGCGTCGCATGCCTGCCGAGTCAAGGATCAGGATCAACCTCGTGACCGGACTTCGCGCGCAAACGCAGGAAAACGACGTGACCGACCTGGGCCTGCGCGTTCCTTTCCGGCTGCCGGACCAGTGCCGCTGAGTGCGCCGCCGGAATTGCTTCGGCCGGGGGGTGCCCCCGGCGCCCCTTCGGGACACTGCGGCCGGACGCTCCTTCCACGCCCCGCCGAACGCCCCGGGCGCCGCCTTGTGGCCGCCCGCTCCCGCCGGGGACGATTCCCGCATGTTCGAGGGAATCGGCGGAATCGACGGACTCAAGAACCTGGCGGACAAGGCGAAGGACGTCGCCGAGGAACACGGTGACGCGATCGGGACCGGTCTGGAGAAGGCCGGCGACCTGGTCGACGAACGGACCGACGGCACGTACACCGAGCAGATCGACACCGGGGTCTCCAAGGCGCGGCAACTGGTGCGGCGCCTGGGCGAACAGGCGGACGACAAGCCGAAGCCGTAGCCGCTGCCGCCCCGGCCGCTACCCGTCGGTGGTCGGGCGGGTCCGGCCCGGCTCCGGCAGCTCGCCCAGCTTGAGCCGGGCGTGCAGGACGTCGCCGATGAACAGGTCGTAGACCAGTACACCGATCACGCCGCCGACCAGCGGACCGACGATCGGGATCCACCAGTACCCGCTGAACGTCGCCCCGTTCCCCGGGAACGCGTAACTCTTCCACCCGGCCAGCCAGGTGAGCACCCGCGGGCCGAAGTCACGGGCCGGGTTGATGGCGTATCCGGCGTTCGCGCCGTAGGACATGCCGATGGCGGCGACGGCCAGGCCGATGACGAACGGGCCGAGATTGGAGCCGACGGCCGTGTTGCGCAGGTCGACGACCGCGACGACGAACATGACGAGGAAGGCCGTACCGACGATCTGGTCGATCAGCGGCCCCCAGATCCCGCCGTGGAAGTACGGCGCCGGGAAGGTGGCGAAGATGGAGAAGGTGGCCTCGGTGTGCCCGCCCACCTTCGGCGGCTTCGACGCGGCGTCGAACGCGTTGATCGCGTCGTGGTACACGAGGAAGACCAGCGCGGCCCCGGCGAAGGCGCCCAGTACCTGCGACACCCAGTAGGGCACCACCTTCGCCCACGGGAACTTGCGGCGCACGGCGAACGCGAGCGTCACCGCCGGGTTCAGATGGGCCCCGCTGACCCCGCCGGCCACGTAGATGGCGAAGGTCACGGCCAGGCCCCAGCCCCAGGCGATCAGGAGCCAGTCACCGGCGGCGAGGAAGATCGTCGTGGGGGTCTCCGCCCGCCCCGACCCGGGCAGCGCGGCCACTGCCATCGCCACGACACCGGCTCCGAACGAAAGGATGACGAAGGTCCCGAGAAACTCTGCCAGGCACTCACCGAGCAGGCCTCCACGGCTTCTGAGCCGGGAGGGCTTGAGGAGAGGAGGTATTTCCACAGCCATCGCTGGCCCCCTTTAGCCATCGCTGACTCCCTGAGAGGAGCAATCGGGCCGAACACCATATTGACCCACAAATGATGTTCGCGCAGATCGGCCCATCCCGCCCGACGGGACCTCTCCTCCTCGGATTTATCCGTCCTATCCGTCGAGGTCGTCGGCGTAGTGGCGGAACCCGTGCCGGTCGCGGTGCATCCCCCACAGCACGTCGGCGAGCACGGCGGGGTCCTTACGGGCGTGCCCGGCCACGATGGCCCCCGGAATGATCAGTTGCGCCACATGGATCCCCTCCTCCGCGAGCCGGTCGTGCAGCAGATGCCCGTACGCGCTCTCGGCGGCGAAGGCGATGGAGGTCCCGGCCCGGTCGGGGTGCGGGATCACGGCCGTACCGCCGTTGACGAGCAGGATCGTCCCCCGCCCCAGCTCCCGCATCCCCGGCAGCACCTGCTGCACGGCGGCGACCGGCCCGTACACCGAGAACTCGACGGGCCCCAGCAGGTCCGCGGGGGTGGTCTCGAGCACGGGCAGCATGAAGTCCCGCTGCGGCACGGGGCTGTACTGCAGGACCTCGACGGTCCCGAGCTCCTCCGCGGCCCGCTCCAGCGCCGCCGCGAGGGCGAGCGGATCCCTGACGTCGGCGGAGAACCCACGGGCCCGGACGCCGTCCCGGGCCAGCTCCCCGGCCAGGGCCTCCAGCCGCTCCCCGTCCCGCGCCAGCAGCGCCACCGCGAACCCCTCGCGCCCGAACCGCCGGGCGACCGCGGCCCCCAGTCCCGGCCCGGCCCCCACGATGGCCACACTGCTCACGACGCCTCCCGACGACCGACACGGCACGCTTGCACCTACGTCCGTACCGCGCGCCCCCCGACTTCACACGTGCGAGCCGCCTCCGTCCTTGGCAGGATGGCGGCATGGAACGTGTGCTTGGAATCGGCGGGTACTTCCTGCGGTCCGCCGATCCGGCGGCCCAGAGGGCGTGGTACCGCGACTGCCTGGGCCTGGACCTCGACGACCACGGCCTGTGGCAGCAGGCGGCCGGGCCGACGGTGTTCGCGGCCTTCGAGTCCGGGACCGACTACTTCGGTTCCCGCGCCCAGCAGACCATGCTCAACTTCCGGGTCGGCGACCTGGACGCGATGCTCGCGCAACTGCGCGCCAAGGGCGCGGACGTGGCCGAGGAGACACAGGACATGGACGGCGTGGGCCGCTTCGGCTGGGTCACCGACCCCGAGGGCAACCGCATCGAACTGTGGGAGCCCGCCTGACGGCACACTCTGGGCATGCACCTCGCGGTGGGGTCGTCGGCGCCGGTCTCAGCCGTGGTGCAGAAGGCGGGCGGGTGACCGCGTCGGATGTCAGTCCTCCGGCGGGCCGCCCTCGATCAGGCGTTCCGCGATGTCGTCCGCCCAGCTCTGGGCCCAGTGACGGAGGGCGGTGATCTCCTCGGCGTCGGGGCCGTACCGCGCGAACTCCCGGTCGTCGATCCAGTCCGTGCCGGTCAGCCGGGACTGGAGGTCGGTGAGGTCGAAGGTGTCGCGGGCGTGCCGGCGGCCGAGATCCTCGAGGTCGGGGAGGCTCCAGCGGTCCGCGGCGGCGTGCACGATCAGGAGGTCCCGGGGCAGGCCACGGTCGGTCAGAGCCCAGACCCGCATGCCGACCACGTCCTCGAGGGCGAGGGTCAGGCCGAGTTCCGTCCGGACCGGTGGGTGCCAGAGGACCTCCTTGAGGAGGTCGACCTCGCCCTCCTCCTCCGCGACCGCGTCGCTGACGACGAGCTGTGCGGAGAGCGGGTCCGTCTCGCGGGCGTCGACACGCCAGCCGCGTTCGCGGAGGCCGGCCGCGACCGTTTCGGCGATCGTCCGCATGGGCTCCGGGCTCTGCGTGGCCGCGTCCACGGTCCGGCCGGGTCGGTCGAACAGGCCGTGCGCCTGGGCCGCGTAGTCACCGGTCAGCGCCAGTGGGTACGCGGCACCGACCGACAGCAGGTCGGGCAGCAGGCGGCGGTGCAGGTGGGTGACGTTCACGCGGCGGCCGCCGAGGGGGGTGCCATGGGGCGATTATCGCTGGTCGACGGCGTGCGGTGCCACGACTCCGGGCCCGGCGCCGAACAGTTCGGCCGATGCGGTGGTCCGGTCGCCGGCGTCACAGGTGGCTGCGGCACACTCCGGTCATGGAGCCCACCCAGCCGCCGCCGTCCGCCTGCTGCGCGCCCACCGCGCCCGCGCACCCGTCGGTACGGCCGCTGCCCGCGCCCCGCGGCACCGCCCCCGGGCGCGAGCCCGCCGGCATGGTGGCGCTGCCCGGTGGTGAGTTCCTGATGGGCGCCGAGGACGCCGACGGCTTCCCGGCGGACGGGGAGGGGCCGGTGCGGACCGTGCGCGTGGCGCCGTTCCTCGTCGACGCGTGTGCCGTGAGCAACGACGAGTACGCCGCGTTCGTCTCCGACACCGGCCACGTCACCGACGCCGAACGGCTGGGCTGGTCGTACGTCTTCGCCGGGTTCCTGCCCGCCGCGCTGCGCCGCGGTGCGCCCCGGCCGCCGGAGACGCCCTGGTGGTGTGCGGTCGCGGGGGCCACCTGGCGCGAACCGGCCGGGCCGGGCAGCGGGCTGGAGGAGCTCGGCCGGCATCCCGTCGTGCACGTCTCCTGGTACGACGCCGCCGCCTACGCCTCCTGGGCCGGCAAGCGGCTGCCCACCGAGGCGGAGTGGGAGTACGCCGCCCGGGGCGGTCTGGAGCAGGCCCGTTATCCGTGGGGGGACGAGCTGGACCCGGACGGGGAGTACCGGTGCAACATCTGGCGCGGGACCTTCCCGACCCGGAACACCGCCGCCGACGGGTATCGCGGGACCGCCCCCGTCGACGCCTTCGCGCCCAACGGGTACGGCCTCCACAACACCTCGGGCAACGTGTGGGAGTGGTGCGCCGACTGGTGGACGACCGAGCACGGTACGAACGGCGGCACGGACGGCGGCCCGGCCCACGACACCGCCCGCGTCATCCGCGGCGGCTCCCACCTCTGCCACGCCTCCTACTGCAACCGCTACCGGGTCGCCGCCCGCACCGCCAACACCCCCGACAGCTCCACCGGCCACACCGGCTTCCGCTGCGCCCGCGACGCGGGGTGAACCCAGCGGGGTGCGGCGACGGGCCCGTGGTCACTCGCCGACGGGACCGATGTACGTACCCGGGTGGGTGGCGCCGTCCTGGAGCACCACGGCACCGCCGTGCCAGGACAGGTCGAACGACGTGCGCTGGTTCGGCGCGGTGACGACGACCGTGGTCGGGGTGAACGTGGTGGAGGAGTCGCCCTGCGCCGGCACCAGGAAGGTGATCGCGAAGTTGGTGGAGGCGCCGTTCGCCAGGGTGACCCGCTTCGGGGTGGCGTTCGTCCGCTGGAGCGACCACTTCTGACCGCTGTTGACCAGGTCGACGCCCGGGAAGCCGTACATCGTGCAGGAGTGGCCGCTCTTGTTGGTGAACGCCACGACCGCGTGCTTCTGCTGGCCCGTGCCGCTGCCCGGGTCGGCCCACGAGTAGCCGAGCTGGGACGCCTGGCAGACGGGCACCGAGCCGGAGGCGGAGGAGCCGCCGGTGGAGCTGCCCCCGGTGGCGGACGAACCGCCGGACGTCGACGAGCCCGAGGTGCTCCCGCTCCCGCTGCTCCCGCTGCCGGAGCCGGTGGTCGAACCGCTGCTGGAACCCCCCGTCGAGCCGTCCGCCGTCGTGGAGTCGCCCGCGGCCGGGGCCGCCGAACCGCCGTCGGCGCTGACGGAGCCGGTCGCGGTGCCGTTGCACGCGGTCAGCAGGGCCAGCAGCGCGGCGGCGCCGGTCACGGCGACAGCGGTCTTGCGGACGTTCGTACGACGGTTGCGAAGCTTCGACATGGGATCCCCCAGCGGTGGTGTCCTCCCCGGCTCTCTGCCGGACACCCCTTTCGATGCGGCCCCCGGACGGGAAGTTCGGAGATCTCCGTCACGGGCCCGTCGTGGTCGTGTCACGGCCGCCGTTACGAGCGCGCCCGCTCACGCCATCCAGAAGAACACCGCCGTCATCCGCTTCTCCTCGAGCGTCTTGCCGGCGTAACCGGTCGCGCTGTGCACGAGGTTGGCGTTGTAGAGGAGCAGCCGGTTGTACTTGTGCGGGACGCGGACGTCCTCCTCGAAGTGGTCGCCGGGGACGAACCGGGTGCCGAGCGCCTCGACGAGGTTGTTGTGCGGGGCCTGCACGATGTTGCCGCCGAGCCGGCCGCCGGGCAGCGACTGGCGGTAGAACGCGGTGCCGCAGTCCTTGGCCACCCCGGGGTTGAGGTACAGCACCGCCGCGTACCGGCACAGCGCCCGCGAGTCGGTGTGCGGGCGCGGCTCGCTCTCGCCCTCGCCGACCACCTGGACGCAGTTGTGGTTGAGGGTGCCGCCGCCGGGCGCCTGCTGCACCCACAGCTTCCCGGCGCCGGTCGCCTTCCGCACCAGCTCCTCCACGACGGCGAGTTCGGCGGGTTCCAGGCCGGGCATGGTGCGCAGTCCGGGCCAGGTCTCCGAGGTGTACGGGTATCCCTGGACCCAGTCGTCCTTGGCCAGGCACCGCTCCCGTACGGCGTCCACGTCCGGGAGGACGTCGTCGAACACCCAGTAGTCGCGGCCCTTGGTGGGCTTGCGGTAGGGCAGTACGGGCAGGGCAGGGCGCGCGGCGCGGCCCCGGCCGGCCGATCCGTCGGGCAGGCGGGGAACGCGGGGGGAGAACTGTGGGGGCATGCGGCGAAGCCTGCCCGCGATTTTGTCATGACCACTCTCACCTGGGAGAACCATCACCTTCTCGTGGCCAGGACATGGGCGAAGGCGCCCCCGGGAGGAGCGACCCTCACAAGTTCTTTGCCAAACCAAAAGGTTTCCGGTGGCTTCCCCATCCGTATTCATCGGCGTCCGACCCCCCGCCCCTGCGCGGGATCCCCGACCGGCAGGAGGCACCGGTGCGCTTTTCGCGGAACGCGACGGGAACGCTGTTCGTTGGCGGAGCCCTGAGCTTCACCCTCGCGGCCCTGGCCTATCCGAGCATGCTGGGCCTGAACACCGTGTCCAGCGACACCAACCGGATCATCGCCAACACCCAGTGGGGCCCGCTGACCGAGGGCGACCGGGACTTCGTGGTGAAGGTGCGGGCGGCCGGCCTGTGGGAGTACCCCGTGGGCCAGCTCGGCCTGAAGAAGGGCCAGTCCCAGGCGGTCATCACCGCGAGCAAGCACCTCATCGACGGACACGCCGCGCTGGACGCCAGCTGCCGCAAGATCGCGCCGATGCTCAACATCACCATCCCCAACCTGCCCTCTCCCCAGCAGCAGGGGTTCGTCAACACCCTGACCGCGGACACCGGGAAGAAGTTCGACCAGGACTTCGCCAACATCCTGCGCGTGACGCACGGTTCGATCTTCAACACGATCGCGAAGATCCGCTCGACCACCCGGAACACCCTGGTGCGGATCCTGGCCGACCAGGCCAACGCCACGGTCCTGGACCACATCACGGTGATGGAGCAGACCGGCCTGGTCGACTTCCCGTCGGTGCTCTTCCAGGAGACCACCCCGCCGAAGCTGCCGGCCACCGACCTGACCCCGCCGCCCCCGGCCGCGGGCCAGCCGCAGGTCGTCCTCACCCCGCCGGTCAACAGCACGACCAGCCCGCCCGCCCTCCCGGGCGAGAGCGGCTTCACCGGCAGCGGTGCCGGTGTCGGCACCGGCAACGGCGGCCAGACCACCGGAGTGAACGTGACCCCCGGCGCCACCCCCACCGCCGGCTGAGTCACCTCAGGCGCCCAGCCACACCGTGGTGTCGGGCGGCAGCGTGCCGTCATGCGGCAACGGCACGCTCGCCAGCAGCACTTCGCCCGGAGGCAGCGGCACCGGCACGTCCGACACGTTCGTGACGCACCGCCAGCCCTCCGTCCGGGCGAAGTGCAGCACACCCACGGGCGCCTCGGCCCAGGTCAGCGTCTCGCCGTCAAGGAGCTTGCGGCGCAGTCGCAGGGCGGTGCGGTAGAGCTCCAGGGTGGAGCCCGCCGTACCGGCCTGCGCCCCGACGGCGTACGGCCCGAACCACTCCGGCTGCGGCAGCCAGGCACCGCCGTCCCCGAAGCCGTACGACGGGCCGTCCGCCGTCCACGGCAGCGGCACCCGGCAACCGTCGCGGCCCTTGCGGGCGTGGCCCGTCTGCTCCCAGATCGGGTCCTGGAGGACGGTGCCGGGCAGGTCGGCGACCTCGGGCAGGCCGAGCTCCTCGCCCTGGTAGACGTACGACGAGCCGGGCAGCGCGAGCATGAGGAGGGTGGCGGCGCGGGCGCGCCTGAGGCCATGGGAGACATCGACGCGCGGCGCGCGGCCGCCGGACAGCAGCCAGGCGTTCTCGTCCGTGCCCGGCGGCAGCATCAGCCGGGAGGCGTGCCGTACGACGTCGTGGTTGGAGAGCACCCAGGTGGCGGAGGCGCCGGCCGCGCGGGCGGTGGCGAGCGAGCCGGTGATGACCTCGCGGAGCGCCTCGGCGTCCCACGGGGTCTGGAGGTACTCGAAGTTGAAGGCCTGGCCGAGTTCGTCCGGGCGGGCGTACAGCGCCCTGCGGGCGTCCGGCACCCAGGCCTCGGCCACGGCCGTGCGGGGCGGGCTGTAGGTGTCGAAGATCTTGCGCCAGTCGCGGTAGATCTCGTGCACCTCGTCGCGGTCCCAGTAGGGGTGGGTACCCGGCGCGACGCGCTCCAGCGCCTCCTCGCCGGTCGGGCCGAACTCGGCCACGTCCCGGAGCGGTTCGGCGAGGTCCTTCACCAGGGCGTGGGCCACGTCGACCCGGAAGCCGTCCACGCCCCGGTCGGACCAGAAGCGCAGGGTGGTGCGGAAGTCGGCGCGGACCTCCTCGTGCTCCCAGTTCAGGTCGGGCTGTTCGGGGGCGAAGAGGTGCAGGTACCAGTCGCCGTCCGGGACCCGGCGCCAGGCGCTGCCGCCGAACACCGACTGCCAGTCGGAGGGCGGGAGTTCGCCGTGCGCGCCGCGGCCGGGCCGGAAGACGTAGCGGTCCCGGGCCGCGGAGCCGGGGCCGGCCAGCAGGGCCTCCCGGAACCAGGGGTGCAGGTGCGAGGTGTGGTTCGGGACGATGTCGACGATCACCTTCAGACCCAGCCGGTGTGCCTCGGCGGCCATCGCGTCGAAGTCGTCCAGGGTGCCCAGGCGCGGGTCCACGTTCCGGTGGTCGGCGACGTCGTAGCCGCCGTCGGCGAGTTCGGACGGGTAGAACGGGCTGAGCCACAGGGCGTCCACACCGAGCGCGGCCAGATGGGGGAGCCGCTCGGTGATGCCCCTGAGGTCACCGACCCCGTCGCCGTCCGCGTCGGCGAAGCTGCGCGGATACACCTGGTAGATCACGGCCTGACGCCACCAGTCGGGATTCCTGGAGGAGAGGTCGACCACGCGCGTTCCTTTCCGACGGAGGAGCAACCACCCCGAAGCCTGTCCATATTGCCGAGAAAGGGAACCTTCACACCGCGCGGAGGGGATCATTCCCCCTGTGAGGGAGTTGTGGTGAACTCCCAACCGCCCTTGAATCACGGCAGGTTGACAGGGTTCAGCACGCCGAACCACCATGGGCGCACGCTGTGGCGCATGTGACCAATGGGCCCGGTGTTTCTTCGCATTCCGCGAGCATTCACGATGGGATATCCATGTCCATAGCCCGACATGTCACCGCGCGCCGCCTGCTGGGGACGGGCGTCGCGTCGTTCGCCCTGTGTGCCGTCTCCGTCGCCGGGGCGTCCGGCGCCTGGGCGCAGGGCACCCCCGGTGGTGACGGCTGGAAGTCCGGCGGCCACTACAGCCCCGGCACCGGCGCCGGCACGGAGACCGGCACCGACAAGTGCCAGTTCTCGATCGACGGCTCGACCTTCTTCGACTCGGTGAAGGTCGACGACCAGAACCTGAAGGTCACCGACGACGGCAAGGTCCACCTCAAGGTCCGCGCCGCCGCCGACGCCGCCTCCTGCACCGCCTCGCTCGCCTCCTACATCGCCCACGGCTCCTCCTTCGCCACCTCGGGCCGGCAGATCTTCGTCGACTTCGACTCGGTGACGGTCAAGCAGGGCCAGACCGACTCCCTCGACATCGCGGTCCCGGACGCCGGCTGCTTCGCGCAGATCGACCTCTACCGGGGCGCGACGAAGTTCGACGGCAACACGGACGCCAACGACGGCTTCGAGCACGGTGACCTGCCGGCCGGCCCGGACCACCCGGTCATCAAGGACAAGCTGATCGCGTCCTGGAACGGCGGCACGAAGGACTGCTCGACGACCCAGTCGTCCTCGCCGTCCCCCTCGTCCCCCGCCTCCGAGTCCACCCCGGCCACCCCGCCGCCCGCGGAGACCACCAAGCCGGCGCCCTCGGAGAGCTCAACGACCGCCACGGCCTCCGCGTCCCCGTCGCCGTCCGAGTCGACGACCGCACCGGCACCGGGCCCGAGCACGAACTCCGGCGGTGGCGGCGACCTGGCCCACACCGGCGCCAGCTCCAGCACCGGTTACATCGCCGGCGGCGCGGCGGTGCTGCTCGCCGGCGGCGGCGCGATCGTCGTCGCGACCCGGCGCCGCAAGGCGACCCGCGCCTGATCCCGTCCGGCACGCGCATACGCCCCGGCCGTCATGGACGGCCGGGGCGTACGTGTTCCGCGAGGCCGCTGCGGCTCGCCGCCACGACGCCCGGGATCCCCGGCTTCTGCTCGCTCACGACCGGTCGGCGTCCGGGATCGGGCCGGGACACAGGGACACAGGCGTCACCTGCCTCTGGGGGACAGGCGTGTCCTCAGTCGGTCCGGGCACCCCGCCCGCCGGCGACGGTCTCCAGGTACAGATTCACGTACCGCTCCACGTCGACGTCCAACGCCACGTCCACCAGGGCCTGTTCGCGGGCGCCGCCGTGGATCTCGGCCTCGCCGGGGCGGGGCCGGCGGTCGACGACGGTCTGGCCGCGGGTCGGCCCCGGGGCGAGAGAGACCTCGACCGGGAGAAGCCGGGTGGTCAGACCGGCCGGATCGGCCACGGCACAGACCGCGCCCGCGTCCCCGAGGCCGCCGGCCGGCTCGTCGCCGTCGGGGGCGTCGCCCTCCGGATCCGGGGCGGCCGGGCGGTGCGCGAGCAGCTCACCGGCGAGCCGGGCCCCCGGTTCCGCGCTCGCACGCAGCCGCCGTACCTCCGCGCCCGGCACCACGACCCGCTGGAAGACGTCCAGGCCGTACATGGTGATCGGCACCCCGGCGGTGAGCAGGACGGCGGCCGCCTCGGGGTCGTGCCAGACGTTGAACTCGGCCACCGGGGTGGCGTTCCCGGTGGCGACCGCGCCGCCCATGAACACGATCCGCTCGATGTTCCGGGTCACCTCCGGGTGGGTGCGCAGCAGCAGGGCGATGTTGGTGAGCGGCGCGGTGGGAATCAGGGTGACCGGGCGGGGCGAGCCGAGGATCTCGCGGCGCAGCAGGGTGACGGCGTCGACGTCGGCGGGGCGCCGGGTGGGCGCGGGCAGTCCGAGATCCCCCATCCCGTCCGTCCCGTGCACATGCCGCGCCGACCGCGCCGCCTCGATCAACGGCCGCTCGGCGCCCCGCGCGACGGGAACGTCCCCGGCCCCGGCCCGCTCCAGCACGGTCAGGGTGTTCCGGACCACCCCGTCCACGTCGGTGTTCCCGGCGACGCAGCTCACCGCCCGCAGCTCCAGCCCCGGGTGGCGCACGGCGAACAGGAGGGCGAGGGCGTCGTCGACACCGGTGTCACAGTCGATGATCACGGGGATGGGCTGACCGGTCACAGTGGGGCTCCTTTCACCGGCCCTGACTCTAGGCCCCCTGTTCCCGGACTCCTCGGCCGCCGGGTCGGGGCCGACACGGACCAGGGCTCAGAACACGCCCCTGTAGCCGGCGAAACCCGAGCTGATCCGGGTGCGGGTGGGGAAGGCGCCCCTGCCGTCGCCGTTGAGGCGGTAGAGCCGGCCGGCGGTGTCGCGGGCGAGGGGGTGGCCGCCCACGGGCGGCCACCCCGGACTACTCCCCCTCGAAGTAGTGCCCCTGCTCGAGGTCCGCCACCAGTCCCGGCTCCACCGGCTGCCACCCCAGCAACTCCCGGGTCCGCCCACTGCGCACCGGCACGTCCAGCGACACGAACGCCCCGAAGAACCCGAAGTGCGCGGCGCGCCGGTCCTCCGGAACGCTCTCCACCGGGACCCCCAGCCGCCGCCCGATCACCTCGGCGACGTCCCGCACCGCCACCCCCTCCTCGGCCGCCGCGTGCAACTCGGCGCCCGCCGGCGCCTTCTCCAGCGCCAGCCGGTAGAGCCGGGCGAGGTCCAGTGTGTGCACGGCGGACCACTGGTTGGAACCGTCCCCGACGTAGCCGGAGACACCGGTGGCCCGTGCGATCCGGATCAGCATCGGCAGGAACCCGCTCCGGTCCCGTGCACTGTGCACGACCGGCGGAATCCCGACGAGCACGGTACGCACCCCCTGCTCGGCGAGTTCGCCGAGCAGCCGCCCCGTGGCGATCCGCGGATTGGCGCTGTACGCCGCGCCCAGGTGCTCGTTGCCGTCGCCGTGGCCCATGCCGACCCCCAGGAGGGCCTTGCCGGTCCCGGCGAGCGCCTCGCCGAAGGCCTGCACCACGGTCCGGTCGGTGGCGGCAGCCCCGGCCATGTCCCCGGCGGCCATCGCCGTGTGGTCGAAGGCGAGGTGGACGACGGCGTCGGCCTCGGCCGCGGCCGCCCGCAAGCCGTCCGGATCCGCCAGGTCACCGCGGCGCACCTCGGCGCCCAGGGCTTTCACGGCCGCCGCGGAGGTCTCGGACCGGGCGAGGCCGACGACCTCGTGCCCGGCGTTCAGCAGTTCAGGAATGACGGCGGAGGCGATGTGACCACTGGCGCCGGTGACGAAGACACGCATGACAGCACTCTCCCGATGGACGAGAAGAAGGTGATGTGACTCGGTACCGTCACCATACCCCTGTGACGGTACCGAGTCACATCACTTAGGCTGTCTCCATGGCCCGATGGGAACCGAACGCGCGCATGCGCCTCGTACAAGCCGCGATCGACCTGTTCGGCGAGCAGGGGTACGACAGCACCACCGTCGCCCAGATCGCCGAGCGGGCCGGGCTGACCAAGACGACGTTCTTCCGGCACTTCCCGGACAAGCGCGAGGTGCTGTTCGCGGGCCAGGAGGAGCACGGCCGCCTGCTGGCCGGGGGAGCCGCGACGGCACCGGACTCGGCGACCCCGCTGGAGGTGGTGGCCGCCGCCCTGGACGCCCTGGCCGG
Source organism: Streptomyces sp. NPDC001714 (assembly GCF_042892755.1). NCBI lineage: Bacteria > Bacillati > Actinomycetota > Actinomycetes > Kitasatosporales > Streptomycetaceae > Streptomyces > Streptomyces sp. NPDC001714. The sequence continues at coordinate 214,351 of NZ_JBIAUL010000003.1, forward strand.
CTCCTTCACCGCGGAGCAGCGCGCGTTCGGCCCGCGGCTGATGCAGGTCATCGGCAGCCACAGCGAGCTGCGGGAACGCGCCGCGTTCAAGAGCCTCAACCTCACCACGGCCCTGGCCACCGCCCTCCACGACCGCGGCGTACCCGACCCCACCGCCTCCCTCGCCGCCCACCTGGGCGCCCAGGCCTTCTCGGCCGCCTTCGCCCGCTGGATCACCCCGGCGAACGACCGCACCCTCCCCGACCTGGCCCGCGCCTCCCTGGCCGAACTCCGCGAGGCGACCGCAGCCCTCACGTAGCGGACCGGGTCACTCCCACAGCGCGGTCCCGCGCCCCGCAACCCGCTCCCGGATCCGCCCCACCAGCTCCGCCACCGGCAGCTCTCCCACCCGCCGCCCGTCCCGCAGCCGTACGGTCACGACCCCCGCCGCTGCCTCCCGCGCGCCGATCACCGCCAGGTACGGCACCAGCCGGGCGGCCCGCACCCGCGCCCCGAGACTCCCCTCCTCCTGCGCGACGGCCCGCGGGATGGGACACGACAGGTTTTCACCTTCCGGAGAGGGTGGCGTGACCCGCCGCCGCCCGGACGGCCGGGATCAGGTCTGCGGCGCGTTCGAGCTGGTCGCGCCGGGAGTGCAGGTCCAGGGCACCGAGCCGGACGACGAGGTGCCGGACGCCGGCGGCGACGTACTGTCCCAAGCGCTCGCGCACCCTGGTCGGCCGTGCCGGCCCGCGCACCACCGCCCCCGGGTGACCTGACACCGGACGGGGACTCACCCGGACGGACCGGAGCGGTGGTGGGCGGGGGCCGGTGGTGGTGGCGTGGGAGCACGCGGTCCGCTGCCCCTGCGTTCCGCTGCTCCTGAGTCCTGGTCCCGGGGAGGCTCCCGCATGAAAGTCATCGCCTCCGGTCTCGCCGTCGTCGGCCTCCTCGCCGTCTCCGCCTGCACCGCCGCCGAACCGCCGGAGGCGTCCGCCCCGGCCGTCAACACGACCACCGCCGAACGGGCCGCCCCGGCCAGCCCCGCCGCCTCACCCGGCGCCGCCGGCACCCCGGCGCTCACCATCGACCAGGCGCAGGCCGCGCTGATCGACGAGGGTGACCTGGGCGTGCCGTGGACGGCGAGCGACGGCACCGCCACCTGGCACGACGGGCTGCTCAAGGCGGCCACCGGCCAGGCCGACTGCCAGCGCCTCCTGGAGGCCCTGTACACCGACGAACTGCTCGGCGCCCCGGCCGGCCCGCGGGCCGCCACCGCCCTCGACGACGGCGACGACGCGGCCCAGCTCCGCTACCAGGTCGACGCGAGCCGCTCCGCCGACGTCGAGCGGACCCTGGCCTGGCTGCGGACCCTGCCCCGCACCTGCGGACAGTTCACCGCGCAGACGACCGCGGCCGGGACCGAGGCCGTCCAGATCGCCGAGACCGGGCTGCCGCACGACCTCGGCGACGCGCGCCAGGGGCTCCGGATCATCCTCACCGCACAGCCCACCGCCGCCGACGCCCCCACCACCCTCACCCTCGACGTGGCCGTCGTCCGCGTCGGCGACGACGCGATCGTCCTCACCACCGGCACCGTCGGCACCCTCCCCGACGACACCACCGAGCAGGTCCTCGACATCGGCGTTCAACGCCTCGCCCAGGTACGGGAAAAGGGACGGGCACAGGCCTAGGCGGTTTCGTCTGGATCACCTGGCTGACCGGAGGAAGATGCTCGCAACGTGGAGTCCGGCCAGGTAGATGACTGCTGTCTTCTCGCAGCCGGTGCCAGCGGTTTTCCCGGCAGCTGTCCACCGGGACATCACCCGGGCAGCCATCGCTTCCGGCTCTGACGGAAGAGGGGTGAGACCGACGTGGTCTTCCAGCTCATGCCGCAGGAACTCACCGATCTCCGCCTGGTCGGCGCCCCCCGCAGCCGCTGAAGGAGCGGGAGGAGCATGCAGTCGTACTCCTCCTGCACCGCGTCAGCGACGCCGATCGGATCCCACTCATTGAGCAGTGCCGCAGGCCGTTCTCGGTGACGTCGGTCCCAGGTCGCATCGCCCCAGGGTGCCACCCGTGGCTGGGTAGCACCGCCGAAAACCGCGCGGAATGGGGCAGTCGGCACTGCACCACCGCTGGCCCGCTCGCAGAACTCCGCGGGGCTGTTGTACGCACCCGCCTTAGGGCGGTCGGCGTCACGCGGGCCGGCTCAGCGCCCGCAGCGCCAGCCGGCCGCACAGCGCGGCGAGCGGCAGCTCGGCGCCGAGCGCCATGGCGACCGCGGTGGCGAAGTCGCCGCCCGGGGCCGCGGTCGTGGTGTCGAACCAGGCGTCCACCGCAAGCAGCGTCGCGGTCGCGGCGGCTGCCAGGGCGTGCCGCCGGTCGCCGCGGGCGGCGAGGAGGCCGGTGGCGATCAGGCCGAGCGCCTCCAGCGCGTCGAGCCCGACCCAGGCGACCGGCCAGTGCGCCGCGGTCGCGGTGGCCGGCAGGCCGGTGGCCAGCACGTACAGCCACGGCAGCAGGGCGAGCCCGCAGGCGACCAGCAGCCACCCGGCCCGCCGCATGCCCCGCGCCGGGCGTGGCTTCTCCGCCTCTTCGTGGAGCGGGATGACCTCGGCGCGGTCGACGCCCTCGGCACCGGCCAATTCGTCATTGCACGACACCAGTTGACGCATCGTCTTCCCCCGCTCCCCGTCGGCTCTCCCCTTCACGTGCTCCACCCTCCGCCGCGCACGGGGGCGCCGTCAGTCACGCAGGGTTCCGACCCTGGGTGGAGAAAAGTGCACCCCCGAACCGGGCGGGAGCGTCATGGCACGGGGATGGCCTGCGGCTTTACCGTTTGACGCATGCAACTCAGGATGTGGCTGCGGCTGGTACCGGGCCGGACGTTCCGCAGGGCGGGACACCGGACCGCGCTCGTCGCCGCCGGCCTGCCGCTGCACCTCGCCGTCATACCACTGTGGCTCTGGCTGGCCGGCGCGATCGCGGGGGCGCCGGCCGTGATTCCGCTGCCCGTGCTGCTCACGCTCGTGGTGACACCCCTGCTGACCGCCGGGCAGCGGCGGCGCTACCGGGCGCTCGTCGGCAAGGACCTCCCGCGCCCCGCCGTGCCCGGGCCCGGACGCAACCGGAAGTCGGCGGTACGTCGGCTGACCACGCGGGCCTTGTGGCGGCAGGCCTGCTACCACGCCGTGGCGGGTCCGCTGCTCGCCGTCCTGGACCTCGCCGTCCTCGCCGTCTGGGCCGCCGCTCTCGTGGCCGCCTCCATCTACGTGTGGATCTGGGCGCTGCCCCCGCAGTGGCGGGTCACCGACCTCGGGTACACCACGCAGGCCGTGTACATCACGGCCGGCGGCCTCGCCCTGCTGTTCCTCGGGCCCCGGCTGACCGGCGCCCTGGTGCGGCTGGACACCCGGACGGCCGAGGTCCTGCTCGGCCCCAGCCGCGCGGAGAAGCTGGCCCGCCGGGTGGCCGACCTCGCCGAGAGCCGGGCCGGTGTGCTCGACGCCGCCGACGCCGAGCGGCGGCGGATCGAGCGCGACCTGCACGACGGCGCACAGCAGCGCCTCGTCTCACTCGCCGTCAACCTGGGCCTGGCCAGGTCCACCCTCGGCGACCTGCCGGAGGACGCCCGCAAGGTGATCGACGAGGCGCACCGCGAGGCGAAGGAGGCGATCGCCGAGCTGAACAACCTGGTGCGCGGCCTGCATCCGGCCGTCCTTGAGGACCGAGGCCTCGACGCCGCGCTGTCCGGGGTCGCCGCCCGCCTCCCGATCCCGGTACGCGTGGCGGTCGACCTGCCGCAGCGCCCCTCACCCACGGTCGAGGCCGTCGCGTACTTCGTGGTCTCCGAAGCCCTGACGAACGTGGTCAAACACGCCCAGGCGACCCGGGCGGACGTGACCGTGGAGCGGATCGGGGAGACACTGCTGGTGGTCGTCGCGGACGACGGCGCGGGCGGCGCGGATCTCGCGGCGGACGTTGGTGGCACCGGGCTCGCCGGGCTCGCCAAGCGTGTCGCGTCCGTCGACGGCACGTTATCCTGCCGCAGCCCCGCCGGGGGCCCGACCGTCATCACCGTGGAGCTGCCGTGCGCGCCGTGATCGCCGAGGATTCCCTCTTGCTGCGCATCGGCGTGGTCAAGGTGCTGGAGGCGGCCGGCTTCGAGATGTGCGCGCAAGTCGCCGACGCAGAAGGGCTGCTGGCAGCCGTCGAGGAGCACCGGCCCGACATCGCCGTGGTCGACGTGCGCATGCCGCCCGGCTTCACCGACGAGGGAGTGCGCGCCGCGCTGGTGATCCGCCGCCAGTACCCGCGTACCGCCGTGCTCCTGCTGTCGCAGTACGTGGAGGAGCGGTACGCCGCCGATCTGCTCGCCGCCAACACCTCGGGCGTCGGCTATCTGCTCAAGCAACGGGTCGCCGACGTCGAGGAGTTCGCCGAGGCGGTACGCCGGGTGGCGGCCGGCGGCACCGCGCTCGACCCGCAGGTCGTCGCGCAGCTGCTGGTGCGTCGGCACAGCGATCCGCTCGACCGGCTGACACCGCGCGAGCGGGAGGTGCTGGAGCTGATGGCGGGCGGCCGGTCCAACTCCGGTGTCGCCGCCGAGCTGGTCGTGAGCGAGAGCGCGGTCGCCAAGCACATCAACAGCATCTTCACCAAGCTCGACCTGCCCAAGGCCGACGCCGATCACCGGCGCGTCCTCGCGGTGCTGCGCTTCCTGGGCGTTGCGACCGCATAGTGCGCGATCACGCCCCCATGCCCACGACACGGGTCCGACGGCTGCTTCGCCGTCCTGAGCTTCGTCGCGTCCGGCACCGGCGGCCGCGCCGCGTCCACGTAACGGAGACACAGGTCGCCGAAGAGCGTGATCCGCAGGGCCGCAGCGCCGACCAGGCGGAGCAGGACCGGTCCGCCGTAGCGCCGCACAGCAGCCACCACCCCACAAAGGCGGGCAGCGCGGTGGCGCCGGACGCAGATCCTGCGCCAGATGCCGGGCACACTCGACAGACGTTCCGCCACCGCGGTGGCGTCAACTACCGCGGCGGCGTCCGCTACAGCGGTGGCGTCCGCTACAGCGGTGGCTGCGCCGGTGCAGGTCCCAGGGTCGTCGTGCCCGGGGCCGTACGGTGGCCGAGGCCGGTGCGGTAGGCGTCCAGTGCCGCCTCCACCCGGCCGGTGCGGCGCAGCAGGTCGCCGAGCAGGCGGCACAGGTCCGCCAGGTCGCCCGCCGCGCCCGCCCGCTCCAGCAGGCTCAGCGCCCGTACGTAGTGCTCCTCCGCCGCCTCCGTGTCCCGGGCGTCCTCGGCGATGATGCCGAGGAGTCGGTGCGCGGCGGCGGAATGGACCGCGCCGCGCTCGGAGGAGAAGTCGCCGAGGACGTCGTGGAGCAGCTCGGCGGCCTCCTCGGACTTGCCCCGGCGGTGCAGGACGTCGGCCAGTTCGACCGCCGCCTGGCTGCGGTAGAGGGCGGCACGGGTCTCCGACAGCATGGCGAGGGCCTCTCGCAACTCCTGTTCCGCGCGCTTCAGTTCGCCGTTCTGGGCGTAGACGTAGCCGCGCATCCAGTGGCAGTTGGCGAGTTCGGTACGGAGCTGGAGCTGGCGGTACAGCTCGGCGGCCTTGGCCAGGGAGGCGTCGGCGTCGGCGACCCGGCCCTCGGCGAGCAGGGTGCGGGCGACGGAGCGGTGCATCCGGGCGATCAGCGCGGGGTCGCCGGCCTGCGGGGCGAGGGCGAGGGCGAGTTCGGCGGCCTGGGCGGCGCGGGCGTGGGCGCCCATGTCCATGTAAGGGCCGATGACGGAGGCGTAGAGGAGCAGGAGCGCGTCGGGGTCGTGCAGGCCGCTGCGGTTGAGCTCGTCGAGGGTGGTCTCGAGGAGGTAGACGGCATAACGAAGCTCACCGGCGAGGTAGTGGCTGACCGCGCGGCCGCGGATCGCCGGTACCCGCACCGGCAGCGGCTCCTCGGCCGTCCACAGCTCGGCCCGCTCGAAGAACTCCCTGGCCTGCCCCAGTTCGCCGGTGTCCAGGGCGCATTCGCCCATCCCGAGCAGCGCGGTGGCCTGCTCGGCCGCGAGCCCGTGCGCCTCGGCCTCCGCGAAGAGGTCCGCGTACTGGGCGGCGGCCGCCTCGGCCTCGCCGGTGGCCAGGGTGCGCTGTGCCTCGGTGAGCCGCAGCCTGAGGTCGGTGGCGAGGTGGGCGGGGCGCCCGCTGGCCAGTTCCTCGAAGCCGACGCCGAGCCGGCCCGCGATGTGCCGCAGCGCCTCGTCGGAGGCCCGGACCCGCCCGGCCTCCAGCGTGGAGATGTAGGCGGGTGTGTAGGCCGGTTCGGCCAGCTGCCGCTGGGTCAGCCCCCGGTCGGTGCGCAGTTGCTGCACCCGCCGCCCTATGGTCTCCGGATCGTCCCGTTCCTGCATTCTGCCATTCCCCCCAACTCCTCCTGGACCTCTTGCCGTTGAGCTCTGCCTACCTCTAGGTTAAACCGCGGATTAAACGTGCTTAACCCGCCCCTGTTGTTGCGAGGTCGCCGTGTTCGGACGCACATCCGCACGCCCCACCGCATCCTCTCCGTCCCGGATCCGCTCGGTCGGGGGGACCCCCACCGCGAGGAGTGTCGCGGCGGCGGTGGTCGCCGTGGCCGCACTCATCACCGCCGCCAACGCCGGTCCGGCCCGGGCGACGGACAACTCCCCGGCCTCCCCGGCCGCGGCGACGGCCCGGCACACGGCCGGCCACTAGGAGCCCGCCCGGCGCCGCGGGGCCGTCCCCCACCACGACCGCCCCGCCGGGCCGTCCCCCCACACCACGACCGCCCCCGGCGGGACTCTCCCCCGGTCCCGCCGGGGGCTCTCCTGCTGTCACCGCACGCTGATCAGTTCCGCGAAATGCCGACCTCCGTTTGACAGAAAGCCCTTCCATCGACCCCCCGGACTGTCCATTCTTCATTCCACATCCGGATGTCATGTCCGGGACGAAAGGACCGTACCAACCACCCCCGACCGTCGCCTGGAGCCCCCCGATGTCCCGAACCAGGACCCGCCGCCTCGGCCGAGCCGCCGCCGTCGCGGGCAGTGCCGCCGCGCTCACCCTCGCGCTCCCCTTCAGCGCCTCCGCCGGCGTGCTGCAGAACCTCCCAGAGAACGCGACCACGTTCCAGAAGTTCTTCGAGCCGCTGTACGACTACGACACGGACAGCTGCTACCCGGCGGCCGCCATCGACCCCGACGGCAACCTCAACGGCGGCCTGAAGCCGACCGGTTCCGTCACCGGCAGCTGCCGCACCGGCCATCTCGACCACGCCAACACCTACTCGCGCGCCAAGTGCAACAACGGCTGGTGCGGGATCATCTACGCCAGCTACTTCGAGAAGGACGAGGCCTCCCCGGGCATCGGGCACCGCCACGACTGGGAGTGCATCGTCGTCTGGGTCAAGCAGGGCGCCGACTACCCGTCGTACCTGTCCGCCTCCCAGCACGGCGACTTCGAGACCGAGGCGGTCGCCGACGTGCCGATGAGCAGCCAGCGCGTCCAGGTCGTCTACCACAAGGACGGTCTGAGCACCCATGACTTCCGGTTCGCCAAGTGGGGCGAGACCCCGGAGAACGACGACGGCGCCTGGCACCAGGAGAACCTGCTCACCTGGGAGAACATGGCGTCCAACCTGAGGAACGTCCTGAACGCCTCCGACTGGGGCGACGCGAACTTCCCGCTCCAGGACGCCAAGTTCGACGACCACCTCAACAAGGCCAAGCCGAGCGCGATCACGTTCGACGCGTACGCCTGACCAACTCCCGCCCCGCACCGGTGAATCCCGGATGCCGATTGTCAGTGGCATGACCTAGTCTTCGTTGCATCCGCCACACGCGGCCCACAGAGAACTCACACAAGAGCACTCGCACACTCGTGGGCCGCGTCCCGTGGTGTCCACTTCATTCGATCCGGGGGGTTCGAATCAGCGTGCGTATGCGCACCGTCACGGCCGCCACCACCCTGGCGGTCCTCTTCAGCTCGGCGGCCCTGGCCGCCGCTCCGGCCTACGCCGACACCAGCGCGCTCCTGCCGGTCAAGTCGCTCGGTGACATCGTCGTCGACGGCGCCCACCAGCAGGTCTTCATCAGCGACCCGAGCAACGGCAAGATCGTCGTCACCGACTACTCGGGCAATGTGCTCAAGCAGCTCACCAGCAACCTCTCCGGCGTCCACGGCCTCGAACTGTCCGCCGACTCCGGCACGCTCTACGCGGCCGTGCAGGACATGGACGCCATCGCCGTCATCGACACGGCGACCGACACCGAGACCACCCGGTACGCGGTCGGTGACAAGCCGCTGAGCGTCGCCCTCGCCGGCGGCAAGCTGTGGTTCGGCTACGGCGGTGCGGTGGCCGGCAACATCGGGTCGGTCGAACTCACCGGCGACCACACGGTCACCCTCAACCAGGACAGCAGCTGGTACCAGGCGCCGCTCCTGGACGCCGCGCCCGGCTCCGGCGTCCTGGTCGCGGGCGCGGTCGACCAGAGCCCCGTCGAACTGGCCTCCTACGACGTCTCGTCGGGCACCGCGACCAAGCTGGCCGGCACCCGTGAGGCCGGCAGCAACCTCGGCGACCTCCAGGTCACCCCCGACGGCAAGGACGTCGTGGTGGCCAGCGGAGCTCCGTACTACCACCAGATCTTCAAGACGTCCGACCTCAACGAGGACGGCAAGTACACCAGCGTCAACTACCCGAACTCGGTCGCCATCGCGCCCGACGGCACGGTCGCGGGCGGCAGCGACGCCTCCTACAACCCGGACATCTACATCTTCCACCCGGGCAGCAGCGAGGCCGTCCGCTCGTACGAGCTGCCCAGCACGGGTGGCAGCAGCGGTTCCGACGAACTCGCCGACGCCGGCCTCGCCTGGGCGCCCGACGGCTCCCGGCTGTTCGCGGTGTCGTACAACAGCAACGGCGCCTACTCCCTGCGCGAGTACGACACCCCGGGCCGGGCGGCCACCACCGTCACGGTGAACGCCCCGGCGACGGCCACCCGCGCCAAGCAGCTCACGGTCACCGGCACGCTCTCCTCGACGGCCGCGCTGCCCGCCGGCACCCAGGTCACGGTCGTCCGCACCGACCTGGACTCCCCCAGCGGGAAGGCGCTGCCCGCCGTCACGGTGAAGGCCGACGGCACCTACTCCTTCACCGACACCCCGCCGGCCGGCGGCAAGGTGACGTACACGGTCTCCTACGCGGGCGACGGCGAGCACGCGGCCGCCTCCGCGAAGGACACCGTGGACGTCTCCCGCGCCAAGCCGACGCTGACGCTGAACAACAACGGCAAGGTGTACGCGTACGGGAAGGACGTGAGGTTCACGGCCCATCTCGGGACGACGTACAAGAACCGCACGGTGGAGCTCTGGGCCGACCCGTTCGGCTCGGACAAGCCCAACAAGCTGGTGAAGTCCGGGAAGGTCGACTCGCACGGCAACCTGTCCGTGGTCCTCGACCTCAAGCGGGACACCAAGGTCACCGCGAAGTTCGCGGGCGACGCCCGCTGGCAGCCGCGGTCGGTGTCCAGCACGGTGGGCGCGAAGGTCAGCATCTCCATGTCGGTGAGCCGCCAGTACAAGTCGAAGAAGGCCTGGGGCCAGACCTACTACTACTTCCACAAGACCAAGAACCCGCTGTTCACGACCAAGATGCCGTACTACGGCGGGCGAGCCCAGCGGTTCGACTTCCAGGTCTACTACCAGGGCACGTGGTACTCGGACACCTCGCAGTACTTCGCGCTGGCCACCAGCGGGGTCTCCCAGGTCGAGTTCACCGGCAACCACAAGGAGGACGTCGGCTGGCGCTTCCGCGTCCGCTCCGACTACATCAACGGCACGTCCGGCGACACGGTCAACTCCACGACGTACGGCGCCTGGAAGTACTTCACCTTCACGAGCTAGTGCCCCAGCTGGTGCCTCAGCTGGTCTGAAGCTGCCGGAGGTGCTGCTGGACATGGTCCAGGGCGCCTTCCCGGCGGCCCGGCACCCTGAGTCTCAACTCCGCGAGCGCGGGCCCGAGTTCACAGGCCCGCGCGGTGTCCTTGATGGCGCCCCACTGGTGGTGGGCCCGGTCCACGGCCGCCTCGACGGCCGGTGCGTCGGCCGGCTGCCCCGCGGCCAGCCGGGCGTGCGCCACGGTCAGCCAGGTACGGCAGCTGCGGGCCGCGTCCCCGGCGAACATCGCGAGGTCGGCCCGTACCTCGGACCAGTGCAGGGCGTCCTCGGAGGCCGGCCCGTGCGCCCGCGCGGCGGCCTGCTCCCAGCGGGCGGCGAGTCCGTCCGCATCGGCGTACCGCCCGTCCCGTACGGCCGCGCTGATGGCGTCGTGCGGATCCCCGCTGTCCGGGGTGTGCGTACTGAGCAGGATGTCGGAGGCGACCTCCGCCCCGAGCCGCGCGAGCACCTGCCGGTGCAGCTCCGCCATCGCCGGCCGGTGCCCGCTCCTCAGCACGGTCGCCACGGCCTTCATGTACGACGGTGAGCCGACCTCCCGCCGGGCGGGCGGCGGCGCGATCCGCCCGTGCACGGCGTTGTTCCGCCCGGAGTCGAGCGGAACGGTGCGCAACTGCTCCCAGGTCTCGTGATCCGTGTGCAGATCGAGCACCAGCGTCGTCGCCCCGGCCGGCCGCAGTCGCAACTCCTCCCGGACCCAGTGCCAGGGCAGGCCGGTGTAGCGGACGGTGGCGGGCCTGGTCCGGGCGAGCGCGAGATGCGGCAGCCGCTGCCTGCGGTCCAGGTGCAGCTGGCCGGCGACGAACACGGTGAGCGGACCGGGGGCGGCCGCGGCGGCCCGCAGCCGGGTCAGCACGGCCTGCGGCTCCAGGGGGTCGGCGAGTTCGACGACGTTGGCGGTCTCGGTGCCGGAGAGTATCGCCGGGGGCACGGCGGCGAGCACGGGGAGCACGGAGGCCGCGTCCACGAGCCGCCCCTTGCCGTTCGGCGAGGCCGCGATCAACAGCACGGTTCCGGGCATCGGGCCCTCCCCCTTTGTTCCCCGTTTTCACTTACGCCAGCACGGTAACCGCTGCGCTTGCAAAGCGGGGCGTACAGGGGAGGTTTGAACCGGGTAACGACCGGTACGCCCACCACAAGGGTCCCCCAGACCACCCTCCCTGCCCCCGCTCCCCTTGACAGCAGCCCCCACCACTCCTGCCCCCGTGCCTTCCCCGTTCTTCTCCGCCGCCCCTTTTTCCCGCCGCAACAGCGCTCAGCCACGACGATGCGAGCCGGCGGTGCCGAACGGCCGGTACCCGCCGTCGGACTGCCGACCGGTTGCGGAGCAACGCGCCGTCGTGGCTGGTCGCGCAGTTCCCCGCGTCCCTAGGGGGTTGCGTTGCGGCGTACTGCGAAGATCGTGGTGTCGTCGGAGAGGTGGCCGCGGGTGTGGCGGAGTACGCCGTCGCGGATGTGGGTGACGAGGGGGGTCGGGTCGGGGGCCGGTGTCAGGGCCGCTGCCTCGGGGAGGTCGAAGAACGTGCCGTCCGCGTTTCTCGCCTCGGTCACGCCGTCCGTGGTGATGAGGAGGGTCTCGTCGGGGGCGAGGGTGACCGTGAGGGTCGGCGGCGGACCGGCCGCTGTCGTCAGGTCGGCCATTCCGAGGGGGAGTCCGTGGTCCGGGGGCAGGGCCCGGACCCCCGCCGGCCCCACCGCCAGCGGCGGCTCGTGGCCGAAGTTGACCAGCTCCACGACGTCCGGGGCGTCCGGCGGGAAGCCCAGCAGGACCGCCGTGGCGAAGCGGTCGCCGTCGTCACGGCCCAGCGCCACCGTGTGGCCCCGGTGCCGGATCATCCGGGTCTCCAGCCGGTCGGCCACCGTCGCCAGGTCCCGTTCGTGGTACCCCGCCTCCCGGAACGTCCCCAGCAGCGCCGCCGCCGTCTCCACCGCCCCGAGCCCCTTGCCCTGGACGTCCCCGACCAGCACCCGCGTTCCGTACAGCCCCGGCTGGATGTCGTAGAAGTCGCCGCCCACCCGGGCCTGGGTGTCGGCGGCGAGGTACACCGCCGCGTGGTCCAGCCCGGCCCACCCCTGCGGCAGCGGCCGCAGCACGGTACGCCGGGTCGTCTCGGCGATGTCCCGCATGTGCAGCATCCGCCGTTCGCCGTTCCGGCGGACCGCGCAGGCCAGGATGGCCAGCAGCCCCGCGAAGGCGACCAGGATGAAGTCGGGCAGCCCGGCCTGGTACTGGCGTGGCCAGGCGCTGTCCACGGCGACGTAGTCGAGGACCGACAGCACCGCGAAGACCGCCGTCGCGAAGACCCCGCAGATCGCCGCCGCGATACCGGGGACCAGGACGATCCAGGAGACGATCCGGAACCGCTCCGTGGTGTTGAGGTCGACCGCCGTGATCCCGGCGAGCAGCAGGAGCGGCGCCACCCAGGCGATGCTCCGGCCCCTGGCCCACAGCAGCTCCTTGCGCCGCCGCAGGGCCTGGTGGTCGGTCACGAGAGTCAGGGAAACACGGGCGGGGACGCCGCGCACGTCGTACAGAACGCCGCACGGGATGTGCTGACCGACTTGCCAGGGGGTACCCGCAGGTGTGCTCTGGAAGGTGGGGGCGAGGAGAGAGAGGAGCACGCTCATGGCTCAAGCGGCACCCACGTCCGGCGGTATGCCCCGGAGCGGCCGGACGCCCGACGTGTTCAGTGCGCAGATGCACGCCAGGGCCCGGGTGGCCATACCGGTCGTGACCGGGCTGATCTACGGCTACTGGGCCGCGGCCAACCGGCGCATGGGCGGCCCCATCACCGGCTGGAACCTGCTGTTCGGCTTCCTGACCGCGCTCGTCTTCGCGGTGGTGCTGTTCGCCGTGCTGACCATCGCCCCACGGCTACGGCGGGAACTGCACGCGGTGGTGTGGACGGCGTTCATGGGCGTCGCCTTCGGCTTCCTGTACAGCCAGAGCGGGGACTCGATCCTCCGGAGCATCGCCATGGCGCTCGCGGTGGCGGCGGTGACCTTCATCGTGATGTTCTACCGGTTCTACACGCACGAGGACGCGGCCGGACACCGCATCCGGTAGCCGCACATCCGGCGACAGCGCCGCGCGGTGTGCGCGTGGACCCCGGCCCCCACGGCCGGGGCCCACGTGTTTCCCCTTTTTCCCCTCACCAGTCGCCGAGGCGCCGCAGGCGCTCGGCGACGCTCCCCACCAGGAAACACCCGTTCGGGTCAACCCTCCACCGGAGCGCGGCGCCCCAAGGGTTTCCGGGTACCGGGCCGCCGTACCGCCCGTTCGGCTCGACCTGTGCCCCGCGGTGCCCCCGAATGCAGTCACCCCGCTCGCCTGACCGGCCCTCAGGGGCTTGCCTGGAAGCGTGCCCTCAGTGCCCCCGGCGTCTCCCTGGCCCGCGCCGCCCTCAGGTCTCCGGCGCGCCCTGTCGGCCCTGCTGATCGTGCTGGCCTGCCTGCTGCTGCCGTTCGGCGCGCTCGCGGCCTGGGCGGCGTACGGGCTGACGGACACCGGGCAGTACGTCAGCACGATGGCACCGCTGGCCGACGACCCCGATGTCCGGGACGCCGTGGCGGACACCGTCGGCGACGGCATCATGCGCGAGGTGGACGTGGGCCGGCCGATGCGCGGCACGGTGGCGCCGTTCGTGCGCGAGGCGGTCCGTTCCTTCACCCAGACCCGGGCGTTCCGGCTGGCCTGGGACGCCGGCAACCGGGCCACCCACGACGCCGTGCTGCGTGCGCTCCAGGGCGAGCGCGAGGAGCCCGTGACCGTCGACCTCGCGCCGGTCACCGCCCAGGTCAAGAACCAGCTCACCCAGGACCATGTGCCGCTCGCGGCCCGTATCCCGGTCCAGCACACGGCCGTCGCGGTCATCCCGACCGCCGATCTGGACCGGCTCCGGAAGGGGTTCCACGTGCTCGAGGTCGCCGGCTTCTGGCTGCCCGTCGCGGCCGTCGTCTTCGCGGTCGGCGGCATCGCCCTCGCCGTCCGCCGCCGCCGTGCCGTCACGGCGACCGCGCTGGGCACGGCCCTGGGCGGCGCCCTGCTCGGCCTGGCCCTCGTCATCGGCCGCCGGCTCACCCTGGCCGACCTGCCACCGGACGTCTCGCACCCGGCCGCGGCCGCCGTCTACGACGCCCTGACCTCCACCCTCCGCACGGTCTCCTGGCTGCTCCTGGCCCTCGGCCTGGCAGTGGCCGCGGTGGCCTGGATCGGCGGGCGCCTGCGCCGGTCCAGGCCCGGGGCGACCCCGCGAACGGCCGCCGGCACCGGCGATTCCGCGTCCCTCAGGGCCGATTCACAGTCTCCTGACCAGAACATGCCAGTCATGTAACCGGCTGCTCCTCCAGGAGTCGCGCGGCGGGCGCACCGGCCGACCACCGTGGCGCGACGGCGGCCACCGGTACGGAACACCGGCGGCCGACGTCGACGTGACGTGAGGAGCCCCCACCCGATGAACCGTCCCACCGCGCGCCGTGCCGCCGTCGCCGTCACGGCCGGCCTCGCCCTGTCCTTCGCCGCCGCCCTGCCCGCGCAGGCCGCCGACTCGACCGTCACCGAGGCCCAGTGGCTGTCCGACGTCGCCGCCGTCACCGGCCCCGCGCAGACCCACATCGACAACCGCGCCGCCGCCAACACCTCCGGCGCCGAGCAGGCGATCGTCCTCGACATCGACAACGCCTCGCTGGAGACCCACTTCGAGGGCGGCATCACGGTCCCCGCCACCCCGCCGGTGCCGGCCCTCGCCCAGGACGCGCACGCCAAGGGCATCGGCGTGTTCTTCGTCAGCGCCCGCAGCGACCTGTACAACGTGGTGACCAGGGCGAACCTGAAGTCGGTCGGGTACCCGGTCGACGGCCTCTACGCGCGGACGGTCGCCCAGCCGCTGACCGAGTCCGTCGCGGACTTCAAGACCTCGCAGCGCAAGGCGATCGAGGCGAACGGCTACGACATCATCGCCGACATCGGCAACAACACGGCGGACCTGACCGGCGGTTACGCCGACACCACCTGCAAGCTGCCGGACTACGACGGCCTGCTGGACTGACCGTCCACCGGGAGGTGCCGCGGGCCGCGTGCCGCGAGGGCGGCCAGCGCCCGCAGCGCCCCCACCAGCTCCGGCTCCGCGGCCGACGCGAGCCCGATCCGCACCGCGTCCGGCGTCCGCTTCGGGTCGACGCGGAAGGCGGTACCGGGTGTGAACGCGATCCCGAGGGCGGCCGCGGCCGCCGTGAAACCGTCGGCCCGCCACGGCTCGGGCAGCTCCCACCAGGCGAAGTACCCGTGCGGATCGGCTCGTACGGCGAACCCGGCCAGCGCCTCGCGGAGGAGCCGCTGCCGCCGTGCGGCCTGCTCCCGCTTGGCCGCCACGAGCCGCGCCACGGTCCCGTCCCCGATCCACCGCACCGCCGCCTCCAGCGCGAACGCCCCCGCGCTCCACCCCCCGGACCGCACGGCCGCCGCCACCGCGTCCACCCGGTCCTCCGGCAGGACGGCGAACCCGGCGGTGAGACCGGGCGCGACCCGCTTGGAGAGCCCGTCGACGAGATGGACGAGCCGCGGGGCGAGGGCGGCGAGCGGCGGCTCGGGGCCGTCGTGCAGAAACGACCAGATCCGGTCCTCCACGACCGGCAGCCCCAAGTCACTCACCACACGTGCCAGTCGGAGCCGGCGCTCGGCCGGGACGGTCACCGACGTCGGGTTGTGCAGGGTCGGCTGGAGGTAGAGCGCGGAGAGCGGCGCGGACCGGTGCACGGCGAGAACGGACTCCACGACGGGCCCCTCCCCGTCCGCCCGCACCGGGACGAGCGTGATGCCGAGCCGCCCGGCGATCTCCTTGACCAGCGGATACGTCAACGGTTCCACCCCGACCCGGCCGCCCGGCCGTACCAGCGACCCCAGGGTGGCGGCGATCGCCTGCCGGGCGTTGCCCGTGAAGAGGATGCGGGCGGGGTCGGGCCGCCAGTCGCCGGTGGCGAGCAGCGAGGCGACGGCCTCCCGGGCGTGCGGGGTGCCGTCGGCGGCGGCCGGCCGCAGGGCGTCGGTGAGCGCGTCGGGCCGCAGCAGCGGAGCGAGGGCCGGGGCCAGCAGCTCCGACTGCCCTGGCACGGACGGGTAGTTGAGCTCCAGATTGACCGGGGCGGCCCCGTCCTCCACCAGCGCCCGCCCCTGCGGCGCGGCCCGCGCGGCCCGCACGAACGTCCCCCGCCCGACCTCGCCCACCACCAGCCCGCGCCGCACGAGTTCGGCGTACACCCGGCCGGCGGTCGAGGCGGCGATCCCGTGCCGCCGCGCGAACGCCCGCTGCGGCGGGAGCCGTTGCCCCGCCCGCAGCCGCCCCCGCGCGATGTCCAGCGCGATCCGGTCGGCGATCCCCCGGAAGTCGTCCACGGTCCCCCTCACCTGTCATTGCACCGAGGGCAAAGATTTTATTGCACCGAGGAGTTGAGGATCTCTAGGGTCGTTCACATGCCCCCCTTCCTCGCATACGACGACAATGATCGGCAAAATCCGCAAACCCTGCACACTCCTCTCCTCCTCATCCACGGCCACCCCTTCGACCGCACGATGTGGCACCCCCAGGTGGCCGCCTTCACCCCGGCCCGCCGGGTCGTCGCCCCCGACCTGCGCGGCTACGGCGCCTCCCCGGTCACCCCCGGCATCACCCCGCTGTCCCGCTTCGCGGCGGACCTCGAGGAACTCCTCGACGCGCTGGACGTGCGGACCTGCGTGCTCGCCGGCCTGTCCATGGGCGGCCAGATCGCGATGGAGTGCTACGACCGCCTCGGCCCCGAACGCGTCCGCGGCCTGGTCCTGGCCGACACCTTCCCCGACCCGGAGACCCCGGAGGGCATACGGACCCGGAACGCCATGGCCGACCGGCTCCTGAGCGAGGGCATGCGCGGCTACGCCGACGAGGTCCTGGCGAAGATGGTCGCCCCGTACGCCCACCCCGATGTGAAGGCCCACGTCCACCGCATGATGACGGCCACCCACCCCGAGGGCGCCGCGGCAGCCCTGCGCGGCCGCGCCGAACGCCCCGACTACCGCCCCCTGCTGGCAAAGGCGACGGTCCCCGCCCTGATCGTGGTCGGCGCGGACGACGAGTACACCCCCGTCTCCGACGCCGAGGCCATGCACACCCTCCTCCCCGACGCCACCCTCCGGATCATCGACAGGGCGTCCCACCTGCCGAACCTGGAACAGCCGGAGGAGTTCAACCGGGCGTTGGGGGAGTTCCTGGCACGGGTGGACGAAGAATCGTAATCTCGGACAAGTGACGCACCCGAGCGCCGAACAACAACCACCTCACCCAGCCCGGGACCTGAGCCCGAAGGCCGGACAGCACCCTTCTCAGCCCGCTGGGGAACTGAGCCCGAAGGCCGGACAGCCCCCCTCTCAACCCCATCCCGCCCGGGACCCGAACCCGAAGGCCGAACAGCACCCCTCTCAACCCCAGCCCACCCGGAACCCGAACCCGAAAGCCGCACAGCACCCCTCTCAACCCCATCCCGCCCGGGACCTGAACCCGAAGGCCGGACAGCACCCCTCTCAACCCCATCCCGCCCGGGACCTGGACCCGAAGGCCGGACAGCAGCCTTCTCAGCCCGTCCGGCGTTTGAGGACGAGGCCGTTCAGGCCGAAGCGGGGGGCCGGGGGCGGCAGCCCCCGAAGCGGTGCCCGCGGCCTCGCCGTCGGCGCAACGGCCCTGCTCCTCCTCGGCGTCACCGGCGTAGCCGCCTGCCGGGTCGCCGACACCGACGCCGTCACCCCGGTCCCCCAGCTCCTCGCCTTCCTCCCCTGGCTGCTGCTCCCCACCTCCCTCGGCCTGCTCCTCACCCTGCTCACCCGCTGGTGGCCCGGCCTCTTCTGGGGTACGGCCGTACTCGCCGTGCTCGGCTGGTTCACCGTGCCGCACGGCTACGGCGGCGGCACACCGGCCGGCCCCCCGCTCGCCACCCTCCGCGTGCTGACCTCGAACGTCGAGTTCGGCAACGGCACCCCCTCCCTCGTCCCGCAGATCCGCCGCGCAAAGCCGGACGTCGTCTTCGTGGAGGAGTGCGAGTACACCTGCCAGGCCACGCTGAAGAGGGAGACCGACTACCCCTACCGGACAGCCGTCGTCGCCGGAGGCTCCACCGGCTCGCTCCTGCTCTCCCGCTTCCCGCTGCGCGCCACCGACGGCGTCCCCGGCACGATGGGCATGCCCGGCGCCGTCGCCGACGTCGACGGCCACCCCGTACGGCTGCAACTCGCGCACCCCATGCCCCCGCTGCCCGGCCAGGTCGCCCTCTGGCGCCGTGAGCTCGGCCGGCTCCGCGACTTCGCCGCCGCCGACACCCGCACCCCCACGATCCTCGCCGGTGACTTCAACTCCTCCCAGGACCACGCGGCCTTCCGCCGCATCCTCGCCGCCGGAGACCTGAAGGACAGCGCCCGGCTCAGCGGCGCCGCGCGCACCGCCAGCTGGCCCGCGCCGACCGCGGCCGTCTTCGGCGCGCAGATCGACCACGTCCTGGTCTCCCGGGACTTCACGGCGACCGGCGCCCGTTTCCTGCGCCTGGCCGATACCGACCACCGGGCCCTGGTCGTGGACATCACGCTCCACCGGCACAAGCCCTGATAATGGGCCCATGTCCCGCGAGTTCCCGATCAGCCTCACCCCTCCCGACTGGCTGGTAAGGAACCTCCGGCCCCAGCAGGCCGCCCCCCTCAACTGGGCCGCCCTCGCCCGTGCCGCCCTCGCCATGAGCCTCCCGCTCGCCGTCGGGCTCGCGGTCGGACAGCCCGCGTACGGGGCGCTCGCCTCGATGGGCGCCCTGTCCGGGGTCATCGGCGACACCGCCGACGCCTACCGGATGCGGATCCTCAACATCGCGGTGCCGCAGCTCTTCGGCGCGGTCGGCGTCACCGTCGGCTCGCTGGTCTACGGCCAGGGCTGGCTCACCGTCGCCGTCATCACCGGCATCGCCCTGCTCTCCGGGATGATCTCGACGATCGGCGCGGTGTCCTCCGTCTCCGGCCTCCTCCTGCTGCTCAACTCGGTGATCGGCGCGGGCCTGCCACTGCCCGGCGCCTGGTGGCTCACCCCGGTGCTGATGACCGGCGGCGGTCTGCTCGTCCTCCTCCTCGCCCTGCTGGCCTGGCCGCTGCGCTCGGGCGTACCGGAACGCTCGGCGGTCGCCGCCGCCTACCGCACGGTCGCCGACCTGCTGTCCGTGAGCGACGGCGACGACGGCGAGGCGTACGACCGCGCCCGGCACACCGTCACCCAGTCGCTGAACCAGGCGTACGACCTGATCCTGGCCCGGCGCGCCCGGTACCGCGGCCGCAGCCGCGAACTCACCCGCATGCTGGCCCAGTTGAACGCGATCACCCCGGTGGTGGAGGCCGCCCCGGCCGTCCGCCTCGCCCGCCTCGCCGGGAAGCCGCTGCCGCCCGAGGTCCCCGCGGCGGTCCTGCACATCGCCGACGCCGTCGAGACCGGCTACACCGGTCCGATAGGGCTGGACCTGCCCGAGCCCGGCAACGAGACCGGCCGCGCCGTCGACCACGCCCTGCGGCACGTCGCCGAGGTCGCCACCACCCCCGACGTCGACCCCCGCGGCATCGACGACCGTCTGGGCCGACCCGCCACCCTCGGCATCCGCACCGCCCGCGCCGCCCGCAACGTCGTGCTGTCCGCCAACTCCTGGCGCTACGGCATCCGCCTCGCCCTGTGCATCGGCATCGCCCAGGCCCTGGTCTCCCTGGTCCCGGTCCCGCGCTCCTACTGGGTCGCCCTGACCATCACCTTCGTCCTCAAGCCCGACTTCGGCTCGGTCTTCTCCAGGGCTCTGCTGCGCGCGGTGGGCACGGTGGCCGGCCTGGGGGTGGCGGCGACCGTCCTCACGGTGGTGCCGCGCGGCTGGTGGGACGTGCCGGTGATGATGGTCCTGGCCCCGCTGGTCCCGGCCCTGACGCCGCGCGGCTACGGCTTCCAGACGGCGGCGGTCACCCCGGTCATCCTGCTCCTCTCCGACATCCTGAACCATCAGGGCACCGGTCTGCTGCTGCCCCGCCTCCTGGACTCCCTGATGGGCTGCGCGATCGCGCTCATCGCCGGGTACCTGCTGTGGCCGGAGAGCTGGCGCACCCGGGTCGGCGACCGGCTGGCCGACGCGGTGGCGGACACGGCGGCCTATGTCGAGCTGGCCTTCGAGGCGGGCGCGGAGCCCGCCGCCCGCGCCCGGCTGCGGCGCCGCCTCTACCGCGACCTGTCCGTCGTCCGCACCGAGTTCCAGCGCGCCCTGACCGAACCCCCGCCCACCGGCCGCCGGGCGGCTGCCTGGTTGCCCCTCGTCGTCGCGGTGGAACGCATCGTCGACGCGACGACGGCGGCCCGGGTCCGGGTACGGCACGGAGCGCCGCCCCCGGACCGGGCCGAGGTCGATCAGGTGACCCTGCAACTGCGCGAGCTGGCGGAGGGCGTCCGCAGCTCGGAGACCCTCGTCGCGGTCCGCACGGACCTCACGGGCCCACCGGACAGCGTCCTGGAACCGCTGCGCCAGGAGGTGGCGGCGGCCAGAGCGATCGCCTCCCCCCACTGACCGCACCCGCGGCCCCACCGGGATGCTGCACGGCGACAATCAACGACCGAACAGCCGATGACGCGTCCCATGCACAGGCAGCCCGCCGACAAATTAACCCAATCCACCCCACCGATTAACATACCGCTCAATCATCACCAAAACCCGAACCCCCTATGAACCCAACGGAAACGAGCGGGAGTTGAGAACCGGCTGGGACTCGACCGCCGTACGCCCGACAGGAGTCATCGACCCTCCCCAAGATCGCAACCTGGGGCCGCTAACCTTACGTGTCCGTCCTGGCCAGCGATTGACGGGTATCAACTCACGCGAAGGGTTGCGCACATGGGCATTCTCACTCTCCTGCGGAACGCATTCGGCAGGTCGCGAAAGCCGCGCCCTGCCGAGGCAGAGGGTGCGGACCAGCTCCCCTCGCAGCCGACGCAGCAAGCGCCGACGCCGGAACCGGAAGCCCCGGCGGCGGTCCCGGAGCCCCGCGAGGCGACGACCGACGAACACGATCTGGTCTCGGCCGCTTTCGACAACGTGACCGTGCCGAAGCAGGCGACACGGACGATCGAGCCGGAACTGGAGGTCCGGGCAGAGCCGGAGCCGGTGGCTGAAGAGACAGCCCCGGAGCCGACGGCCGAGCCCGTGGCCGAAGCGCCCGCGGAGCCGGCGGCCGAGCCGGTCACCGAGGTAGCGGCCGAAGCCGAGCCGACGCCGGAACCGGAGCCCGAGCCCGAGGCAGAGCCGGCGTCGGAACCGGAGGCCGAAGCCGAGCAGGCCGCGACCCCCGAGCCCGAGCCGGCCGCCGAAACCACCCCGGAACCCACCCCCGAGCCGGTCGAGGCGACAGCCGAGACCACCACCCCGGAACCGGCCGCAGCCGCCGACGGCGAACCCGCCCCACAGGCGCCACCCGCACCCGACGACGAGACCGTCACGGGTGGTGCGGGCGGGAACGACCAGGCCGAAGGCGAAGCCGAGGCCACGACCCCCGAACCCGTCGCAGCCGCCGACGGCGAACCCGCCCCACAGGGGCCACCCGCACCGGACAACGAGACCGTCACGGGTGGTGCGGACGGGAACGACCAGGCCGAAGGCGAAGCCGAGGCCGCGACCCCCGAACCCGTCGCAGCCGCCGACGGCGAACCCGCCCCACAGGCGCCACCCGCACCCGACGACGAGACCGTCACGGGTGGTGCGGGCGGGAACACGGAGGCCGAAGGCGAAGCCGAGGCCACGGCCCCCGGCGACGCCGCGACCACCGCCCTCGCCAAGGCCAACCTCACCGGCACCCGCGCCGCCACCTACCTCGTCCTCGACCGCTCCGCGAGCATGCGCGCGTACTACAAGGACGGCTCCGCCGCGGCCCTCGCCGACCAGACCCTCGCCCTCGCCACCCGCCTCACCCCGGACGGCGAGACCCCTTCCGTCCACGTCGTGTTCTTCTCCACCGAGGTCGACGGCACCACCGACCTCACCCCCGCCTCCCCCGAGAACGCGATCGACGAGGCGCACGCCGGCCTCGGCCGCATGGGCCGTACCAGCTACCACGCCGCCGTCGAGGCCGTACTCGCGCACTACGACAAGCACCACGGCAAGGACGGCACCCCCGCCCTCGTCGTCTTCCAGACCGACGGCGCCCCGGACGCGAAGACCCCCGCCACCCAGTCCCTCACGGACGCCGCGAAGTCCCACCCCTCGGTCTTCTTCTCCTTCGTCGCGTTCGGCGAGCACGAGAACAAGGCCTTCGACTACCTCCGCAAGCTGAAGACCGACAACGCGGCCTTCTTCCACGCGGGCCCGACCCCCCTGGAGCTCACGGACGCGGAGCTCTACGACGGCCTCCTGATCGACTGGCGCCCGTAGAACCCCGGAACCCCACCGGTACGGCCCCGCCCCATTGCCGTCCGCTTCTCACCCAATAAAACGGGAAGCGGGCGGCATACACATGTCGGCTACGATTTCAAGGTTCGCAATAGCAGCAACAGACCGACCTGGGAGCAGCCCCCGATGGCTCGACACCTCATCACCAGCGCCCTTCCGTACATCAACGGGATCAAGCACCTGGGCAACATGGTGGGGTCCATGCTCCCGGCGGACGTGTACTCCCGGTACCTCCGCCAGCGCGGCCACGACGTCCTGTACATCTGCGCGACGGACGAGCACGGCACCCCCGCCGAGCTCGCGGCGAAGGAGCAGGGCCTCCCGGTCGACGAGTTCTGCGCCCAGGCGCACGACGCCCAGAAGGCGGTCTACGACGGCTTCGCACTCGCGTTTGACTACTTCGGCCGGAGCTCCTCCCCCGAGAACCGCGAGATCACCCAGCACTTCGCCCGCCGCCTGAACGAGAACGGCTTCATCGAGGAGCGGTCGATCCGCCAGGTGTACTCCCCGGTCGACGGCCGTTTCCTCCCGGACCGCTACGTCGAGGGCACCTGCCCGCACTGCGGCTACGACAAGGCCCGCGGCGACCAGTGCGAGAACTGCACCCGCGTCCTGGACCCGACCGACCTGATCAACCCGCGCTCGGCGATCTCCGGCTCCACCGACCTGGAGATCCGCGAGACCAAGCACCTCTTCCTGCTCCAGTCCAAGCTGGAGAACGAGGTCCGCGAGTGGGTCTCGAAGCACGACAGGGACTGGCCGCAGCTGGCCTCCTCGATCGCCCACAAGTGGCTGACCGAGGGCCTGCACGACCGCGCGATCACCCGCGACCTGGACTGGGGCGTGCCCGTCCCGGCCGACACCTGGCCGGAGCTCGCGGCCGAGGGCAAGGTCTTCTACGTCTGGTTCGACGCCCCGATCGAGTACATCGGCGCGACGAAGGAGTGGGCCGACCAGGACCCGGAGAACCGCGACTGGAAGTCCTGGTGGTACGACGTCGACACCGACGTCCGCTACACGGAGTTCATGGCGAAGGACAACGTCCCCTTCCACACGGTGATGTTCCCGGCCACCGAGCTCGGCGTCCGCGAGCCGTGGAAGAAGGTCGACTTCGTCAAGGCCTTCAACTGGCTGACGTACTACGGCGGCAAGTTCTCCACCTCGCAGAAGCGCGGCGTCTTCACCGACCAGGCCCTCGACATCCTCCCCGCCGACTACTGGCGCTACTTCCTCATCGCCAACGCCCCCGAGTCGGACGACTCGTCCTTCACCTGGGAGCACTTCACGGCGACGGTCAACAAGGACCTGGCCGACACCCTCGGCAACTTCGTCAACCGCGTCCTGTCCTTCTCCAGGAAGCGCTTCGGCGACGACGTCCCGGCCGGCGGCACCCCCGGCGAGGCGGAGACGAAGCTCGGCGCGGAGATCGCCGCGCTCCTCGCCGAGTACGAGTCCCACATGGAGTCCCTCCAGTTCCGCAAGGCCGCCGCGGCCCTGCGCGCCCTGTGGTCGGCCGGCAACTCCTACCTGGAGGAGAAGGCCCCCTGGCTGGAGATCAAGACGGACAAGGACGGCGCGGCGCTGACCCTGCGCACGGCGATGAACCTGATCCACCTCTACGCGGTGGTCTCGGAGCCGTTCATCCCGGCGACGGCGAAGACGATGCGCGAGGCCTTCGCCCTCACCGAGGACACCGCGACCTGGGTCACCGCCGACGAGGCGAAGGCACTGACCGCCGTCCCGGCCGGCACCCCCTTCACCGTGCCCCCGGTCCTGTTCGCGAAGCTCACGGACGAGGACCTGGAGACGTACAAGACCCGCTTCGGCGGCGAGACCGCCGCGTAAGCGCGCACGCACCGCCCACGACCGACCACCGAAGGGCCGGCAGGAGAGCTCCTCCTGCCGGCCCTTCGACGTACGTGAGGCAAGTCCCAGGTAAGAGACCGATCAGTCTCTTACCTCATCTTCACTCTGCATTTACCTCCGGGATAGTGTGCCGTTCGTGAAACGAATCCTGATCCGCTCCGGGAAGAGCCCGTTCCGTGTCGCCACTCCGGCGGAGTTCATCCACCAGGACCTGATCGGGACCAACACCGGGAACCTGCTCTTCAGCGACTCGGCGCACAAGATGCTGACCACCCCGGACACCGAGGTGACCTCCAACGGCATCCGCACCGACCCCTCGGCCCACCGCGCCGCGGAGATCAACGAGCGGTACGACGTGTTCGTCGTACCGCTCGCCAACGCCTTCCGCCCCACCTTCCACGCCTCCCTGGACCGGCTGACGACGCTGATCGAGCAGCTCACCATCCCGGTCGTGGTCTTCGGCGTCGGCGCCCAGGCCCCCGCGGACTACGACACCGCGTGGCTGAACCCCATGGCCGACTCGGTCCGCCGCTTCGCCCGAGCGGTCCTGGACCGCTCGGCCTCCATCGGCGTACGCGGCGAGCTGACCGCGGGCTACCTCAAGGGCCTCGGCTTCCACGACGTCGACATCATCGGCTGCCCGTCGATGTTCCTGTACGGCGACACCTTCCCGGAGCTCCGGGCCGCGGAGCTGGGCGCCACCTCCCGCATCGCCCTGAACCTCTCCCCGGACGCGATACCCGTCGGCGACATCTCGGGCATCGCCCGGCACGCCTGGGAGCGCTACCCCCGCCTCACCTACTACGCGCAGAACACCGCCGACGCGGAACTGCTGATGTGGGGCGACACCTCGCCGGAGTCCGGACACACCGACCCCTTCCCGCTCCGGCTCAGCCACGCCCTGCTCCAGGAGAACAAGGTCCGCATGCCGCTGGACCCGGCCACCTGGATCGACGAACTGCGCGGCTTCGACTTCGCCTACGGCACCCGGATCCACGGCAATGTCGCCGCCCTGCTGGCGGGCACCCCGAGCGTCGTCCTCACCCACGACTCGCGCACCCTCGAACTGTGCCGCTACTTCGACATCCCGCACCGCGCGCTCACCGAGCTGGACGCCGGCACCGACCCGCGTGACCTGTACGAGGACGCCGACTTCTCCGCCATGGTCAAGGGACACGGTGAGCGCTTCGAGCGCATCATCGCCTTCCTCGACCGCAACGACCTGCAGAACACCTACACCCACGGCGACGGCGGCGCCGCCTTCGACGCCCGCCTGGCCGCCCTCGACCTGCCCGCGTCGATGCCGGTCTGGGACGGCGGCGACGACGGCCAGATGCGCTACCGGATCAGCCGGCTCCGCGAGCGGATCACCGCCGCCGACTCCAAGGCCGACCGGCACGCCAAGGAGAACAGGGAACTGCGCACCCGGCTGACCGACGCCGAGAAGCGCGCCACCGAGACGACCCGCCAGCTCGACGCCCTCCGCAAGGAACTGACCGCCGCCACCAAGCGGCTGTCCGCGGTGGAACGCCAGGTCACCGGCATCGACAAGCGCCTCATGGTCCGGCTGGGCCCTGCCCTACGCCGCCGCGTCCGCCGCGCGAGGCCCACGTCCCCCCAGAACTGAGCCCGCGCCCGGGACCGGCCGGGCGCGGGCACGGACGTCAGCGGGTCTGTCTCAGCCGGCCGTCAGCACCCCGGCCCCGGCCGTCTTCGCCAGCTCCGTCGGCAGGTTCTTGGCGGTGCTCTCCAGGCCGGCCTTCAGGGTCGGCGTCCAGTTCACGCCGGTGATGCCGGTCTTGGTGCCGGGAACGCCGACGATCGTGGTGTTGGCCGGCACCTTGAAGACGATGTTCGCAGCCTGCTTCTTCTGCGCCGCGGCGCGGGCCGACTCCTGGGTGCCGGAGGGCAGCTTGGAGCGGCCGTACGTCGACGTGTCGAACGCCTTCAGATACGCGCTCAGCGAGTACCCCGTGCCCGCCGCGTAGTCGGCGCGGGTCAGCTTCTTGCCGGAGTCGTCGGTGTTGGCGTCGACGGTGCCCTTGACCTTGATGACGCGGGGCGTGGTGGCGCTCGCCGATCCCAGCGCCTTCACCAGCTGGGCGCGGGTGGAGACGGTGAAGGTGTGCGCGGAGTCGGCCTTCGCGCCACCGGTCGTACCGGAACCGGACGACGCCCAGCCGTCCTTGGCGGCGAGCGTCCGGTGGTAGAGGTCCACGGCCGACGTGGCGTTCGCGCTCAGTACGAGCGCACCGGCTCCGACCCCGGCGGCCACGACGGCGGCGGAGACGACGAGGGCACGGCGCCTGCGGAGGGACCGACGGTGGGAGGCAGAGACCACGGGGGAGTCCTTTACGTACATCCGAAGTGCTGGGGACGGCCCGCCGGGGGCGGACTTCACTCCTCCGTGGTTGTGGAGATCGAAAAGGTTGTCGTGAATTTTTCTGCGGTGTGGTGCCCGTCCCGGGAGCGAGCGGCGAAAGTTGACGCGGGCAGTCGTTTCCCGGCCGGGCAGACCGGTGGGTGGCACCGGCCTGCCCCGACCTTCGCATGTCCACAACACATCCGTATGGTTTCGCCATGGCAATCCCAGAGCTCATCCCGATCGCCTACGAGCCCCATGGCCGTACCGAGGCCATCGGTCATTACACCGGCGGGCAGTTCCTGGCGTCGGTCACCTACGCGTTCCCCGAGGGGTTCCGGCTCGACGAGGGCTGGGAGGAGCAGAAACGGCTCTACTCGGTGTTGCATCTCTTCGACGCCGAGGGCCACTACCGCGACTCGCAGATCTGGTGTGCGGGCAGCTGGGCCGAGCAGCAGCTCGATCCGGACGGCACCGGTTCCGTGCTGGCGCGGGCCCGCGCGCACCTGGCGGGCATGCTGCGCAGCCTGCCGCGGCGGACGTACACGGACATCGCGATACGCCCGTTCCAGCTCATCGTGGACGGCGTGTTCTTCGGTCTGGTGGCGAAGGACGACGAGGACGGCGGGTGGGCCGAGCTCTACCCGGACCATCTGGGCTTCGGTGAGCCGTGGGACGGCCGGTACGACACCTGACCGGCATGGACACGCCCAAGTGCTGGTAAAGTCCGTTCACTTGTGCGAGGGCAGGGGACCCTCGCGGGGAGGGACTCTCACGTGGGCAGATACGCCCTGCCGCACCGCCGGCTGGCGGTCGCGATCTCTTCGGTGGCGCTGGTCCTGACCGGCGGCGCCGTGCTTCCTACGACGGCCGCGGCGGCCCCGGTCATGCCATGGACCTCGGCCACCGCCCTCACCGGCACCGACGTCTCCACCATGGTGAAGGACCTCGTGACCACCCCGGACGGATCCGCCGTCGCGATCTGGAACCAGTTCGCGGCCGCGGGGTCGGCCGAACGCAAGCTGTACGCCGCCGTCAGGCCCGCCGGCAGCGACACCTGGGGCACCCCCGCGCTGCTCGCCACCACCCCGGACGAGGCCGGCGGCGTCAAGCTGCACGCCTCCGCCGACGGCACGGTGACCGCGCTGTGGCTGGAGTACCCGGACGAGACCGCGCCCGGACGCGGGCCCTTCGACAGCCGGGTCGTCAGCTCCGTGCTCGCCGCCGACCACTCCGGCTGGTCGGCGCCGGTGGAGCTGGTCGGCACCGACGCCTCCTGGGGCGACGGCGGAATCGACCTCGCCGAGGCCCCCGACGGCACGCTCACCGCCGTCTGGGGCACCAGGTCGCCGGACTCCGGCGCGCCGGCGGAGGTGTACGGCGCCACCCGCGGGGCCGACGGCACCTGGTCGGCGCCCGAGCAGCTGAGCGACACGGTCGCGGACGGTGCCGACGGGGCCCACTCGCCGAGTGTCGCCGTCACCTCCGACGGCACCGCCGTGGTCGTCTACAAGCAGACCGACGGCCCGTCCGCCTCCGTGCGGACCGTCTCCCGCGCGGCCGGTGCCGCCGGCTGGACCGCCCCGGCCGCCGCGAGCCCCACCTACCAGTCGGTGAGCGATCCCGAGGTCACCGCGGCCGACGACGGCACCGCGACCATCGCCTTCGAGGCCACCGACGAGTCCGAGGACCAGGCCATCCTCACCGCCACGCGCTCGGGCGCCGACGGCACCTGGTCCGCGCCCGAGACGGTGACCGCCACCGACGATCTCGCCGGGACCCCCGAGCCGCTGATCGCCCCGGACGGGGACGTCACCCTGGTCTGGGTCGACTACACGACGACGTTCAGCACCCGCAGCGCCACCCGGGACGCCGCCTCCGGCACCTGGTCGGCGGTGCGGACGCTGTCCACGTCGTACGTCCCGGAGGCCTGGGACGCCGTCATCGCCGACGACGGCACCGTGCACGCCCTGTGGCCGCAGACGGTGGGCGGCAAGCGGGGCCTGGCGGAGTCCGTGCGCGGGGTCGACGGCACGTGGAGCGCCCCCACGCTGCTGCCGGGCTCGTCGGCCGCCTACGTCCTCGGCCAGGTCAGCGTGGGCGCGGACGGCGCCGCCTCCGCCGTCTGGTCCGGTGCCACGAGTGCGGCCGCCAACTGGCAGCTGTTCGGCAGCCGCACCGCCTGGCCCGCCCTCGCCGTCAGTGCCTCCAGCGTCCCGGCGGCCGCCCCGCTCAAGGGCACCACCACCGCGAGCAAGGCCTGGGCGCCCACCTGGACGCTCAGCCGGCCCACCTCCTCCTGGACGGTGACGCTCACCGACGCGGCCGGGAAGACCGTCCGTACGCTCACCGGCTCGGCCGACGGCCTGACCGTCGCCGCGAGTTGGAACGGCCGTACGGCGTCCGGAGTTTACGCCCCCAACGGCCCCCTGAGCTGGACGCTGAGCGCCACCCAGCAGGGCGCGGCCGCCTCCGTGAAGCTGGCCTCCGGCAAGGTCACCGTGACCGGCGGCGCCGCCGTCGCCCGGGACTTCGGGGGCGCCTCGGGCACCCCGGACGGGGCCGGCGACCTGCTCACCCTCAACTCCTCGGGTGGGCTGACGTACCAACTGGGCACCCGTACGGGGACGTTCTCCGGCAAGGTCACCGGCACCGGCTGGACCACGTCGAGCAGGTTCGTGCCCTACGGCGACCTCAGCGGTGACCGCTGCGACGACGTGCTGGTGCGGACGGGCAGCGGGGCCCTCAGGCTGTACAAGCCGGCCTGCGGCAAGGCGCTCACGCCGTCGACGTCGTACACGTCCCTCGGCAGCAGCGGCTGGAACCAGTACGACGTGCTGACCTCGCCCGGCGACGTCAGCGGCGACGGCCGGCCCGACCTGCTCGCCCGCAACTCCGCCACCGGGGCCGTCTACCTCTACAAGGGCACCAGCAACGGCAAGCTCTCCGCGCGCGTGAAGCTGTACGACGACTGGAAGACGTACAAGAAGGTCGTCGGGGTCGGCGACCTCGACGGGGACGGCGTCGGCGATCTGCTCGCCCAGGACAAGTCGAACAACCTCTACCGCTACAGCGGCACGGGCAAGGGCGGCTTCAAGGCGCGGGTGAAGCTGTTCGGCGCGTGGGGCGGCTCGTACAACGCCGTGGTCGGCGTGGGCGACATCACCGGGGACGGCAGGGCCGACCTGGTCTCCCGTGACACCTCCGGCAACGTCTACCGCAACAGCGGGGACGGCAAGGGGTCGTTCGGGGCACGGGTGAAGATCGCCAGTGGCTGGGGCGGGTACAAGGCCGTCTCCTGAACGGCCGGTTCGCGTGCACGGTGGCGCCCGGGTCCTTCGTGGTCCCGGGCGCCTTCGTGTGTACGGGGGAGGGGTTACGACGCCGAGGCCGAGGGTGACGCGGAGGCCGAGGGGGCCGGGCCGCCACCGCCCTCGCCGTCGTTGGTGGCGTCCGTGTCCACGGTCATGGTGATCGAGCCGAGGACGCCCTTGCCGATGTCGTCGTGGCGGTAACGGAGCTTCAGCAGCCCGCCCTTGGTGCCGGACTGGTCGTAGATGGTGTCCTCGGTGAGGGTGGTGCGGGTGGTGGTGTTGGTAACGTACGGGTCGAGGGCCGTGGTCGCGATGACGGCCTCCTCCTCGAAGAAGAACTGGCCGGTGTGGCAGGTGTGGCCGCCCTCGTAGCCGGCGTCCGTCCACTCGCCGTCCACGTGCACCTTGACGTGGATGTGGACGCAGCGGCCCTGGTACCAGCCCGGGAAGACGGTCTTGAAGGTGACATGGCCGTGCCGGTCGGTGTGCCAGGTGCCGCGCAGGTAGCGGGTGTCGTCGGTGGGCTCCTGGTGGCCGCCGCCACCGCCGGGCGGGGGTCCGGTGGGGGTGTCGGTCGGCGTGCCGGTGGGCGAGCCGGACGGCGCGGGGGCGCCTCCGCCCCCGCCGCCGCTGCCCTGCGACTCGTAGCCGGAGTAGACGCCGACCGCGTCGCAGTGCCAGATGTCGACGGCGGCGTTGCGCACCGGTTTGCAGGTCTCGGTGTCGATCACGCGGAGGCTCAGGGTGAGCGGGATGCCCGGCCGGTCCTCGGTGACGTTCTGGCGGAGCTTGTCCGCGTCGATGTAGTAGGGGCCCTCGACGGCCTCCGAGGTGAGCTGGTAGCAGTCCTCCGACGGCGCGGGCTTCGGCTGCCCGTGCCCCGGTGCCTTTCTCTCCCCGGCGACGGCGTTCGCGGCGAAGACCCCGCCCAGGCCGACCGCCGCGACGGCACCGGCGCCCACGGTGACGACCTTCCGCCGCGTCGGGTCGTCCGGACGCCGCTGATCGAGCTTCTCGTTGTCTGTCATGCGGCCGGAAGGTAGGTAAGAAAGCTGGGAGCGAGCTTAGAAAAGGTCGCCCTGTCCCCGACGTACGGAATTACGGCCGGAAAACGGCGCCGGAAATGCCGGAGGCGCGCCGGATACGCCCGGCGCGCCGGCACGCGGTGCCTTCGATGACCACCGGGACCGCAGCTCGCACGGGGTGTCGGGAACGGGCAGCCGCACACGACGAGGGCCGGAAATCTACGGTGATTTCCGGCCCTCTTGGAATTCCGACGCGGTA
This sequence comes from Streptomyces sp. NPDC001714, assembly GCF_042892755.1. Taxonomy (NCBI): domain Bacteria; kingdom Bacillati; phylum Actinomycetota; class Actinomycetes; order Kitasatosporales; family Streptomycetaceae; genus Streptomyces; species Streptomyces sp. NPDC001714. The sequence continues at coordinate 245,599 of NZ_JBIAUL010000003.1, forward strand.
GGGCTTCCCTTATTCCGGCCCTTCCCGCGACGTTTTCGCTTACTTCGGCTGCGGCTTCCGGATGGAGATGTTCAGCTCGCGCAGGCGGGTCTCCTCCAGCTCGGTCGGGGCGCCCATCATCAGGTCCTGGGCGTTGCCGTTGAGCGGGAAGGCGATGGTCTCGCGGATGTTCGGCTCGTCGGCGAGGAGCATCACGATGCGGTCCACGCCCGGGGCGATGCCGCCGTGCGGCGGGGCGCCGAAGCGGAACGCGCGCAGCATGCCGGCGAACTCACGCTCCACGGTCTCCTCGTCGTAGCCCGCGATACCGAAGGCCTTGAGCATGATGTCGGGCTCGTGGTTCCGGATGGCACCGGAGGACAGCTCGACGCCGTTGCAGACGATGTCGTACTGCCAGGCGAGGATGTCCAGCGGGTCCTGGTTCTCCAGGGCCTCCATGCCGCCCTGGGGCATGGAGAACGGGTTGTGCGAGAAGTCGATCTTCCCGGTGTCCTCGTCCTTCTCGAACATCGGGAAGTCGACGATCCAGCAGAACCGGAAGACGTTCTCCTCGAAGTGCCCGGAGCGACGGGCGGCCTCGACCCGGACCGCGCCCATGATCTTGGAGACCTCGTCGAACTCGCCCGCGCCGAAGAAGACGGCGTGCCCGGCGGCCAGCTGGAGCCGCTTGGTGAGCTCGGCGACGTTGTCCTCGGTGAGGAACTTGGCGATCGGGCCGGTCAGCGAGCCGTCCTCGCCGACGCGCACCCAGGCCAGGCCCTTGGCGCCCTGCGAGACCGCGTAGTCGCCGAGCTGGTCGAAGAACTTGCGGGGCTGGTCCTGGACCGCCGGGACCGGCAGCGCGCGCACGTGCTTGCCGGCGAAGGCCTTGAACTCCGAGCCCTCGAAGATGTCGGTGATGTCGACGAGCTCCAGCTGGGCACGGAGGTCCGGCTTGTCGGAGCCGTACTTCAGCATCGCCTCGCGGAACGGGATCCGCGGGAACGGCGAGGTGACGTGGCGGCCGTTGCCGAACTCCTCGAAGAGCTCGGTCATCAGCTGCTCGATCGGGCGGAAGACGTCCTCCTGCTCGACGAAGCTCATCTCGACGTCGAGCTGGTAGAACTCGCCCGGCGAGCGGTCGGCACGGGCGTCCTCGTCGCGGAAGCAGGGCGCGATCTGGAAGTAGCGGTCGAAGCCGGAGATCATCAGCAGCTGCTTGAACTGCTGCGGGGCCTGCGGCAGGGCGTAGAACTTGCCCGGGTGCAGGCGGGAGGGGACCACGAAGTCACGCGCGCCCTCGGGGGAGGTCGCGGTGAGGATCGGGGTGGCCATCTCGTTGAAGCCGAGGGCGACCATCTTGTGGCGCATGGCGGAGATCACGGCCGTACGCAGCATGATGTTGCGGTGCATGCGCTCGCGGCGCAGGTCCAGGAAGCGGTACTCCAGGCGCCGCTCCTCGTTGACCCCGTCCTCGGTGTTGATCGTGAACGGCAGCGGGGCGGCCGCACCGAGCAGCTCGACCTCGCCGACCTCGACCTCGACCTCGCCGGTGGGAAGGTCGGAGTTGATGTTCTCGGTTCCACGTGAAACAACGCGGCCGTCGACGCGGACCGTGGACTCCTTGGAGAGCTTGTCCAGAGCCTCGTACGCGGCGGTGCCGGGGCGGGCGACGAGCTGCGTGATGCCGTAGTGATCGCGCAGATCGATGAAGAGGATGCCGCCCAGGTCGCGCCGATTGTGCAGCCAACCGCTCAGCCGGACGTCGGTGCCGACGTCAGAGGCGCGGAGCTGGCCGCAGGTGTGGGACCTGTACCGATGCATCGTCGTTCATCGTCCTTCGAGAGAGGTGGTGACTGCCGGGTCTGCCGGCCCGGCGAGAACGGGCACGGGGCCCGGACCCGTCAAGGGTACCGGGCAGGCAAAGATCGCCTCCCCACCATTTATCCCTCGGGAAACGGTGGCAGTCTTCGATCTCATCTTCTTAAAGTGGGGCAATGCGAACTGGCGAGCCCCTGCCCGCCGTGGAGGACGTCCTCGCCGCCCTCGCGACCGGGCTGTGGCACTGGGACACCGCCACCGGGCTGGTCACCGCGGATGCGGAGGCAGCCCGGCTGATCGGGTTGCCGGCCGAGCCGTCCGTCCTGTCGGAGGCCCTGGTCCGGTCCCGTTTCCACCCCGTGGACTGGAACGAGAACACCAGCATCACCCGGCTGGCCGCGGTCGAGGGCACTCTTGGGGAGGTCCGGCTGCGGGTCATGGACGAGCGGGGCCGGCTGATCCGTACCGTACGCAGCCGTTTTCGACCGGTGTACGACTCCGAGGAGCGCGTGTACCGGGTGACCGGCACCATCCAGGAGGTCTCCGAACCGCCCCCCGGCACCGCCGGGCAGCATCCGGTCACCGGCGACTGGCGGCGCTCCCGGGAGGCGTTCCTGCTGGACGCGGGCCGGGCGCTGGCCGAGGCGCGGTCCACGGAGGAGGTGCTGCGGGTCGCCGCGGGCCTGTCGATGCCCGGGTTCTCCCCGGACGGGCTGGTCGTCTTCGGGGTCAAGGGCGACCGGCTGATGATGATCGGCCACCACGGCCAGGACATCGACGAGGACAGCCCCTTCAGCAGCATGCCGCTGGACACGGACTACCCGGCGGCCGAGGTGGTACGGACCGGCCGGGCCGTCTACCTCTCCTCCGCCGAGCAGTACAAGTCCCGCTACCCGGTGACCTGGCCGCTCGCCGAGCGCTTCGGCCGGCAGTCCTGGGCCTTCCTGCCGCTGACGGTGGCCGGGCGGACCATGGGCGCCTGGATGGCGGGCTTCACCTACCCGGTCTCGTTCACCCCCGACGAGCGGTCCGTGCTCACCACGGTGGCCCGGATGCTGGCGCAGGCCCTGTCCCGGGCCGGGATCGCCGACTCGGAGCGGGAGCTGACGGACGGCCTGCAGCGCTCCATGCTGCCGACGCTGGGCCCCGAGATACCCGGCATGGACACGGCCGCCCGCTACATACCGACCGGCGGCGGGCTCCAGGTGGGCGGCGACTGGTACGACATGATCCCGCTGCCGTCCGGCCGGCACGCCCTGGTGATCGGTGACGTCCAGGGCCATGACGTCCGGGCCGCGGGTCTGATGGGCCAGCTGCGGATCGCGCTGCGCGCCTACGCCTCCGAGGGCCACCGCCCGGACGCGGTGCTCTCCCGGGCCTCCCGTTTCCTGCACGGGATCACCTACGCCGAGGACGACGCCGACCTGCGCTTCGCCACCTGCCTGTACGTCGAGGCCGATCCGGCGACCGGGATGCTGGAGATCGCCCGTGCGGGCCATCCGGACCCGGCGATCCGGATGGCCGACGGCACGGTCCTGCGGCGGCCGACGGCGGGCGGGCTGCCGCTCGGCATCGACCCGGACGCCGACTATCCGACGACGCGGTTCGCCCTGGAACCCGGCGAGACCATGATGATCTGCACCGACGGTCTGATCGAGACCGGCGGCCACGACATGGAGAGCGGCTGGCAGCGAATCCGGGCGATCATGGAGGAGCACGGCGACGGCAACCTGGAGAAGCTGGCCGACGGCCTGGTCCAGGCCGTGCACGGGCCCTCCTCGCACCACACCACCGGGCCGCTGGCCGACCGCCGCGAGGACGACATAGCGGTCCTGCTGCTGTCCCGGCCGGGCACCGGGCGCGGCGACGAGCCGCTGGCCGTACGGCCACGGATCCGCCGCACCCTGCTGTCGGTGGCCCAGGACGAGCCCGAGCGGGTCGCCGAGGCCCGTCAGCACGTGCGCGAGCTGCTGCACGACTGGGGCTCGCCCGACCAGGTCGACTCGGCGGTGCTGCTGGTCTCCGAGATGCTCACGAACGTCCTCGTCCACACCGACGCGGACGCACTGCTGCTCGCCGAGGTCTCCGGCCGGCCCCCCGGACGGCGGCTGCGGGTCGAGGTAACGGACGCCGGCGACGACCTCCCGCACAAGCGCCGCCCCGGCGAGCTGGCCTCGTCCGGCCGGGGTCTGGTCCTGATCGAGATCCTGGCGGACACCTGGGGCGTCGACCCGCGCGGGCAGGGCAAGAGCATCTGGTTCGAGCTGTACGAGGCCGACAGGTCGTAGTCGGTCGGGTGGCGTCTAGCCGGGGGCGTAGCGGGCGCGCAGCTCGTGTACGACCCCGAAGACGGCCGCGGTGAGCGGTACGGCCAGCAGCATGCCGAGGATCCCGGCGACGGAGGCTCCGGCCGTGATGGTCAGCATCACCACCGCCGGATGCATCTGCACGGTCCGGCTCTGGATCATGGGCTGCAGCACGTGCCCTTCCAGCACCTGCACGGCGAGCACGACGCCCAGCGCCCACAGTGCGATGACGAAGCCGCGGTCGGCGAGGGCGACCAGGACGGCGACGGCGCCGGAGATGAAGGCGCCGAGGTAGGGGATGTAGGCGCCGACGAGGACGAGCGCGCCGAGGCCGACGGCCCCCGGTACGCGGAGGACGAGCAGGCCGACGGTGATGCAGACGGCGTCGATGAACGCGATGACGGTGGTGCCGCGCATGAAGCCCTCGATGCCCTCGAAGGCCCTGCGGGCCATGGCCTCGACCATGTCGGCGCTGGAGCCGGGCGCGACGGCCCGGATGGTGGAGACGACCCGGTCCGAGTCGCGCAGGAAGAAGAAGACGAGCAGCAGCGCGAGGACGGCCATGGCGATGCCCTCGCCGACCACGCTGACACCGCTGATGACGTTGGAGGCGGCGGTCCCGCCGAACTTGGCGAGCAGGTCCCTGGCGCTGCCGGCCAGGTCGCCGACCGAGGTCCCGGCGGCCCCGAAGTGCTTGGCCAGGGACTTCGCGGCCTGTTTGAGGGAGGCGACGATCTCGTCGCCGGTGTCGACGAGGGCCGCGACGACGATGTAGACGGCACCGCCGGCGACGGCGACGACCGCGACGCAGGTGAGCCCGGCGGCGAGGGAGCGGTGCACGCCGACCCGGACGAGCCGCCGGTACAGCGGGCCGAGCAGGGCGGTGCCGAGCAGGGCGAGCAGGACCGGGGTCACCGCGGTGCGGAACTCGGAGCACAGCCGGATGCCGACGTATCCGACCCCGGCGGCCAGCAGCGCCACGGCACACCACGCGGCGAAACGGCGCACGGGCTCGGGCAACAGCTGCACGGGTCCTAGCGGACCATGCGAGGCCGACGGATGCCCCGCCGTACACCTCCCGCCGGGTGAACGTGCCTCCAGCCGCCGTACCAGGGGGCTCCGCCCCCTGGTACCCCGAAGCCTTCGCCCACCCACCACCCGACTCGGCCGACGAAGACGCGAGGCCGGAGACAGGAAGACGACTCGGTCCATGGAGAGGCGAGGTTGAGTTGGTGGTGTATGCCGAGAGGCCCGGCGCGGGGTGGCGCCGGGTCTCTTTGGGGGCGGTGTCGGTTACGCCTGCGGGCCGGTCTCCGTCATGCCGTGTACGGCCGGGATCGTGCCCAGGCGGCCCTTCTGGAAGTCCTCGAAGGCCTGCATGAGCTCGTCCTTGGTGTTCATGACGAACGGGCCGTAGTGGGCCATCGGCTCACGGATCGGCTGCCCGCCGAGCAGCACGACCTCCAGGTCCGGCGTGTGCGAGTCCTGCTTCTCGTCCGCGCGGACGGTGAGGGAGGAGCCCGCGCCGAAGACGGCCGTCTGACCCAGGTGGATCGGGCGGCGCTCGGCGCCCACCGAGCCCTTGCCCGCCAGCACGTAGGCGAGGCCGTTGAAGTCCTCACGCCACGGCAGTGTGACCTCGGCGCCCGGGGCGACGGTCGCGTGGATCATCGTGATCGGGGTGTGGGTGATGCCGGGGCCGGCCTGGCCGTCCAGTTCGCCCGCGATGACGCGCAGCAGCGCACCGCCGTCGGGGGTCGTCAGCAGCTGCACCTGGCCGCCGCGGATGTCCTGGTACCTCGGCGCCATCATCTTGTCCTTGGCGGGGAGGTTCACCCACAGCTGGAGGCCGTGGAAGAGGCCGCCGGACACGACGAGGGACTCCGGCGGGGCCTCGATGTGGAGGAGACCGGAGCCGGCCGTCATCCACTGGGTGTCGCCGTTGGTGATGGTGCCGCCGCCGCCCTGGCTGTCCTGGTGGTCGAAGACGCCGTCGATGATGTAGGTGACGGTCTCGAAACCGCGGTGCGGGTGCCAGGGGGTGCCCTTGGGCTCGCCCGGCGCGTACTCCACCTCACCCATCTGGTCCATCATGATGAACGGGTCGAGGTGGCGGTAGTTGATCCCCGCGAACGCCCGGCGCACCGGGAAACCCTCGCCCTCAAAACCGCTCGGCGCGGTCGTGACGGCGAGCACGGGACGGGCCACGGCGTCGGCCGGCGCGGCCACCCGAGGCAGGGTGAGCGGGTTCTCGACAGTCACTGCAGGCATGTTGGCTCCTCCTTGTGCGCCCACTTTAGTTGAGCGTTGAACTTTCTGCCACCCCTAACGGAGAAGGCCCGGAGGACATTCCCTCCGGGCCCGGTCATCCCCGATCGGTGGATCAGTTGCTGAAGTAGAGGTAGTTCCACGCGCCGTAGGTCGTGGAGTTCACGGTGTCGCCGGACGAGCCGTTGACGTACACCGAGCGCATCCGCGCCCGGATGCCGGACTCGCCGGGAGCGTCGAACTGCACGGCCGTCTTGCCGTTCGTGCCGAGCTTGAAGTACTCGGAGTCCGTCGAGTACCACTTGCCCTGGTAGTAGACCTCCAGGTCCAGGCGGTGCTCACGGCCCGGGTAGTAGGTCATGGTCGTGTTGAACACCGGGCTGGTGTTCTTGTGGAACCAGCGGTACGACGTCGAACCGATCTTCGCCGTCTTGTAGTACCTGGAGAGGGACGTGGAGATCTTGACCCGCGCGTACGCCGTGGCCTTCACGGTCTTCGGCGCGTAGCGGGCGTCGCCGTCGAAGACCGCGGAGACGGCCGTGTCCCGGGTCATGTCCACCCAGGCGGCGATGTTCCCGTGGGAGTCCACCCTGCCGGTCTTGATCAGCTTCTTGCCCTTGTCACCGCCGAAGGGGTCCGCGTAGATCTTGACCGAGCGGTTCTTGTACGTCGTCCCCAGGTGCGCGGTGAACTTCACGTCGGCGCCGTAGTTGTACAGCTTGCCGTTGTTGTTCAGGCTCAGGCTCGTCGCCGCGCGCGAGACCGCGACCTTGTCGGAGGCGGTGGCCGCGGCGTGGTCGGCGTCGCCCGCGTAGGTCACCTTGTAGGTGACCGTGCCGCCGGCCGGCGGGGTGTCGGCGAAGGAGTAGGTGCCGTCCGCCTTGACCGTGACGGCGGCGAGCGCCTTGCCACCGGGGCTCTCGACGTCGGTACGGGTGACGGAGAGCTTGACGCCGGCGGGCAGCGGGACCGTCGCCGAGAGCTTGCCGGTGACGGTGAGCTTCTTGGCGCGGGCCGCCGAGCTCGGGGCGTTGACCGTGAGCGTCGGCACGTTGAGCGTCGGCTGGGTCAGGGCCTTGAGCGTGAAGGTGCCGCCGTTCGGCACCAGCGCGAAGATCCGCGAGGAGTCCGGCGCCCAGCGCAGGTTGCCGACGGCGTAGTCGGTCGTGGAGCCGGCGGTGTAGGTGCGCAGCGGCTTGGTGGCATCGGGCCGGTAGACAGCGACCTTGCCCGCGTTGAACTGGGCGACCAGCCCGTTCGGCGCGACGTCGGCACCCCACGCGCCGGGGTAGGCACCGGCCTTGCTGAACTTGCCGTCCGCCCACGCGTCCCGGTCGGTGCCGTTGACCAGTACCTGGTCGGCGCCGGGGACGAGGTCGATGTCCCCGATGCCGCTGTTCAGGGTGTAGTCGCCGTCGTACCAGGCGGTGACCTTGGCGGTGCCGCCCGACACGTCGAGGACGGCCATGGAGTCGGTGGAGATACCGGTCTCCCCGACGGCCAGCAGGCCCGGACGGGTCGAGTCGGTGTCCAGCAGCCCCTGGCCCCAGATGCCGGCCGAGGTGCCCTCGGTGGGGAACTGCGCCATCGCCACCGGGTCGGTCCCGCCCGCCGGGTCCACCGCCGGGTCGATGGAGCCGATGTCGCCGTCCCACTGGTCGCCGTACGAGAACCACGCCTTGCCGCCGGCGAAGGCCACGTGCCGGGGTCCGGTGGTGGTCGGGATGCTGTACGTCGTCCTCACGTCCAGCGTGGCCGGGTCGAGCGCGAGGACCTGGTGGGTGTTGGGCAGCGCCGCGTACAGGGTGCTGCCGTCGTCCGACAGGGCCAGGTCGCTGACGCCGTCGAAGCCGACGTTCACGTCGACGAGGGTGCCGTTGTAGTCGGAGGCGAGGATCCGGCCGTTGGCCGCGTCGCCGACGAACACCCGCTGGAGCGCGCCGTCCACGACGAACCCGCCGATGTTGGTGACGGTGGTGGCGGCTGCCGAGGCGGTCCCCGCCGCCACGACGCTCAGCGCCGCCGAGCTGAAGACGACCGCGAGCGCCGTCGCGACCGAAGTGCTGCGCATGCGCACAGTGATGAAACCCCCAGTGAGAACCCGGGTTCGCCGGGTGGATGAGAGCGCCGCGCGGCATCCGTGCACGACCGCGGAAAGAGCGGTTGCGCGCGGGGCGCGGCTGCCGGGGGCAGCCTATGGCATGGCTGTGACAAAGAGGGGGTGAGTTTTCGGAGGCGCTGTCGGCAGCGCCCCGTCAGGGGCGCTGGGGGTACCGCCGGCCGAAGTCCGGGGGAGGAACTGCGCGACCAGCCACGACGAAGCCGCAGACTACCGACGCCACATCGCGGCCCTCCCAGCGAAGCGCTACCCGTACATCCGCCGCATCGCGAACTCCACCATCTGTTCGACCGCCTTCGCGTCGAAGACCATCCGGTGTTCGCCCTCCATGTCCAGGACGAAGCCGTAGCCGGTCGGGAGGAGGTCGATGACCTCCGCGCCGGTGATGACGAAGTACTTGGACTCCTTGCCCGCGTACCGGCGCAGCTCCTTGAGCGAGGTGAACATCGGGATGACCGGCTGCTGGGTGTTGTGCAGGGCCAGGAACCCGGGGTTGTCGCCGCGCGGGCAGTACACCTTGGACGTGGCGAAGACCTGCTGGAAGTCCTCGGCGGTCAGCTGTCCGGTGGTGAAGGCGCGCACCGCGTCCGCGAGCGAGGGCGGGGACGGCTCGGGGTAGAGCGGCGGCTGCTGGCCGTACCCCCCGAGGCCGCCGGCCATCTGCTGCTGCGGCGGGGTGTACTGCTGCTGAGCGGCCCCACCGTCCATGGGCTGGCCGTATCCATACATGCGCGCAAGCCTACCGAGACACGCGGCGTCTGCGAGAAGGTAGACCCTTCTCACACTTCACCCGATGGGGGTTGCGTCTTATTACCGACGGGTAGCATCATCGGAGCTACTCGTTGGTATGTGAAAGCTTGCGCGAGGATTCAGTGCCTCGCCGATCCGGATACGGAGCCGTCACCATGGGGCACTACAAGTCCAACCTCCGCGACATCGAATTCAACCTGTTCGAAGTGCTCGGGCGCGACAAGCTGTACGGCACCGGCCCGTTCGCCGAGATGGACACCGACACCGCGAAGAGCGTCCTGGAGGAGCTGACCCGGCTCGCCGAGAACGAGCTGGCGGAGTCCTTCGCCGACGCCGACCGCAACCCCCCGGTCTTCGACCCGGAGACCAACACCGCCCCGGTCCCGGCCTCCTTCAAGAAGAGCTACAAGGCCTTCATGGACTCCGAGTACTGGCGCCTCGGCCTCCCCGAGGAGATCGGCGGCACGACCGCGCCCCCGTCGCTGATCTGGTCGTACGCGGAGCTGGTCCTCGGCGCCAACCCGGCCGTGTGGATGTACTCCTCCGGCCCGGCGTTCGCCCGCATCCTCTTCGAGGAGGGCACCGAGGAGCAGAAGAAGTGGGCGCAGATCGCCGTGGACCGGACCTGGGGTTCGACCATGGTGCTCACCGAGCCCGACGCGGGTTCGGACGTCGGCGCCGGCCGCACGAAGGCGGTGCAGCAGGAGGACGGCTCCTGGCACATCGAGGGCGTGAAGCGCTTCATCACCTCCGGTGAGCACGACATGGAGGAGAACATCCTTCACTACGTGCTGGCGCGTCCCGAGGGCGCCGGTCCGGGCACCAAGGGCCTGTCCCTCTTCCTCGTCCCGAAGTACCTGTTCGACTTCGAGACCGGCGAGCTGGGCGAGCGCAACGGCGTCTACGCGACCAACGTCGAGCACAAGATGGGCCTGAAGGCCTCCAACACCTGCGAGATGACCTTCGGCGACCGCCACCCGGCCAAGGGCTGGCTGATCGGCGACAAGCACGACGGCATCCGCCAGATGTTCCGGATCATCGAGTTCGCCCGGATGATGGTCGGCACGAAGGCCATCTCGACGCTGTCGACGGGTTACCTGAACGCGCTGGAGTACGCCAAGGAGCGCGTCCAGGGTCCGGACCTCGCGAACTTCATGGACAAGACCGCGCCCAAGGTCACCATCACCCACCACCCCGACGTCCGCCGCTCGCTGATCACGCAGAAGGCGTACGCCGAGGGCATGCGCGCCCTGGTCCTCTACACCGCCTCGATCCAGGACGCGATCGCCGTCAAGGAGGCGAACGGCGAGGACCCGAAGGCCGAGCACGCGCTCAACGACCTGCTCCTGCCGATCGTCAAGGGCTACGGCTCCGAGAAGGGCTACGAGCAGCTCGCCCAGTCGCTGCAGACGTTCGGCGGCTCCGGCTTCCTGCAGGAGTACCCGATCGAGCAGTACATCCGCGACGCCAAGATCGACACCCTGTACGAGGGCACCACCGCGATCCAGGGCCAGGACTTCTTCTTCCGGAAGATCGTCCGCAACCAGGGCGCGGCCCTGAACTCCCTCGCCGAGGACATCAAGAAGTTCCTGGCGCTCGGCACGGGTGGCGAGGAGCTGGCGGGCGCCCGCGAGCACCTCGCGAAGGCCGCCGTCGAGCTGGAGGCGATCGTCGGCCTGATGCTGACCGACCTCGCGGCCACCGAGCAGGACGTGAAGAACATCTACAAGGTGGGTCTCAACACCTCCCGCCTGCTGCTCGCCTCGGGTGACGTGATCGTCGGCTACCTGCTCCTCAAGGGCGCCGCGGTCGCCGCCGAGAAGCTGGAGACGGCCTCGAACAAGGACAAGGCGTTCTACACCGGCAAAATCGCGGCAGCGAAGTTCTTCGCGGCCAACGTGCTGCCGGGCGTCACCCTGGCCCGCAAGATCGCGGCCGACGTCGACCTCGACCTGATGGAGCTGGACGAAGCCGCCTTCTGACCGTTCCGTCCGACCGAGTCCGCCGCGGTGGCCCGCTCCTTCACAGGGGAGCGGGCCACCGTACGTCGTTAAGGTGAAGCACATGAGCGAACCCTCCCGCTTCGATCGCGGTCACACCGACGACCTGATGTCCTTCCTCGCGGCCGGTCCCACGCCGTACCACGCCGTGGCGAACGCCGGCGCACGACTGGAGAAGGCCGGTTTCCGGCAGGTCGCCGAGACGGACGCCTGGGACGGCACCGCCGGTGGCAAGTACGTGCTGCGCGGCGGCGCGATCATCGCCTGGTACGTCCCGGAGGGCGCCGCGCCGCACACGCCGTTCCGGATCGTCGGCGCCCACACCGACTCCCCGAACCTGCGCGTGAAGCCCCGTCCGGACACCGGGGCGCACGGCTTCCGCCAGGTCGCCGTGGAGATCTACGGCGGACCGCTCATGAACTCCTGGCTCGACCGCGACCTGGGCCTGGCCGGCCGGCTCAGCCTGAGCGACGGCTCCACCCGCCTCGTCGACGTGAACCGACCGCTGCTGCGGGTGCCCCAACTCGCCATCCACCTCGACCGTTCGGTCGGCAGCGAGGGTCTCAAGCTCGACAAGCAGCGCCATCTCCAGCCGATCTGGGGTCTCGGCGACGACGTCCGCGACGGCGACCTGATCGCCTTCCTGGAGCAGGAGTCGGGCCTGCCGGCCGGTTCGGTCACCGGCTGGGACCTGATGACCTACGCCATCGAACCGCCCGCCTACCTGGGCCGCGACCAGGAGCTGATGGCCGGCCCCCGGATGGACAACCTGCTCTCCGTGCACGCCGGTACGGCGGCCCTGGCAGCCGTGGCGGCGGGCGGCACCGAACTGCCCTGCATCCCCGTCCTCGCCGCCTTCGACCACGAGGAGACCGGCTCCCAGTCCGACACCGGCGCGGACGGTCCGCTGCTCGGCAGCGTGCTGGAGCGTTCGGTGCTGGCGCGCGGCGGCTCGTACGAGGACCGGGCGAGAGCCTTCGCGGGCACCGTCTGTCTCTCCTCCGACATGGGCCACGCCGTCCACCCCAACTACGCCGAGCGCCACGACCCGACGCACCACCCCCGCGCCAACGGCGGCCCGATCCTCAAGGTCAACGTCAACAACCGCTACGCCACGGACGGTTCGGGCCGCGCGATCTTCGCCGCCGCCTGTGAGAAGGCCGGGGTCCCCTTCCAGACCTTCGTCTCCAACAACTCCATGCCCTGCGGCACCACGATCGGCCCGATCACCGCGGCCCGGCACGGCATCCAGACCATCGACATCGGCGCGGCCATCCTCTCCATGCACAGCGCCCGCGAACTGTGCGGCGCCGACGACCCGTTCCTGCTGGCCAACGCCCTGGTGGCGTTCCTGGAGGGGTAGTTGCACATGGCCCGCCCGTCCCTGGGTACCCGGTGTGGACCAAAGCCACCGAACCTGAAGGGGAGGCAACGCTCATGGGGCTCGGCGGGTGCATCATCCTCATCGCCGTGGGGGCCATCCTCACGTTCGCGACCGATTGGCACATGAACGGCGTCAATCTCGACGTCGTCGGCCTGATCCTGATGGCCGTCGGCATCATCGGCGTCGCCACGTTCAGCAGCATCGCCAGTCGCCGGCGGGTCATGGTGCCGCCGACGACGGTGGTCGAGGAGGAACGGCACCATCACCACCGTGACGGATACGGGGACGGGTACGGCGCGTAACGGACACACCTGCACTCACAGGGCCATCACAGGCAACCGTGAGCAATCCGTTGCAGCGTTCAACTACCGAAGTTGTACGGATTTCGTGAAGAATTTCGATCACTGACGGGTCCGGAGCGTCGGCTTCCGGATCCACCGAGTTCTTCACGACAGGGGGGTACCGAGCCGTGCGCCGTCACGCCACGCGCCGTGCCCACGCCGCGCCCGAGGAACCGGACGACAGACCAAGACTCGCCGTCCTGATCCCGGCCCACAACGAGCAGAAACGTATCGCCGACGCGATCGACGGCCTCTGGGAACAGACCCGGCGCCCCGACCTGATCGTCGTCGTCACCGACAACTGCACCGACGACACGGCCGGCGTCGCCGCCGCCCACGGTGCCCAGGTCTTCCCCACCCAGGGCAACACCCACAAGAAGGCCGGCGCCCTCAACCAGGCCATCGCCTGGGTGCTCCCGCACCTGGACGACCGGGACCTGCTGCTCGTCCAGGACGCCGACACCGTCCTCAACCCCTGGTTCGTCGAGACCGCGCTCGCCACCTTCAACCGCAAGGTCGGCGCGGTCGGCGGCGTCTTCTACGGCGAGGACGGCGGCGGCTTCCTCGGCCTGCTGCAGCGCATGGAGTTCCACCGCTACGCCTGGGAACTGGAGCGGACCGGCGGCAGGGCCCAGGTCCTCACCGGCACCGGCACGATGTTCCGCGCCCGCGTGCTGCGCGAGGTCCGCGCGGCCCGCCGCGCCGGCGAACTCGGCGGCGGCACCGGCTACTACAGCCTCGCCTCGCTGACCGAGGACGACGAGATGACCAAGGCGGTCAAGACCCTCGGCCACCGGGCCATGTCCCCGGCGGGCTGCGCGGTCACCACCGAGGTCATGCCGACGCTCCCCAAACTCTGGCACCAGCGGCTGCGGTGGCAGCGTGGCGCCCTGGAGAACCTCCGCGACTACGGCTGGACCCGGGTCACCGCCCGCTACTTCGTCCAGCAGTTCCTGATGGGCTTCGGCGCGCTCTCCTTCCTGATCTACCTGACCTACATGGCCGCGTACACCTCGCTGTACGGCTGGCCGGGCCTGTCGCCGTTCTGGACGGCGATCGGCCTGATCTTCATCGTCGAGAAGACCGTCTCCGTACGGCGGGCGGGGCCCAGGGCCGTCCTGGTCGCCGCGCTGATGATCCCGGAGATGCTCTACGACCTCTTCCAGCACGCCGTCTACTTCACCTCGCTGTGGGGGCTGGTACGCCGCAGCGAGGAGAAGTGGGTGGCTACGTGAGATTCCCCCAACCCTCGTAGGAGAAAAGCGATGTACGGCAGAGTGATCGGCGCGGGCACGGTGGGCGCGGGCGGTGCGACCCTGGCCGCCACCGGGCTGTGGATCAACAGCATGGCGATGGTGGTGGCGGCCACGACGCTGGTGGCGGCCGGGGTGGCGGTGTTCAAGCTGGTTCCGCGGCGGCGGTAGCCGGTGGCCCGTTGTGTTTCGGCCGCAGGTGCGTGGGGGCTGGTCGCGCAGTTCCTCCCCCAGCCTTCGGCCGGGGGTACCCCCAGCGCCCCTTTCAGGGACGTTGATCCATCCCGGCGAGAATCAGCGGAAGGCGGTCCGCGCCACTCTCCGTGATACGCACCGGAACTCCCCAGTCCTGCTGGTGCACATGGCAGGCCGGGTACTCGTTGGCCTCGTCGTCGTCGCAGGACGCGGCCATCGCCGAGACGTGCAGGACGCCTTCCGGCACCGCCGGGTTCAGGTCCAGCTCTCTCGACAGGTCGGTGTCGGCGCCCTCGCCCTTGAGCAGCAGCTCCGGCGGGGTCGACGACACCAGCAGGCGCGTCGACGGGCCGTAGCGCGTGTCCAGCTTCTGGCCCGCCGGGGCCTGGAAGACCACGTCCAGCCGGAGCCTGCCCGGCGCGACCTCGGTCGCCGCGCGCTGGGTGCGGTGGGCGACCGACTCCACCTGGACCGCCTCCTCGGGCAGCCGCAGCCGGGTCAGCCGGTGGCGGGCCGACTCGACGACCACGATCTCGTCGCCGACCAGCACCGCGCCGCTCGGCTCCCGCAGGTCCGTCGCCAGCGTGGTGACCTCGCCGGTCGCCGGGTCGTAGCGGCGCAGCGCGTGGTTGTAGGTGTCGGACACCGCGACCGAGCCGTCGGGCAGGGCCGTCACACCCAGCGGGTGCTGGAACAGGGCCTGGCCGGCCGCGCCGTCCCGGTGGCCGAAATCGAAGAGGCCGGTGCCGACGGCCGTGTGGACGTGCCCGTCCGGGTCGACCCAGCGCAGGGCGCTCGTCTCGGAGTCGGCGAGCCAGAGCCGGTCGGCGGTGGCCGCGAGGCCGGACGGCTGCGCGAACCAGGCCTCGGCCGCCGGCCCGTCGACCAGTCCCTCGTTGGTGGTGCCGGCGGCGACGGCGACCGTTCCGGTCTCCGGGTCGTACGCCCACAGCTGGTGCACGCCCGCCATGGCGATCCACACCCTGCCGCCGAAGACCGCCACGTCCCACGGGGAGGACAGGTCGATCTCGCGGGCCGGACCGGAGGTCGGGGAGCCCTGCCACCACTGGCGGCCGGTGCCGGCGAGGGTGCTCACCGCACCGGTGGCCGGGTCGAGGCGGCGCAGGGCGTGGTTGACGGTGTCGGCGACGACCACCGAGCCGTCGTCGAGGAGCGCGAGGCCCTGAGGCTCGTTGAAGGAGGCGGTGTCCGCCGTGCCGTCGGTGAAACCGCGCGTACCGGAGCCGATCCGCCGTACGACCGTCTCCGCGTCCTCGGCCAGCTCCACCAGCTGGTGCCGGGTGGTGTCGCTGACCAGGAAGTTCCCCGAGGGCAGCAGCAGGGCCTTGCCGGGGAAGCGCAGGGCGGTCGGCTCGGGCTCCGGCGGCACGTACGGGCCGTCGCCGCGCCGCAGGGTGCCCTTCGCCTCGTGCTCCGCCTCCAGCTCCTCGACCAGCCGCGCGATCGCGTGCGCGTGCCCCTCGCCGGCGTGCTGGGCGACGACGTACCCCTCGGGGTCGATCACGACCAGCGTCGGCCAGGCCCGGACGGCGTACTGCTTCCAGGTGGCGAGCTCCGGGTCGTCGAGGACCGGGTGCTCGACGCCGTACCGCTCCACGGCGTCGACGACCGCCCGGTGCTCGGCCTCGTGCACGAACTTGGGCGAGTGCACCCCGATGATCACCACGGTGTCCCGGTGCTGCTCCTCCAGCTCACGCAGCTCGTCCAGGACGTGCAGGCAGTTCACGCAACAAAATGTCCAAAAATCAACAATTACGATGCGCCCGCGGAGCTCCGCGAGGCTGAGCTGCTTGTCACCTGTGTTGATCCAGCCGCCCTTGCCGAACAGCTCGGGGGCCCGGACACGTACGCGTTTTGCCATGGTTCAAGCCAACCACACGCGCACGTGGCGCTATTCCTCACACCACAGCCTCCTCCCCACACGGGTTGCCGTCGCTCGCGCGCCCGGGCACGTGTGGCCGAGGCGCACGCCCGGTGACGATCCCCTCTCCGACAAGCACGGAGCTTCACGTCTCCGCGGTCCCCGTGCACCCGACGAACCACCGGGCCGTGCAGGACCGCCCAGGTCCGGCAGTCGGCTTCCTGCCGCTCCATGGCGCTCTTGCCTTCGCGTGCCGGCGAAAGCCGCAAGGAGAGATCGGCCTGGTCCGGGGCCCGGCTTCGGGCCCCGGACCCGTCGGTCCACTCAGTCCTGGTGCACCACGTTCCGGCCGGGACCGCCGGAGAGCCTGTCGCTGCCGGGACCGCCGTACAGCCTGTCGTTACCACTGTTGCCGTACAGCCTGTCGTTGCCGCTGTTGCCGTACAGGACGTCGTCGCCCTTGCCGCCGTACAGGGTGTCCGCGCCGCTTCCGCCGGTGATGGTGTCCTTGCCGTCGTCGCCGGACAGGTACTGGGCCCCGCTGCCGCCGTGCAGCACGTCGTCGCCCTTGCCGCCCTGCACGATGTTGTCGCCGCCGCTCGCGTTGATCGTGTCGTTGCCGTCGTCGCCCCAGGCGAGAGCCTCCTTGCCCACGGTGATGGTGTCGTTGCCCGTGCCACCGGAGACGTAGGCGCCGTCGAGGCGACCGGAGTCGGTGGCCTTGTCGTTGCCCGTGCCGAGTGAGATCTGGGCGTAGAAGTAGATCTGGTCGGTGGCGTTCCTGTAGGCGAGCGTGTCGTCCCGGTCGCCCAGGCTCACGATCAGCGCGGCGTACGGGTCCTGACTGTCCACAAGGGTGACCCTGCAGGAAACCTTGGTCTGGTCCGCGCTGTCGGGGTAGGTGCAGTCATGGCCCGCGCTGATCGGGACAACGTCGTCGATCACGTAGACGATGCCCGTGCGGTCCGCGGTGAGCGATGCGGTGACAGTGGCTTTGTTGGCCTGACCGGCGGCGGCCTTGTAGGTGAGCTGCCAGTCGTACTGGTTGACCGCGGCGGTGGCCGGTGCCGTCGCGGCGTCGGCGGTACCGGCCGTGGTGAGTGCCGCGGCCATGGCCGCACCGAGAGCCAGCGTCATCGCCGGGAGGGTGCGTATGACCCGGCGGCGGGCGGGACGAGCGTGCATGGAAACCTCCGAGAGGAACGTGCGCGACTACGCGAACTACGCATCGTCGGACTCGGAGCCCACCCCGTTGGTTGGGCAGCTTCTGCACACGCACGGGGACTTCAACTCCCGGACATCCATTGGACCGGGGGAATCCGCGGCCCGGTCACGTGAGGACGTGTCCGGTCGTCGCGTCCACGTGCCCGGGAACCTCGTCGTGCCGATCGCCCACCGTGAGGGTTCCGGTGGGCTCGAGGAGCAGGATCTCGGTGGGCACACGCGCGTGCGGCTTGTGCTCGGTGCCGCGGAAAACGGTGAAGACCGAGCCTCTGGGCAGGACGACCGTGCGCTCGCCGGCCGGCTCCCGCAGGGCGATGTGCAGTTCGCCCTCCAGGACCAGGAAGAACTCGTCCGTGTCGGCGTGGACGTGCCAGAGGTGCTCGCCCTCGACCTTGGCGACGCGCACGTCGTAGTCGTTGACGGCGGTGACGATACGCGGGCTCCACAGGTCCTCGAAGGAGGCGAGGGCGTGGGCGAGGGAGATGGGTTCGCTGGTCATGGCGAACATCGTGGGCCGTGGCCCGGCATCGATGCGAGTGCTAGAAATCGCATATGACGCAAGGATCCTCTCAGACGACTCATCGCGTGGCCGTGATCGTCGACGCCGGGACCAACCCGTTCGAGGTCGGCGTCGCCACCGAGCTGTTCGGGCTGCCGCGGCCCGAGCTGGGGCTGCGCGTGCCGCCCTACGAGGTGACGCTGTGCGCGCCCACCCCCGAGGTGCGCATGAACCACGGCTTCTTCACCCTGAGCGGGGTGGCGGGGCTGGCGGCCGTGGACGAGGCGGACACGGTCGTCGTACCGGGGCGGCCTGACAACGTCGTACCGCGCGGCGCGGACGTCCTCGACGCGATCCGGCGCGCGCACGCGCGCGGGATGCGCATCGTGAGCTTCTGCACCGGGACGTTCGCACTCGCCGAGGCCGGGCTGCTGGACGGGCGGCCGGCCACCACGCACTGGCGCTGGGCCGACGCCTTCCGGGAACTGCATCCCCGGGTGCTGCTCCGGCCCGACGTGCTCTTCGTCGACGACGGCGACCTGCTCACCGCCTCCGGCAGCGCGGCCGCGCTGGACCTGGGGCTGCACATCTGGCGGCAGGACCACGGCGCAGAACTCGCCAACGCCGTCTCCCGGCGGCTGGTGTTCGCCTCGCACCGGGACGGCGGGCAGCGGCAGTTCGTCGAGCGGCCGGTGCCCGAGGTGCCGGACGAGTCGCTGGGACCGCTGCTGGCCTGGGCCCAGGAGCGGCTGGGCGAGCCGCTGACCGTGGCGGACCTGGCCGCGCGGGCGGCCGTCTCCCCCGCCACCCTGCACCGCCGCTTCCGCGCCCAGCTGGGCACCACCCCGCTGGCCTGGCTGACCGGGGAGCGGGTCGCCCTCGCCTGTCGGCTGATCGAGCGCGGGGAGGAGCGGCTCGACGTCGTCGCGGCGCGCAGCGGGCTCGGTACGGCGGCCAACCTGCGGGCGCGAGTGCGGCGCGAGACCGGGCTCAGCCCGTCGGACTACCGGCGGCGTTTCGGGCCGGTGGGGCGGGAAGGGGTACAGGCATGAGATTCCTGGTACGCGACCGGATCCTCGGCTTCGGTGAGGACTACTGGATCGAGGACGAGCACGGCGACAAGGTCTTCCTCGTCGACGGCAAGGCCATGCGGGTGCGCGACACGTTCGAGCTGAAGGACCGGCACGGGCGCGTGCTCGTCGACTTCCACCAGAAGATGTTCGCCCTGCGCGACACCATGGTGATCGAACGCGAGGGCGAGCCCCTGGCGACCATCAGACGCAAGCGGCTGTCGCTGCTGCGCAACCACTACCGGGTCCACCTGGTCGACGGCACCGAACTCGACGTCAGCGGCAAGATCCTCGACCGGGAGTTCGCCGTCGAGTACGACGGCGAGCTGCTGGCCGTGATCTCCCGGCGCTGGCTGCACGTGCGGGAGACCTACGGCGTCGACGTCGTACGCGACGACGCGGATCCGGCGCTGCTGATCGCGGTGGCGGTGTGCGTGATCCACCTCGCCGACAAGGAGCGGGAGGGGGACTAACGGTGGCGCGGGGGGTCCAGGCCGAGGAGGCGGTCCTTGAGGGCCGGGAACTGTTCGCGGGTCGCGGCGACCTTGGCCGGGTCGAGGTCGACGGTGAGGATCTCCTCGCCGGCGCCCGCCTCGGCCAGCACCTCGCCCCACGGATCGACCACGATCGAGTGACCGGCCTGCGGAACTCCGGCGTGCGTCCCGGCCGTTCCACACGCGAGCACGAACGCCTGGTTCTCGACCGCCCGCGCCTGGGCCAGCAGCGTCCAGTGCGCGCGTCGCCGCTCGGGCCAGCCCGCCGAGAGGACCAGCGTCTCGGCGCCGGCGTCGACGAGTCCGCGGAAGAGTTCGGGGAAACGGAGGTCGTAGCAGGTGGCCACGCCGAGTGTGGTCCCGGGCAGCCGGACCGTCACCAGCTCCTGTCCAGCGCCCATCAGCACCGCCTCGCCCTTGTCGAAGCCGAAGCGGTGGATCTTGCGGTAGGCCGCGGCCAGCTCGCCGGAGGGGGAGAAGACGAGAGCCGTGTTGTAGAGGGGGCCGTCCGGGTCACGCTCGGGGATCGAGCCGGCGTGCAGCCAGACGCCCGCGTCGCTCGCCGCCTTCGCCATCGCCTCGTACGTCGGCCCTTCGAGCGGCTCGGCCTCCGTGGCGAACTCCTCGTAGGCGAACGCGCCCGTCGTCCACAGCTCGGGCAGTACGACGAGATCGGAGTCCGCCTGCTCACGTACCAGTGTGGTCACGCGCTGCCGACGGGATTCGACCGATTCACCCTCGTTTACGTCGATCTGGATGAGCGAGGCACGCACACTACCACCGTCCTGGCATTCGAGCCGTCCACACGGGCCTACGATCGTCACACGAAAGCACTGCCGGGGTGCCTCACAGCAGCGTAACTTAACGTCTCAAGACACCCGCCGACAGCAGCCACCTCCCGCTGGCAGCGCCGCCATCACCTGCCCGAGTACCGACCGCCGAGGGGTCCCGTTCCGTGAGTCTGCATCCCACCCTCCAGCCCTACGCCGACGCTTGGACCCACTCCATCGAAGCGATATCCGAGCTGGTGACGCCGCTTGTCGAGGGCGAGTGGAACCGGCGGACCCCGTGCCCGGGCTGGTCGGTGCGGGACGTGGTCTCCCACGTCATCGGCCTGGACTGCGAGATGCTCGGCGACCCGCGCCCCATCCACACCCTGCCGCGGGACCTCTTCCACGTCACCAACGACCAGCAGCGCTACATGGAGATGCAGGTCGACGTCCGCCGCCACCACACGGCGCCGGAGATGACCTCCGAGCTCGAGTACGTGATCATCCGCCGCAACCGCCAGCTGCGGAACGAGTCGCGGGACCCGGGCACCAAGGTGCGCGGCCCGCTCGGCACCGAGCTCACCCTCGAAGACTCCATGCGCGGCCATGCGTTCAACGTGTGGGTGCACGAGCAGGATCTGCGGGCCGCCCTCGGCCGCCCCGGCAACCTCGACTCCCCCGGCGCGCACATCGCCCGTGACGTGCTGCTCGGAGAGCTGCCCGCCGTCGTCGCCGAGAAGGCGAACGCACCGCGCAGTTCGGCGATCGTCCTGGACGTGCACGGCCCCGTCGAGTTCATGCGCACCATCCGCGTCGACATCCAGGGCCGCGGCACTCTCGAAACGGCCCCCGCCCTCGGCCCCGCCGCCACCTTCACCCTCGACTGGGAGACCTACGTCCGCCTGGCCTGCGGCCGCACCACCCCGGACGCGGTCGCGGACCGGGTGAAGGCGGAGGGCGACCCGGAGCTGACGGCGGCGATCCTGCGCAACTTCGCCGTCACGCGGTAAGAGCAGTAAGAATCGGGAAGGAAGCGGCAGCGGGGTGCGCCGTTAAATCGGTGCCCGGCGGCGGCCTTCACGACCTATCTTCCCGGCATGACCACAGCCACCGCACCGCAGGACGACCTCCCGCCCCGCCTCACCCGGCTCACCTTCCACGGCCCGCTCTCCGAGGCCCGCGCGACCGCGATGGTACGGCGCCTCGCGGCCACGCATCCCGGCAGCGTGCTGGACATCGGCTGCGGCTGGGGCGAGTTGATGCTCCGGCTGCTGGCGGCGGTACCGCGGGCGCACGGCGTCGGAGTGGACGTGAACGCGGTTGACCTGGAGCGGGGGCGGCGGGCCGCCGGGGCACGGGGACTGTCCGGCCGGGTGGAGTTCGCCGAGGAGTCGGCGGTGGGCACCGGCCGGGGCCCGGCCGACGTGGTGCTGTGCCTCGGGGCGAGCCAGGCACTGGGCGACGATCTGGTGCCGGCCCTGCGGGAGCTGCGGCGGCTGGTGGCCGACGGCGGGCGCGTCCTGCTCGGCGAGGGTTTCTGGCAGCGCACCCCGACCGAGGCGGAGCTGGCCGGGATGTGGCCCGGCGCGTCGGCCGCCGACCACCACGACCTGGCCGCCCTCGTCGACCTGGCGGTGGCCGCGGGCTTCCGCCCGGAGTGGATCGAGACGGCGGGCCCGGAGGAATGGGAGGAGTTCGAGTCGGCGTACCAGGCGGACACGGAGGTATGGCTGGCGGCCAACCCCGGCCACCCTCTGGCGCCCGAGACCCGATCCCGCCTGGACAGCCACCGCGCGGCCTGGCTGACGTACCGGGGCGTACTGGGCCTGGCCTACCTGACCCTCGTCCCGACGACGACTTGACCCGACACGGAAAGCCGCCGACGGCGAATACCCCCACGGGTCGCCAGCCCCTCCACCAACGGCGAACGGGCGGTGCGCGGGTGGGAGATCACCGGCCCCTGCACGCAGAGCCGCCGACGGCGACCGGCCCCCACAGGTCGCCGGGCCTCTCTGCCCACAGCAAACGGGTGGTGCGCGGGCGGGAAAACCTATGCGGGCACGTGCACCGTCTCCACCCGGCTCGCCACCAACCGTTCCCGCTCCCGCCGAACCGCCCGCCCCCGCAACCGCAGGATCTGGCTCACCCCCAGCGCCTGCAGCACGAACACGCACGAGAAGGCGACCGAGTAGTTGTCGCCGGTGGCATCCAGCACCACACCCACCAGGAACAACGTCGTCATCGAGGCCGTGAAACCACCCATGTTGGTGATCCCGGACGCGGTTCCCTGTCGCTCGGGCGGGTTGGCCGGCCGCGCGAAGTCGAAGCCGATCATCGACGCGGGTCCGCACGCGCCGAGCACCGCGCAGAGCACCACCAGCAGCCACATCGGCGCATGGTCGGCCGGGTACACCAGCGTCGCCGCCCACACCACGGCCGTCGCCCCGACCGTGCCCAGCGCCAGTGGCAGCCGCGCCATGTGGTGCCGGGCGACGATCTGGCCGTAGACGAGGCCGACCACCATGTTGGAGAGGACGACCAGGGTCAGCAGCTCACCGGCCGTGGCGCGGGACAGCCCCTGCGCCTGGACCAGGAACGGCAGCCCCCACAGCAGCAGGAACACCATCGCCGGGAACTGGGTGGTGAAGTGCACCCACAGGCCCAGCCGGGTCCCCGGCTCCCGCCAGGACGCCGCGATCTGCCTGCGTACGTACGCCGCCCCCTGGTGCGGGAAGGGCTCCGGCTCGTACCCCTCGGGGTGGTCCTTCAGGAACAGGAACACGAGGACCAGGACGACCACACCGGCCAGCGCGCTGCCCGCGAACGCCGGGGTCCAGCCGATGCCGTGCAGCAGCCGGGCCAGGACCAGCGTGGAGACGAGGTTGCCGGCCATGCCCACCAGCCCGGCGAGCTGGGCGACGAGCGGGCCGCGCCGGGCCGGGAACCAGCGGGTGCCGAGCCGCAGCACGCTGATGAACGTCATCGCGTCACCGCAGCCGAGCAGCGCGCGCGAGGCGAGCGCCGTGCCGTACGACGGGGAGAAGGCGAAGCCCAGCTGTCCGACGGTGAACAGCACGGCGCCGATGGACAGCATCTTCTTCGTGCCGAGGCGGTCGACCAGCAGGCCGACGGGTATCTGCATGCCCGCGTAGACCAGCAGCTGGAGGATCGAGAACGTGGACAGCGCCGAGGCGCCCACGTGGAAGCGGTCGGCCGCGTCGAGACCGGCGACCCCGAGGGACGTACGGAAGATGACGGCGACGAAGTAGACCGAGACGCCTATGGCCCAGACCGCGACGGCACGGCGGCCGCCCGGCGGATCACCGGGCAGCGACGCGCTGCCGCGGCTCATCGGACCTCACCCCGCGCCAGGTGCGCGAACCAGTCGACGTGCCGGTGCACAAGGGCGACCGCGCGATCGGCGTCCCCCGCGCGCAGCGCGTCCAGGATCTCCTCGTGCTCGGTCAGCGACTTGGCGATGCGGTCGGGGTGGGCGTGCATGATCGCGACGCCCATTCGCAGCTGCCGGTCGCGGAGTTGGTCGTAGAGGCGGGAGAGGATCTCGTTGCCGCCGTCGCGGACGATCTCGGCGTGGAAGCAGCGGTCGGTGACGGCCGCGGCGGCCAGGTCGCCGGCGGCGGCCTCGGCCTTCTGCCGGTCGAGCAGTTCCTGGAGCCGGGCCACCAGCCCCGCCGACGCCGGTACGGCCTTGCGTACCGCGTGCTCCTCCACCAGCATCCGGGTCTCCACCACGTCCGCGATCTCCTGCGCGGAGACCGGCAGCACCATGGCGCCCTTCTTCGGGTAGAGCTTGATCAGTCCCTCGACTTCGAGGCGCAGCAGCGCTTCCCGTACCGGGGTGCGGGAGACTCCCACGGCCTCGGCCAGCTCGCCCTCGGTGAGGAGCGTGCCGCCTTCGTAGTGGCGGTCCAGGACGCCTTGCTTGACATGGGAGTAGACGCGGTCGGCGGCAGGGGGCTGCTTGACGGCCAGGCTCATGCCCACAGCTTAGATACAACACGTACGCAAGGGGCACGGGCGTCCACCATCCGGACGTGACATAAATCGCTCTCAGCAGCCGCACAACCATCTGTGCTACTTACGTGTCACACACGTGCGGCCCCATTCGCTTCGGCACCCCCAACTCGGCCGCACGCCAGGGGCATTACGACTCGACTCGACTCGGGGTATTTCAGTTGATTACCGGTATTAAGGGCACCAGCCTCCGCAGGGCCGTCGCCGTCGCCGTCACGTCCGGCGCGATGCTCGCGACCGGGGCCCTCACCGCGGCTCCCGCGCAGGCCGTCACCGCGCCCTCGATCGTGGCCAAGGGTGGCTACGTCATGAACAACGCGAACGCGAAGACGCTGTACACGAAGAAGGCGGACACCCAGCTGTCCACCGGCTCCACCACGAAGATCATGACCGCCAAGGTCGTGCTCGCGCAGTCGAACCTGAACCTCGACAAGAAGGTCACGATCCAGAAGGCGTACAGCGACTACGTCGTCGCCAACAACGCCTCCCAGGCGCACCTGATCGTCGGCGACAAGGTCACCGTCCGTCAGCTGCTCTACGGGCTGATGCTGCCCTCCGGCTGCGACGCCGCCTACGCGCTCGCGGACACGTACGGCTCGGGCACCACCCGCGCCAAGCGCGTCTCCAACTTCATCTCCAAGATGAACACCGCCGCGAAGAACCTGGGCCTGACCCACACCCACTTCGACTCCTTCGACGGCATCGGCAACGGCAACAACTACTCGACGCCGCGCGACCTGACGAAGATCGCCAGCAGCGCGATGAAGAGCTCCACGTTCCGCACGGTCGTCAAGACGAAGAAGTACACGGCGAAGACGATCACCAAGACCGGTTCCACCCGCACCATGGGTACCTGGACCAACACCAACACGCTGCTCAGCAGCTACAGCGGTGCCATCGGCATCAAGACCGGCTCCGGCCCCGAGGCCAAGTACTGCCTGGTCTTCGCCGCGACCCGCAACGGCAAGACGGTCATCGGCACCGTCCTCGCCTCCTCCTCGATCACCCAGCGCGCGACGGACGCGACGAAGCTCCTGAACTACGGCTTCGCGACCATCTGACCCACCTCGCACCGAGCCGACGAAGGCCCGCCGCAATCCCTGCGGCGGGCCTTTTGCCATACCTGTACGACCTCCCGCAGCGGAACTCGTGTTCTTCCCTCGCAATCGTGAACATGCAGGTATTTGACTGGCATATTCGATTTTCTCCGCCCTAGGTTCCGCAGCGGAGGTGGTTCACATGAACGAACCGAACAAGAAGGCGAAACCCGCCGGCCGCCACGAGGCCATCGACATCAGCGACTTCGTGTACGCGGCGACCGGAGCCCGGGTACGACGGCTGACCATGCCGGACGGGAGGCACTGGTTTCCGGCGGTGGACGTGTGCAAGGAGCTGGGGCACACCAACTCTCGGCAAGCTCTCGCCGACCACGTTCCGGAAGAACACCGAGAGTGTCTTGAGACCGTAAGTGGAGCTTACGGTCTCAACGTTCCCGCAGGTCGGGGGTGGCGTCGAGACATGAATCTCATCGATCTCCAGGGCCTGATCATCCTCGTCAACGCCTGCACGAAGCCCGCCTGCGCCCCCTTCAAACAGTGGGTCGCGGAGGTCATCGCGACAGTCCAGCGAGAGGGTTCTTACACTCTCGAAGAAGCCGAGGTGCAGCCGACCGAGCCGGGCGCGCCCGTCGCGTACGCCATGCCGGAGCAGGTCGCGGAAGCCATCGTCCGGCTTGAGGCGCACAACCTTCAGCTGGACGAGCAGTTGGTGAGCGGGCAGCGCGAACTGATCGAGTTGCAGCGAGAGATGCTGGCCACACAGAAGGCCACGATCGCCGTACAACAGGCCATGGTGCACGCCATGGAACGCATCGCGGACCGGCTCGACGCCCTCGTCCTCGAACGTCATACGCCCCACGGCCCGCCTGCGGCCCTTCCCACCACCGAGTCCGTACTCGCCGACTGGCGACGGCGGTTGTCGGTGACCGAGGACGTATGGACGGTGGCCGTCGTGATCGCCCCTGTCCTCGTCGAGAAGGGTGAGCTGCGCGAGCCGCTCGAATCCATCGCCGCGCGTACCGGGCTGACCGTGCACCGCGTCAACGAGTGTCTCCGGCTGCTGCGTAAGCACGCCTGCATTCACTCGCGGGGTGGGACGGAGGAGGGGGCACCGGTCTACGTGCTGAACCAGCCCTGAGAGTGGTGAAGGAATGAGAGTGGGCGGTCGCAATCCGACCTTGCGGCCGCCCACTCGCAGCTTATGCCCCTCAGGTTGAGAGTGTCCCGAGACCATAACCAGAAGTTACACTCTCAGCGTTTACGCAGGTCAAAGAAGGGGCGAGACCGTGACTGGAAGTCACGGTCTCGCCCTTCTCTCACTTCTCCCCGGGGTTCACCCCCAGGTGATCAACCGCTTCGGCTGCTCCAGGATCGCGGCGATGTCCGCCAGGACCTTGGAGCCCAGCTCGCCGTCGACCAGACGGTGGTCGAAGCTCAGCGCCAGCGTGGTGACCTGACGCGGCTTCACCTTGCCCTTGTGGACCCACGGCTGGAGCTTGATCGCGCCGACGGCGAGGATCGCCGCCTCGCCCGGGTTGAGGATCGGCGTGCCCGTGTCGATGCCGAAGACGCCGACGTTGGTGATGGTCACCGTGCCGCCCTGCATCGCGACGGGTGACGTCTTGCCGTCCCTGGCCGTGCCGACAAGCTCGCCGAGCGCCTCCGCGAGTTGCGGGAGCGTCTTCGCGTGGGCGTCCTTGATGTTCGGCACGATCAGGCCGCGCGGGGTGGCCGCGGCGATGCCCAGGTTGACGTAGTGCTTGAGCACGATCTCCTGGTTCGCCTCGTCCCAGGACGCGTTGATGTCCGGGTTGCGCTTGATGGCGACCAGCAGCGCCTTGGCGATGAGGAGGAGCGGGTTGACCCGGAGGCCCTGCAGGTCCTTGTCCTGCTTCAGCTCCTCCACCAGCTTCATCGTGCGGGTCACGTCCACCGTCACGAACTCCGTGACGTGCGGGGCCGTGAACGCCGAACCCACCATCGCCGCCGCCGTCGCCTTGCGGACGCCCTTGACGGGGATACGGGTCTCCCGGGCGGTGTCGGGAGAGACGGCGGCCGGGGTCACGGCGGTCTCCGGGGCCGTCGGCTGCGGCGCCGCCGTCGGTACGGCCGGCACCGCCGCGTGTACGTCCTCGCGCGTGATGATGCCGTCCGGGCCGGACGGGGTCACCGTGGCCAGGTCGACGCCCAGGTCCTTGGCCAGCTTGCGCACCGGCGGCTTCGCCAGCGGGCGGGGACGCTCCTCATGCGCAGCCGGAGCGGGCGCGGGGGCGGGGGCGGGGACCGGGGCCGGGCCGTGGCCGTTCAGCTCCTGCTGGACCGCTGCCTGGGCCGCCGCCTCGGCGACCGTGACCTCCGGGCCCTTGCGCGGGCGGCGCTTGGTGGAGGAGGTCGCCACGCCGTAGCCGACGAGGACCGGCTGGCGGCCCTCCGGCTTCTTCTCCGGCTCCGGGGCCGGGGCCGCGGCGGGCTCCTCGGCCGGCGCCCCGCCCGTCACGTCCACCGCGATGATCGCCGTGCCCACGTCCACCGTGGTGCCCTCGGCGAAGCGCAGCTCGCGGACCACGCCGTCGTAGGGGATGGGGAGTTCGACGGCCGCCTTCGCCGTCTCGACCTCGCACACCACCTGGCCGTCGGTGACCGTGTCGCCGGGCTGGACGTACCACTTGAGGATCTCCGCCTCGGTGAGCCCCTCGCCCACGTCCGGCATCTTGAACTCGCGTACGGACGCTTCCGTCATCGTCGTCACGACCCTCTCCTCAGTACGCCAGGGCACGGTCGACGGTGTCGAGCACCCGGTCCAGGCCCGGAAGGTACTCCTCCTCCAGACGGGCCGGCGGGTAGGGGGCGTGGTAGCCGCCGACCCTGAGGACCGGGGCCTCCAGGTGGTAGAAGCAGCGCTCGGTGATGCGGGCGGCGATCTCCGCGCCCGAACCGAAGAACACCGGCGCCTCGTGGACCACGACCAGGCGGCGGGTCTTCTCGACCGAGGCCTGGATCGAGTCGAAGTCCAGCGGGGAGACGGACCGCAGGTCCAGGATCTCCAGGGACTTGCCCTCCTCGGCGGCCGCGTCGGCGGCCTCCTGGCAGAGCTTCACCATCGGGCCGTAGGCGGCGAGGGTCAGGTCCGTGCCCTCGCGGACCACCCGGGCCTTGTGCAGCGGGCCGGGGATGGCTTCGGCGTTGACCTCGCCCTTGTCCCAGTAGCGGCGCTTGGGCTCGAAGTAGATCACCGGGTCGTCGCTCTGGATGGCCTGCTGCATCATCCAGTAGGCGTCCGAGGCGTTGGACGGGGAGACGACCTTCAGGCCGGCCACGTGCGCGAACAGCGCCTCCGGGGACTCGGAGTGGTGCTCGACCGCGCCGATGCCGCCGCCGTAGGGGATGCGGACGACGACCGGCATCTTGACCTTGCCGAGCGAGCGGGCGTGCATCTTGGCGAGCTGGGTGACGATCTGGTCGTACGCCGGGAAGACGAAGCCGTCGAACTGGATCTCCACCACCGGGCGGTAGCCACGCAGGGCGAGGCCGATCGCGGTGCCGACGATGCCGGACTCGGCGAGGGGGGTGTCGATGACGCGGCTGTCGCCGAAGTCCTTCTGCAGGCCGTCGGTGACCCGGAAGACACCGCCGAGCTTGCCGACGTCCTCGCCCATGACGAGGACCTTGGGGTCCGACTCCAGGGCGCGGCGCAGCGACTCGTTGATCGCCTTGGCCAGAGCCATCTTTTCCGCTGCCATGGTCAGACCCCCTCTACGTCCGCGAACGACGCCTGGTAGGCGGCGAACTGGGCTCGCTCCTCGTCGACGAGCGCATGCCCGTCGGCGTACACGTTCTCGAAGATGGCGAAGTTGTCCGGGTCCGGCATGGCCCGTACCGCTTCGCGCACTCGCCTGCCCAACGCCTCGGACTCGGTCTCGAGTTCCGCGAAGAATCCCTCGTCCGCGTGGTTTGCGGCCTCCAGGTACCGGCGAAGGCGCAGGATCGGGTCCTTGGCCTCCCAGGCCAGCCGCTCGTCGTCGCCCCGGTAGCGGGTGGGGTCGTCGGAGGTGGTGTGGGCGCCCATCCGGTAGGTGTACGCCTCGACCAGCGTCGGGCCCTCGCCGCTGCGGGCGCGCTCCAGCGCCCACTTGGTGACCGCGAGGCAGGCCAGCACGTCGTTGCCGTCGACCCGGACGCCGGGGAAGCCGAAGCCCTGGGCTCGCTGGTAGAGCGGGACGCGGGTCTGCTTCTCGGTCGGCTCGGAGATCGCCCACTGGTTGTTCTGGCAGAAGAACACGACCGGGGCGTTGTAGACCGCGGCGAAGGTGAACGATTCGGCGACGTCGCCCTGGCTGGAGGCGCCGTCGCCGAAGTAGGCGATGACCGCCGAGTCCGCGCCGTCCTTGGCGACGCCCATCGCGTAGCCGGTGGCGTGCAGCGTCTGGGAGCCGATGACGATCGTGTAGAGGTGGAAGTTGTTGCTGTTGGGGTCCCAGCCGCCGTGGTTGACGCCGCGGAACATGCCCAGCAGGTTGGTCGGGTCGACCCCGCGGCACCAGGCGACGCCGTGCTCGCGGTAGGTCGGGAAGACGTAGTCGTCCTCGCGGGTGGCCCGCCCGGAGCCGATCTGGGCGGCCTCCTGGCCGAGCAGGGACGCCCACAGGCCCAGTTCGCCCTGCCGCTGCAGTGCGGTGGCCTCGGCGTCGAAGCGGCGGGTGAGCACCATGTCGCGGTACAGGCCGCGCAGCTCGTCGGGGGTGATCCCGGCGACGTACGCGTCGTACTCGGCGTTCTTGACCCGTTTGCCCTCGGGGGTCAGCAGCTGGACGAGCTCGGGATCGGTGCTCTTCTTCGCGGTGCTGCGCGTGGTGGTGCGAGAGGCGGTGCTGGTGGTGGTGCGACTGGTGGTGCGAGTGGTGCGCTTGGTGCCGGTCTTGGTGCCGGTGGTACCGGCCTTGCCTGCGGCGCTGCGTCGCGGTTCGCTCGCGGCACTGCTGTCCACGGTCACGTGTGCTCCTCCGTCGGTCCGGCCCCCGGGGTTGCCGGGTGAAGCCAGTGCGGCTCACCTGTTTCCGACACCCGTGGCACGGGGTGGGTGCCACTCGGCCGGGAACAGGCGTGACAGGTGCCCCGGCGAGCGCCCTGCAACATGCACGTTACCCAGTGCCCCACATTTCTGTGAAACCCCTCCTGACCTGCGTTTTTGCTTGGAAATCCAAGTACTTTTTGCTTGGGTTTCCTAGTAAATCGACGCGGGCCGGAAGGTCGCTGGTCAGAGCCTTGCAGGAGGCCGGAGCTACGGCACGTTATCCCGCCGCCCCGGGCCACGGGAAGACATCGAGGTGTCCGGTCTGCGCGCCGGACATCGGACGCGCGCCGAGCGCGGCGCCGTGACCCTACGCTCCGCGGCGCGTCCCCGGGGCCCATCTTTCGCACTTGTATTCGCCGCGGTCCATCACGTGACCGAAAGCGACCATCAGCGACTGCCTGTGACAACGCCCAGCTCACAGCACTGGCGCTTGCCCTAGCATCTGGCGCGTGCCGCGCTCATGTGTACCACCCCTCGTACCTCACGCGCCCCCTCTGGGCGCCCTGCTCCGGCGGTACGCCGCCGGTTCCGCGTTGGCCTGCGAGCCGGTCGAACAGGGCCTGCTCAACCGCGGCTACCGCCTGTGCACCACCCGCGGCCGCTATTTCCTGAAGCACCACTTCGACCCCGACACCGCCGACCCGGCCGCCATCGAGCGGCGTCATCTGGCCACCCTGCGGCTGGCCGCCCTCGGCGTCCCGGTCGCCCCGCCCCTCGCCGACCGCGACGGCCGTACGGTCGCCGTCGTCGGCGGCCACGCCTACGCACTGCATCCCTGGATCGACGGCCGGCACCGGCACGGCGGGCAGCTCACGCGCGGGGAGTGCGCGCGGCTCGGCGCGCTCCTCGGCGCCGTGCACGCCTGTCTGGAGCGCGTGATGCCACCCAAGGGGCGCACCCGCCCGGCCACCAGCCCTCATCCCGTCGAGAGCGCCGACCCCGCCGACACCTTCGCGCTCATCGACGACCTGCTCGCCCAGGTCAGCCGGCACCGCCCCGCCGACGCCTTCGACAAACTCGCCCGCCACCGGCTCCTCGAACGCCGTGCGCTCCTGGAGCAGCACACCGGCCGGCGCCCCCCGCGCGGTGCCTCGGTGGGCTGGGTGCACGGCGACTTCCACCCGTTCAACCTGCTCTACAAGGACGACGCGCCCGCCGCCATCGTCGACTGGGACCGGCTCGGCGTGCAGCCCCGCGCGGAGGAGGCCGTACGCGCCGCCGCGATCTTCTTCGTACGCCCGGCGGGAGCACTCGACCTGGGGAAGGTACGGGCGTACGCGCGCGCGTACCGGCGCGCGGCCGGGGCCACGCCCTCGGAGCTCACGGCGGCCGTGCACCGCGTGTGGTGGGAGCGGCTCAACGACTTCTGGATGCTGCGCTGGCACTACGAGCGCGGCGACACCCGCGCGGACCCCCAGTTCCCGGCCGCCTCGGCACTCGCCGTGTGGTGGACCAGGGAGTACGACGCGGTGTGCGACGCGTTCGTGCACTAGCGGCAGATCAGCAGCGGTCGGCCGGCGGAGGTCGATCAGCGGCAGTCGATCAGCCGAAGGGTGTCGGTGTCCTTCAACCGCCGCCGACGCCGGTCCCGGCGATCGAGCCGGCGTCGGTTCCGCCGGCGTCGCCCGTGCCGGCCGTGTCGGAGGGCTGGGTGTCCGGCGAACTCTCGGTGTCGGTGGGCTGCGAGGCGCTCGCCGTGTCGCTCGGCTCGTCGGTCGGCTCGCTGCTCTCCGTCTGGGACTGGGTGTACGACGGGGTCGACGACGGCGTGTAGTCGGAGTTGCCGTTGTTGCCCGAGCCGCTGTCGCCGGTCTCCGTGGCCGTGCCCGTGTCGCTGGTCTCGTCCGAAGGGCTGGCGCTGGGCGTCTCGTCCTTGGTGGTCTGCGAGGTGGTCGGCGTCTGCGACGTACCGGCGCCGCCGCCGTCACCGCCCCCGTCGTGGTTCAGCGCCAGCGCGACGCCCGCCGCGACCGCGATCACCGCGAGGACGGCCAGGATCCACAGCTTGCCGCGGCCACTTCCTCTGTTGCCGTGTCCCTCGAAACCGCCGTCGTCACCGCCCCCGTAGCCGCCCGGCAGGATCGGCTGCGGGATCTGCGTGGTCCCGGAGGCGGCCGTCGGGTGCGGCATCACGGTCGTACCGGCGAAACCGGCCGCCGGGGTGTGCCGGCCGTCGTGCACGGTGACCGGGCCGGTGTTCCAGGTGCCGGTGTGGGCGCCCTGGTCGTACAGCATCTGCAGGCCGTACTGGACCAGGCCGCGCATCTCCTCGGCGGTCTGGAAGCGGTCGTCGGGCTCCTTGGCGAGCGAGCGCATGACCAGGCCGTCCAGCTCCGGCGGGGCCGCGCCCTCGGAGGTCTGGGACGGCGGCACCGGGATGTCCTGGACGTGCTGGTAGACCACCGCCAACGGGGTCTCGCCGATGAACGGGGGCCTGAGGGCGAGGAGTTCGTAGAGCAGGCAGCCGGTGGCGTACAGGTCGGAGCGGTGGTCGACGGCCTTGCCGAGCGCCTGCTCCGGGGAGAGGTACTGGGGCGTGCCCATGACCATGCCGGTCTGCGTCATCGTCGTGGAGGCGCCGTGCAGGGCGCGGGCGATACCGAAGTCCATCACCTTGACGGCGCCGTTGTGCGTGATGATCACGTTGGCGGGCTTGATGTCACGGTGCACGATGCCGTGCTGGTGCGAGTAGGCCAGCGCCTCCAGCACCCCGGAGACGATGATCAGGGCCTGCTCGGGGCCCGGCGCCTCGGCGTTGATCAGCAGGTCGCGGATGGTGCGGCCCTCGACCAGCTCCATCACGATGTACGGCACGGACTGGCCGCCGACCACGTCCTCGCCGGAGTCGTACACCGCCACGATCGCGTGGTGGTTGAGCCCGGCGACCGACTGTGCCTCGCGCGTGAAGCGGGCCTTGGAGACCGGGTCCTCGGCGAGGTCGGCCCGGAGCAGCTTCACGGCCACGGTGCGGCCGAGCCGTACGTCCTCGGCCGCGAACACCTCGGCCATGCCGCCCCGCCCGAGCCGGTGGGTCAGCCGGTACCGGCCGTCGCCGACCAGGCCTGCGTTGCCCCACATCTCCGGCGCGTCTGACATGCCGCCGCCAGTCGCCTCGGGGTCGGACGGGCCCTGGGCGCTGTGCGTCTGTGCCATCGGTCCTCGCCGTCGTTTCTGCCCGCGGTGCGCGCGGTGTTGTCACGGTCTCCGTCGGCCACGCTACAGCCTCGGCGCAACCCGCAGGTCCGGGATCCGACCCGTGGACGGACCGGCCATCCAACCCGTACCACGCGCTGTCGTGCAAATTCTGTGTACCGGACGTACGGCCGCTGTAACGCTTCCGCGGCTCTTCTTTCGCGTACGGTCACGGAACGGGCACCGCGCTTGACGTGTCAGTGCCCTCCGGCAGACTTGGGCGGGAATGAGACATTCGATCAACAAGGGTGCCTGAGTGCCGGGCGGGGGACGGGGAAAATGAGCCAGGACGGCACATACGGCCGTTACGCGGGGCGGGCTCTGGCCGGTGGCCGCTACCAGCTGCGCGACCTGCTCGGCGAGGGCGGCATGGCCTCCGTGCACCTGGCGTACGACGCGGTCCTGGACCGGCAGGTCGCGATCAAGACCCTGCACACCGAACTCGGCCGGGAACAGGCGTTCCGCGAGCGCTTCCGCCGCGAGGCCCAGGCAGTGGCCAAGCTCACGCACACCAACATCGTCTCCGTGTTCGACACGGGTGAGGACGAGTTGGACGGTTCGACGATGCCGTACATCGTCATGGAGTACGTCGAGGGCCGCCCGCTCGGTTCGGTGCTGGAGGAGGACGTACGGCAGCACGGCGCGATGCCCGCCGACAAGGCGCTGAAGATCACCGCCGACGTGCTGGCCGCGCTGGAGATCAGCCACGAGATGGGGCTGGTCCACCGCGACATCAAGCCCGGCAACGTGATGATGACCAAGCGTGGCGTCGTCAAGGTGATGGACTTCGGGATCGCCCGCGCCATGCAGTCCGGGGTCACCTCGATGACCCAGACCGGCATGGTCGTCGGCACTCCGCAGTACCTCTCCCCGGAGCAGGCGCTCGGCCGGGGCGTGGACGCGCGGTCCGACCTCTACTCGGTCGGCATCATGCTGTTCCAGCTGGTCACCGGGCGGCTGCCGTTCGACGCGGACTCGCCGCTGGCCATCGCCTATGCGCATGTCCAGGAGGAGCCGGTCGCCCCCTCCTCGGTCAACCGGGCCCTTCCGCCGGCCGTGGACGCGCTGGTCGCCCGCGCGCTGAAGAAGAACCCGAACGAGCGCTTCCCGACCGCCGAGTCCATGCGCGACGAGTGCCTGCGGGTGGCCGCCTCGCTCCAGCCGGCCGCGCCCAGCATCGTCCCGGGCCTTCCGCCGACGCAGAGCGGTGCCGGGGTCGGCTCCGCGGTGTTCCCGCCGGTCGGCCAGGCGACGACGGCGCCTCCCGGTCCGGTGCAGACGCCGTACCAGCCGGGACCGGCGGTCCCGAATCCCTACGGGCCCGCGGTTCCCTCACCCGCCTACGGCTATCCGCAGCAGGCGGGCTACCCGGCGCCGGCCGGGTACGCCCAGCCGGCGCCGTCGACGCCGCCCCCGTACAACATCACGCCGCAGGCGCCTGCCTCCGGTGGCGGCGGTGGCGGGAAGAGCAACCGGCCGGTGGTCATCGGGTCGGTCGCGGTGTCGCTGGTCGCGGTGATCGGCCTGATCGTCGCCTTGGCGCTGAACACCGGCGGCGATGACCAAACCGGCGGCAGCGGCAGCAGCGGCGGAGGCAGCACCGCGAGCACCGCGGCCTCGCACGCGTCGGGCTACCGCGGACCCGACACCTCGAAGACCATCGAGAAGACCGAGTGCACCGAACCGCAGGAGTCCTACGACGACCCGGACAAGATCCAGGTCCCGGACTTCAAGTTCAAGTACATCAAGTCGGTCAAGGAGTGCTTCCAGGCCGCCGGCTGGCAGATGAAGACCGTCTCCGTGGACGAGAACACGTACGGCGACGGCACGATCATGGAGCAGTTCCCGTCCTCCGGCACCGACGTCGACCCGCAGGCCATGCCGACCATCGAGCTCAAGGTGTCGACGGGCAACCCTGCGACCGGCTGACGCGAGGCGCAGGAGAGGCGCGGCAGGAGAGGCGCGGCAGGAGAGGCGCAGTAGGAAGGGCCCGGCGGTGTACGCCGGGCCCTTCGCCGTCTCGGGAGTGTCCGGGAGCCCCTAGAGGTACGGCCCGCCGGAGCGGCCGGCCGGGCCGTGCTCCTCGCCCTCGTGGCCGACGCCCGGGGGCAGCGCGCGCCGCATCTGCTCCAGCTGGGCGCGGGCGGCCATCTGCTGGGCGAACAGAGTGGTCTGGATCCCGTGGAAGAGCCCCTCCAGCCAGCCCACCAACTGGGCCTGCGCGATGCGCAGTTCGGCGTCGGAGGGAGTCGAGTTCTCGGTGAACGGCAGCGAGAGCCGCTCCAGCTCCTCCACCAGCTCCGGCGCCAGACCGTCCTCCAGCTCCTTCACGGAGCTGGCGTGGATCTCCTTGAGCCGGACCCGGCTGGCCTCGTCGAGGGGAGCCGCCCGCACCTCCTCCAGAAGCTGCTTGATCATGCTGCCGATCCGCATGACCTTGGCGGGCTGTTCCACCATCTCCGTCACCGGGATCTCGCGGGAGTCCTCGTCCCCGTTGCCGCCGCCGAGTGCCATCCCGTCCTGGCCCACGACCAGGATCTGCGGATTCTCGGGCGACCGTTCGTTCCTCGGCATCTCCATGCCGCCATTCTCTCGCACCCGTACACCTCACCACCGTGGTGCCCCCCATGAGGGCTGATCCACCCCTCAGAACCGCCCCGGCCGGTCGTAGACCCTTCGGCCGAATCAGAAATGCCGGGTTTGCCGGCGAATGTGAGGCTGGTGATCGTCGGCCCTGACGACGACTGTGTTCCAGGAGGTCACCGACGTGACTCCAAGGCTGCGACTTCCCCGCCCCGGCATCCCGCTGCCCGCGGGCCGCGAACGGTCCCTCGGCCGGGTACGGCTCCCGCTCGTCCGTCTGCTGCTCGTCCTCGCGGCGGTCCTGCTGCCGTGCGGCACGGCTGTCGCGTACGGCCCCGAGCCGGGGCCCTCGGACTCCGCCAGCGCCTCGGCCACGCCCGAGCCGTCGCTGGCCGGCACGGTGGCCGGCGAGGGCCGGATGCGACCGGGGCGGCCCCAGGAACCGGCGACGAAGGTCGAGGACCAGGACCCCGACGATCCGGACGCCCCGGACGACCATGACGGCCCGGACGGCCCCGGCGATGGGACGGCGACGGAGCCCGCGGGAAGCGGTGCCGAGAGCCCGGCGGCCACCTCCGCACAGCCGCCCCGGGAGGCCGTCCTGGCTCCCGCCTCGCCCCAGCCGCACCCGGCCGACCAGGCGATGGGCACCGGCCAGGACGACGACACCGAGCCCGTGCTGCACGTCCTTCCGCTCGGCAGCGGCCTGGTCCTGATCGGCCTCGGGCTCGGCCTCGCCTTCGTCGGCCTGCGGGTACGGCGAGGCTGAGGCGCTACGGGGCGACCAGCAGGACCTTTCCGATGTGCTCGCTGGCCTCGACCACCCGATGGGCCTGCGCCGCATCCGCCATCGGAAGTTCCCGGTCGATGACCGGGCGGACATGGCCCTGGGCGATCAGCGGCCACACGTGCTCCCGCACCGCCGCGGTGATGGCCGCCTTCTCGGCGAGCGGACGGGCGCGCAGCGAGGTCGCGCTGATCGCGGCCCGCTTGCCGAGCAGCGCGCCGATGTTCAGC
The DNA here is from genome assembly GCF_042892755.1 of Streptomyces sp. NPDC001714. Classification (NCBI taxonomy): domain Bacteria; kingdom Bacillati; phylum Actinomycetota; class Actinomycetes; order Kitasatosporales; family Streptomycetaceae; genus Streptomyces; species Streptomyces sp. NPDC001714. The sequence goes on from NZ_JBIAUL010000003.1 coordinate 282,910, forward strand.
TCGCCCTTCACACCGCCCTGCAGGCCGATGATCGCGAGCCGCCCGTTGACCGCGAGCGCCTGCACGTTCCGGTCCAGGTACTTGGCGCCCATGTTGTCCAGGATGACGTCGGCCCCCGCGCCGTCGGTGGCCTCCTTCACCTCGGCGACGAAGTCCTGCTCGCGGTAGTTGACGAGGATGTCGGCGCCCAGCTCGGCACAGTAGTCCAGCTTCTCCTTCGTGCCCGCGGTGACCGCGACCTTGGCGCCGATCGCCTTGCCCAACTGGATCGCCATGGTGCCGATGCCGCTGGAGCCGCCGTGCACGAGGAGGGTCTCGCCGGGGCGCAGGTGGGCGATCATGAAGACGTTCGACCAGACCGTGCAGGCCACCTCGGGCAGCGCGGCCGCCTGCTTCAGGTCCAGGCCCTGGGGCACCGGCATCAGCTGTCCGGCCGGCACGGCGACCTTCTGGGCGTAGCCGCCGCCCGCGAGCAGCGCGCACACCTCGTCGCCGACCGACCAGCCGGAGACCCCGGGGCCGAGCGCGACGATCCGCCCGGAGCACTCAAGACCGGGGTAGGGGGATGCGCCCGGCGGCGGGTCGTAGTAGCCCTGTCGTTGCATGATGTCGGCGCGGTTGACGGCACCGGCCACCACCTCGACCAGCGCTTCGCCCTCCCCGGGCACGGGATCGGGAACCTCGTCCCACACCAGCGCCTCGGGCCCACCAGGTTCGGGAATCGTGATCGCATACATGGTCATGACGCTACTGCTTCCTCCAGAAAGAGAAGGATTCGGCGATCACCCGGTCCGTAGCAGCCTAGGAGGTCACCCGTTCGCGTGGCTTTGCCGGATTCCTGGACGGCAGGCGAATGCATGAGCCCACAGTGGCGTCATGACCACATCCACGGAAGCCGACGAGGCTGGGCACGCCCGGTACACGTATCGGCTGCGTGTGTCGTCGACCGCACGCGAAGCACTGCTGGCGGAGTGGGACCGCTGTCGATGGATCTGGAACGAGTGTGTCGCCAAGTCCCAGGCGGCCCACCTGTACTACGAGACCACTGGCGAGAAGCGGACCTGTGGCCCGGCGCAGCTCGACAAGATGCTGACCGAGACACGAAGGCGCACGCTGTGGCTCCGCCAGGGCAGCTCGGTGCCGCAGCAGCAGCTCATTCGGGATTTCGGCAAGTCCCGGGCGAGGGCGCAGAAGGACATCAAGGAAGGCCTGCCGCAGTGGCGGCGGGCTGGTATGCCGAAACACAAATAGAAGCGCGGGTCCTTGCCGACGCTGAACTACACAAAGCGCGGGTTTCGGCTGAAGGACGATCGCCTGTACCTCGCAGGCGGGATCGTGCTGACAGTGGTGTGGTCCCGGCGCTTGCCCGCCGAACCATCCTCTGTGCGTGTCTACCGCGACAGCATCGGCCACTGGTATTGCTCCTTCGTAGTGCCCGTCGAGGTACTGCCGCTGCCGAAGACAGGCGCTGTGCTCGGCGTGGACTGGGGTGTCACGGTGACCGCTACCACCACCTCCGACGCCCATGATCTCCCGCACGCCCAGCACGGACACCACGCCCAGACCAAGCTCACTCGGTACGACCGGATGATGGCCCGGCGCACTCCGAAGAAGGGACAAGCCGCCTCGAAGGGATACCGCGAGGCGAAGAAATGGCGGGCGAAAAACTACGCGAAGATCGCCCGGCAGCGGCAGGACACCGCTCGTAAGTGGGCGAAGAAGGTCGTGACTGACCACGACATCATCGCAGTCGAGGACTTCCGCCCGAAGTTCCTCACCAAGTCTTCGATGGCGCGCAAAGCGGCCGATGCGGCGATCGGGGCCACGAAGAAGGCGCTGATCGAGATGGGCCGCAAGCATGGGCGGGATATCCGGCTCGTCCACCCTGCGCATACGACCATGGATTGCGCATCGTGCGGAGCGAGAACCAAGCACGCACTGCCGCTGTCCGAACGCATCTACACCTGCGCCGCGTGCGGAGTCGTCTCCCCCAGAGACAAGAACTCCGCCCGCGTGATGCTGGTCCGGGCAGGTCTGAACCCGGCTGGTGCTGAGGGCGTAAGACCTCTGAGAGCGCAGCTCCCAGAGGCAGCCTGAGCCAGGAATCCCCTCCACTCATAGAGGGGAGCGGTCAAGTGAAACACACCTCGATGCCCGCGGCCGCCCAGGGCAGGTCCAGCAGCTCCGTCTCCTCGCCCTGACGGGCTCCGCCCGGCGGTACGACCGCGAGCGCGTCGGCGGCGGCGATGCCGCGGAGCATGGCCGGGCCGTTGTAGTGCAGCGGAACCGCGGCGTCGCCGCGCAGAACGACCGGGATGAGCCGGGTGTCGTACGGGTGCCCGTGCGTCGCCTCCGCCAGGGGCAGGGTGTACGGCTCGGGGGCCGGGTGGGCGGCGAGGGTGCGCAGCAGGGGTTCGGCGAGGGTGAGCAGGCCGGAGACGGCCGCAAGGGGGTTGCCGGGGAGACCGACGAGGTGCTGGTTCTCCTTGGTGCGGGCCAGCAGCATGGGGTGGCCGGGGCGCACCTTGACGCCGTCGACGAGGAGTTCGGCGCCGATGCGCTCCAGAGTGGGGTGGATGTGGTCGACCGGGCCGGAGGCGGTGCCGCCCGTGGTGACCACGAGATCGGCCGTGGAGGCGGTGATCGCCCTGTGCAGGGCCTTGGCGTCGTCGCCGAGCCGGCGTACGGCGGTGACCTCGGCACCGAGCGCGCGCAGCCAGGGCGGCAGCATCGGACCGAGCGCGTCCCGGATGAGTCCGTCGTGCGGCAGTCCTTCGGTGAGCAACTCGTCGCCCAGGATCAGCACTTCGGCACGGGGGCGGGGGACGGCGGTGACGGTGTCGTATCCGGCGGCCGCGGCGAGGCCGAGGACGGCCGGGGTGACCAGGGTGCCGACCGGCAGCAACTGGTCGCCGCTACGGCACTCCTGGCCGCGCGGGCGGATGTCCTGGCCGTGGACCACCTCACGGGTGGGGTGCAGCCGGCCCTGGGCGTCGAGACGGCCGTGCTCGCTGCGCAGCACCGCGGTGGTGTCCACCGGGATCCGGGCGCCGGTGGCGATACGGACCGCCTCGCCGTCGGTGAGCGGATCCGGCTGCGCGTGCCCGGCCAGCACGCCGTCCTCGCGGACGTCCCAGGGTCCGGGGCCGGCGACCGCCCAGCCGTCCATCGCGGACGTGTCGAAGGAGGGCAGATCGGTAAGCGCGTCCAGCGGGGCGGCGAGGGTCAGACCGAGGGCGCCGGCCAGCGGTACGGAGACGGGAGCGCGGCGGGCTCCGGACCGGACGGCGAACCGGGCTGCGCGGGCTGCGGTCTCGCGGGCCTGGGGCCAGGGGGTGGCGCGGTGGCGGTGCGCCGGGTGACCGCCGTGCGCGTCGCGGGGGGTGGGCGCGGGGGTCGCGTCCTGCCGGGGCTCCCTGGGCTCTCTCACGAGGGCGAGCGCCTCCTCGACGTCGAGATCGTCGTCGGTGTCCGCGGCGGCGGGCGTGCCGGCCCGGGTGCCGGGGGCGGTCACCGGCCGGGCCCGGGGGCTGGGTTGCCCGAACCCGGCTGGCCGGAGCCCGGCCCGTCGGTGGCGGGCTTCCCTGCGGTGTTCGCCTCTTCCGCCCAGCGCAGGGCCAGCGCGGCGGCCTTGTGGGCCGCCTCGGCGACCGCCTCGGGCCCGCCCTTGCCCTGTGCGGCCGCGTAGCCGACGAGGAAGGTGGTCAGCGGGGCGGCCGGGCGGTCCACGCCGTGCGCGGCGTCCCTGGCCAGGTCGAGGAGAAGGCGGATGTCGACGTCCAGGTCGATGCCCAGTTCGTCCTTGACTGCGGAGATCCATTCATCCAACACGTGCCCATGCTCCCTGATGCGTGCCCTGGCGTCGGCGATGTCGTCCCAGGTGTCGCAGTCGAAGGACGCGAGGGGGTCCGGGACACGGGTGAGGTTCAGTGCGGCGGTCAGGCGCCGCAGGGGGAGGCCGGTGAGGCCGTTGCCGCTGTCCTCGGCCAGGGCCGAGAGGGCGTGGCGGAGTGCGGTGGTGCGGTAGGCCGCGACGAGGGGCTGGTCCCGGCCGTCGGCGTCGGTGAGCAGGGCGCCGTCCGCGGCGCTCGGGTGCAGGGCCGCCAACAGGCGGTCCACGGTCGCCTCTTCGAGGAACGGGAGGTCGGCGGAGAGTACGACCGCGTGGTCGGCGGTGGTACACCGCAGTCCGGCGTCGAGGGCGGCGACCGGGCCGCCGCCCGGGGGGTCCTCGCGGGTCCAGTGGACGGGGCGGGAGGTGGGGCGGGGGGCCGCCACGACGACGGTCCGCCGGGCGCCGGCGCAGGCCGCGAGGACGCGGTCGAGGAGGGGGCGGCCGCCTACCCGGACGGAGGGCTTGTCGGTTCCGCCGAGGCGCCTTGCGGCGCCGCCGGCCAGCACGATCGCGTCGTAGGGCTGGGGGTCGGTGGCGGTCACCTTTCGAGTATGGGGGGCGTTCTGATCACGGGGAACCGATGGGGGGCGTGGGATGTGCAGGGTGTGGTTGCGGATGTGCGCCCAAGGGGCGGGGTGTGGCGGCCGTGCTCGGGTGCGGGCCCGGTGGGGGCTTGTCGCGCAGTTCCCACCCCCAGCGCCCCGGAAGGGGCGCTGTACTCAGAGTGTCCTGAGAAGGACCGTCGGCTGTTCCACACAGTCGGCGACGTAGCGCAGGAAGCCGCCTGCTGTGCCGCCGTCGCAGACCCTGTGGTCGAAGGTGAGCGACAGCTGGACGACCTGGCGGACCGCCAGCTCTCCCTCGTGGACCCACGGCTTGGGGACGATGCGGCCCACTCCGAGCATCGCCGCCTCGGGGTGGTTGATGATGGGGGTGGAGCCGTCGACGCCGAAGACGCCGTAGTTGTTCAGGGTGAAGGTGCCGCCGGTGAGGTCGGTCGGAGTGAGCGTGCCGGCGTGGGCCGCCTCGGTCAGGCGGGTGAACTCCGCGGTCAGGGACTCGGCGTCGCGGGCCTGGGCGTCGCGGACGACGGGGACGACCAGGCCGCGGTCGGTCTGGGCGGCGAAGCCCAGGTGGACGTGGTCGAGCTGGACGATCTCGCGGGCCTCGACGTCGACGTAGGAGTTCAGCTCGGGGTGGCGGGCCAGGGCGGCGGTGCAGATCCGGGCGAGGAGCGCGAGGAGGGAGATCCTCGGGCCCGCCGCCGCGTTCATCGCGGTGCGCGCACGCATCAGCTCGGTCGCGTCGGCGTCCACCCAGCAGGTCGCGTCGGGAATCTCCCGGCGGCTGCGGGAGAGCTTGTCGGCGACCGCGCCCCGGATGCCCTTGAGGGGCGTGCGGATGCCGGAGGGGGTGTTCGAGGTGGTGGGCGGGGTCTTGGGGGCGGTGGCGCGGGCCGCGCTGACCCGCAGGGCGTCCTCGACGTCGGCACGCAGGATCAGGCCGTCGGGGCCGGAGCCGGACAGCCGCCGCAGGTCCAGGTCGTTGTCCCGGGCGAGGCGCCGGACCAGGGGGGAGATCACCGGTACGGGGCCCTCGGTGAGCGGAGTGGGCGGTGCGGACACCTGGGCGTGGGGGGCCGTCGCCGCTTCGGCGAGGGCGGCGTGGGGCGCCGGTTCCGGGGCGTCGCGCCGGTCGGCCGTGCCGTTGGCCCGCTCCGGGGCGGTGTTCCGGATCCGGCGGCGGCGCGCCGGAGGGGTCCCCGTGCCGTATCCCACCAGGACGTTGCCGGAGCCCTCCGCCTCGGGGACGGTGGTCGCCTCGCCGACGGCGACCGTCAGGAGCGGGGCGCCGACGGGCAGTTCGGTGCCCTCCTCGCCGAAGCGGGCGGTGACCACACCGCCGTAGGGGCAGGGGACCTCGACCATCGCCTTGGCCGTCTCGACCTCGACGACCGGCTGGTCGATCGCGACGACGTCGCCGACCTGGACCAGCCAGGTCACGATCACCGCCTCGGTGAGCCCTTCCCCGAGGTCGGGCAGTTTGAACTCCAGCACCTGTGCCATCAGCCCTCGGCCTCCCATTGCAGACGCGCCACCGCGTCCAGGATGCGGTCCACGCCGGGCAGGTGGTGGCGCTCCAGCATCGGCGGCGGGTAGGGGATGTCGAACCCGGCCACGCGCAGCACCGGCGCCTCCAGGTGGTGGAAGCAGCGCTCGGTCACGCGTGCCGCGATCTCCCCTCCCGGTCCGCCGAACCCGCCCGACTCGTGTACGACGACCGCGCGCCCGGTGCGCCGTACGGAGGCGCAGACCGTCTCGTCGTCGAACGGCACCAGGGAGCGCAGGTCGACGACTTCCAGGTCCCAGCCCTCCGCCTGGGCGGCCTCGGCGGCTTCGAGGCAGACCGGTACGGACGGGCCGTAGGTGATGAGCGTGGCGCTGCGCCCGGTTCGGCGCACCGCCGCGCGGCCGATGGGTTCAACGTCCGTCGGGTGCTCGGGGTTCCAGGCGTCCTTGGACCAGTACAGGCGCTTGGGTTCGAGGAAGACGACCGGGTCGTCGGAGGCGATGGCCCGGCGCAGCAGGCCGTAGGCGTCGGCGACGGTGGCGGGGGTGACGACGTGCAGGCCGGGGGTGGCCATGTAGTAGGCCTCGGAGGAGTCGCTGTGGTGCTCGACTCCGCCGATGCCGCCGCCGTAGGGGACGCGGACGGTGATCGGGAGGGGCATCCGGCCGCGGGTGCGGTTGCGCATTCGGGAGACGTGGCTGATGAGCTGCTCGAAGGCGGGGTAGGCGAAGGCGTCGAACTGCATCTCCACGACCGGGCGCAGTCCGTACATGGCCATGCCCACGGCGGTGCCGAGGATGCCGGCCTCGGCGAGTGGGGTGTCGGTGCAGCGGGTCTCGCCGAACTCCTTGGCGAGGCCGTCGGTGACCCGGAAGACCCCGCCGAGGGTGCCGACGTCCTCGCCCATGACGTGCACGGCGGGGTCGGCGGCCATGGCGTCCCGCAGGGCGCGCGTGAGGGCCTGCGCCATGGTGGCGGGCTTGACGGCGACGGTCGTCATCGCGGCCCGCCTTCCTGGTCCTGCTGCTCGGCCTCCAGCTCGGCGCGGAGCAGGGCGCGCTGTTCGCGCAGCTGGGTGGTGGTCTCGGCGTACACCTGGTCGAAGAGGTGCATGGGGTCGAGTTCGGGGTCGCGGTTCATGCGCTCGCGCAGGTCGGCTGCCATGGTCTCGGCGTCCTCGCGGGCCCGCCGTACGGTGTCCTCGTCGAGCAGGCCGCGGTCGGTCAACTCACGCTCGAGAAGCAGGATCGGGTCGTGGTCACGCCAGGCGTCGACCTCGGTGTCGCCGCGGTAGCGGGTGGCGTCGTCGGCGTTGGTGTGCGCTTCGATGCGGTAGGTCACCGCCTCGACCAGGGTCGGGCCGCCGCCCTCGCGCGCGTGCCGCACGGCGGCGGCGAGGACCTCGTGCACGGCGGCCGCGTCGTTGCCGTCGACCAGGCGGCCCGGCATGCCGTACCCGACGGCCTTGTGGGCCAGGGAGGGCGCGGCGGTCTGCTTGGCGAGCGGGACGGAGATGGCGAAGCCGTTGTTCTGGACCAGGAAGACGACCGGGGCCTGCCAGACGGCGGCGAAGTTCAGGGCCTCGTGGAAGTCGCCCTCGCTGGTGCCGCCGTCGCCGACCATGGCGAGGGCGACCACGTCGTCGCCCTTGAGGCGGGCCGCGTGGGCGAGGCCGACGGCGTGCGGGAGCTGGGTGGCGAGGGGGGTGGAGAGGGGGGCCACGCGGTGGGCGTAGGGGTCGTAACCGGTGTGCCAGTCGCCGCGCAGCAGGGTGAGCGCCTCGACGGGGTCCACGCCCCGGGCGATCACCGCGAGGGTGTCCCGGTAGCTGGGGAAGAGCCAGTCGCGCTCCTCGAGGGCGAGCGCGGCGGCGACCTCGCAGGCCTCCTGACCGGTGCTGGAGGGGTAGACGGCGAGACGGCCCTGCTTGGTGAGGGCGGTCGCCTGGGCGTTGTACCTGCGGCCGCGCACGAGCTGGGTGTACAGCCGGCGCAGCAGCTCCGGATCGGCCTTGGCGGCCGCCTCCGTCCCGAGGACGCGGTACGGGCGCTCGTCGGGCAGCAGCGGCGCGGGGTCCGTCCGGGGCTGCCAGGCGGGCGGCGGCGCCGGGCGGTATGCGCCGCGCTGCTCCATGACCGTCATGACGGCACCTCCTTGTGGGGGTGGCTACGGGAGACGGATCAATGTGACCCGTCCCACCTACCGATTGTTCGGTCGTTGGCACATTTTGGCTACAGGCGGCTCCAGGCTGTGGACAAACGGTTCTCCACAACCTGGAATGAACGCAGTACGTCCATGGCAGGGAGGTGGGGGGACATGGCACCTGAACAAATGGCCGAGAGCCCGCAGGACCGCGCCGCACTGCCTCCCGCACGCCCGCTGGACGCCATTGATCAGGACATCCTGCAGATCCTCCAGGCGGACGGCCGGGCGTCGATACGGTCGGTCGCCGAACGCGTCCATGTCTCGCGCGCCAACGCCTACGCCCGTATCAACCGGCTCGTCGAGGACGGGGTGATCCGCGGTTTCGGCGCCCGTGTGGACCATGAGCGGGCCGGTCAGGGCACCTCGGCGTACATCACGCTGAAGATCGTCCAGAACAGCTGGCGTACCGTGCGCGAGCAGTTGCGGCAGCTGCCCGGCGCCTCCCACATCGCCCTGGTGGGCGGGGACTTCGACGTCCTGCTCCTGGTGCACACGCCCGACAACCGGGCGCTGCGCGAGCTGGTGCTGACCCGCCTCCAGGCCATCCCCGAGGTGCTCAGCACCCGCACCCTGCTGGTGTTCGAGGAGGAGGACCTGGAGCCGGAGGACGGCTGAGGACAGGTGGCGTCAGTGCGCGCGCAGGCCGGAGAAGACCAGCCGGACGACCGCGTCGGAGACCTCTCGCTCGCTCGCGCCGCGGGAGTCCGGGCGGTACCACTCCACGATCGAGTTGACCATGCCGAAGACCAGCCGGGTCGCGAGGCGCACCTCGACGTCGCCGCGTATGTCGCCCTCGGCGGCGGCCGCCTTCAGCAGGTCGGCCACCCGGTGGTCGAAGTCCCGGCGCCGTTCCAGCGCCCACCGCTCGGTGCCGGTGTTGCCGCGCACCCGCAGCAGCAGCGTCACGTACGGGAGTTCGGTGATCAGCACCTCGACCATGCGCCGTACGACGTGCTCCAGCCGGTCGGCGGCGGGCCCCACGCGCGCGTGCTCCTCGTCGAGGATCCCGAACAGGCCGTCCAGGGCCCGGCTGACCGCGCGGCGCAGCAGTTCCTCCTTGCCGGAGACGTGGTGGTAGATCGACGACTTGGAGATGCCGGCCGCCTTGGAGAGGTGCTCCATGGAGGTGCCGTCGTAGCCGCGCTCGTTGAAGACCTGGACGGCCACCGAGAGCAGGGTCTCGGGGGTGTAGGTGTCGCGCTTGGCGGTGGTCATGAGGCGCCCTCCCGCTTCTCGGTGGCATAGGCGTGCCGGTAGAGCGCGAGGGAGGGCGCGTAGCGGCCGCTCGGATCGCGCAGGTGCAGGTCGTCGAGGAGGTCGTAGGCGAAGTCCCGGCCCAGGCGGCGGCTCCACTCGAAGGGGCCGAGCGGGTAGTTGACGCCCAGGCGCATCGCGGTGTCGATGTCCTCCTCGGTGGCGACGCCCTTGGCGACGGCGTCGTGCGCGAGGTCGACGATCCGGGCGACCGTGCGGGCGACGATCATCCCGGGCACGTCGCCGATGACGCTGACCTTCTTGCCGAGCGCCTGGAAGAGGCCGATCGCCTCGCCGAGCGTCTGCGGCAGGGTGTCGTGGCCGGCGGACAGGGCGATGCGGGTGGCGCGGCGGTAGTCGAGGGCGAGGTCGAAGTAGACGACGTCCCGGAACTCCACCGAGGTCTGGCCGTCGGCGAGGACCAGCTGGCCGCCGCTGGGCAGGACCAGGCGGGTGCCGTGGTCCTCGTCCTCCTCGCGGACCTGGATGCCGGCCTCGCGGATCATCGCGAGCACCTCGGCGGCGGGGCCCAGGCTGCCTTCGGCGACGACGTAGGCGGGCGGGTCGGCGGGTTCGGCGGTGTGCGGTTCGGCGGGCTCGGCGCCGTCCGCGTAGTCGTACCAGCCGTGCCCGGTCTTACGGCCGAGCCTGCCGGACTCGACCAGCCGGCGCTGGGCCAGGGAGGGCGCGAAGCGGACGTCCTGGAAGAACGCCTGCCACACGGAGTGCGTGACGGACTCGTTGACGTCCTGGCCGATCAGGTCGGTCAGCTCGAAGGCGCCCATCCGGAAGCCGCCGCTCTCGCGCAGCACCGCGTCGATGGTGGCCGGGTCGGCGGCCTGCGCCTCGTAGACCGCGAACGCCTCGGCGTAGAAGGGCCGGGCGATGCGGTTGACGATGAAGCCGGGGGTGTCCGCGCAGGCGACCGGCGTCTTGCCCCAGGAGCGGGCGGTCTCGTACGCGCGCGTGGCCGACGTGACGTCGGTGGCGAACCCGGAGACGACCTCCACCAGCGGCAGCAGCGGGGCCGGGTTGAAGAAGTGCAGGCCGACCAGGCGGGAGGCGTTGCGCAGGGCGCCGCCGATGGCCGTCACCGAGAGGGAGGAGGTGTTGGTGGCGAGCAGACAGTCCTCGCCGACGATGTCCTCCAGGGCCCTGAACAGCTCCTGTTTGGCCTCCAGCCGCTCCAGGACGGCCTCCAGGACCAGCGTGCAGTCGGCGAACTCGGTGAGCTCGCCGGCGGGCAGCAGCCGGGCGCGGGCGGCGTCCCGGGCGGCGGCCGTCATCCGGTCCTTCTCGACGAGCCGGTCGAGGCGGGCGACGATCGCCGCGGCCGCCTCCCCGGCCCGCCCGGGGACGGTGTCGTACAGCCGGACGGGATGGCCCGCGACGAGTGCGACCTGGGCGATGCCCTGGCCCATGGTGCCGGTGCCGACGACTCCCACGGTGCTGCTGAGGTCGAGTGCTGTCATGTGCGCGATCCTCCCGCACGGGGTTTTCCACAGATGCGGCAGGCCCCCTTGTCCCGACCGATCGTTCGGTTACTCTAACTCTGTCCGGTCGTTTCCGCCCAGGTCATGAGCTTCAAGGGGAAGCTCATCAGACGAGGAGTTGGTCCCGCATGACCGCCGAACTCACCGCGCACGAGCTGATCGCCAAGCACCGGCCCACGCTTGACCAGGCGCTGGAGGCGATCCGCACGCGCGCGTACTGGTCCCCCCACCCCGAGCACCCCAAGGCCTACGGCGAGCACGGCAGCCTGGACGCGGCGGCGGGGAAGGCCGCCTTCGACGCCCTCCTCGGCACCCGCATCGACCTGGGCCAGCCCGGCACCGACGACTGGACCGGCGGCGAGGTCTCCCCGTACGGCATCGAGCTGGGCGTGACCTACCCGCATGCCGACGTGGACACACTGCTGCCGGCGATGCGGGCCGGGCAGCGCGCGTGGCGCGACGCGGGCGCGGAGGCGCGCGCGGTGGTGTGTCTGGAAATCCTCAAGCGGATCAGCGACCGGACGCACGAGTTCGCGCACGCGGTCATGCACACCAGCGGCCAGGCCTTCATGATGGCGTTCCAGGCGGGCGGCCCGCACGCCCAGGACCGCGGCCTGGAGGCGGTGGCCTACGCCTACGCGGAGCAGGTCCGCACCCCCGACACCGCCGAGTGGACCAAGCCGCAGGGCAAGCGCGACCCGCTCGCGCTGACGAAGACCTTCAAGCCGGTCCCGCGCGGCATCGCGCTGGTCATCGGCTGCAACACGTTCCCGACGTGGAACGGCTACCCGGGCCTGTTCGCCTCTCTCGCCACCGGAAACGCGGTCCTGGTGAAGCCGCACCCGCGCGCGGTGCTGCCGCTGGCCCTCACCGTGCAGGTCGCCCGCCAGGTCCTCACCGAGGCCGGCTTCGATGCGAACCTGGTGGCACTGACGACGGAGCACCCCGGCGAGGGCATCGCCAAGACGCTCGCGACCCGCCCCGAGATCAGGATCATCGACTACACCGGCTCGACCGCCTTCGGCGACTGGCTGGAGGCCAACGCCCGGCAGGCGCAGGTGTACACCGAGAAGGCCGGCGTCAACACGGTCCTGGTCGAGTCGACCGACAACTACAAAGGGATGCTCTCCAACCTGGCCTTCTCGCTCTCCCTCTACAGCGGCCAGATGTGCACCACCCCGCAGAACCTGCTGATCCCCCGCGACGGCATCCGCACCGAGGAGGGCCCGCGGACGTACGACGAGGTGGTCGCCGACATCGCCCGCGCGGTCGACGGCCTGCTCGGCGACGACGCCCGGGCCAACGCGCTGCTCGGCGCCATCGTCAACCCCGACGTCAAGGCCCGCCTGGAGGCCGCCGCCGGGCTCGGCGAGGTCGCCCTCGCCTCCCGTGAGATCGCCAACCCGGAGTTCCCGGGCGCGGTCGTGCGCACACCGGTGATCGTGAAGCTGGACGGTGCCAAGCCGGACGACGAGGCCGCCTACATGAGCGAGTGCTTCGGCCCGGTCTCCTTCGCCGTCGCCGTCGACTCCGCCGCCGACGCGGTGGAGCTGCTGCGGCGGACGGTCCGCGACAAGGGTGCGATGACGGTCGGCGCGTACACGGTCGACGCCGACGTGGAGCGCGCGGTGGAGGAGGTCTGCCTGGAGGAGGCGGCCCAGCTGTCGCTGAACCTGGTGGGCGGGGTGTACGTGAACCAGACGGCCGCCTTCTCCGACTTCCACGGCTCGGGCGGCAACCCGGCGGCGAACGCCGCGCTGTGCGACGGGGCGTTCGTGGCGAACCGGTTCCGGGTGATCGAGGTGCGCAGGGAGGCGTAGCGCGCGGGGCGCGCGACCGGCCGACGCAAGCGGCAGGCGCGGGGCACGCGGTCGGCCGACGCAAGCGGCAGGCACCGGGCACGCAAGGGGCCGACGTTTCCGGCGGGCTGCGGTTCCGTTCCTGTCCACGCCGTCACCATTTCGTCGACCGCCGCCATCTCTTTGGCCGCCGCACGGCGCTCCGCCACGACGGTGGTGATCGGCGGTGCCGAGCCGGGCGGCACCGCCGTTGCACGGACGGTCGTCGGGCGGGTGCGGCGCCGTGGGGGCTGGTGGCGCAGTTCCCCGCGCCCCTTACGGGGCGCTCCAGTGGTACAGCGTCATCGCCACGCTCGTCGCCAGGTTGTAACTGCTCACCTGGGGGCGCATCGGCAGGCGTAGGAGATGGTCGGCACGTGCGCGTAGCTCCCCCGACAACCCGGTCCGTTCCGAGCCGAAGGCGAGGATCGCGTCGTCGGGGAGTTTGACCGCCCTGATGTCCTCGCCCTCCGGGTCGAGCGCGTACAGCGGGCCCTTCGGCAGCTCGGCCACCGTCAGGCGTTCCACCGCCGTGGCGAAGTGCAGACCCGCGCCGCCGCGGACGACCGTCGGGTGCCAGGGGTCGAGGGTGCCGGTCGTGATGACCCCGGTCGCCCCGAAGCCCGCCGCGAGGCGGATCACCGCGCCCGCGTTGCCCAGGTTGCGCGGCTCGTCGAGGACCACGACCGGGGCCGTGCGCGGGACGCGGGCCAGCTCGGCCAGGTTGGCCTCGCGGGACGGCCGTACGGCCAGGGCGGCCACCGCCGTGGGATGCGGGCGTGGGACGAGGGACGCGTACGTCTGTGCGGGCACCTCCGTCAGCAGCGCGGCCAGCGCCTCCCGGACGTCCGGCGCCAGCTCCTGCGCCAGGGCCAGCGCCGCCGCCCGGTCCGTCGTGACCGCCACCGGCACCTGCGCGCCGAAGCGCAGGGCGTGCTTGAGGGCGTGGAAGCCGTCGAGGAGGACGGCGGAGCCGGCCAGCCGCGCCCACTGGTCCAGGGGGTCGGTCATGCCCCGAAGCCTACGCGGGGCTGTTCGTCGGCCTCCGGCAGGCGCTGCCCGGGCAGCTCGGGGTCGGTCCGGCGGAAAACGCGGTCACGCGCGCGTGCCGCCCAGCCGCCGACCCGGTGCAGGAAGGACGTCGGCAGGAAGACGGAGTCCGCCGCGATCATGGCCAGCGAGAAGAAGGGCAGGCCGAGCACGACCGCGATCACCGCGTGCTCGGTCATCATCGCGGCCAGCAGCACGTTCTTGACCCGCCGGTTGAACAGCGTGAACGGGAAGGCGACCTGCACGATGACCGTCCCGTAGGTCACCAGCATCACCAGCGTGCCGTTGGCGGACAGCAGGTCGGCGAGGGCCGGCCAGGGCGAGAAGTAGTCCAGGTGGAGCGGGTAGTAGACGGCGGTGCCGTCCTGCCAGCGGGACCCCTGGATCTTGTACCAGCCCGCGGTGGAGTAGATCAGGCAGGCCTCGGCCATGATCATGAACAGGGCGCCGTTGTGCAGGATGTTGGCGATGACGTCGAGCAGGATCCGGGGCTCGGACGTGCGTGCCCGGCGGCCGGCCGCCCACCACAGGGCGGTGCCCGCCCAGGTCGCCCACATCACGGCCGGGACCAGCCAGCCGCCGCCGGTACGGCCAGTGATCGCGGCCGCGAGCAGGACGAGACCCGACACCGCCCACAGGGCGGGGCCCGCCGGATCGGGGGCCACGCGCTCGCCACGCGCGCGTGCGGCGCTCGCGCGGGCCGCCCGGCGCGCGTCCAGGGACCACACCTGGCCGCAGCGCGTGAACACCAGGTAGAAGGACATCAGGTGCAGCACGTTGTCGCCGCCGTCGCCCACGAAGACGCTGCGGTTCTGCAGGGACAGCACGCCGATCATGAACAGCAGGGACGTGGCCCGGGTCCGCCAGCCCACCAGCAGCAGGGCACTGGCGACGACGGCCAGGAGGTAGAAGACCTCGAAGAAGGCGTTGCTGTCGGAGGCCAGCAGCGCCGTGAAGGCGTGGTTGTCGGCGGTCAGCTGCTGGGCGAGGTCGAAGCTCCAGGTGGCGTGGGGGCCGTACAGCTCCTGGCGGTGCGGGTACTCGCGCAGCAGGAACAGCAGCCAGGTGGCGGCGAAGCCGATGCGGACCACGGCCGTCTGGTACGGGCCGAGCGCAGCCTCGGTGACCCGGGCGATGGCGCGGGACAGGCACAGGGCGAGACGGTTCACCGGACACCGCCGTTCGCTTCGTCCGCCGTGACCGTCCACCAGGGCAGCACCCGGTAGACGGGTGTGTCGGAGACCTTCTCGCCACTCCAGTCCGGCGGGGTCACGTTGGTGGTGCTGGAGCGGACCTGCACGCGCTCGATGGTGCCCTTCTGGCTCGTGGCGTCCCCCTTGTACATGCGCATCACGACGATCCGCCGCAGGTACTGCTCGGACAGCGAGCCGCGCAGGCCGATCGGGCGGTTGTCGGTGCCGTGCGTGGAGCTGAAGAAGTCCCAGGCCCGGCGCAGCTCGTTCTGCACGGTGTGGCTGGGCACCAGGCTGCCGTCGATGGCCCTGCCGTCCTGTGCGGACAGGTCGTTCCAGCCGGTGGTGGTCGTGGTGCCGTCCTGCATCAGCACGTCGGCACGCACCTGCACGGAGATGTTCTGCTGCAGCGGGTTCGGTGCGAAGAGCTTCCAGTTCTGTTCGAACTCCGGGTACACCCAGTCCTCTATCGCCTTGCCGTGCTGCTTGGTCACCGTGTTCGCCGGTGCCACGCTCAGGAACACCATCCCCAGGTGCACGCAGGCGGCGACCGCGACCAGGGCGAGGGCGAGGGCCGCACCGACCTGGTAGCGGGGGGAGAGGGCGGCGACGCCGGTACGGGGGAGGGCGGGGGAATCCGCCGGCGGGGCCGGTGGGCCGGGGGGCGGCTGCTCGGGAGGAGCCGGTGGGACGGGATCCGGCTCCGCACGCGTCCCGCTCGGGGCGTCCGGCCCGTGCCGGGCGTCCACGCCCTCGTCGTACGCGTCGTCCATGCGCCCCGTTCCCCGATTCCGCCGCGCCGTCCGGGCGGCCGCCGATCCGGCGCCGCCCGGTGTGCCGCTGCCCGGCACTCGCACGGAACGGTACTCAGCACCGGCCACCGGGCGCAGCCCCGGGGACGAGGCCGACGGCGTGGCCATCACCACTCCGGGCGCGACCGTCGGCCTTTCCGTTCCGGGGCACCGGAGCTCGCCGCCCGAGATCACCCCAGGTCAGACGGCGTCCGAGCGCACCCGCCGACCCCGCTTCCGCAAGTTTTCCACAGGCCGTGGCGGAGGTTTTCCACAAGGGTTGATCGCCCGGCGCGGGCAGCGCGACCATGGGATTGGCCGGAACCGAACGATCGGACGGGACCCCGGCGGGCTTCCCGCCCGAGGTCAGGCGTTCATGACCCGGGCGTGCAGCATGCGGCGGACGGCGTCCGAGCGCTCCAGAAGGGTCTTGCGGACCACGGGGGCGGCGTCCCCGGCCGCCTGACAGGCCTTGTCGAGGTACGCGGAATCGATGGCGTACGGCGGGAAGAGGTGGGAGGTGTAGGTCATCGCCGGGATCATGCCGCCCTGGTGCAGCTCGGGGACCGCGGTCAGGTAGTGCTCGGCGAAGGGGGCGAGCAGGTCGTCCTGGCCGGGGCGCCAGAAGGCGGCCGCCACCGCGGAGACCGCCGCGACGGGCACCTCGCGGTCCACGACCAGCCGCCGCCAGACCTCGGCCTTCGCGGCCGGGTCGGGCAGGGCGGCCCGGACGGTCAGGGCGCGGACCCAGGCGTCGGGGTCGGCGTCGCGTTCGAGCAGGGCGGCGGACTCGGCGGTGACGTCGCCGCCGAGTTCGGCCTCGCGGACGAGGGCGCGCCAGCGCAGGTCGACGTCGTCGCCGGCCTGCTCGCGGAGCCAGGCCAGGTCCTCGGCGCCGGTCGCGGTGCGGGCGAGGCCGCGCAGGGCGACCTGGCGACGGCCCGGGTCGTCGGCGAGCCGCCGGCAGACCGCGGCCACGGCCTCCGTCAGCGCGGCGCGATCGGCGGCGGGGGCCCAGAGCTCGGCGATGTTGGTGACGAGCGTGAGGTAGGGCTCGATCACCGCGTCGGACGTCTCGGCCGCGAGGACCGCGGTGAGGCAGCGCCCGGCCTCGGCCGCCGTGGTCTCGCCGGCCGTGAGCATGTCCCAGGCCGTGGCGGCCGCCACGCCCCGCGAGATGGCCGTGGGCAGCTGGGCCGCCGCACGGAAGAGGCTGTCCCGGGTGGTGGGATCCGGGCGGGTGGTGGCGAACGTGAGGTCGTCGTCGTTGACCAGGAGGAGGTCGGACGTGGCGGGAAGGCCGGTGACCGGGGTGCGGGCCTCGGTGACCTCGACACGGACCAGCCCGGTGCGCTCCAGGGCGTCGCCGACGCGGTCGTACGCGCCGACCGCGAGGACCTGGGGGCGCGGGTTGCCGTCGGCGAACAGGGTGACGGTGTCGCCGTCGTGCTCCAGGGTGAAGCGGTCGGTGCCGGCGGTCTCCAGCCAGGCCTTGCGCCAGCCGGCCAGGTCGCGGCCACTGGCCTCGGCGAGGGCGTCGATCAGGTCCTGGAGGGTGGTGGTGCCCCAGGCGTGACGGGCGAAGTAGGCGGCCATGCCGGCGCGGAAGCGGTCCTCGCCGACGTAGGTCATCAGCTGGAGGAGGACGGAGGCGCCCTTGGGATAGGTGATGCTGTCGAAGATCGACGCGGCCTGGGCGACGTCGTGGATGGGCTGGTGGATCGGGTGCGAGACCGGACCCTGGTCGGAGAGGTACGCCCTGACCTTGCCGCCGAGCAGGTGGCCCGCCCAGGCGTCGGTGTAGCGCGTGGCACCCTCGGCGGCCCAGTGGCAGGCGAACTCGGCGAAGGCCTCGTTCAGCCAGAGGTCGTCCCACCAGCGCATGGTGACGATGTTGCCGAACCACATGTGCGCCATCTCGTGCAGCAGCACCACCGCGAGCAGCTCGCGCTCGGCGGGTGTCGGCACGGCCCGCCGCAGGAAGGCGTCCGACCAGGTCACGCAACCGTAGTTCTCCATCGCGCCGCCGAACTCGGGCATGAAGACCTGGTCGTACTTGCGCTGCGGGAACGGCATCGCGAAGGCCTCGGCGTAGAAGGCGAGGCCCTGGCGGGTGAGGGTGAAGATCTCGTCGGCGTCACGCTCCAGGACCTCGGCGAGCGAGCGGCGGGCGTAGATGCCGAGGTCGTGGCCGTCGGCCTCGCGGCGGATCTCGTGGAAGGGGCCGGCGTTGACGACGGTGTTGTACACGGACAGCGCCGGGGTGTCCGGGAAGCTCCAGCGGCGGGCCGCCCCCTGCTCCTCGATCCGCGGGTCACCGGAGTTGCTGAGGACGGTCCAGGCGGCCGGGGCCGTGACGGTGAAGGCGTGCGGGGCCTTGAGGTCGGGCTGGTCGAAGCAGGCCCAGACGAAACGGGCCTCGTCGGGTTCGAAGCTCGTCCACACGTACACCTCGCCGTCGGCGGGGTCGGTGGCCTTGTGGACGCCCTCGCCGGTGATGGTGTCGGCCTGGACGCTCTCGACGCGCAGCACGTTGTGCGCGGCCAGGCCGGGCAGCGGGATCCGGCCGTCGCCGGAGGGGGTGAGGGGTGTGCCGTTCAGGGTGGCGGCGCGGACCTCGGCCGCGCAGTCGACGAAGGTCTCCGCGCCCGGCTCGGAGGAGGTGAAGGTGACCGTGGAGACGCAGCGGACCTCCGGCCCGTCGGGAAGTGCGGTGAGGTCGATGTCGATGTCGTACCGCTCGACCGTGATCAGCGCGGCACGGCGCTCGGCCTCGGTACGGGTCAGGCTTCGGATCCCCATGTGTCCTCCCTCGTGTGTCCGTCCCCGTCGGCGGACAGCGGCCGACAGCCTACGACGGGAGGAGCTGGTGATCGCAGGGGTTTTGGGTTCCCTTCTTCTAGAACCTGTTCTATCTTGACGGACCGTCAGATCAGCGGAGACCCGCCGGGAGGACAGGACCGTGGACTTCACCTTCACCGAGGAGCAGTTGGCGGCGGCCGAGGCGGCGCGCGGGGTGTTCGCCGGGGTGGCGCCGGACGCGGTGCCGAGCCCGGCGCTGACCCCCGGTGCCGTGGCCGAGGGGTTCGACCGGGAGCTGTGGAACACGCTGGCGGGCGCGGATCTGCTGAGTCTGCTGCTGGGCGAGGAGCACGGCGGGGCCGGTCTGGACGCCATCGCGCTGTGCCTGGTGCTGCGGGAGTCGGCGAAGGTGCTGGCCAGGGTGCCGCTTCTGGAGCACAGCGCGGCCCTGGCGACCGTACAGAGGTACGGGACAGCGGAGTTGCGGGACCGGCTGGCGGCGCGGGCGGGGCGGGGCGAGCTGGTGCTGACCGTCGCCGGGAGCGGGCGCACCGGGCACGACCCGGCGGAGCTGGCGGTGATCGCGCGGCGGGACGGTGACGACTGGGTCCTGGACGGGGTGCAGACGGCGGTGCCGTGGGTGTACGACGCCGATCTCGTCGTCGTACCGGCGCGCACGGAGGCGGACCGGAGCGTGCTGGCGCTGGTCGCGCCGGGCGGCGAGGGGGGCGCGTCCGGGGTCACGGCCGGGGTCACGGTCGCCGAGCAGGTGTCCACCAGCGGGGAACGGCTCGGGGAGCTGCGGCTGGAGTCGGCACGGGTCGCGGAGCGGGACCTGGTGGCGGCGGAGGGGGCCTGGCAGTGGCTGCGGGAGCTGCTGGTGACCGGTACGTGTGCACTGGCGCTCGGGGTGGGTGAGCGGGTGCTGCGGATGACCGGTGAGTACGCCGGGAAGCGGGAGCAGTTCGGGTATCCGATCGCCACGTTCCAGGCGGTGGCCGTGCAGGCCGCCGACCGGTACATCGACCTTCGGGCCATGGAGGCGACGCTGTGGCAGGCGGCGTGGCGGATCGCGTCGGGGGCGGCCGGGGCGCTGCCTGCGGCCGGGGATGTGGCGGTGGCGAAGATCTGGGCGGCCGAGGGGGTGCGGCGGGTGGTGCAGACCGCGCAGCATCTGCACGGGGGGTTCGGGGCCGACACCGAGTATGTGCTGCACCGGTACCACGCGTGGGCGAAGCAGATCGAGCTGGCGCTCGGAGGGGCCGGGGTTCACGAGGAGGCGTTGGGGGATCTGCTGGCTGCGCATCCACTGGGGTAGGGGGAGAAGGAGACAGGGGCGTCCGGTCGTAGGAGATCTGCGGGCCGGTGGGGGCTGGGCGCGCAGTGCCCCGCGCCCCTGAGGGGGCGCTTCAGTACGGGCGCCGAAAAGTCCGGTCAGACGACGAAGCCCGGTTCTCCGCCGTCCGTGACGACCTCGCGGCCCGCTGCCTGCCACACCTGCATGCCGCCGTCGACGTTCACGGCGTCGATGCCCTGCTGGACCAGGTACATCGTGACCTGGGCCGAGCGGCCGCCGGAGCGGCAGATGACGTGGACGCGGGCGTCCTGGGGGGCCGCCTCGGCGAGCTCGCCGTAGCGGGCCACGAACTCGCTGATCGGGATGTGCAGGGCGCCGGCCGCGTGGCCCGCCTGCCACTCGTCGTCCTCGCGGACGTCCAGCAGGAAGTCGCCGTCCTTGAGGTCCGCGACCTCGACCGTGGGCACACGCGCTGCGAAGTTCATGTCCCCGACGCTACCCGACCGGAGCGGAGAGCTACTCCTGGGTCAGCAGGGCAGCCAGTTCCGCCTCGCGTTCGGTCACGTCCTTGCGGAGCCGCTCGGCGATCTCGTCGAGGAGGCCGTCGGGGTCGTCGGGGGCCAGCCGGAGCAGGCCGGCGATGGGGCCGTTCTCCAGTTCCTTGGCGACCAGGGCGAGCAGTTCCTTGCGCTCGGAGAGCCATTCCAGGCGGGCGTACAGCTCCTCGGCCCGGCTGGGCCGGCGCTCCGGCGGGACCGGGCCGGCCGCCCACTCCTCGGCCAGCTCGCGCAGCAGGGCCTCGTCGCCGCGGGCGTAGGCCGCGTTGACCCGGCTGAGGAACTCCTCGCGCCGCGCCTGCTCGGCCTCCTCCTGCACCAGGTCGGGGTGGGCCTTGCGGGCCAGCTCGCGGTAGAGCCGGCGGGCCTCCTCGCTGGGGCGGACCCGCTGCGGAGGCCTGACCTCCTGCTCGGTGAGCATCGCGACGGCCTCCGGGAACAGGCCGTCGCCGTCCATCCAGCCGTGCAGCAGCTCCTCGACACCGGGGATGGGCAGGACCCGGGCCCGGGCCTCCTCGGCGGCGCGGATGTCCTCGGGGTCGCCGGTGCGGGCGGCCTTGGCCTCGGCGATCCGCGCGTCCAGCTCCTCGATGCGGAGATAGAGCGGGCCGAGCTTCTGTTCGTGCAGGCGGGAGAAGTTCTCGACCTCGACACGGAAGGTCTCGACCGCGATCTCGTATTCGATCAACGCCTGCTCGGCGGCCCGCACGGCCTGCTCCAGCCGTTCCTCGGGCCGCGGTGCCTGGGACTGCTCAGCTTCCGGGGTCGTCACCCGACCAGCCTAGGGCCTGTCGCCGTCGGCGGTGGCCGGGACCCACTCGGCGACCAGGTCGGTGCAGGCCACGACGAGGGTGCCGGGGCGGCAAGCCAGCTCGTGGGTGCAGCCGCCGGGGTGCGGGAGGATCTCGTCGAGGATCACCTCGCCGAGCGAGGTGAGGTCGCAGGCGCCCAGGATGTCAGTCTGGAAGCGGGAGACCCCCGTGTAGCGGACGATCAGGTCCTCGTCGTGCTGGTAGCAGTTGTGCCGGAAGCGGATCTCCACGTCGGCGGGGGCCGTGCGGCGCATGTCCAGCGGGTGCAGGTCCTTCACGCAGCGGCGGCCGCCGAGCTCGTAGTGGCGCGGGTCGGTGGCGAAGGCGCGGGCGCCGGGCGGCAGGCCGCCGGCGAGCTCCGGCAGCCGTGCCAGGTAGGGGCCGGGGTCGATGGTGACCGCGGTCGCGCCCTCGTCGATTTCGACGTACTTCACATCAGCACCTCTCGGGAGACCGGAGGCCGGAAGCCGGGGACGGGAAGCCGGAGAGCACGCGCATCACACCCCGAGCTCCGCGGCTATCCGCCCCGCCCGCACCGCGGTCACCAGTTCCTCGTGGTCCGCCTCCGTACGGTCGGCGTAGGTCACCGCGAACGCGGCGATCGCCTCGTCCAGCTCCTCGTTCTTGCCGCAGTAACCGGCGATCAGGCGGGGGTCGGCGCTGTGCGAGTGGGCGCGGGCCAGCAGGGCGCCGGTCATCCGGCCGTAGTCGTCGATCTGGTCGGGGGACAGGGCGGCCGGGTCGACGCTGCCCTTGCGGTTGCGGAACTGGCGGACCTGGAACGGGCGGCCGTCCACCGTGGTCCAGCCGAGCAGGATGTCGCTCACCACCTGCATCCGCTTCTGGCCGAGGACCACCCGGCGGCCCTCGTGGTCGACGGCCGGCGTCTCGAAGCCGGCCGTGGCGAGATGGGGGACGAGCGCGGACGGGCGGGCCTCCTTGACCTGCAGGATCAGCGGCTCGCCGCGGTGGTCGAGGAGGAGGACGACGTAGGAGCGGGTGCCCACGCTGCCGGTGCCGACGATGCGGAAGGCGACGTCGTGCGGGGTGTGCCGGGCGAGCAGCGGGTGGCGGTCCTCGGAGAGCGTGGTCACGTAGTGCTCCAGGGCGGCGGTGACCGCCTCCGCCTCCGCGTCCGGGACCCGGCGCAGCACCGGCACGGCGTCCACGAAGCGGCGGCCGCCGTCCTCGGTGGGCTCGGTGGACCGGGCCGCGAACCGGCCGCTGGTGTTGGCGCGGGCCTTCTCCGAGACCCGGCGCAGGGTGCCGATCATGTCGTGGGCGTCGGAGTGGGAGACCAGTTCCTCGTCCGCGATCGCGTTCCACGCGTCCAGGACCGGGAGCTTGGCCAGCAGGCGCATGGTGCGGCGGTAGGCGCCGGCCGCGTCGCCGGCCGCCTTGCGGCACATGTCCTCGTCGGCGCCCGCCTCCCGGCCGGCCAGCACCAGGGAGGCGGCGAGCCGCTTGAGGTCCCACTCCCAGGGGCCGAGCACCGTCTCGTCGAAGTCGTTCAGGTCGATGACGAGGTCGCCGCGCGGGTCGCCGTACAGGCCGAAGTTGGCCGCGTGGGCGTCGCCGCAGATCTGGGTGGCGATCCTGGTCATCGGGGTGCGGGCCAGGTCGTGCGCCATCAGGCCGGCCGAGCCGCGCAGGAACGCGAAGGGGCTCGCCGCCATCCTGCCGACCCTTATCGGGATCAGCTCGGGTATGCGGTCCCGGTTGGACTCCTCGACCGCGCGGACCGCGTCGGGACGGGAGCCGCCCAGGTCCAGGGCGTCATGGCCGCGGCGCGGCACCGCCGCACGCAGCGCCTTGCCCTCCTCCTTGGGGGAGCCCTGCGAAGGCCACTGCGCAAAGCCCTTCGGCGCGGGCAGCTTGCGCCCGCCGACCGCCGTCAGCTCTTCCAGTCCGGTCACGTCGACCGCCTCCCCCGTACTCCACGCACGCACACGCACGAACATCAACTCGTGGAGACGGTACAGGTGGGGGCCGAAACACGTCAGACCCTGTGGATAACTTCGGGACGGTTTGGGGAGGGTGGGGCGGTGCCGTCGGGTATCCACCGCTCGGTGGGGGTTGTTCGCGCAGTTCCCCGCGCCCCCAAGCAGGTGGGCCCATCTCAATTGGGGCGCGGGGAACTGCGCGAGCAACCACGACGCACCCGCGGCCGAGAACACCACTGAACGCCCCGAAGGAAGAGGTCACGCCCTCAAATAAGCCAGCACAGCCAGCACCCGCCGATGCGAATCCTCCGCCGGCGGCAGGTCCAGCTTCGTCAGGATCCCCCCGATGTGCTTGCCCACCGCGGCCTCGGAAACCACCAGCTCTCTCGCGATCGCCCCGTTCGACTTCCCCTCGGCGACCAGCGCGAGCACCTCCCGCTCGCGCGGGGACAGCCGCTCCAGCGGATCCCGGCGCCGGCGCAGCAGTTGCCGTACCACCTCGGGGTCGACCACCGTCCCCCCGTCGGCCACCTCCCCCAACGCCGCGACGAACTCGGCCACCTGCCCCACCCGGTCCTTGAGCAGGTACCCGACGCCCGACCCGTCCCCGGAGTCGAGGAGTTCGGCGACGTAACTGCGCTGCACGTACTGGCTGAGGACCAGGATCGGCAACGCCGGCCGGGCCGCGCGCAGCCGCACCGCCGCCTGCAGGCCCTCGTCCTGGAAGCCCGGCGGCATCCGCACGTCCGTCACCACGACGTCGGGCGCGTGCTCCTCGACCGCCGCCACCAGCGCCTCCGCGTCCCCCACCGCGGCGACCACCTCATGACCGAACCGGCCCAGCAGTCCCGCGATCCCCTCCCGCAGCAGCACGCCGTCCTCGGCCAGGACTACGCGCAGAGGTCGATCGGCTCGCACGGCAACTCCACACGCAGCAGGGTCGGTCCGCCCGGCGGGCTGGACAGGGAGAGTCTGCCATCGAGGACGGACACCCGGTCCGCCAGTCCGGTGAGGCCGCTGCCCGCCCCGGCGTCCGCGCCGCCGCGGCCGTCGTCGCGCACCTCCAGGTGCAGCCGGCCGTCCCGGTGCCCGCCGGTCACCTCGGCGCGGCGCGCACCACTGTGCCGGTCGACGTTGGCGAGCGCCTCCCGCACCACGAAGTACGCGGCCGCCTCGACCGGCTCCGGCAGCCGCCCGGGCAACCGGAGACCGACGTCCACAGGAACGGCCGTCCGATCCGCCGCATCCGCCACCGCCGCCTCCAGGCCGTGGTCGGCCAGCACCTTCGGATGGATCCCGTGCACGATCTCCCGCAGCTCGGCGAGCGCCTCGCCCGCCTCCCGCTGGGCCTTGGCGAGCTGGTCGGCGAGCGGTCCCGGCGGAGCGTCCAGGCGGGCCAGGCCCAGGGTCATGGACAGGGCGACCAGGCGCTGTTGGGCCCCGTCGTGCAGATCGCGCTCGATGCGCCGCCGTTCCGCCTCGAAGGCGTCCACCAACCGCGCCCGTGATTGCGCCAGTTCGACGACCCTGTCCCCCAACTCGGCCTCGCGCGGCGCGATCAGCAGCCGGACCAGACCGGCCCGCGCACCGGCCGCCACGCCCAGCGCATAGCCGCCGAGGGCCAGCAGCAACACCCCGGCCAGCGCGACGCCGAAAGCGGCCGGCCAGCCGGTGACCGTCCACGCCTTCAGCACCTTCGTCTCCCGGCCGCCGCCGGCCGTGGCCAGCAGCAGCGGGGCGGCGGCCATCGACAGCGGGCAGAGCAGCGCGAGCGTCACGGCGAGCGCGTCCACCGGCCACAACAGGCCCGCGAACAGCACCGCATGGCCGAGTTCGCGCCAGGTCGCCCGCTCCCGCAGCCGGGTCGCGAGCCACGCCCGCAGTCCCGGGGCGGACGGCCGGACATGGGGGTCGTACACCCGCTCCCGGTCGATCAGGAGCAGCCGGTGCCGTTCGAGCCAGGCCACCGGAAGGCCCGCGAGCGCGGTGAGGAGCAGCAGTGGCAGTCCGACGAGTGCGACGACGAGCACCCCGCCGACCGTGACCGCGGCCACCAGACCCACGAGGAGTACGGCTCCGGTCGCCGCGCCGGTCAGCAGGTAACAGGCGGCCCGCCAGGGCCAGGAGGAGATCAGGAAGCCGGGACCGGCCATGGCCTGCCAGACGGTGCGCGGACGGGGCTGCATGCGGTCACCGTAGGCGGCGGGCGGGGGACGCGGCCATCCGTCCAGCCGCCGGAGCAGGGGTATGCCTGGCCCTACCCCGGATCTCGGTCCTGCCGCACTGCGCCGCCCCGCCCCCGAAGGGTTTCGTGGCCGTACCGCCGCCGACGAACCGACAAGTGAGGACCCATGGACGCCATCAACCTGCGTTCCGTCAGCAGACGTCACGGCTCCGGCGACCGCGCCGTCACCGCGCTCGACGAAGTCTCCCTGGACTTTCCGAAGGGAACGTTCACCGCCGTCATGGGGCCGTCCGGCTCCGGAAAGTCGACCCTGCTGCAGTGCGCGGCGGGCCTCGACCGGCCGACCTCCGGGTCCGTCCTGCTGGGCGGGACCGAGCTGACCGGGCTGAGCGAGAGAAAGCTGACCCTGCTGCGCCGGGAGCGCGTCGGATTCGTCTTCCAGGCGTTCAACCTGCTGCCCTCGCTCACCGCCGAGCAGAACGTGGCGTTGCCGCTGCGGCTGGCGGGCCGCCGCCCCCCTAGGGCCCGGGTCCGCGAGGTCCTCGACCGGGTCGGCCTCGCCGACCGCGCCCGGCACCGGCCGAGCGAGCTGTCCGGCGGGCAGCAGCAGCGCGTCGCGCTCGCCCGCGCCCTGATCACCCGCCCCGACGTCCTGTTCGGCGACGAGCCGACCGGCGCTCTGGATTCACAGACCGGCCGCACGGTGCTGAGGCTGCTGCGCGCCATGGTGGACGACGAGGGCCGGACGACCGTCATGGTCACCCACGACCCGGTCGCCGCCTCCTACGCCGACCGCGTCGTCTTCCTCGTCGACGGCCGGGTCGGCGGCGAACTGACCGGCGCGCCCGCCACTGACATCGCCACCCACCTGACCAGGCTGGAGGCCAAGCCGTCCGAGCCGGAAACCAAGCCGTCCGAGCAGGAGCCCCAGCCGTTCAGGCCGGAGGCCCCACCGTCCAACCCGCAGACCCAGCCGTCCAAGCCGCAGACCCCACCGTCCAACCCGCAGACCCCACCGTCCAAGCCGCAAACCCCACCGTCCAACCCGCAGACCCAGCCGTCCAAGCCAGAGGCCCCGTCGTCCAACCTGCAGACCCCACCGTCCAAGCCGCAGACCCCGTCGTCCAACCCGCAGACCCCACCGTCCAACCCCCAGACCCAGCCGTCCAAGCCGGAGGCCCTGCCGTCCAAGCCAGAGGCCCTGCCGTGCTGAGCGTCGCCCTGGGCACCCTGCGCGCCCGCCGGGTCACCTTCGTCGGCAGCTTCGTCGCCCTCGCGCTGGGCGTGGCCCTGCTCACCGTGACGGGCCTGGCGCTCGCCTCCTCGCTGGACGCCCCGCACCGGGCCCCGGAGCGGTTCGCCGCCGCCCGGGTCGTCGTCAAGGGCGCCGACACCCTGCGGGTCGCCACCCCCATCGGCACCCGCACCCAGAAGCTCGCCCGGCCGCGGGCCGTACCCGCCACCGCCGTCGCCGAGTTGAGGAGGCTCGGCAAGGTCACCCTCGACCGCACCTTCGCCGTGCGCGCGGAGAACGCGCCCGACGATCTCGTCGGGCACCCCTGGCCGGTCGCCGCCTTCGCGTCGTACGAGATCACCTCGGGCCGTGCGCCCCGCACCGCCCGCGAGGTCGTCGTCACCGGGACCTGGGCGGAGCCCGGCCGCACCCTCCGCACGGATCACGGCAGCGTCACCGTCGTCGGCACGGTCGCCGACCGCGGCTTCGAGCACGCCGTCTTCTACACCGACGCGCGGGCGGCGCGACTGGCGCCCCGCAGCACCCTGTTGGTCGTCGCCGCGCGACCGGCGGCGGTACGGAGCGCGCTGCGGGACGTCCCGGGCGTACAGGTCCTCACCGGCGACGGCCGGCGTCTCGCCGACCCGGACCCGGACCGCGACCGCGAGGCGCTGACCGCGCTGAACGCCCTGTTCGGCACCGCCGGCGGGGTCACGGCCTTCGTGTCGGTCTTCGTGGTGGCGTCCACCTTCGCCTTCGCGGTCGCCCAGCGCCGCCGCGAGTTCGGCCTGCTGCGTACCGCCGGGGCGACACCCGGGCAGCTCCGCAGGACGGTGCTCGCCGAGGCCCTGCTGGTCGGGGTGCTCGCCTCGGCGGCGGGCTGCGTGCTCGGCAGGTACGGCGCACCCGGCCTCGCCCGCTGGACCGTCGACGGCGGACTCGCCCCGGGCTGGTTCCGGATCCGCGGCCACGCCTGGCCGTACGGCGCGGCCTTCTCGGCCGGTCTGCTCGTCGCCCTGCTGGGCGCGGCCGCCGCGTCCTGGCGGGCGGGCCGGACCGCGCCGACGGAGGCGTTGCGCGAGGCGGACGTGGACGACAGGCCGATGGCCCGGGGGCGCCTGCTGTGCGGTGCGGGCCTGTCGCTGACCGCGGCCGTGCTGCTGCTCCTCGACGACCCCGGCGACCTGCTGCACCGCAAGACCTATGTGAGCCGGCCGATGGTGCTGATCACGGCGGTCGCCCTGCTCGCGCCCGTCCTGGTCCGTCCGCTGATCCGGCTGCTCACCCGGGCCCCGGCCCGGCTCCCCGGTGCCACGGGGCTGCTGGTGCGCGAGCACGCGGCCGCCGGGGTGCGTCGTACGGCGGCCGTCGCGGCGCCCGTGCTGGTGACCGTCGCCCTCACGGGCTCGCTGCTCGGTGCCGTCGCGAACCTGAACGCGGCCCGGGCCGCCGAGACCCGCGCCCGGACCACCGCGGCCTTCGTCGTCACGCCCCCGGATGCCGCCGGGTTCGACGGGACGACGCTCCGGGCCGTGCGCGCGGTGCCGGGCGCCGAGGTGTCGGCGACCTCGGCGAGCGCGGTGTACGTGCTGGAGGACGGGGTCGCCCTGATCAGATCCGAGGCCCGGGCCGCCGATCCGGCCGCGCTGGCGGCCACCGCCCGCCTCCCGCTCGCCTCCGGCCGGGTCACCGGTCTGGACGACGGCTCGATCATCGTGAACGAGGAGTGGGAGCGGCACACCGTGGGGCAGCGGGTCCGGGTGTGGCTGGGCGACGGCACCAGCAGGACGTTGCGCGTCGCCGCCGTGCTGCGGACGGGCACCGGCGACAACGGCGTGTACGTGACCCCGGCCAACGCCTCGGGCGCGGCCGTCGACCGGGTCGACGTGGCTCTGCGGGACGGCGCGGACGCGGGCGCGGTGGCGGCCGGGCTGCGGGCGGCGGTCCGGGCGAGCGGCGGACGGGTGCTCACCGCGGACCAGTGGGTCGCGGCGGCCCACCCGCAGACCGACCGGACCACCCGGCTCGGCCTCCTCCTGGTCCTCGGCATCGCGCTGCTCTACACCGGGATCTCCCTGGTCAACACCATGGTGATGGCCACCGCCGACCGGGTGCGCGAGCTGGCCGCGCTGCGGCTGGCCGGGGCCACCCGGGGGCAGGTGCTGCGGCTGGTCGGCACCGAGGCGCTGGCGGTGGTCGCGGTCGGGACGCTGCTGGGGCTGCTGGTCGCGGCCCTCGAACTGGCGGGAATGTGGCGGGCCTTGCGCCTGCTGTCGGCGCCGGCCCCGGTCCGGCTGCCGTGGCCGGCCATGGGCGCGGCTGCCGGAGCCTGCGCGATCCTCGCCGCGGCCGCCGCCGTCGCCACCGCGTGGCCCGCCCTGCGGCGAGGGGCGGCGGAACTCGCGGGCGTACGGGAGTGAGCCGGGCCCGGCACCACGCCCGCCGCGCCCCGACGACCTGGTGGACCACCGGGCTGATCCCGGCGGCCCGGACCGCAGGCGGCTTCAGCGAGTGAACAGTTCGGGGTTCTCGCGGACGAAATCGGCCACTCCTGCGGCGGGCCGCCCGGTGACCTCCGCCACGCCGTCCGCCTGGCGGTCATAGCGGCCGGCCACGTGCAGGCGAGCCATGGTGGAGATGTGCTGGAAGACATGGTCCGGCAGTCCCAGCGCCTTGAGATCGTTGTCGAGCCATTCCTGCAACGGGACGTCGGTGCAGCCGACCGGCCGGCGCAGAGCATCGGAGATCTCCGCGGCCAGAGCGGTGACGTCCTGTGATCGGGGACCGGTCAGCTCGTAGATCCGGCCGATGTGCCGGGCCGGATCGGCCAGGATCTCCTCGACGACGGCGGCCACGTCACCGGCCGCGATCGGGGAGGTCTTCGCCTTCCCGAAGGGCCACCTGATGGTGCCGTCCTCGGCGATCGAGGAGAACACGGCCCGGAAGAGCGGGTTCTCCATGAAGACGGTGGGCCTGACCTCGACCACGGGCAGGCCCGACCAGTCGAGAACCTGCTCGACCAGCCACTGCTGACGATGCTGATGCGACTCGGAGCCGCTGGTGGCGTCCATCTCGGAGACGGTCAGCTGCGACATGTTCACGAACGCCTCCAGCCCCCCGTACGCGCGGGCGACCGACGCCGTGGTCACCGCGGCCAGCAGGTACTGCGCCGACACGGCCATGCCGAAATACATCCGTCCGCAGCCGTCGAGGGCGTCGGCGACATCACGGGCACGCGTCAGATCCCCGACCCCGACTTCGGCGCCCGTCGCGCGCAGCGCCTGGGCGCGGTCGTCGTCCCGGTGCACCAGAGCGCGGACCTGGAAGCCCCGGCGCCGAAGACCGTGGACCACGGTCCTGCCGACGGCCCCGACGCTGCCCGCAGCACCGGTCACCAGGACGGGCCGCACGCCTGTTTCCGGGCTGTAGTCCATGGGGGCAGCCTGCGACCCGCGCGAGCAGGCCGCAACCGGGGTGACGGCGATGGGCCCGACGCATCCGCGGCAGGCGCCGCGGCCAGCGGGCCGGGGCGGAGCTCGCACCGTGACGCCGGAGACGTCACCCGAATAAAATTCGTCTAGCTATGCCCGTTATTGTCGGCAAAAGAGAGGTCCGGCCATGGATGGTATTGCCGACATGGGAGGAGCCCCGGGCTGGGGTTCCGTGCATCCGCCGAGACGGGACGAGCCTGTTTTCGCAGAGCCCTGGGAGGGCCGGGCATTCGCGCTCGCGATCCTCTCGAACCGGGTGTCCGGGGGAAACCTGGACTCCTTCCGGCACGCGCTGGAGCGCCTGGACCGAGCGCACTACATCGACGACGGCTACTACGGGCGCTGGCTCAACGCCGGGGAGCTGAGACTCCTCGACAGCGCCGTCCTGGCACCCGGTGCGGTCGACGCCCGCGCCCGCAACCTCCGCGGCGAGCACGTGGCGGAGCCCCCGGTCCCGGAGCCGGCCAGGCCCGACTACGCGCCGGCCGCCGAGGGCACGCTGCGCTCCGTCGACACCGCGCCCGCCTTCGCCGTCGGCGAGCGCGTCCGCGCCAAGGACATGTCGCCGCCCGGCCACACCAGACTCCCGCGCTATGTGCGAGGGCATGCCGGCGTCGTCGACATCATCCAGCCCGCCGGCGTGCTGCCGGACACCAACGCGCACTTCCTGGGCGAGAACCCGCAGTACGTCTACTCGGTGCGCTTCGACTCACATGACCTGTGGGGCACCGACGCCGAGCCGTTCGAAGTCACCGTGGAACTGTTCGAGAGTTATCTGGAGACCCCCTCATGACGACCACCGTCGGATCGGCCGAGCGCCTTCCCCCGGCCCTGCGCACCGAGGCGCTCGAGCAGTTGCTCACCGAGCGGGGCCTGATCGACCCGAAGGCGATGGACGGGCTCATCACCACCTATGAGACCACCATCGGCCCGCTCAACGGCGCGAAGGTCGTCGCCAGGGCCTGGACGGACCCCGAGTACCGTCGCCGGCTGCTCGAGGACGGCACGGCCGCCATCAAGGAGCTGGGCTTCGGAGGGTTCCAGGGCGAGCACATCGTCGTGGTGGAGAACACCCCGACCACGCACAACGTGGTGGTCTGCACGCTGTGCTCGTGCTACCCCTGGCCGGTGCTCGGCCTGCCACCGAGCTGGTACAAGGATCCCGCCTACCGCGCCCGGGTGGTGAGGGAACCGCGCGCGGTGCTGGCCGAGATGGGACTCGAGCTGGGCGACGACGTTCGGATCACCGTCCGCGACTCCACCAGCGAGGTGCGCTGGCTGGTGCTGCCCGAGCGGCCGTCCGGCACCGAGCACCTGACCGAGGAGGAACTCGCGCCTCTGGTGACGAGGGACGCGATGGTCGGCGTGGCCAAGGTGGCGGCACCATGAGCGCACCGCTGGACATCGAGGGCCCCGCCGCACCGCCCCGCTCCAACGGCGAGCTGGTGTTCGCCGAGCCGTGGGAGAGCCGCGCCTTCGGGATGGCCGTCACCCTGTACGACGCGGGAGCGTTCACCTGGCCGGACTTCCAGGCCGCGCTGATCGCCCGGATCGCCGCCTGGGAAGGCTCGGCGGAGCGGGACGAACCGTACGACTACTACGGGCTCTGGCTGGCCGCCCTGGAGGATGTGCTCACGGGCTTGTGCGCCGTGACCACGGACGAGGTCACCGCACGCGCCCGCTCCCTGGCCCGACGCGCCCCGGGCCACGACCACCGTGACCACTCCGACGACTCCGACGACTCCGACCACCACGACCACCACGACCACCACGACCACCCGCACTGACCGCCGGTTGTGCCGGGATCAGCCATCAGCCCCCTGTGGGGCGCCGAGTGTGCAGGTGGTTCCGACGCTGGTCTGCACCCATGCGTCCGGGAGCGCCGCGGCGAGGGCGTGCTGGGCGCGCCAGCCGGTGCAGTGACCGGGGACGATCAGTTCGGGTGCGAGTTCGGTGAGCGCATCCACCGTCGGGCCGATGACCGGCTCGAAGGCGGGGCCGCTCAGGTGGAAGCCGCCGAGGAGGGCCAGCAGTTCACCGACGCCGGTCAGTCTCATGGCGTGGCGGACGATGTTGACCACTCCGGCGTGACCGCACCCCGTGATGACGACGAGTCCCCGGCCGCGCACGTTGACGACGAGTGCCTGGTCGTCGATGACGGCGGGGTCGTGCCGCCAGCCGTTCCCGTCCCAGGCCTGGTGCGCCGGCGGCATGCCGTGCTCGAACTCGGTGACGCGGTCCACCTCGCCGGTGATCAGGATGCCGCCGGCCAGCAGCGACGGCTGCCGCCGCTCGATCACCTCGAACCCTTCGCGTTCCAGGGCGCCCCGTGACAGCGTGGGCATCTCCAGCCCCTGACCGGCGGGCAGTGCCAGGCGGCGGCGGGTCCAGACCGCGGGGTGGACGGTCAGCGGCAGGCCGGAGCGCCCGCGCAGCCGGGCCAGGCCGTCGAAGCCGCCCGCGTGGTCGAAGTGTCCGTGGCTGAGCACGACGCCCTGCAGGCCGCCGACATCGACACCGAGACGCTCGGCGTTCACCGCCAGCCCGTCCGGCGACGCGCCGGTGTCGAACAGCAGCGTGCTGCTCGCGTTCCCGCTCCGGACGGTGACCAGGGCGGAGAAGCCGTGCTCGGCACGCAGCCCGGCAAGGGCCTCGCCGCCGGCGAACTGCCGCGCCGCGGTCCACCCGGCGCCCAGCGGCGCCCGGGTGACGCCTTCGGCAGAGGCCAGCAGGGCGTCGTAGGTGTTGTCGACCAGCGTCGTGACCCTGACCTCGTCGACCTCGGGCAGCGTCACCGGGTCGACAGCCGGTCCCTCCGCGAGGCGAGGCGCCGACCACGCCGCCTCGGCCGCCGAGTGCCCGTGATCGTCACACATGCTTCATGCGTCCACTCGCGCGGGCGGGACGACGACGTCGATGAGCCCGGTCGCCACGTCGTACACGAGCCCTGAGACGAAGACTCCGGCCGGAAGCCTCCGCTTGAGGACTTCGACGTCGACGCGCACGGCGGCGACCGGGTCGGTGACCGCCTTGGCGTCCAGGTCCCCGGCCGGAACTTCGAAGTAGTCGGCCAGCAGCTCGGGGAACGCGGCCAGGTCGGTGATCCCGCAGTCGGTGTGGTGCAGGACCGCATAGTGGACGGCGCCCGGGCGAGGGCCGGCCGTGCGGGCCTGGACGACCTTCGAGAGCATCTCCAGCGTCCGGAGCGTCGCGGGCGCGACCCGCCCTCCGACGTTGCGGATCACCGCCGCCTCGCCGAGCTTGAGCCCGAGCACGTCGGACGGGTCGACACGGGGGTCGACGCATCCGATGACCGTCAGACTGCCGCTGGGCATGAGCCTGAGGCCGGCGAAGGACCCGCCGTCGGCGAACCCGGCGTTCCGCTCGGCCAGCTCGTCCGTGTCGATCACTGTGACGAACCCCTTCTTGCTCTGAGCCCGGACGCCCGATGACGCCGACGGCGACCTCCGGCTGCCGCCCATCGTGGCCCGCCGCCGCCTCCCGTGCCAGTCGACTGCGACGGCCACGCCGAGATCCCTCTCGCCGAGGGCGTCGAATCCGCAGGCTCCCGCCGCATCCGCGGCACCGCAGCACACTCAGGACAGGCACACCCGTGAGATAGCTCACGAGCAGGGGAGCTCCGGCACGCCTTGACAAGGCTGTGCGATGCCTCACAGCCGACGGACAGCCACGGACGATCACAGCACAACGAGAAACGGGCCCCCACCGTGACTTCCGTCACCGGTGGAGACCCGTCTCATCGGTATCTCTCTGTGCGCGAGGGGGGAGTTGAACCCCCACGCCCTTGCGGGCACTGGAACCTGAATCCAGCGCGTCTGCCTATTCCGCCACCCGCGCATTGGGTGTGTCTTCCGGCTTCAGCCCCGTTGTTTCCTTCGGGCTGGCCCCTTCCGACATCGAGAACACTAGCACGTGGGGCAGGGTGGGTTCACATCCCTTGTCCCGGGGCAGCGCTCACCTGGTGATCACGTACCGAGCAGTCGGCGTTCGCGTATCAACCTCGTACCGGTCGAGCCCATCTGTCCAGGAGACGGATCGGGTCCACAGTCAGGTGCGGGACACTGGTCGTGGGCCACCTCTACGATCCATGGCAGAACGAGCGCCGATCCCGGCGGGAGAAGCACGCCGAGGAGTTCGAAGGGGGGCCGCTGGGGGAACCGGCTGATTGCCGGGCGCGTAGATACGATCAGTGAGCGGTAACGGCAACGGCAGGCAGTACGGGCAAGGCGACAGAGGAGGTGCCCTGTGGGAGTCCTGAAGAAGTTCGAGCAGCGTCTCGAAGGTCTGGTCAACGGCACCTTCGCCAAGGTGTTCAAGTCCGAGGTCCAGCCCGTGGAGATCGCCGGCGCGCTGCAGCGCGAGTGCGACAACAACGCGACCATCTGGAACCGGGACCGGACCGTCGTACCCAATGACTTCATCGTGGAGCTGAGCGCGCCCGACTTCGAGCGGCTCAGCCCCTACTCCGGGCAGCTCGGCGACGAGCTCGCCGGGATGGTCCGCGACTACGCCAAGCAGCAGCGCTACACCTTCATGGGGCCGATCAAGGTCAACCTGGAGAAGGCCGACGACCTCGACACCGGTCTGTACCGGGTGCGCAGCCGCACGCTCGCCTCGTCCAGCAACCAGCAGGCCCCCGAGCGCGCCCCGGCGGGCGGTGCCCCGCAGCGCCCCGGCGGCTACGGCTACCCGCAGCAGAGCGCCGCCGCCCCGCCGATGCCGAGCGCCCCGCCGCCCGGCGCCCGCCCCGGCGGCTACGGGTACCCGCAGCCGACCCAGCCGGCCGCCCAGCGGCCGCCCTCGGGTCCCGTCGGCGCCCCGGCGCCCGGCTCCCGCACCCGCTACTGGATCGAGATCAACGGCGCCCGCCATCAGATCTCCCGCGCGACGCTCGTGCTGGGCCGCAGCACCGAGGCCGACGTGCGGATCGACGACCCCGGCGTCTCCCGCCGGCACTGCGAGATCCGGACCGGAACGCCCTCGACGATCCAGGATCTCGGGTCCACCAACGGCATCGTGGTGGACGGGCAGCACACCACCCGCGCTACGCTCCGCGACGGCTCGCGGATCGTCGTGGGCAGCACCACCATCATTTACCGGCAAGCCGAAGGGTGAAGCGGGGGCAATGTCAGAGCTGACCCTCACGGTCATGCGGCTGGGTTTCCTGGCCGTACTGTGGCTGTTCGTGATCGTGGCCGTGCAGGTCATCCGCAGCGACCTGTTCGGTACGCGCGTCACCCAGCGCGGATCGCGTAGGGAAGAAGGGCGCCGGCAGCAGCCCGCCGCCCGGCAGCAGGCCGCGCCCCCGCAGCAGCGCGGCCAGCAGCCCGCGGCCGGCGGCCGCCAGCGCCGTAACGCCCCCACCAAGCTGGTCGTCTCCGAGGGCACCCTCACCGGTACGACGGTCGCGCTCCAGGGCCAGACCATCACCCTCGGCCGCGCCCACGACTCGACGATCGTGCTGGACGACGACTACGCCTCCAGCCGGCATGCCAGGATCTACCCGGACCGCGACGGCCAGTGGATCGTCGAGGACCTCGGCTCGACCAACGGCACCTACCTGGACCGGTCCCGGCTGACGACTCCCACGCCGATCCCGCTGGGCGCGCCGATCCGCATCGGCAAAACCGTCATCGAGCTGCGGAAGTAGTGCTACATCATGGATAGGCGCGAGCGGAGCGAGCACGCAGCGGCGGACCGGACGCCGGTCCCCGGCGCGCTCCCGACCGGAGGGTGGGCACCGTGCGGATGTACCCGGAGCCGACGGGCGAGGTGCGCATGAGTCTGTCACTGCGCTTCGCCGCCGGATCGCACAAAGGCATGATCCGGGAGGGCAACGAGGACTCCGGTTACGCCGGTCCCCGCCTGCTCGCCATCGCCGACGGCATGGGCGGCCAGGCCGCGGGCGAGGTCGCCTCGTCCGAGGTGATCTCCACCCTGGTCACGCTCGACGACGACGTGCCCGGCTCCGACATCCTCACCTCCCTCGGCCACGCCGTGCAGCGCGCCAACGACCAGCTGCGCGCCATGGTGGAGGAGGACCCGCAGCTGGAGGGCATGGGGACCACCCTCACCGCCCTGCTGTGGACCGGGCAGCGGCTCGGTCTCGTGCACGTCGGCGACTCTCGCGCGTACCTGCTCCGTGACGGGGTGCTCACGCAGATCACCCAGGACCACACCTGGGTGCAGCGGCTCGTCGACGAGGGCCGGATCACCGAGGAAGAGGCCACCACCCACCCGCAGCGCTCACTGCTCATGCGCGCGCTCGGCAGCGGCGACCACGTCGAGCCGGACCTCTCCATCCGCGAGGTGCGCGCGGGTGACCGTTATCTCATCTGCTCCGACGGGCTCTCCGGGGTCGTCTCCCACCAGACCCTGGAGGAGACCCTCGCCAGCTACCAGGGCCCGCAGGAGACCGTGCAGGAGCTGATCCAGCTCGCGCTGCGCGGCGGCGGCCCCGACAACATCACGGTCATCATCGCGGACGTCCTCGACCTGGACACCGGCGACACCCTCGCAGGCCAGCTCTCCGACACCCCGGTCGTGGTCGGCGCGGTCGCCGAGAACCAGCACCACCTGCACGACAACGGCTACATGCAGACCCCGGCGGGCCGCGCCGCCAACCTCGGCCGGCAGGGCCACGGCGGCGGCGAGTTCGGCCCGCCCGGCTCCGGCGACACCACCGGCTACGTCCCCACCGACAGCTTCGGCGACTACACCGACGACGACTTCGTCAAGCCCCGCAAGGGCCGCAAGTGGCTGAAGAGATCCTTCTACAGTGTGCTCGCCCTCGCCGTGCTCGGCGGGGGCCTGTACGGCGGCTACCGCTGGACGCAGACGCAGTACTACGTCGGCGCCAACGGCGAGCACGTCGCGCTCTACCAGGGCATCAGCCAGGACCTGGCCTGGGTGTCGCTGTCGAAGGTGGAGACGGACCACCCCGAGATCGAACTCAAGTACCTGCCGCCCTACCAGCAGAAGCAGGTCAAGGCGACCATCGCCGAGGGCGGGCTCAAGGACGCCCGGTCGAAGGTCCAGGAGCTGGCCGTGCAGGCCTCCGCCTGCAAGAAGGAGTCGGAGCGCACCACCGCCGAGTCCAAGACCAACTCCAAGACCGGCCAGGGCGAGGCCGGAGGCACCACGGGAACCACCAAGACCTCTCTCACGTCCAAGGCCTCGCCCACACCGTCGAACTCGGCGTCCTCCACGGCGTCACCGTCCCCGTCCCCCTCAGCGACCCCCAGCCCCGGCCCCACCCTCTCGGAGGATGAGCAGAAGGTCGTCTCGCTGTGCGGTAAGCAGTAGCAGGCAAGCCGTGAGAGGCCCCGTCACACGATGAGCAGTACTACCAACACGTCGACGAACCACACGTCCACGATCGGCTCCATCGGCACCCCGAGCCGGCGCAACACCGAGCTCGCGCTCCTGGTGTTCGCCGTCGTCATCCCGGTGTTCGCCTACGCCAACGTGGGCCTGGCCATCAACGACAAGGTCCCCGCCGGACTGCTGAGCTACGGACTCGGCCTCGGCCTCCTTGCCGCCGTCGCCCACCTCGTCGTCCGCAAGTTCGCCCCCTACGCGGACCCGCTGCTGCTGCCGCTGGCCACCCTGCTCAACGGCCTCGGTCTGGTCGTCATCTGGAGACTCGACCAGTCCAAGCTGCTCCAGTCGATCCACGTCTCGGGCGGCAAGGCCACCAACCAGCTGCTGTACACCGCGATGGGCATCGCGCTGTTCATCGTCGTCCTGATCTTCCTGAAGGACCACAGAGCACTCCAGCGCTACACCTACATCTCCATGGTGGCCGCGCTCTTCCTGCTGCTGCTCCCGCTGGTCCCGGGCCTCGGCCTGAACGTCTACGGCGCCAAGATCTGGATCTCCATCGGCGGCTTCACCATCCAGCCAGGTGAGTTCGCGAAGATCGTCCTCGCGGTGTTCTTCGCCGGCTACCTGATGGTCAAGCGGGACGCCCTCGCGCTCGCCAGCCGCCGCTTCATGGGGCTGTACCTGCCGCGCGGCCGCGACCTGGGCCCGATCCTGGTCGTCTGGTTCATCTCGATCCTCATCCTGGTGTTCGAGACCGACCTCGGTACCTCGCTGCTGTTCTTCGGAATGTTCATCATCATGCTGTACGTCGCCACCGAGCGGACCAGCTGGATCGTCTTCGGTCTGCTGATGTCGGCGGCCGGCGCGGTCGGCGTGGCCAGCTTCGAACCGCACGTGCAGCAGCGTGTCCAGGCCTGGCTCGACCCGATGAAGGAGTACACGCTCTCCCGGCAGGGCGTCGCCGGCCACTCCGAGCAGGCCATGCAGGCGCTGTGGGCGTTCGGCTCCGGCGGCACCCTCGGCACCGGCCTCGGCCAGGGCCACTCCGACCTGATCCGGTTCGCCGCCAACTCCGACTTCATCCTCGCCACCTTCGGCGAGGAACTGGGCCTCGCCGGCATCATGGCGATCCTGCTCATCTACGGCCTGATCGTCGAACGCGGTGTGCGCACCTCCCTCGCCGCCCGCGACCCCTTCGGCAAGCTGCTCGCCGTCGGCCTCTCCGGCGCCTTCGCCCTCCAGGTCTTCGTCGTCGCCGGCGGTGTGATGGGGCTCATCCCGCTCACCGGTATGACGATGCCGTTCCTCGCGTACGGCGGTTCCTCCGTGATCGCCAACTGGGCGCTCATCGGCGTGCTCATCCGCATCAGCGACACCGCCCGCCGACCGGCCCCGGCCCCCGCCGCCAACCCCGACGCCGAGATGACCCAGGTGGTCCGCCCCTCATGAACAAGCCCCTGCGCCGGATCGCGATCTTCTGCGGCTTCCTGGTCCTGACCCTGCTGCTGCGCGACAACTGGCTCCAGTACGTCAAGGCCGACACCCTCCGCGAGGACCCCGCCAACCGCCGCGTCACGATCGCCCGCTACTCCACCCCGCGCGGCGACATCATCGTCGACGGCAACCCGATCACCGGCTCCACGGCGTCCGGCTCCTCCGGCCTCAACGACCTGAAGTACAAGCGCACCTACAAGAACGGCCCCATGTGGTCGCCGGTCACCGGCTACGCCTCCCAGGCCTTCGGCGCCAACCAGCTGGAGAGCCTCGAGGACGGCATCCTCACCGGCAACGACGACCGGCTCTTCTTCCGCAACACCCTCGACATGATCACGGGCAAGCAGAAGTCGGGCGGCAACGTCGTCACCACCCTCAACGCGGCCGCCCAGAGCGCCGCCTACAACGGGCTGAAGAAGCAGGGCGGCAAGGGCGCGGTCGTCGCCCTCGACCCCGCCACGGGCAAGATCCTGGCCCTCGCCTCCTACCCGTCGTACGACCCCTCCGCCTTCGCCGGCACCTCGGACACCGACGCCGAGGCCTGGAAGAAGCTGCAGAAGAAATACAACCCGAACGACCCGATGCTGAACCGGGCGCTGCGCGAGACCTACCCGCCGGGCTCCACCTTCAAGGTCGTCACGGCCGCGGCCGCGCTCCAGAACGGCCTGTACAGCTCCGCCGACGAGGCCACGAAGTCCCCGCTGCCCTACGTCATGCCCGGCACCACGACCGAGCTGAAGAACGAGGGCAGCATCCCCTGCAAGAACGCGACCATGCGAGTCGCGCTGCGCTACTCCTGCAACACCGTCTTCGGCAAGATCGGCGCCGACCTCGGCAACGACAAGATGCTCGCCGAGGCCAAGAAGTTCGGCTTCGACTCGGAGCAGTTCACCCCGGTCCGCTCCAGCGCCTCGGTCTTCTCCGACAACATGAACCAGTCGCAGACCGCGCTCTCCTCGATCGGCCAGTACAACACCGCCGCGACCCCGCTGCAGATGGCCATGGTCGCCTCCGCGGTCGCCAACGACGGCAAGCTGATGAAGCCGTACATGATCGACAAGCTGCAGTCGTCGAACCTCGACACCATCTCCCAGACCGAGCCCGAGGAGATGAGCCAGCCGCTGTCCTCCTCCAACGCCCAGGTCCTCCAGTCCATGATGGAGACGGTCGTCAAGGAGGGCACCGGTACGAACGCGCAGATCAACGGCGTCACGGTGGGCGGCAAGACCGGTACCGCCCAGCACGGTGTGGAGAACAGCGAGAACCCGTACGCCTGGTTCATCTCGTACGCCAAGCTCCCCGACGGCAGCAAGCCGGTCGCCGTCGCCGTGGTGATCGAGGACGACCAGGCCAACCGTGACGACATCTCCGGCGGCGGCCTCGCGGCCCCGATCGCGAAGAGCGTGATGGAGGCGGTCATCAACAGCAAGAAGTGACCCCGCTCACGTCCCCTTCACATCGGTGCACGTTGACATACCGGTCCTGTATCGGGTTACGGGCTTGGCCAGGTCACACAAACACAGCCGGGTACGGTAGGCCCGGACGGCAGCCTCCGACCGCACACCCGTGCCGGTCGGGACCGACGGAGAGGGCTGGTAGGGAACTATGGAAGAGCCGCGTCGCCTCGGCGGCCGGTACGAGCTGGGCCACGTGCTCGGCCGTGGTGGCATGGCGGAGGTCTACCTCGCCCATGACACGCGGCTCGGCCGCACGGTGGCGGTGAAGACGCTGCGCGCGGACCTCGCGCGCGATCCGTCCTTCCAGGCCCGGTTCCGCCGGGAGGCCCAGTCGGCCGCCTCGCTCAACCATCCCGCGATCGTCGCGGTCTACGACACGGGCGAGGACTACATCGACGGGGTCTCGATCCCGTACATCGTCATGGAGTACGTGGACGGCTCGACGCTGCGCGAGCTGCTGCACTCCGGGCGCAAGCTGCTGCCCGAGCGCGCGATGGAGATGACCATCGGCATCCTCCAGGGCCTGGAGTACGCGCACCGCAGCGGCATCGTCCACCGTGACATCAAGCCGGCGAACGTCATGCTGACGCGCAACGGCCAGGTCAAGGTCATGGACTTCGGCATCGCCCGCGCCATGGGCGACGCCGGCATGACCATGACCCAGACGGCGGCCGTCATCGGCACCGCCCAGTACCTCTCCCCGGAGCAGGCGAAGGGCGAGCAGGTCGACGCCCGCTCGGACCTCTACTCGACGGGTTGCCTCCTCTACGAGCTGTTGACGGTACGACCGCCGTTCGTGGGCGACAGCCCGGTCGCGGTCGCCTACCAGCACGTCCGCGAGGAACCACAGCCGCCATCGGTCTTCGACCCCGAGATCACCCCGGAGATGGACGCCATCGTCCTGCGGGCCCTGGTCAAGGACCCGAACTACCGGTACCAGTCGGCCGACGAGATGCGCGCCGACATCGAGGCCTGCCTGGACGGCCAGCCGGTCGCGGCCACCGCGGCCATGGGCTCCGTCGGCTACGGCGGCTACCCGGACGACATGCCCACCACGGCCATGCGCGCCGACGCCGGCGCCACCACCATGCTCCCCCCGATGAACCCGGACGACGGCGGCTACGGCTACGACGACCGCCCGGACCGCCGCCGCCAGCAGAAGAAGAACAACACCTCCACGATCCTGCTCGTGGTCGCGGGGATCCTGGTGCTGGTCGGCGCGATCCTGATCGGCAAGTGGGCGTTCGGCGGGGGCGGAACGGACAAGCCCTTCGCCGCCCCGAACTTCATCGGCCAGACCTACACGGACGCACAGAAGATGGCCGTCAACTCCGGCCTGAAGCTGGGGACACCGACCAAGAAGGCCTGCGAGAACGCGCCGAAGGGCAGCGTCTGCGACCAGGACCCGAAGCCCGGCACGGACGTGAACAAGGGCGACACGGTCAACCTGGTGGTGTCGACCGGCGCGCCAAAGGTGGTCGTACCGAGTGTCGTCGGCCAGAACATCGACGACGCCAAGACGACGCTTGAGGGCGACAAGTACAAGTTCGTCGTCAAGACGAAGCAGCAGGTCTCCGGTGAGGACCCGGGCACCGTCCTGGAGCAGGATCCGGTCCTCGGCGCGGAAGTGGAGAAGGGCACCACGATCACCCTCACCGTCGCCAAGGCCGAGGAGAAGGCGACGGTCCCCGATGTCACCGGCAGGAGCTGTGACGACGCCAAGGCGCAGATGACGGCCAACAACCTGACCGGCAACTGCACCGAGGTGGACACCACGGACCCCAACCAGGTCGGCAAGGTCGTCTCGACCGACCCGGTGGCCGGCACCCAGGTCAAGAAGAACTCCTCGGTGAACATCCAGATCGGCAAGGCCCAGCAGCAGACGGCCGTGCCGAGCGTGATCGGCCAGACCGTGAAGCAGGCCAAGCAGACCCTGCAGGCGAACGGCTTCACCAACATCCAGTTCAACGGCGACTCCAGCGACAACGCGATCGTCACCAACCAGGACCCGCAGCCCAACACCGGCGAAAACGACCCCGGCAACACCCAGATCACCCTGACCACGGTGAGCACCGGAAACAACGGCGGGAACAACAACGGCGGTACCAACTTCTTCGGCGGTACCTTCGGCTGACGTTCGACACGCAGCGACGAAAGAGCCTGTCAGGGCGGACGCTCCTGGTCAGCCCTGGCAGGCACTCCTCGGCCCCGCCGAGCTTCGGCTCGGCGGGGCCGAGCACTTCGACACGAGTCTGGGCGGTTCGCGCCGGTCGCCCTCCCTGGGAACATCTGCTCTGGTATCGATCGTGCCTTCCCACTCGACAGGTCGTTGATCAGATCGGGTGGGGACTCGCAGCTCTGCCCTGGCCGTACGGCCACACCACGATCGAAAGGGCAGAGCGTGATCAACGAATCGGCACTACTGGAATCGCAGAGCCTGCGCGACAGCGTGCTGGACCGCACCGACGTCCTCGACAGGGTGAAGGCGCTGTCGCTGCTGCCGGACGGAATGCATGTGACTACAGCGATGGTGGCGGCGTACTTCGAGGTCGCTGAGACAGTCATCAACAACCTTCTCAGTCGTCACAGGCAGGAGCTGGAATCCAACGGCTTGCGTGTACTCCGCGGTCCTGAACTGCGAGAATTTAAGGAACTCCACTTGAGTTCCTATGACGGCCCACAACCCCGCTCCAGCCTGGCCCTCTGGTCCCGTCGCGCCGTCCTCAACGTCGCCATGCTGCTCCGCGAGAGCGAAGTCGCACGTCAGGTGCGCGTCTACCTCCTCGACATGGAGAACCTGGCCCGTACACAGCCTGTGGAAAACTCCACCTCAACAGACCTCCGGGTTCTCGACGACCGGATCGACCAGCGCATCACGCACATCCTCGGAAAGACCGTCGTCCCGATGTTCAACGCCCTGATCGAAACATCGGGAGAGCATCGCAAGGAGCTGATCGCCCTGCGGGCAGGAGTCCAGCGCATCGAGCGGCGGCTCCACCAGCACCACACACGCCTGAAGAGGCTCGAAGGGATCCGGGACGACCGCCCCGCCGTCGGAGTCATGGCCGCCATGGACGCCATGAACGGCCGCACCTTCGAGCGACACATCGCCAAACTGCTGATCCGCGACGG
Source organism: Streptomyces sp. NPDC001714 (assembly GCF_042892755.1). Lineage (NCBI taxonomy): Bacteria > Bacillati > Actinomycetota > Actinomycetes > Kitasatosporales > Streptomycetaceae > Streptomyces > Streptomyces sp. NPDC001714. The sequence goes on from NZ_JBIAUL010000003.1 coordinate 326,450, forward strand.
TTGCACCAACGTCGTCGTACAGGGCGGTCATGGTGACCGGGGCGTCGACATCATCGGACTCACGGCCGACGGACGGCGCCTCGTCGTCCAGTGCAAGAGGTTCGCGCCCTACCTCAACATCACCAGCCCCGAGGTCCAGAAGTTCATCGGGGCGGCGAAGGTGCTGTACAGCGCGGACGTGGCGCTCTACGTAGCGACGTGCCCCTTCACACCAGAGGCCCTGGACATCGCCGCCGAAGCCGGGATCACCGCCGTACACCGGGGAGCCCTGGAGGACTGGAGCACCGGAGAACCGCTGAAGGTTCTGGAGTAGGCAGGATGCGACGTGCGGAGGCCCGAAGTCGCAAAGGATGGTTGCGGCTTCGGGCCTTCGCCATGCTAGGCGACTGAGTTCCTTGCAGGAACTCAGTCAGCGCAGTTCCTTCGGCGGCGTCCGCTCGCTGTCCACCTTCTGCACCCGCACCAGCTCCCCCCACACCACGTACCGGTACCGGCTCGTGTACACCGGAGTGCAGGTCGTCAGGGTGATGTAGTGGCCCGGCTTGGACTTGCCGGATTCCTTGGGGACCTGGGAGAGGACCTTGACGTTGTACTTCGAGGTCTCGGGGAGGATGTCGTAGACCTTGTAGACGTACCAGTCGTCACGGGTCTCGAAGACGACCGGGTCGCCGACCTTCACCTTGTCGATGTTGTGGAACTTGGCGCCGTGGCCGTCGCGGTGGGCGGCGAGGGTGAAGTTGCCGGTCTTGCCGGTGGTGGGGAGCGTGGCCTTGGCCGGGTCGGTGTAGTAGCCGGCCACGCCGTTGTTCAGGACGTCCGTCGACGTGCCCTTCTCGACGAGGACCTCGCCGTTCTTCATCGACGGCACGTGCAGGAAGCCGATGCCGTTCTTCGTGTTCAGCGCGCCGGGACCGGTGTCCGGCTGGGCCCAGCTCTGCCGGACCTTGTCGCCCGCCCGGTCGGCCTTGCGGTCCGCTATCACGTTCGTCCACCACAGCGAGTAGACGACGAACAGGCCGAGCACCAGGCCCGCCGTGATGAGGAGTTCGCCGAAGACGCTGACCGCCATGGCGATCCGGCCGGTCGGCCGACGGCCCGCGGCGGGCGCCGCCTCCGGCGCGTCGGTCTGCTCTTCGGTGTCGTCGGCGGTCGCTGCCACTGTTCCTCTGCCCCTACTCGACGAGCGCGTCTGGCTTGCCCTTGCTGCGCGGGCGTTCCTCGACCATCTTGCCCCACACGATCAACCGGTACTTGCTGGTGAACTCCGGTGTGCAGGTGGTGAGTGTGATGTAGCGGCCCGGTTTGGTGAAACCCGAACCCTTCGGGATCGGGTCCAGCACGCTCACGTTGCTCGGCGCCGTCACCGGCAGCATCGACGTCACCTTGTACACGTAGTACTCGTCCTGCGTCTCGACGACGACCGCGTCACCGGCCGCCAGCTTGTTGATGTACCGGAACGGCTCGCCGTGCGTGTTGCGGTGCGCGGCCAGCCCGAAGTTGCCGGTCTTGTCCTGCGGCATCGCGGTCTTCAGCGCGCCCTCGCCGTAGTGCCCGACCATCCCCTTGTCGAGGACCTTCTTGTTGCTGACGCCCTCGGCGATCGGCGCCACCACGTCCAGCTTGGGGATGTGCAGGATGGCGAAGCCCTGGCCCGGCGCGAAGACACCCGGCGCGCGCTTGCCGCTCGCCCAGTCCTGCTGGAGGCTGCTGGTCTCCTTGCCCGCCTGCGCGTGGGCGCGGACGTTCGTCCACCACAGCTGGTACGTGACGAACAGCAGCATCAGCACACCGGTGGTGATGAACACCTCGCCTATCGCCCGGCTCGCCACGACGGCCGGGCTGGGCTTGCGCAACCGCTGCTGCCGACGGGCCTCGACCCGGGAGAGCGGCCGGCCCGGTGCGGTGCCCGGGCCGATGCCCGGTGCGGTGTTCTCCGGCAGCGCGGTCTCCGGTGCGCCGCCGTGCCGCCCGCCACGCCGCTTGGCTGCCTTTCTGCGGGCCGCTCGGCCGCCTCCCGGGGTTCCGGTGCCCGAAGGGACTGCTGTGCCCGCAGAAGCCGATATGGGCGGCGGATCGGGGATCCGCAGCGCGACCGTCTCCTCGTCGATCGGCGGGAGGGGCGGGAGAAACGCCGTCTCCCCGAGCGTGCCAGACCCCTCGTACGGCTGATCCCCGTACGAGGCACCGGTCTCGCGCTCGGGGCGCAGCGCGGTCACGCCGTGGCCCTGCCCACCACCGGGGCGAGCCCCGCCGACCTCGCCACGGCTCCCTGGTCACCGCACTCCACCAGCCAGTTGGCCAGCATCCGGTGCCCGTGCTCGGTCAGCACCGACTCGGGGTGGAACTGCACGCCCTCCACAGGGAGTTCACGATGCCTGAGGCCCATGATGATCCCGTCGTGGGTGCGGGCGGTCACCTCCAGCTCGGCCGGGACCGTCGCCGGCTCGGCGGCGAGCGAGTGGTAGCGGGTCGCGGTGAAGGGCGAGGGCAGGCCCGCGAAGACGCCCCTGCCGCCGTGCTCGACCAGCGAGGTCTTGCCGTGCAGCAGCTCCGGCGCCCGGTCCACCACACCGCCGTACGCCACCTGCATCGACTGCATACCGAGGCAGACGCCGAAGACCGGGACCCCGGTCGCGGCGCAGTGCCGGACCATGTCCACGCAGACGCCCGCCTCCTCCGGCGTCCCCGGACCGGGCGAGAGCAGCACCCCGTCGAAACCGTCCTGGGCGTGCGCCGTCGACACCTCGTCGTTGCGCAGCACCTCGCACTCGGCGCCCAGCTGGTACAGGTACTGGACCAGGTTGAAGACGAAGCTGTCGTAGTTGTCGACGACGAGAATCCGCGCGCTCACTGGTTGTCCACCGTCACATCGTTGAAGGGCAGCAGTGGTTCGGCCCAGGGGAACACGTACTGGAAGAGGACGTAGACCACAGCCAGGACCAGCACGAGTGAGATCAGCGCCCTCACCCACGCGTTCCCCGGCAGATGCCGCCAGATCCAGCCGTACATGCCGTCCCTTCCGTTCCACCACGGCACCAGAACCCCGCCGTACTGCACCAGACTAACGGCGCAGCGCCTTCGGTCTGCCTGACTCCACGGGCTGTGTGGAGTCCAAGTGCGCCCAGACGATCAGCCGATGGCTGTGCCCCCATTCCGGATCGCACGTGGTCAGCGTGAGATAGCGGCCCGGGCGCGTATACCCCGACTTACGTGGCACAGGGTCGATCACTTCAACGTCCGTCGGAACTGTTTTGTAAGGGCCTTTGTCGATCCGATACGTGAACCAGGTCGTCCCGTCCGTCAGCACGATCGCATCGCCCTCGCGCAGCCTCGGGAAGTCGAGGAACGGGTCCCCGTACGTGCGCCGGTGGCCGGCCACCGCGAAGTTGCCCACCTGCCCGAGCCGGGCGGTCCGGGCGTAGTGGGCGAGGCCCTTCTCCAGCACATCGGTGCCGGTGCCCTCCAGCACCGGCTTGTTCCACGTGAAACCGAACCGCGGGATGTACATGATCGCGAAGGGCTTGCCGTAGTGGTACGCGGCGGGCTTCGCGGGGGCGGCGGTCGCCTTCGCCGTGGGGTGCACCGTGGCCTTCGCCGACCACTGCCGCTGTAACTGGTCGATCTGGTCGTGCATCACGCTGTCGGCCTTCACCCCGGTCCAGAACAGCACGTACGCGACGAAGAGCACGATGAGCGTGCCGACGGTGATGCAGAGCTCGCTGACGGTCCTGACGATCACGCGCACCGGCGGCTCCAGACAGTGACGAGCTGCTTACTCCACGGGCTTCGCGTAGTGCAGATCCACTGTGCCCGAGTAGCCCGGCAGAGTCACCGTCCCGTCCTCGGTCACTTTCCAGCCGAGGCCGTACACGTTCACGTAGACCATGTAGTTCTGGATGGCCTCGGAGTCCGCGAGCGACTTCTGCATCTTCGCCGGGTCGCCGATCGCCTGGATCTTGTACGGCGGCGAGTAGACCCGGCCCTGGAGGATCAGGGTGTTGCCGACGCAGCGCACGGCGCTGGTGGAGATCAGCCGCTGGTCCATGACCTTGATGCCCTGGGCGCCGCCCTGCCACAGGGCGTTCACCACGGCCTGCAGGTCCTGCTGGTGGATGACCAGGTAGTCGGGCTGCGGCTCGGGGTAGCCGGGAAGCTTGGCGGTGGCGTTCGGCGGGGCGTCGTTCAGCGTGACGGTGATGGCCTTGCCGGTGAGCTTCTGGGTGCCCGCGTCCTTCTCCAGGCCCGCGAGCTTGTCGTCCTCGGCCTTGCTGGAGCCGTCGTCGCGCTCGGCGAGCTTCTCGTTCTGGCCGCGCGTGCTCGCGTTGGACTCGTCCAGCTCCTTGTTCTTGCGGCTGCGCTCCTGGATCAGGTCGGAGAGCTTGAGCAGGTTGTCGTCCGAGCGGATGTCGGTGCCCTTGGCCGTGTTGAAGCTGGTGAAGAAGAGCAGACCCGCGAGGGCGAAGACGCCCACGGTGAGAATCCGCACCGGCCGGAAGCCGGGCCGGAAGCGGGAGCGGAGGCCGGGCCGGAAGCCGCCCTGACCGGCCGGGCCGGAACCCGTTGATCCGGTCGCGTTGGAGTCGGCAGAATTGCTCAACGTACCCTTATCTCCTTCAGCGCCACGGAAGCACTACGCTAACGGACGCCCGGGGGAGCGCTCAGTCTGCCCTTACTGTCCCCTTGTACGCTGCCCCGAGCCCGACCCAGTTACCTGCGCGGCCACGCAGCGCATCGACAGGAGAGACCCTCGTGCCGAAGTCACGTATCCGCAAGAAGGCCGACTACACGCCGCCCCCGGCGAAGCAGGCGACCGCCATCAAGCTCAACAGTCGCGCCTGGGTCGCGCCGGTGATGCTGGCCATGTTCCTCATCGGGCTGGCCTGGATCGTCGTCTTCTACGTGACCGACGGTTCGCTGCCGATCGACAGCCTCGACAACTGGAACATCGTCGTGGGCTTCGGCTTCATCGCGGCCGGCTTCGGCGTCTCCACGCAGTGGAAGTAGCTCTGCCCAGGGTTATCCGCTGAGTTATCCACAGGCCTGTGCATGGACCTGGGGAAAAGAAGACGATCTGTGGATAACCCGTTGGGCGTTGACGGCGGTACGACTACCACAACACCCGCCGTAAAACCACTCGCCCCCTCCCTGACCTGCGACAACACAGGTGAGTAAGAGGGGGCACAGTTGTGCGCGCACGTTGTGCACAAGATCGGCGACCGACTGTGGACAACGGTTCGGTATCGGTGCGGTGCGCCGCCGTGATCAGGCGCAGGCGCAGGCTCAGGTGAGCTGCGCGGTCCGGATGACCGTGATCACCACGGCGACGACCAGCACCAGCGCACACGTGCCGTACTGGATCAGGTTCCGCCGCTCGCGGGGGGCGTGCACCATCGCGTAGCCGGTGATGACACCGGCGACCAGGCCGCCGATGTGGGCCTGCCAGGCGATGCCGCCGCTGAACGTGAAGATGAGGTTGATCACCAGCAGGGCGATGATCGGCCGCATGTCGTAGTTGAGCCGGCGGATCAGCACCGCGGTCGCGCCGAAGAGGCCGAAGATCGCGCCGGAGGCGCCGAGCGAGGGCTGGTTCTGGGCGGCGAGCAGATAGGTGAGGGCGCTGCCGGCCAGGCCGGAGACGACGTAGAGCGTGATGTAGCGGGCGCGGCCGAGGGCGGCTTCCAGGGGGCCGCCGATCCACCAGAGGCTGAGCATGTTGAACACGATGTGCATGGGGCTCGAGCTGTCATGCAGGAACATCGAGGTCAGCATCCGGTAGTACTGGCCCTGGGCGATGCCCTCGACATCGCCGTACTGCGGGAACCAGGCCTGGCCGATCAGGTCGAACCGGTTGGTGAAGCTGTCGCCGACGGAGAGCTCGACCAGGAAGACGGCGATGTTGATGCCGATCAGGATCTTGGTGAGCAGTCGCGGGTCGGCGGTCATCGTGCCGCCGGCGAGGGTGCGGGGCCGGGAGGCGGCGGGGGGCGGGCCGCTGTGGCCTTCGGTGGTGCCGCGGACGCAGTCGGGGCACTGGAAGCCCACGGAGGCGCTGACCATGCACTCGGGGCAGATGGGGCGCTCGCAGCGGGTGCAGCGCACGCCGGTCTCCCGGTCCGGGTGCCGGTAGCACTTGGGCAGGCTGTGGGCGTCGCGCGCGCTGCCTGTCGCCTGGTCCTCCATGGGGTCCCCTTGCTCGTCGTGGGCAGTGTTCCGCCCCGCCCATCCTTACGGACGAGCGGGGCGTTTGGTTCCCTTCGGGTGCTTCCCTTTCGAACCGGTCAGCCGGCGCGCTTCGTGACGACGACCGTCTCGATGACGACGTCGTTCACCGGCCGCTTGTTGGGTCCGCTGACGGGGACGGCGGCGATGCTGTCCACGACCTTCTGGCCGGCCGGGTCGACGACCTCACCGAAGATGGTGTGCTTGCGGTTCAGGTGGGGAGCGGGGTTGACCGTGATGAAGAACTGGGAGCCGTTGGTGCGGGGGCCGGCGTTGGCCATGGCGAGCAGGTAGGGGCGGTCGAAGCGCAGGTCGGGGTGGAACTCGTCCTCGAACTTGTAGCCGGGGCCGCCGATGCCGGTGCCGAGGGGGTCGCCGCCCTGGATCATGAAGCCGCTGATCACCCGGTGGAAGACGGTGCCGTCGTAGAGCGGGTCGGTGGAGACGGCGCCGGTGGCAGGGTGGGTCCACTCACGCTCACCCTGCGCCAGTTCGACGAAGTTCCTGACCGTCTTGGGCGCGTGGTTCGGAAAGAGCCGGACCTCGATGTCGCCGAGGCTGGTCTTCAGGGTGGCGTAGAGGTGCTCGGCCACGGTCTGCCTTCCGTTGTGCTCGGATTCAGTGCCCACGATCCTCGCACGGTACGGCAGGTCCGATGCCCGCCCGGAGCTTCCGGGCCCGGATCCTCACGAATCACTTGCGGAACCCCTCCTGTCATGCGGGGGCGCGCGGCGTCGATCCGTGGCATTGTCGTCGACAAGCCCCTCTTAGCTCTGGTTGCACCCGTATGCCCGTCCTCGCGCGCCGCTCGGCCCGTGGGCAGGCATGATCCGTAAAAGGGTGGAAAGTCGAAATACCGTACGCCACCGAGGAGGAGGAAACCCGTGACCCGCAAAGAGAGCGTGCGCGCCGCGACCAGTTCGGCGAAGGACAGCGTGCGGCACGCCGCGGAAGCGGTGGCGCCCTACGCCGACACGGCCAAGGAGCGTGCCGCGTACTACGCACAGGAGGCACGTGTACGGCTCGCGCCCGTGGTGTCGCAGGCCGCCGAGCAGGCCCGCGTCCAGTACGACGCCCGTCTCGTGCCGCGTCTGGAGCAGGCCCGCACCCATGTGCCGCCGAAGGTGGACCAGGCCGCGCACGACGCCGCCGACCTGACACGTAAGGCTGCCCGGCAGGCCGCCGAGTACTCGCGGCCGAGGATCGAGCAGGCGGTGGCGGCGGCCGGTCCGGTCCGTGAGGAGGCGACCGCGCGGGGTGCCGCCGCGCTGGCCGCGCTGCGCGGCAACGTGTCGGCCGAGGACATCGAGAAACTGGCCCGCCGTAACCAGCGGCGCTCGGCGTGCGGCCGTGCGTTCAAGGCGTTCGCCGTCTTCGGCGCGCTGGCCGGTGCGGCCTTCGCCGCCTGGAAGTGGTGGGACAAGCAGGCCAACCCCGACTGGCTGGTCGAGCCCCCCGCCGCCACGGAGGTCCCGGATGCGGGCCGTCTGAGCTCGGTGGACGGCAGTTCTCCCCTCGACCCCGAGGTCCAGGCGAAGGAGGCGGAGGAGCACGGATCCCGTCCCCGGGACGACAAGAACCGCTGAGCCCGGCGGGCCGGGCGCCGTTTCACGTGAAACCAAACGCCTGACCGCGAGGGCGAACAAAATGACCCCCCTGACCGCGTTTACGCAGGTCAGGGGGGTTTGTTGTGGAGCCTAGGGGAGTCGAACCCCTGACATCCGCCATGCAAAGACGGCGCTCTACCAACTGAGCTAAGGCCCCGTACGGGAAGCGACCGGCCAAGCGAAAGGTCCGCAGGGTCGGTGCCGCAGACCAGAGTACCGGGTCACCCCCCGTACCTCGCAAAAAGATTGGGGGTCCCCGCAGATGACCACTCTCCGTAAGATGCTCGACGGGGTTCGCTGTAGCGAACCGTGGTTTTTTTGGGGAAGCGATGGGGAGACGCAATGGACGCCGCACAGCAGGAAGCCACCGCCAGAGCGCGGGAGCTGCAGCGGAACTGGTACGGAGAGCCGCTGGGGGCGCTCTTCCGTAAGCTCATCGACGACCTGGGGCTCAACCAGGCACGTCTCGCGGCAGTCCTCGGACTGTCCGCGCCCATGCTGTCGCAGCTGATGAGCGGGCAGCGGGCGAAGATCGGCAACCCGGCCGTGGTCCAGCGGGTGCAGCTGCTCCAGGACCTCTCGGCTCAGGTCGCGGACGGCAGCGTGAGTGCGGCCGAGGCGACCGAGCGCATGGACGAGATCAAGAAGTCCCAGGGGGGCTCGGTGCTCAACAACACCACGCAGACGACGAGCGGTTCGGGGGCGCCGACGGTCAAGCGGGTGGTTCGGGAAATCCAGTCGTTGCTGCGCTCGGTGGCCGCCGCCGGTGACATCATCGACGCGGCCGACACCCTCGCTCCGACCCACCCGGAGCTGGCGGAGTTCCTCCGCGTCTACGGTGCCGGCCGCACTTCGGACGCGGTCACGCACTACCAGTCGCACCAGAGCTGAGCCACGGCCCGGCGCACCGGAGGGGGTCCGGTGAACCGGGCGGGGCCAGGCCCTGGCAGACGGGGCACGCGAGAGGGGTCGTATCGCTCATCCGGGGGAAGCAAGGGGGGTAACAGGCAAGGGGGGTGGCAGGGGAACCGGAGGGGGAGGGGTACGGGCAGTCATGGGTGAGGTCTTCGCGGGCCGGTACGAACTGGCCGACCCGATCGGTCATGGCGGAGTGGGCGCCGTGTGGCGCGCCTGGGACCACCGGCGAAAGCGCTATGTGGCGGCCAAGGTGCTCCAGCAGAGCGACGCCCACGCGCTCCTGCGCTTCGTGCGGGAGCAGGCGCTGCGCATCGACCACCCCCATGTCCTGGCTCCGGCCAGCTGGGCCGCCGACGACGACAAGGTCCTGTTCACGATGGACCTGGTCGCCGGCGGCTCGCTGGTCCACCTCGTCGGGGACTACGGTCCCCTGCCTCCGCTGTTCGTCTGCACCCTCCTCGACCAGCTCCTCGCCGGCCTCGCCGCGGTGCACGCCGAGGGCGTGGTCCACCGGGACATCAAGCCCGCGAACATCCTGCTGGAAGCGACCGGCACCGCCCGTCCCCGGCTGCGCCTGTCCGACTTCGGTATCGCCATGCGGTTCGGCGAGGCCCGGCTGACCGAGACCAACCTCGTGGTCGGTACGCCGGGTTATATCGCCCCCGAGCAACTCCTGGGCGCCGAGCCCGACTTCACGGCCGACCTGTTCGCCGTCGGCCTGGTCGCCCTGTATCTCCTGGAAGGCGCCAAGCCCGACGCCAAGGCGCTCGTCCAGTACTTCGCGGAACACGGCACCCCGGGAGCGCCCAAGGGCATCCCGGACCCGCTCTGGCAGGTCGTCGCCAGTCTTCTCCAGCCGGACCCCCGCGCCCGTTTCCGCACGGCCACGGGAGCCCGCAGGGCCCTCGCCGAGGCCCGAGAACTCCTCCCGGAGACGGACGGCGACGACGAGTCGATCGAGATCTTCGACCAACTGGGCCCGCTGCCCACGGGGTTCGGGCCGACGGGCCCGGTGCGGGCCGCTTCGGGAGTCGGCACGGCGCAGGGCGGCGGTGTGTCGGGGACTTCGGCAGAGCCTCGTGCGCCGGGGACGGGGACGGCACAGGAAGCGGTGGCGCCGAACGCGGACGCGGCCACTGCGACGGAGGCGCGGGCAGCCGGGGTCGCGCCGGGCCTGGAGACGGCCGGGGAACCGGCCGCGGCGGCAGGGCCGGGTGCTGGCTCGGGTGCGAGGCCGGGTGCGAGGCCGGGTGCTGGCTCGGGTGCGAGGCCGGTCTCGGCAGCCGGGGCGGGACAGGGTACGGCGCCGGGGGCGGGCGCGGCCGCGGCGGCGCCCGGGGCCGGGACGGGGAGCGCCGTCGGATCTCCCCCGGCGACAGGCACCGGCAGCGGCGAAACCCACTCGGCCCCCGCCTCCATGTCCGACACCGGCAGCTTCCGGCTCCCCCCGCCCCGGACGCCGGTCACCCCGGCCCCCGCTGCCGTGCGGCCCGGGCCGACACCGCCGTATCCGCCGTACGCCCAGCAGCAGGCCGCCCCGGTCGCGCAGCCCGACAGTCCCTGGCCCTCCGCGCAACCGCTCCCGCCGGCCCAGCCGGACACCGAGACGCCCACCCCCACCCCCACGCCGACCGCCACCTACACCGCGCGGGACCCGCAGACCGCGCCGCCGTCGGTCCGCACCCACGGCCGGCGTCGGCGGCGGGCGCCTCGGCCCGGTCCACCGGCCAGGGCGGCCGTGCCCATCCTTCTCCTCGCGCTGGCCTGTTACGCGGTCGGCTTCTGGGCACTGGCCCGGCTCTGAGCACGCCGGGCCGCCAGGGTCCACACGCCGAGGACGAGCAGCAGGGCCGTGCCCGTGCCGATGCCGCCGGCCGCGAGCGCCCGCATCGCCGCGTCGTCGTCGCCGGCCGGGGTCGAGAGTCCTCCCCGGTCCCAGGACCCGTCGAAGATGCCCTTCGGGACCGGCGAACCGGCGTACCGGGGGCCGGAGTTCGGGGTGCCGTCGACGCGGACCCGGAGCGTGACGCCGTACGGCCCCTTCCCGAAGGTGTCCGCGGTCTGCCCGGTGAGGTGGACGACGAGGTAGTAGCTGCCGGCGAAGCGGACGGCGTTCTCGGTGCCGGAGACGGCGTACCGGTTGGCGTACGCCACGGGCGGCAGGGCGTCGAGGGAGGACGACTTCTGCGTGCCGTCGTAGCCGAGGGAGACGTCATCGACGTAGCCGCGGACGGGGTTGTAGAGGGAGAGGTTGAGCGCGGCGCTGACATAGCCGTGGGCGTCGCCGCCGGTGCTGCCGAGGTCGACGGTGGCGTGCAACTGCTGGCCCCAGTCGACCGGGACGGCGTAGTAGAGGGTCTGGCCGGGTGTGATGTCGGTCCGCCAGACGCCCGGGTCCAGGGTGCGGGCCGTGGTGAAGCCGGCACCCGCGGAGCGGCTGTGGGGGTCTGAGGTGAGCGGCTCGGGCGACGCCGAGTTCCAGGTGCTGGGGGCGGTGGTGGGGCCGGCCTCGGCCAGGGCGGGTTCGGTGACCGGGGTGATCTCCAGGTCCCAGCTGCCCGGGGAGGTGGTCCGCGAGCCGGACACGAGCCGCTCGACGACCACGTAGTAGGTGCCGGGGCCCTGGCACAGCGCCTTGCCCGCGTCCCGCCGCCCCACCGCCGTGACCGGCCGGGGGCTGAGCCCGGCGCCGAAGCGGGCGCTGTCGTAGTCGCAGGCGGTGCCGTTGGCGTCCTCGATCGAGACCTCGATGCCGTCGCTGGCGGAGACGGTGGCGGAGGAGCGCGGAACGGCGGTGACGGGGACGTAGGCCGTGCTGTCGGCGGCGAGTTCGAGGCGGAAGTACAGCTCGCCCTTGTCGGGGAGGGTGCTGCGGTAGGTCGTGCCCGGCTCCAGCGGTACGGCGTCCGTGGTGCTCGTCGCTCCGGGGACGGTACGGGCGTCGGGGGCGAAGGCGTATCCGCTGCCACCGTCGGCAGCGGCGGTGGAGGCCGGGAGCAGTGCCGTCAGTGCGAGGGCGGCCGTCACGCAGATGTCCCGCCATACCGCCGTACCCCACCGCCGTGTCACGCGCGCCCCCCAGCCGTCGTTCGCCTGCCGCCGGAGTCCCGGACCGGCCGGCCCCATACTGCCCCGCGCGCCTCCGCGCCACCCGGCGATCCGCACGACCGTCCGAAACACCCCGCCCCGAAACACCCCGCCCCGAAACGCGCCGCACCGAAACGCGCCGCACCGACCACGCCGCCCCGAACACGCTGCGAGCCACCCGCATCGCGCCGTGCGGCCGTCCCGGCAACGCAAAACCCCGACCGCGCGGGCGGTCGGGGTCTCAGTGTCGTCTGTTGTCGGTACTCACGAACCCGTGGGCACGGAGTCAGTCGCCTCCGTCCACAGATCCTGCTCGGCGCGATCCGCCTGGATCTGGCGGTACACAAGGAGCCCGCCGATGGCGGCCAGTGCGACCAGGAGAAGCTTCTTCACCGCGCGACCTCGTCTCTTCCTTGACGTAGGGGACCTCTGGCGCCCGACTATACACACCGACCGATATCGATCGGTGACCTGGCATCCGACCCCCAACTCCGGTCCGCCGCAAGGCGTTGCACGAGGTCGGACCGCTCCGATCGGAGGGTGATCACACCTCCACGGACGGTTACTTTGCTCCCTCTCGACTGCCTTCATGGGCCTTTCTTGGGATTTTTCCCACGCCATGCACCCATCCGTGTGGTGTTCATCAGAACATCGACGCGCCACAGGCCGACGTCCCCCACTTCGCGAGCCCCATACACATCATGAGGAAAGTACGCAAATCGCCCAACCCGAAAGTGAGGGGCCATGGCCCGGAACTCCAAGGTCATGAAGCTGTGGACCGCCATCGTCACCGCCTTCCTCGCGCTGTGCACGGCGCTCGGATTCGTCTCCGCCACCACCGCCGCCGCGGTACCGCAGACCGAGACCCCGCGCAACAGCACCGGCGACGACCACAGCACGGACCGGGTGACGATCCCGGCACAGACCCACTGGCTCTGGTCCCAGGCAAGGTCCCTCCCGCCCACGATGAAGCAGCGGATCCGGGCCGAGGCCCACGGCAAGACCCCCAGCTGCCGCCACCGCCCCCTGGACAGCACCGAGTCGGAGACCCCGGCCGAACCCCCCGCGGCACCGCTCGACTGCTGACCCCCACAGGCAACAGACGGCTCGGACGCAACGGCGCAAGGGCGACTTGCGTACGTACCAGCGCCTGCTGCGACACAGACCCGCGACCGGGATCGATCCGGCCGCGGGTCTCCGCACGTCCGGCCCCCTGCGTCCACCGACGAAACGGCTCGACTCATCAACTCCTCTTGAGGAGTCGTAGGCTGATCATGTGCCCAAGGCATACGAGGAGATCGCCGACGACCTCCGCCGCTCCATCAGGAAGGGCGAGCGCGAGCCCGGCGCCCGGCTGCCCTCCGAGGCGGAGCTGGCCCGGCACTACGGGCGGAGCGTGCCGACGATCCAGAACGCGTTGCGGCTGCTGAGCGCGGAAGGCCTGATCGACAAGCGGCACGGCAGCGGCACCTTCGTGCGCCGCCCGCGCACCCGCGCGGTCCGCGACAACGAACGGCACCAGTGGGAGAAGGACCGCGCCCTGATGCCGGAGGCGGCCCGTGCCCAGACCGGCGCCACCGAACGCGAGACCGGCCTGGTCGTCGACGACCTGGTCTTCTTCGCCCGCTACCGCGAGCTGACCGCGCCCGGCGACCTCGCCGACGCGTTCGGGGTGCCGGAGGGCACCGTGCTCCTGGAGCGCACCTACCGGACCAGGCACTCCGCCGAGACCGCACCCTTCAGCCTGGTGACCTCCTATCTCGTCCGCGACCTGATCGCGGCCAATCCGGCCCTTCTGGACGCGGCCAACGAACCCTGGCCGGGCGGCACCCAGAACCAGCTGCACACCGTCGGCATCGAGGTCGACCGCGTCGTGGAGCGCTTCACCGCCCGCCCTCCGACGCCCGAGGAGGCCCGGGAGCTGGACCTGCCGGCCGGCACGTCGGTGATCCTGCTGCGCAAGACGTCGTACGACATCCACGACCGCATCGTGGACATCACCGCCGTCGCGCTCCCCGGCGACCGCACCGAGCTGCTCTTCACCACACACCTGGAAAGGTGGTGAGCGCTGCCGTGACCCGGCGCATCACCGTCGTCACCGCGGTCCACGCGCCGTCGGCCCGCTTCCTGCCCGAGGCCCACAAGTCGCTGTGCGAGCAGAGGCTGCCGGACGGGTGGGAGTGGGAGTGGCTGATCCAGGAGGACGGACACGGCGAAGAGGTCCGCCCCTACGTCCCCGACGACGCCCGGGTGTCGTTCCGGCAGGGCCGCGCCGGTGGTCCGGGGGTCGCGCGCACCATGGCGCTGGCCCGGGCGGAGGGGCCGTACGTCAAGGTCCTCGACGCCGACGACCAGCTCCCGCCGGGTGCGCTGGGCCGTGACCTGGCCGCGCTGGAGGCCCGCCCGGACCTCGGCTGGGCCACCTCACGGGCCCTGGACCTGCTGCCGGACGGCTCCACGGCCGGTTTCCCCGGCGATCCGGAGGAGGGCCCGATCGAGCGCGGGACGGTGCTCGGCCACTGGTCGGCGAACGGCTTCCGTGCCCAGGTCCACCCTGCCACCCTCTTCGTCCGCCGCGAGCTGCTGCTGGCCCTCGGCGGCTGGATGGCGCTGCCCGCCTCCGAGGACACCGGGCTGCTGCTCGCCCTCGACGCCGTCAGCCGGGGCTGGTTCTCGGCGGAGGTAGGGCTGCTCTACCGCAAGTGGGAGGGCCAGGTCACCGGCCGTCCCGCCCACACCGACCCGGTGGAACGGGAGGCCCGCATGGCGGTCGTGGCGGCCCGGGCACGGGCCCTGGCGGAGCTCGGCTGGCGCTATGGCTGACCCTGACGTACGGGGTAACTCGGTGCAGGTGACTGGGTACGGACGACTCGATACGGGTGACTCGGTACGGGTGGGTTACAGCGTCGCCGCGTCCACGCGCGAGAACACCAGATCGCTCTCCTCGGTCACCGGGCGGTCCCAGCGGACCGGGACCACCGGTGCGCCGTGCAGGGCACGGGGGTAGCTGTCGGCCGCGTAGCTGTTGGCGAGCCGGTAGACGTGGTAGCCGGCGTCGGTCATGGTGCGCAGCAGTTCGTCGGCGGAGTCGCCCAGCTGGGCCATCCGGTCGGGGGTGACCTCGACCGTGATCTCGGCGTCCGGGCGGAGCTTGTCCAGCAGGGGGGCGAGCCCGCGCACCACCGCACCCTCGGCGCCCTCCACGTCGATCTTGATGACCCGCGCGGTCTCGATCTCCTCCGGACGGAGCAGCTCGGGCAGGGGTACGGCCTCGATGTCGAAGCTGGACTCGGCCGGGCCGTCCCACGGGACGATGCTGTTGGCGCCCATGTTGCGGGAGCTGGCGAGCACGAAGGTCAGGGTGCGGTGCGCGTCGGAGACGGCGGCGTTGACCGCGCGGATGTTCCGGCAGCCGTTGAGCGCGCTCTGCTGTTCGAGGCGGCGGTGGAAGGCGGGGGAGGCCTCGACGGCCACCACCCGGCCCTGCTCTCCGACCAGCCGGGAGGCGAGGACGCTGAAGACGCCGATGTTGGCGCCGACGTCGACGAAGCAGTCCCCCGGTGCCAGCCGGCCGCGCAGCCAGCGGGTCATGTGCGGTTCCCACACCCCGAAGAGGTAGAGGTAGCGCTGGATGAGGTCCTGGGTGTCGACCGCGAACCGGGCGCCGGAGAGCGTCTCGACGACGCGTTGCCGGGGGTGGTCGCGCAGGTAGGGGTTGAGCGCGCGGGCCGCGAGACCCTTGCCCCAGGGGCCCGGGAAGTCGCGGACGTAGCGGCGGCCGAGGGTGGCCAGGAGTTCGGTGAGTCGGGTGAGTTCGGTGCGGGCGGTGCTCATCCGCTAGTCGGTGACCCTTCGGCCGTCGATCCGGATCGCCTGCGACGGGCAGCGCTCGGCGATGTCCCGGATCAGTTCGTCGTCGTCCCCGGACTCCTCCCGTCCGGGCAGGACGAAACCGTACCCGTCCTCGAAGCCGAACATGGCGGGTGCCCGGAAGGCACACTCACCCGACCCGTAACAGACGTCGGCGTCGACGGAGACCTTCATGGAAGGTCCCCTGCCCAGCACGGGCCCCGCTGAACCGGCCGGGCCTGGACGAGGCTGCGCGACGGAGCTACGTGAACGGCAGCTCCAGCATCCGGATCGCGTTGCCGCGCAGCAGTTTGTAGGCGACCTCCGGGTCCAGTCCCCCCACGTGTTCCTGAGCCACCCGCTTGGTCTCCGGCCAGGTCGAGTCGACGTGCGGGTAGTCCGTCTCGAACGTCGCGTTGTCCACGCCGATCGTCTCGATCGCCTCGATGCCGTGCCGGTCCCGGAAGAAGCAGCAGAAGATCTGCCGGTAGTAGTACGTCGAGGGCGGCTCGGGGATCAGGTCCTTGACCCCGCCCCAGGCGCGGTGCTCCTCCCAGACGTCGTCGGCGCGCTCCAGTGCGTACGGGATCCAGCCCATCTGGCCCTCGCTGTACGCGAGTTTCAGCCGCGGGAACTTCACCAGGACCCCGGAGAAGAGGAAGTCCATCATCGAGGCCATGGCGTTGTTGAAGCTGAGCGAGGCCTGGACGGCGGGCGGGGCGTCCGGGGAGGCGGCCGGCATCTGGGAGCTGGAGCCGATGTGCATGTTGACGACCGTCCCGGTCTCCTCGCAGGCCGCGAAGAACGGGTCCCAGTAGCCGGAGTGGATGGACGGCAGGCCCAGGTAAGTGGGGATTTCGCTGAAGGTGACCGCCCGGACGCCCCGCTCGGCGTTGCGCCGGATCTCGGCGACGGCCAGGTCGACGTCCCACAGCGGGATCAGGCACAGCGGGATCAGCCGTCCGCCGCTGTCCCCGCACCACTCCTCGACCATCCAGTCGTTGTAGGCGCGGACACAGGCCAGCGCCACCTCCTTGTCGTCGGCCTCGGCGAAGGTCTGCCCGCAGAAGCGGGGGAAGGTGGGGAAGCAGAGGGAGGCCTCGACATGGTTCATGTCCATGTCCTCCAGGCGGGCCTTGGGGTCCCAGCAGCCGCGCCGCATCTGCTCCCGGGTGATGCCGTCGAGCGTCATCTCGTCCCGGGAGAAACCGACGGCCGCGATGATGCGCTTGTACGGGAAGAGCAGGCCCTCGTACTCCCACCAGTCGGTGGTCTGGCCCGCGGGATCGGTGGTGAAGCGGTACTTGCCGCCGACGTAGGCGAGTTCGCCGATGCCGGCGGTGAAGGGCTTGGGGCCCTTGTCACGGTACTTGCCCGGCAGCCACTTCTCGAAGAGGTGCGCGGGCTCGATCACGTGGTCGTCCACGCTGATCACCCTGGGCAGATCCTGGGTGCCGGTCGCGTTCTCTGCCATGCCTACCCCCTGCTGCCTGCGAAGTTCCGAATTTATCTGACGGTCCATCAGATAAACCGTCGGCATTCAGGCTAGGCCCAGGAGCCTGCACCAGCAAGGGCCACCACACCCCGCACCCCCTCGTGCCGCAACCTCCCGGAGTTCGTCGCGCCCTCCCTCTTGCGGCACGCGCCGCCTTCCGCTGAACTGACGAACCGTCAGATAGGTGCCGGTGGGAGTCCGGGGAGGGTGCGGGATGCGATCAGCCTTGCTGAGCGGTGCCGAATGGTTCGCGGTGCTCCGCATCGGGCTCGGCCTGTGGTGGCTGGAGAGCTGGCGGCACAAGGACAAGAAGCAGTGGTTCGGCGGCGGAGGCATCCGGTGGGCGGCCGGTGTCGCGGAGAAGCACCGCTGGCCGGTGGTCCGGCGGGGCTTCGACACCGTCGTCGCGCCGCGCCCCCGGCTGATGGCCTACGTCGTGGCCTACGCGGAGCTCGCCCTGGGCCTCGGACTGGTCTCCGGCTTCCTCACCCCGATCGCGCTGGCGGCCGGGTTCCTGCTCAACCTGATCTACCTGGTCCTCATGATCCACGACTGGGCGGAACAGGGGCAGAACCTGATGATGGCCCTGATCTCCCTGGTCGGCCTGTTCGCGATGAGCTGGCAGAGCTGGTCGGTGGACTCGGCACTGGGGCTGTTCGGCTAGCCGAGACGCCCCTCGGGGCCGGGGCCCACGGCGCACGAGGCACCCTCCGATCGGCGGCACAGCCGCCGCTCTGGGGGCGCGGGGAACCGCGCGACCGGCCACGACGCCCCTCAGGGCCGGGACCCACGGGGAACACCCGCGACGAAGCGCACTCTGATCGGCAGCACAGCCGCCGCTCTGGGAGCGCGGGGAACCGCGCGACCAGCCACGACGGGCCCGCGGCGACCCTCCGCCCCCATCAACCCATCAACCCATCAACCCATCAACCCATCAACCCATCACGGCCTCACGGCATCACGGCACGCGGCGAGGAGGCACAGATGACGACCGACCCCTCGGAGTCCCCTTCCGATTCCCTCTCGGATTCCCCCTCCGCAGACACCCTCAGAACGCTGCACTCGGCGCGCGCCCGCAGCGCGTACGAGCGTGCGGTGGCCGCCTGCCGCCACGCGGGGATCGCCCCCGACGCGGCGCAGACCGTCCCGACGAGTCCGGTGGGCCGGGCCGCGAACGCTCTGCGGCTGTCGGCCCAGTCGCTCACCGCGCTGGCCGGTACCGCGCCCGACCCGGCGGCGGACGCCCGCTGCGCCCGCAACGCCGCCGCCACCGCGGCGCTGGCCGCGCAGGTGGCCGCCGCCCTGGACGACCGCACCGAGACGGCTTCGGCCCTGCGCGCGGCCCTCACCGCCTCCCAGGCGGCGGCAATGGCGGCCGGCGGCACGGCGGCGGGACAGGACGCGGCTCTGACCGCGCAGGCCGACGACACGGAGGAACGCGCGGTCGAGGCGGCACGTAGGGCGGGCTGGATGTGATCCCGTGCCGTTCGGCACCGGTCCCTCCCCACGTGGGGACCGGTGCCGAACGGCGCGGGAGGTGGAGGACCGCCCACCGAGACCGGAGGCCGGCTCAGTGGGGCGGGAGCAGCTCGCGTCCGACGGCCACTCCGGCGGAAGACCACCGGCCGAAGGTGACCGAGAACGTGCGGTGCCGTGAGCTGTCTCTGCGAATGCTGAGCTGGTCGGCCGGTCGGGGCGACCCCCGATCACCGCGTTGCTGAGGCGAAATCCTGCCAGCCGAGGAGCCCGTATGAGGAGGGCGGGACGTCCGCTCCGGAGCTTCGCCGCAGGTCAGCCGTATAAAGTGGGTTTTCCGGTCCGGATGGCCAGCAGCGGGGGAAGTAAGGGGTGGAGATCCTTGGGTCCCGACGCAGGGGCACGCGCAGCCTTCGCGGAACGTCTCGCGTTGCTGTACAGGGAGGCCGGTAATCCTCCGCTCAAGCGCGTCGCCGAGGCGGTCGACCGACTGCATCGCGTCGACGAGCGGGGCCGGCCCGTCCGGGTCTCCGCCCAGCGGATCAGCGACTGGCGGCGGGCGAAGAACGTGCCCGCACAGTTCGTCGCCCTCTCCGCCGTCCTGCAGGTCCTGATCCCGCAGGCCCGTCGCGCCCAGCCGACACCCGTGTCCGGTGGGCTCTACGACATGGTCCAGTGGCAGAGGCTGTGGGAGCGGGCCGTGGCCGACCCGGTCGGCGAACTGCCCGGACCGGAAGCGGCCGAGGAGACGGAACAGCCGCCGCCGGTCGACAGCGTCTGCCCGTACCGGGGTCTGGCCTCCTACCGCCGTGAGGACGCCCGCTGGTTCTTCGGCCGGGAGCGCAGTACCGACGCGCTGGTCGCCCAGCTCCGTTCCGCCGAGCCGGGCGGCGGCCTCGTGATGCTGGTCGGTGCCTCGGGCGCGGGTAAATCCTCGCTGCTGAACGCCGGCCTGGTCACCGCGTTGCAGAGCGGTGCCCTGGGCGATGAGGAGGACCGCGACCGCCCGCGTCTCATCCTTCAACTCATCCCGGGTGCGGACCCCGTGAAGGAGCTGACCCGCCGGATACCCGAGCTGGCCGAGCCGGCAGACCTGGACGACCCGGACGCCGTACGAAAAGCGGTCACGGCCTGGGCCCGCCGGGAAACCGCAACCGGGCACGCCACAACCGGGCCGCCTGCGACCGGGTCGACCGTCGATGTTTCACGTGAAACACGGCAGCCCTCGCGGCCCCAGCCAGCTCATCCTGCCCGTCCAGTCATCATCGTCGACCAGTTCGAGGAGACCTTCACCCTCTGCACCGACGAGGCGGACCGGCGCACCTTCGTCCAGCTCCTGCACACGGCCAGCACCCCCGCCACCCCCGGTGAACCGGCCCCCGCCCTGGTCGTCCTGGGGATCCGTGCCGACTTCTACGAGCAGTGCCTCGGCTATCCGGAGCTGGCCGACGCGCTCCAGCACCGGCACATGGTGCTCGGCCCGCTGACCACCGCCGAACTGCGCGAGGCGGTGACCGCTCCCGCCAAGGCTGTAGGCCTGGAGCTGGAGCCCGGCCTCGCCGAGCTGATCGTCCGGGAGGTGAGCGCGGACGGCCCGCGGGGCGCCCATGACGCAGGCGTCCTTCCGCTCCTCTCCCACGCCCTGCTCGCCACCTGGCAGCGCCGCAAGGCGGGCCGGCTGACGCTGGCCGGTTACCGGGCGGCCGGCGGCATCCAGGGCGCCGTCGCCGCGACCGCCGAACGCGCCTGGTCGAGCCTGGACCCGGCCGCCCGTACCGCCGCCCGGCTGCTCCTGCTCCGGCTGGTGCGGCTCGGCGAGGACACCCAGGCGACCCGCAGACGCGGCACCCGGCGCCAGCTGGCCGCGGAATCCACCGACCCGAACAAGACGGAGGAGTCACTCGAGGCCTTGGTCCGGGCCCGGCTGGTGACCCTCGACGCCGACACCGTGGAGATCACCCACGAGGCGCTGCTGCACGCCTGGCCCCGGCTGCGCGAGTGGCTCGACGAGGACCGCAACGGGAATCTGCTGCGCCAGCGCCTGGAGGAGGACGGCCGGGCCTGGGACGAGTCGTCCCAGGACTCCGCGCTGCTCTACCGGGGCTCACGTCTGGAACAGGCCCACACCTGGGCCAGATCGGCCGGTGACACCTTCCTGACCCGCAGCGCGGTGGAGTTCCTGGCGGCCTCGGTACGGCTGCGCCGGCGCACGGTGTGGCTCAGCCGGGCCGCCGTGTCGGCGCTGGTCGTGCTCGCGCTGCTGGCGGGCGGCTCCGCCGTGGTCGCCCGGCAGCAGCGGGACGACGCGGTGTTCGAGCAGGTGGTGGCGGAGGCCGACCGTTTCCAGTACTCGGACCCGTCGCTCGCCGCTCAGCTCGACCTCGTGGCCCACGGCCTGCGCCAGGACGACGAAGGCGCCAACAACCGCCTGATCTCCATCGTCAACGCCCCGCTGGCCACCCCGCTGCTCGGCCACACCGGCGCCGTCTACCTCACCACCTTCAGCCCCGACGGCAAGGTCCTGGCCACCGCCGCCTACGACCGCACGGTCCGGCTGTGGGACGTGAGCGACCCGACCCGGCCCAAGGCCCTGGGCAAGCCCCTGCTCGGCCACACGAGCTGGGTCTCCAGCGCGGTCTTCAGCCCGGACGGCAGGACCCTGGCCAGCGCCGGCGACGACGGCACGGTACGCCTGTGGGACGTCCACGACCCGAAGCACCCGACCTCCCTGGGCTCCCCGCTGGCCGGCCACGACGGCACCGTCTACCTGGTCGCCTTCAGCCCGGACGGCAAGACCCTGGCCGCCGCCGACGAGGACCACACCGTCCGCCTGTGGGACGTCCACGACCCGCGTCGGCCCGCCTCGCTGGGCACCCTCACCGGCCACACCGAGGCCGTGCGCTCCATCGCGTTCAGCCCCGACGGCCGCACCCTCGCGGCCGGCAGCGACGACAACTCGATCCTCCTGTACGACGTCTCCGACCCCCGCCGCCCCGAGCGCGTCGGCACTCCGCTGACCGGGCACACCGCGACCGTGCACTCGGTGGCCTTCAGCCCCGACGGCCGTACCCTCGCCAGCGGCAGCAAGGACGACACCGTACGGCTGTGGGACGTCAGCGACCGGGCGCACGCCAAGGCCCTCGGCGGGCCGCTCACCGGTCACACCGGGCCCGTCTGGTCCGTGGCCTTCAGCCCCGACGGCTCCATGCTCGCCGCGGGCAGCGCGGACTCCACGGCCAGCCTGTGGAACGTCGGCAACCCGGCCTTCCCCTCCCAGCTGGGCGAGCCGCTCGCGGGCAGCAGCGGCGAGATGTACGCCGTCGGCTGGAGCCCCGACGGGCACACCCTCGCCACCGGCAGCGGCGACGGCAAGGTGCGGCTCTGGTCGATCCCGGGCTCGGACATGATCGGTGCGGCCGGGGCGTTCAGCCCGGACGGCCGGATCCTCGCCACCGGTGGCGGCGACAGCCGGATGCGACTGTGGGACATCACGGATCCCGACCGGCCCACCGCGCTGGGCGAGCCGTTCACGACCGGGTCACGGGACCTGCGCGCGATGGTGTTCACCCGGGACGGCCGCACCCTGATCATCCTGACCAGCGAGAACAACCTCAGCTGGGTGCAGCTGTGGAACGTCTCCGACCCCGCGCACCCCGCCCAGTACGGGGCGCCCGTCCGGCTGAACACCCGGTATGCGGGGTCCGAGGCGCTGACGCTGAGTCCCGACGGGCGGACCGTGGCCGCCGACTACGACGACCGCACGGTCCAGCTCCTGGACATCAGCGACCCGGCCCACCCCAAGCGCCTCGGCGAGCCCCTCAAGGGCCACACCGGCTACGTCAACGCGCTCGTCTTCAGCCCGGACGGCAGGACCCTGGCCAGCGGCAGCGCGGACGGCACCGTACGCCTGTGGAACGTCTCCGACCGGAACCGCGCCAGGCCCCTCGGCGGCCCCCTGAAGGGCCACCTGGGGCCCATCAACACCCTCGCCTACAGCCCCGACGGGCGCACCCTGGCCAGCGGCAGCGACGACGACACGGTCCGCCTCTGGAACGTCTCCGATCCCGGCCACGCGACCCGCCTCGGCTCAGCTCTCACCGGCCACACCGAGGCGGTGGTCTCCCTGACCTTCAGCCGCGACGGCAGGACCCTGGCCAGCGGCGGCAACGACAACACGGTCCGCCTCTGGAACGTGTCGTCCCCGTCCTCGGCCCACCCCATCGGCCAGTCCATGAGCCCCAACGCCAAGACGGGCAACTTCCTCTCCTTCAGTCCCCGGAGCAACATGCTGGGCGTCTCCAGCGGGGCCGACACGGTCCGGCTGTGGAGCCTGGACGTCGACCAGGCCGTCAACCGCATCTGCGCGGTCACCCGCAACGTTCTGACCCCCGCCAGGTGGCGCGAGTACCTCCCCCGCCTCGCCTACGACCCGCCCTGCGACACCTGATCCGCTCCGACCCTGACCGTCTTTGAGTGATCCCGATCACAACTGCTCACGACGGCCGAGAAGTTGACTCCCGCCGCACAGGCCACCTTGTTAGGCTGGCCGCAACCCGGTCGCTGGTGCATCCCCCGTCGCCAGCGACCGGGCCTTTTCATGCCTTCTCTCGGCCGGGCCGAACTCCAGAGCCTTGTAGGGCCCGGCCTCCCCGCGTGCTCCTGGGAGTCCCGGCGGTCGTCCCCTTGCAACCGCCGGTCTCGCCCCGGGCGCTCTGTGCCCCCTCCACGGCCTGACCGGCAGCATGACCGGTCGGCGCCCTGACCCGCCACGGGAGCTCCGCCCCACGCCGTACCGGCCGGCGGCCGATGTCGGCCGTAGATGCAAAAGACCCCCGATCCATCCGGACCGGGGGTCTCAGCACTGGTGGGGCTAACAGGATTTGAACCTGTGGCCTCATCCTTATCAGGGATGCGCTCTAACCAACTGAGCTATAGCCCCGCCGCGCTCTGCGGTGTATGTCCCGCGCGCTGACTCCTGAAGATTAGCGCACGACCGGGGCAGTCCCAAAATCGGTTGTCGGGGGACCGTCGGGAGAGGTTTGAACTCCGGTTACTCGTCCTCGGCCAAGGTCAGCTCGATACCGCCGACGAAGCCCGCGGAGAGGTTGTAGATGAACGCGCCGAGGGTCGCCAGCGCCGTCGCGAGGACGACGTCGATGACCGCGATGATCGTCGTGAACATCAGGACGTGCGGGAGGGAGAGGAACGCCTGGAGGTCGAAGCCGTTCGACTCGTTCGAACCGGTCGCCTCCGAGATCGTGCCGCCGACCGTCGAGAACACGCCCATCGCGTCCAGGACCATCCACAGCACCGCCGCCGCCACGATCGAGCAGATGCCCAGCGCGATGGAGAGCAGGAAGCTGACCTTCATCACCGACCAGGGGTCGGCCTTGGCGACCCGCAGCCGGGCCTTGCGGGTGCGCGGCGCGGTACGCGCCCCGGCGGCGCCCGTGCGCGGCCGTCGTACGCCCCCCGCGGGCGCCTGGGCGGCCTGCGCCGCCGGGTAGGCCTGCGGCGGGTGGTAGGGCCCGGCGGGCTGCTCGGCACGCCGTTCCCCGGGCAGCGGGGAAACGCCCTGCTGCGCGGGCGCCGGCCGGTCGCCCGGCGCGGCCGGCCCTCGGGTGTCGGTCACGGTTCCCCCCTGCGATCCCTGTGCATCCGGCGCGGGCGCCTTCGCGGGCGCCTTGATCGCCTTCAGCTGGGTCGTGTGCGTGTCCGCCTGCTGCGGCGCACCGCCCCCGTCGGACGCGGCGGAGCCACGGCCGCCGCCGTCCGCATCCGTACCCGTCGAGGTACCGGCCGATCCGGCGCCCGTGGCTCCGCTCACGATGACTCACTCCTCGTGCCTACTCGGCCGAGGGCGCCTCACCCTCGTCCGTGCCGCTGGTCACGACACCCTCGGCGGTCTCGTCCACGGCATCATCGCCGTCGACTTCCTCCGCCTCGCTGCCGGCCTCGGCGTTACGTGCGATGCCGACGACGGCATCGCGCTTGCCCAGGTTGATCAGTTGGACGCCCATGGTGTCACGGCCCGTCTCCCTGACCCCGCTGACTCGCGTGCGAATCACACCGCCGGACAGGGTGATGGCGAGGATCTCGTCGTTCTCCTCGACGATCAGCGCGCCGACCAGCGAACCGCGGTCCTCCACGATCTTGGCGGCCTTGATACCGAGGCCGCCGCGGCCCTGGACGCGATACTCGTCGACACGGGTCCGCTTCGCGTACCCCCCGTCAGTGGCAGTGAACACGAACGTACCGGGTCGAACAACATTCATCGACAGAAGTTCATCCCCCTCACGGAAACTCATGCCCTTGACACCGGAGGTGGCCCGGCCCATGGGTCGCAGAGTGTCGTCGGAGGCCGTGAACCTGATCGACTGTGCCTTCTTGCTGATCAGAAGCAGATCGTCGTCCGCCGAAACCAGCTCGGCACCGATCAGTTCGTCGTCGGAACCGTCCTCGCGCTCCCGCAGGTTGATCGCGATGACACCGCCGGAGCGGGGCGAATCGTAATCCTTCAGAGGCGTCTTCTTGACCAGACCGGCCTTGGTGGCGAGCACCAGGTAGTCCGCCGCGTCGTAGTCCCGGATCGCGAGGATCTCGGCGATCGCCTCGTCCGGCTGGAAGGCCAGCAGGTTCGCCACGTGCTGACCGCGCGCGTCCCGGCCGGCGTCCGGCAGCTCGTACGCCTTCGCCCGGTACACCCGGCCCTTGTTGGTGAAGAACAGCAGCCAGTGGTGCGTGGTGGAGACGAAGAAGTGGTCGACGATGTCGTCTTCCTTCAGCTTCGTACCGCGCACGCCCTTGCCGCCGCGCTTCTGCGCCCGGTAGTCGTCCGTCTTGGTCCGCTTCACATAGCCACCGCGCGAGACGGTGACCACGATGTCCTCCTCGGCGATCAGGTCCTCGATGGACATGTCACCGTCGTAGGGCACCAGCATGGTCTTGCGGTCGTCGCCGTACTTCTCGACGATCGCGGCCAGCTCCTCGCTGACGATGCCGCGCTGGCGGACCGGCGAGGCCAGGATCGCGTTGTACTCGGTGATCTTCGCCTGGAGCTCGTCGTGCTCCTGGATGATCTTCTGGCGCTCCAGGGCGGCCAGTCGGCGCAGCTGCATCTCGAGGATGGCGTTGGCCTGGATCTCGTCGATCTCCAAGAGCTCCATCAGGCCCGTACGCGCGATCTCGACCGTGTCGCTGGCCCGGATCAGCGCGATGACCTCGTCGATCGCGTCCAGCGCCTTCAGCAGACCGCGCAGGATGTGCGCCCGCTCCTCGGCCTTGCGCAGCCGGAAGCGCGTCCGGCGGACGATGACCTCGATCTGGTGCGTCACCCAGTGCCGGATGAACGCGTCCAGGGAGAGGGTGCGCGGCACGCCGTCGACCAGGGCCAGCATGTTGGCGCCGAAGTTCGACTGCAGGTCCGTGTGCTTGTAGAGGTTGTTCAGCACGACCTTGGCGACCGCGTCCCGCTTGAGGACGATCACGAGCCGCTGACCGGTCCGGGACGACGTCTCGTCGCGGACGTCCGCGATCCCGCCGACCTTACCGTCCTTTACCAGGTCGGCGATCTTCTGCGCCAGGTTGTCGGGGTTGGTCTGGTACGGCAGCTCCGTGACCACCAGGCACTGGCGATTCTGGATCTCCTCGACCTCGACGACCGCCCGCATGGTGATCGAGCCGCGGCCCGTGCGGTACGCCTCCTCGATGCCCTTGCGGCCCACGACCAGCGCACCGGTCGGGAAGTCGGGGCCCTTGATGCGCTCGATCAGCGCATCCAGGAGCTCCTCGTGCGAGGCGTCCGGGTTCTCCAGGTACCACTGGGCACCGGCCGCGACCTCGCGCAGGTTGTGCGGCGGGATGTTGGTCGCCATGCCGACCGCGATACCGGCGGAGCCGTTGATCAGCAGGTTCGGGAAGCGGGCCGGCAGGACGGTCGGCTCCTGGGAGCGGCCGTCGTAGTTGTCCGTGAAGTCGACGGTCTCCTCGTCGATGTCGCGGACCATCTCCATCGACAGCGGCGCCAACTTGCACTCGGTGTACCGCATGGCGGCCGCCGGGTCGTTGCCCGGGGAGCCGAAGTTGCCGTTGGAGTCCACGAGCGGCATCCGCATCGACCACGGCTGGGCCAGGCGCACCAGGGCGTCGTAGATGGAGGAGTCGCCGTGCGGGTGGTAGTTGCCCATGACGTCGCCGACGACACGGGCGCACTTGTAGAAGCCGCGCTCGGGGCGGTAACCGCCGTCGTACATCGCGTACAGGACGCGGCGGTGCACGGGCTTGAGGCCGTCGCGGACGTCGGGCAGCGCACGGGACACGATGACGGACATCGCGTAGTCCAGGTACGAGCGCTGCATCTCCGTCTCGAGCCCGACGGGCTCGACGCGCATCGCGAGCTCGCCGCCCTCTTCAGGGGTGACGGGGGTGTTCTCGTCGGTCATGGCTGGTCAAGATCCTTCCTGGTGCGGTCAGCTGAGACCGACTCAGATGTCGAGGAAGCGGACGTCCTTGGCATTGCGCTGGATGAACGCGCGGCGGGCCTCGACGTCCTCGCCCATCAGGACCGAGAACAGGTCGTCGGCCTGGGCGGCGTCGTCCAGAGTGACCTGGCCGAGGACCCGGTGCTCCTGGTCCATGGTGGTCACGCGCAGCTCCTCGGCATTCATCTCACCGAGACCCTTGAAGCGCTGGATGGAGTCCTCGCGGACCCGCTTGCCGCGCTGCCGCCCCATCTCGAGGAGCGCGTCGCGCTCGCGGTCCGAGTACGCGTACTCCGTGTCGTCCCGGCCCCACTTGATCTTGTAGAGCGGCGGGCGGGAGAGGTACACGTGCCCGGCCTCGACCAGCGGCCGCATGAAGCGGAACAGGAAGGTCAGCAGCAGGGTGGAGATGTGCTGGCCGTCGACGTCGGCGTCCGCCATCAGGATGATCTTGTGATAGCGGAGCTTCTCGATGTCGAAGTCCTCGTGCACACCCGTGCCGAACGCCGAGATCAGCGCCTGGATCTCCTGGTTCTGCAGGATCTTGTCGATCCGCGCCTTCTCGACGTTGAGGATCTTGCCGCGGATCGGGAGGATCGCCTGGTACTGCGGGTTGCGGCCCGACTTGGCCGAGCCGCCGGCGGAGTCACCCTCGACGATGAAGATCTCGCACTTGGTGGGGTCGTTCGACTGGCAGTCGGAGAGCTTGCCCGGCAGGGACGCGGACTCGAGCAGGCCCTTGCGCCGGGTCAGGTCACGCGCCTTGCGGGCCGCCACGCGCGCGGTGGCCGCCTGGATGCCCTTGCGGACGATGTCCGCGGCCTCCACCGGGTTGCGGTCCAGCCAGTCGTTCAGGTGCTCGTAGACCGCCTTCTGCACGAAGGTCTTGGCCTCCGTGTTGCCCAGCTTGGTCTTCGTCTGGCCCTCGAACTGCGGCTCGCTCAGCTTGACCGAGATGATCGCGGTCAGACCCTCGCGGATGTCGTCACCGGTGAGGTTGTCGTCCTTCTCGCGGAGCAGCTTCTTGTCGCGCGCGTACTTGTTGATCAGCGAGGTCAGCGCCGCACGGAAGCCCTCCTCGTGGGTGCCGCCCTCGTGGGTGTGGATGATGTTGGCGAACGAGTACACGCCCTCGCTGTAGCCGCTGTTCCACTGCATGGCGACCTCGAGGGACAGGCTCTTGTCCTTGTCTTCGGCCTCCAGGTCGATGATCGTCGGGTGCACCACGTCCCCCTTGCGGGAGTTGAGGTACTTCACGAAGTCGACGATGCCGCCCTCGTAGTGGTACGTGACGGTCTTGACCTCGGCCTTCTCGTCCGCGCCCGCCTCGTCCGCGCCCGCGACGGCCTTCGCCGACTCGCGCTCGTCGGTGAGCCGGATCGTCAGGCCCTTGTTGAGGAACGCCATCTCCTGGAAGCGCCGCGACAGCGTCTCGAAGGAGTACTCGGTGGTCTCGAAGATGTCCGGGTCGGCCCAGAACGTGACCGAGGTGCCGGTCTCGCCGGTCTCCTCGTGCTTGGCCAGCGGAGCCGTGGGAACGCCCAGCTTGTAGTCCTGCGTCCAGCGGTGACCGTCGGTCTTGATCTCGACGGACACCCTGCTCGACAGCGCGTTCACGACGGACACACCCACACCGTGCAGACCGCCGGAGACGGCGTAACCGCCGCCGCCGAACTTGCCGCCCGCGTGCAGCACCGTCAGCACGACCTCGACGGCCGGCTTGCCCTCGGACGCCACGATGCCGACCGGGATGCCACGGCCGTTGTCCACGACGCGCACGCCGCCGTCGGCCAGGACCGTCACGTCGATGGTGTCCGCGTAGCCGGCCAGTGCCTCGTCGACGGAGTTGTCCACCACCTCGTACACCAGGTGGTGCAGGCCGCGCTCGCCGGTCGAGCCGATGTACATACCGGGTCGCTTGCGGACCGCGTCCAGCCCTTCGAGCACGGTGATGGCGCTGGCGTCGTACGAACCGGAGGCGGTGGCCTCACCGTGCGCGCCGGCGTCGGTGGACGGGATGTTCTCGTTGGGGTTGCCGGAATCGGCCACGAAGCGCCCTTTCTGGCACAGCACGAGCCGGGCTCGTCGGCGGGTTGCCGGAGCGGCTGCGGCATGTTGCGTTGGTAAGCCTTGATCAGCGTTGCTCAGCTTTTCCCGGACGGTCCCCACGTTCGGGGCGGGATTGTCTCCCAGTCTACCGGTAGCGCCGACAGTGATGGGGGTTTGCCGGTACCTGAGTCCGCATGTGCCGCCCTGAACCCGCCTCCGCCGACTCCCGATATGCGGATGGGGGCTCCAAGAGGCTCAAGGAGGCACTCAGCGCTTCCGGCTGTCAACCCTTGGCTACTCCGGCGTCAGGTCGCGATTCGCAACCGCGTGCGGTCGTACGACAATCGGCCGGGCCGGCCGTGGAACGGCCCCGCACCCGGCTGAGATCGTGATGTAAGTCACCCGTAGGTGTCCCCGGGACCCGTGCTCCCAGGGGCGCGCAACGGGCCGTAGCGCCGGACCGGACCGCCCGGATTGAGCACCTTGATCAGGCGCACGGTGCCGTGCCCCAGGTCCTCGTTCAGGCGGGCGACCAGCGCGGGGGCGAGGTGGCGCAGCTGGGTCGCCCAGGCCGTGGAGTCGCACTGGACGACCAGCACCCGCTCGTCCTCGTCGTACCGCTGCGGCACGCAGTGCTTGGCCAGATCCTCACCGACGATCTCCGGCCAGCGGCCCATCACCCCGCCCACCGCGGCCGGTGTCTCCCAGCCGCGCTCGGTGATCAGCCGGTTGATCGCGGAACCCAGCGCCATGGGGTCGCGGCCGTCGGCGCGCGCGCCGGAGCGCAGGCCGCCGCGCCGCGCCTGCTTCTTCTGCTGCGCCGCGTCGCCACGCGCGCGTGCCGCCTCCTTGGCCGCCCTGAGCGCCACGCGCGCGAGGTCGACACCGGAGGGTTCGTCCTTGGGCGCGGGTCCGTCGGTCGTCATGCGCGCTCCACCGTCCCGTCGGCCACCGCGTACCGCGTACCGGCGAGGACGTGCGGCACGTCGTCGTCCACGGCGGCGGTGACCAGCACCTGCTCGCCGGGCGCGACCAGCTCCGCCAGCCGCTCCCGGCGCCGGGCGTCCAGCTCGGCGAACACGTCGTCGAGCACCAGCACCGGTTCGTTCCCCTCGGCACGCAGCAGGTCGTACGACGCGAGGCGCAGCGCCAGCGCGTACGACCAGGACTCGCCGTGCGAGGCGTAGCCCTTGGCGGGCAGCTGCCCCAGCTTGAGGACCAGGTCGTCGCGGTGCGGGCCGACCAGCGTCACGCCCCGCTCGATCTCCTGTTTGCGGGCGTCCGCCAGAGCCGCCATCAACTGGCCGTACAGGTCCTCCCGGCTGTGCGCCTCACCGGGCGCCGACGGCTTGTACTCCAGCGAGATCGGACCGCCGCCCGGCGCCAGCTGCTCGTACGCCTTGTCCGCGAGGGGCTGGATCGCGGCGACCAGGTCGAGTCGCTGGGCGAGCAACTCGGCGCCGACCCGCGCGAGATGCTGGTCCCACACGTCGAGCGTGGAGAGATCCATGGAGCGGCCGCCGTGCCGCCGGGCGAGGGCGGCGGTCTTCAACAGGGTGTTCCGCTGCTTGAGGACCCGCTCGTAGTCGGACCGCACACCGGCCATGCGCGGTGCGCGAGCCGTGATCAGCTCGTCCAGGAAACGCCGCCGCTCGCCGGGATCGCCCTTCACCAGCGCGAGGTCCTCGGGCGCGAACAGCACGGTCCGTACGATCCCCAGCACGTCACGTGGCCTGACCTGCGAGGACCTGTTGATACGGGCGCGGTTCGCCTTGCCGGGGTTCAGCTCCAGCTCGACCAGCTGCTGCCGGTCGCCCTGCCGGACCTGCGCCCGGATGATCGCCCGGTCGGCGCCCATGCGGACCAGAGGGGCGTCGGAGGCGACCCGGTGGCTGCCGAGGGTGGCGAGATAGCCGACCGCCTCGACGAGGTTGGTCTTGCCCTGGCCGTTGGGGCCGACGAAGGCGGTGACGCCCGGGTCGAGCGGGACCTCGACCCGGGCGTAGGAGCGGAAGTCGGCCAGCGACAGATGCGTGACGTGCATAGGTTTTTCGCCGACCTCCCCGTGACCTGCTGCTTCGTCTCTGCTCGGTACTGCTTCTCGGTGCTACTTCGCCTCTACGGCGTGGCCGCCGAACTGGTTGCGCAGCGCGGCGATCATCTTCATCTGCGGCGAGTCGTCCTGCCGGGACGCGAACCGCGCGAACAGCGAGGCGGTGATCGCGGGCAGCGGCACCGCGTTGTCTATGGCGGCCTCCACAGTCCACCGGCCCTCACCGGAGTCCTGTGCAAAACCCTTCAGCCTGTCCAGGTGCTCGTCCTCGTCGAGGGCGTTCACCGCGAGGTCGAGCAGCCAGGAACGGATGACCGTCCCTTCCTGCCAGGAGCGGAAGACCTCGCGCACGTCCGTGACGGAGTCGACCTTCTCGAGCAGCTCCCAGCCCTCAGCGTAGGCCTGCATCATCGCGTACTCGATGCCGTTGTGGACCATCTTCGCGAAGTGGCCCGCGCCGACCTTGCCGGCGTGCACCGAACCGAAGTCGCCCTCGGGCTTGAGCGCGTCGAAGACCGGCCGGACCTTCTCGACGTGCTCGGCGGCGCCCCCGTACATCAGCGCGTAGCCGTTCTCCAGGCCCCAGACGCCGCCGGAGACCCCGCAGTCGACGAAGCCGATGCCCTTGGCGGCCAGCTCCCCGGCGTGCCTCTCGTCGTCCGTC
The DNA here is from genome assembly GCF_042892755.1 of Streptomyces sp. NPDC001714. NCBI lineage: Bacteria > Bacillati > Actinomycetota > Actinomycetes > Kitasatosporales > Streptomycetaceae > Streptomyces > Streptomyces sp. NPDC001714. The sequence continues at coordinate 358,347 of NZ_JBIAUL010000003.1, forward strand.
CAGCGGGAGTTGCCGCCGTCGACGACCACGTCACCGGGCTCGAGCAGCTCGGCCAGCTCGTCGATCGTGGACTGGGTCGGCGCCCCGGCCGGGACCATCACCCACACCACGCGCGGCCCGCTGAGCTTGCCCACAAGCTCTTCCAGGCTGTGGACATCGGCGAGGTCCGGGTTGCGGTCGTATCCGACGACGGTGTGGCCCGCGCGGCGGATCCGCTCGCGCATGTTGCCGCCCATCTTGCCGAGGCCGACGAGACCGAGCTCCATCAGTTGGTTCCTTAGGTTGCGGTGTGGCAGGAGAGGCACGTTCGTACCCGTGTCCGAGCCTAATCGCGACCCTTTGCGCACAGTTGTGGGCCCAGCCGCTCACCTGGGGAAACCCACCGGACCTCGGCGCCGGGTACCCACAGGGGAGACCCGGCACCGTGCACAGCTGTGGACAGACTCAGCCGCTCAGCCGCACCGGCATGATCAGGTACTTGTACGCCTCGTCCGCCTCGGCATCCACCGCCGGCTTGCCGCTCAGCAGCGCCGGCTTCGTGGACGTCGTGAACGACAGCTGGGCCACCGGCGAGTCGATCGCGCTCAGGCCGTCCAGCAGGAACGTCGGGTTGAACGCGATCGAGATGTCGTCGCCCTCCAGCTGCGCGTCGACCCTTTCCACAGCCTGTGCGTCGTCGCTGGAACCGGCCTCCAGGATGAGCACGCCCTGCTCGAAGCTGAGCCGCACCGGGGTGTTCCGCTCGGCGACCAGGGCGACGCGCTTGACGGCCTCCACGAAGGGGGCGGTCTCGATCACGGCGACGGAGTTGAACTCGGTCGGGAACAGCGTGCGGTACTTCGGCAGGTCGCCCTCGAGCAGCCGCGTGGTCGTACGGCGGCCGGCGCCCTCGAAACCGATGAGCCCCTCGCCCGCGCCCGAGCCGGAGAGCGCCAGGATGACGCTGTCGCCGCTCGTGAGGGCCTTGGCGGTGTCCAGGAGCGTCTTGGCGGGCACCAGGGCGACCGCGGACGCCTCCGGGTTCTCCGGCTTCCACAGGAACTCGCGGACCGCGAAGCGGTAGCGGTCGGTGGAGGCCAGGGTGACCGTGTCGCCCTCGATCTCGATCCGTACACCGGTGAGCACCGGCAGCGTGTCGTCACGCCCGGCGGCGATGGCCACCTGGGAGACCGCGGAGGCGAAGACCTCACCGGGGACGGTGCCCGTCGCATTCGGCATCTGCGGCAGGGACGGGTACTCCTCCACCGGCAGGGTGTGCAGCGTGAACCGGGACGATCCACAGACCACCGTGGCTCGTACACCGTCTGTGGAAATCTCCACCGGCCGGTTGGGGAGCGCCCGGCAGATGTCGGCGAGCAGGCGGCCGGAGACCAGGACCGTGCCCTCCTCCTCGACCTCGGTCTCGACGCTGACCCGCGCGGAGACCTCGTAGTCGAAGCTGGACAGGCTCAGCTGGCCGTCCTCCGCCTTCAGGAGCAGGCCGGCGAGGACCGGCGCCGGCGGACGGGCCGGGAGGCTGCGTGCCGCCCAGGCCACTGCCTCCGCGAGTACGTCGCGTTCCACCCGGATCTTCACCGTAAGCCCGCCTCCTGCTGTTGCCGGGGCTTCTCGCCCTGCTGCGTCTTCGTCGTCTGTCCCGGTGTCGTCGGCCCCGGGGAGGGGAAGAACACCGGGGACCAGTCTGACGCACCGCACTGACAGCTGGTGCCTCTCGGGGTCAAGTCGTGACGAGGCGCGGTCAGAGGCCGGAGAGCGAGTTGTGCACAGGGCCCTCTTCGAAACGGATTCCCAGCTCTCTCTAGTTGGGAGTAGTAGTAGGGCCTGTGGATACCGTGGATAACCTCGTTTGCCCAGCTCAGGGCCAAGATTTTGTCCACTGCCCCTGTGGGTGGAGCCGGTGGACAACTGGGTGTCGCTGTGGAGAACAGAAAGTTCTGCACACACCGTGCACAGCCTGAGGGGAGTTCTCCCCAACGCCGTCCCCAGCTTTACCCACCTTTCCCACAGCCCAACCCGGCACCTTGGTGTGACGGCTTTCACTCGACACGGTGAGCGGGCGCGTCACGTTGCCGAACAGTGGACAGCCGTGTGGAGAAGGTGGGGATCGCTGGGGACAACCGCCCCTCATCCTGTGGGCTACCGGTGGACAACTTCATCCACAGTCTGTGGATCCGTTCTCCGTCCACAGTCTGTGGAGATCCGTCGTCCACGATTCCACAGCCACCTGAGCTGCCCCGATGCCGTTTCAACCCCCAGCCTGTGGACGACGTTCGGGACAACTTCACAGTCCCCAGGGTGTGGACGCAAGAAAGTCGGCAAATCTGTGGAGGACGGCCGTAACCCGGCCGGTAATCGAACAGCGGACCTTGCTCGAGCGCCCCCTTGGGGGCGCTCGGAACCGCGCGACCAGCCCCCACCGACCGGCACGGGACCCCTCCGAACCACCCCAGGACGCCAAAAGGGCGCCCTGGGATCTCTCCCGAGGGCGCCCTGGACGCCGCGTGAACCGTCGGCCGAACCCCGGCCGCTACCCGTTCTTGATGCGGTTCGTCAGCTCGGTCACCTGGTTGTAGATCGACCGCCGCTCCGCCATCAACGCCCGGATCTTCCGGTCGGCGTGCATGACAGTGGTGTGGTCCCGGTTCCCGAACTGCGCACCGATCTTCGGCAGCGACAGATCCGTCAGCTCCCGGCACAGGTACATGGCGATCTGCCGCGCCGTGACCAGCTGCCGCCCGCGCGAGCTCCCGCACAGGTCCTCGACCGTGAGCCCGAAGTAGTCCGCGGTCGCCGCCATGATCGCCGTGGCGCTGATCTCCGGCGTGGAGTCCTGCCCCCCGGGGATCAGATCCTTCAGCACGATCTCGGTCAGCCCGAGATCGACCGGCTGCCGGTTGAGCGACGCGAACGCCGTCACCCGGATCAGCGCGCCCTCCAGCTCACGGATGTTGCGCGAGATGCGGGAGGCGATGAACTCCAGCACCTCCGGCGGGGCGTTCAGCTGCTCCTGTACCGCCTTCTTGCGGAGGATCGCGATCCGCGTCTCCAGCTCCGGCGGCTGGACGTCGGTGATCAGACCCCACTCGAACCGGTTCCGCAGCCGGTCCTCCAGCGTGACCAGCTGCTTGGGCGGCCGGTCGCTGGAGAGCACGATCTGCTTGTTCGCGTTGTGGAGCGTGTTGAAGGTGTGGAAGAACTCCTCCTGCGTGGACTCCTTGTCCGCGAGGAACTGGATGTCGTCGACGAGCAGGATGTCCATCTCGCGGTAGCGCTTGCGGAAGCTGTCGCCCTTGCCGTCGCGGATGGAGTTGATGAACTCGTTGGTGAACTCCTCCGAGCTCACGTACCGCACGCGCGTGCCCGGGTAGAGGCTCCGCGCGTAGTGCCCGATCGCGTGCAGCAGGTGCGTCTTGCCGAGTCCCGACTCCCCGTAGATGAAGAGGGGGTTGTACGCCTTCGCGGGCGCCTCGGCGACGGCGACCGCGGCCGCGTGTGCGAAGCGGTTGGACGCGCCGATGACGAACGTGTCGAAGAGGTACTTCGGGTTCAGGCGGGCGGTCGGCTCACCGGGGCCGCCGGCCGGCGCGGGCTTCGCCCCCAGCGGCCCGGGCCCGCCTGCGCTCGGCATGTTCGGCAGGTCCGGCCGTCCGGGACCGCCCCGGTGCCCCTGGCCCGGCCCGCCCGGGGACTCGGGCAGCTCACGGCGCCCAGAGTCCCGGTCGTAGTCAGAGCGGTCATGGCCGGGCCGCTCGTAGTCGGACCGGTCGTAGTCGGGGCGCGGCGGTTCGTACTCCGCGCGCTGCTGCTCGTACGACGGCCGGTCCAGCGGCTGCTGCGGGCGGTACTCCTGGGCGTAGGAGTCCCCGTAACCGTCCGAGCGGTACGCGTCCTGGGACGGCGAGGCATAGGGATCGCGCTCCGGGAAGCCCAGCCGCGGCTGCTGCCAGCCGTACTCGTCCTGTCCGGGGCGCGGCCAGGCGCCGGGCTCGGGGCGCTGGTACTCGGAGGGGTAGGCGGGGCGGGCGGTGGGCAGCTGGTCCCGGCCGCCCTGGTCCGGCAGCTGGTCGGCGCGGTGCCGGCCGTATCCGCCGTCGTACTGCGGCGACGAAGGCTCGGGCTCGTCGTAACGCTGTTTCTGTACGGGGGGCGCCGGCGGGGCCGGGGGCTCGCCGGCGGATTCGTCCACGGTGATCGCGATCCGGATCGGGCGCCCGCACTCGCGGCTCAGGGTCTCGCTGACGATCGGTGCGAGACGGCCCTCCAGTACGTTCTTCGCGAATTCGTTCGGTACGGCGAGGAGGGCGGTGTCCGCGACCAGCGCGAGCGGCTGGCACCGCCGGATCCAGTGTTCGTCCTTCGCCTCCACACCCTGACCGCGGCCCTCACCGAGGAGCTGCTCCAGTACTCGTGGCCACACTGCGGCAAGATCGGCAGGTACGTCAGCCACAGGGCACGCTCTCTCACAGGTCCCACGAACGTGTGGTTCGAGGACGGGTCGGGATGAAAATCAGGTCGGGCGGGGATAAAGGAACGAATCGGAGTTCAGCCACGGTAGTCAGCGTGGCGGCTGCGGTTCAAGTTGTTGTCCCCAGCCTGTGGATAGTGTCTCTCCGTCACTGCTGGTTTGACCGAATGGCGTAGCCCCGCGTACCGTAACCAGGTCGAGTTGTCGATGGCTGCTGCCGCCTGCCTCCGATGGGCACAGATCGCTGAAGGTGATCGGGAAGCGGTGCACTCGGGCGTGATGCGAGCTACTCGTGGGCGCACGGTGACAGCCAGGACGGCACCCGCCACACCGATTTGATTTCTGGAGCCCCCGAGTGAGCAAGCGCACCTTCCAGCCGAACAACCGTCGTCGCGCGAAGACCCACGGCTTCCGCCTGCGGATGCGCACCCGCGCCGGCCGCGCGATTCTCGCGAACCGTCGTGCCAAGGGTCGCGCCAGCCTGTCCGCCTGATCCCGATCAGGTCATGACGTCGTGCTGCCTACCGAGCATCGGCTGAGGCGGCGCGAGGACTTCGCGACCGCGGTACGACGGGGTCGCCGGGCAGGTCGCCCGACCCTCGTCGTCCACCTTCGTAGCGGTGCCACGGACCCGCACGCGCCTGGGGAGAGCGCTCCCCCGACGCGTGCGGGTTTCGTCGTGAGCAAGGCCGTGGGTGGTGCCGTTGTGCGCAACACAGTGAAGCGCAGACTGCGTCATCTGATGCGTGAGCGAGTCGCCCTGTTTCCCCCCGGTAGCCTGGTAGTCGTACGAGCGCTGCCCGGAGCGGGCGACGCCGACCATGCACAGCTGGCCCGAGACCTGGATGCCGCCGTCGAGCGGCTGCTGGGAGGGGGCGCGCGATGAAGTACCCGCTGCTGGCTCTGATCAAGCTGTACCAGTGGACGATCAGTCCGCTGCTGGGGCCGGTGTGCAAGTACTACCCGTCGTGCTCCCACTACGGCTACACGGCCATCGACCGGCACGGTGCGATCAAGGGCACGGCACTCACGGCCTGGCGCATCCTGCGGTGCAATCCGTGGTCGCTCGGCGGTGTGGACCATGTTCCGCCGCGCAAGCGCCCGCGGTGGCACGAAATGCTGCGTGACGCCTGGCGTGCACGCAGGGGCGGGCCCTCCGCCGCCGAACCGGCCACCGAGGAGAAGCCTCCTTCCGAGCTTCCTTCGAGCCCGGCCGCAGAGACTTCGTCCCATGCCCAAGGAGCATGATTAGTGGACACGATTGCCAGCCTGTTCAGCTTCATCACGACACCCGTCTCATGGGTCATCGTCCAGTTCCACTCGGTGTACGGGAAGATCTTCGGTCCCGACACGGGCTGGGCCTGGGGCTTGTCCATCGTGTCCCTGGTGATCCTGATCCGCATCTGCCTGATCCCGCTCTTCGTGAAGCAGATCAAGGCGACCCGGGCCATGCAGACGCTCCAGCCCGAGATGAAGAAGATCCAGGAGCGCTACAAGAACGACAAGCAGCGTCAGTCCGAAGAGATGATGAAGCTGTACAAGGAGTCGGGTACCAACCCGCTCTCCTCGTGCCTTCCCATCCTGGCGCAGTCCCCGTTCTTCTTCGCCCTGTACCACGTGCTCAACGGCATCGCGACGGGCTCGACGATCGGTGTCATCAACGAGTCGCTGCTGGCCAGCGCCCGTAAGGCCCACATCTTCGGGGCACCGCTCGCCGCGAAGTTCACGGACAGCTCCTCGAAGGTGGAGGCGCTCGGTGCCTCCCTCACGGACGTCCGGGTCGTCACCGCGATCATGATCGTCCTGATGTCGGCGTCGCAGTTCTACACGCAGCGCCAGCTGATGACGAAGAACGTCGACACCACCGTGAAGACGCCGTTCATGCAGCAGCAGAAGATGCTGATGTACGTCTTCCCGGTCATGTTCGCCGTCTTCGGTATCAACTTCCCGGTCGGTGTCCTCGTCTACTGGCTGACCACCAACGTGTGGACCATGGGCCAGCAGATGTACGTGATCCACAACAACCCGACCCCGGGTTCCAAGGCCCAGGCCGCGTACCTGGAGCGCCTGACCAAGCACGTCACGCACCACGGCAAGACCCGTCGGCGCAGCGAGAAGACCATCATCAAGGCGATCGTCGCCAAGGGCCGGGACCGCAACGAGTTCGAGCGTTCGTTCATCAACGCGCTGACCAAGGCCGGCCTCGCGGCCCAGGCCGACGGCACCGTGGTGAAGGGCGAGGCCCAGGCCGTCGCGCAGACCGAGGACGGTGTCACGGCCACCGGCACCCCCAGGCGTCAGCAGCCCAAGCGTCAGACCAAGGCCCAGCGGCAGTCCGGCGCGACGAAGACGGCCGGTGACTCCATCTCGGCTTCCTCGGACCCGTCGGCTTCGGAGGACAAGACGACCTCGCTGGAGAAGTCCGACGAGCCGCAGGATGCCAAGCCGGCCGCCCAGCAGGCCCCGAAGGGCGGCTCCAACGGCCGCAGCAGGGCCCAGTCCGGTCAGCGCAAGGGCGGTCCGCAGCGCCCCAAGTCCCCGTCCAAGAAGTAAGAAGGAGCCCATCCCGTGACGGAAGGCACCACCTCCGCCGCTGCCGAGGGTGCAGACACCCTGACCCGCCTGGAGCAGGAGGGCGAGATCGCGGCGGACTATCTCGAAGGTCTGCTGGACATCGCCGACCTCGACGGTGATATCGACATGGATGTCGAGGCCGACCGCGCCTCCGTGTCGATCATCAGCGACTCGGGCGGCCGTGACCTGCAGAAGCTGGTCGGCCGCGACGGGGAGGTGCTGGAGGCGCTCCAGGAGCTGACCCGCCTGGCCGTGCACCGGGAGACCGGTGACCGCAGCCGGCTGATGCTCGACATCGCGGGCTATCGCGCCAAGAAGCGTGCCGAGCTCTCTGAGCTGGGTGCCAAGGCCGCCGCCGAGGTGAAGAGCACCGGTGAGCCGGTGAAGCTCAAGCCGATGACCCCGTTCGAGCGCAAGGTCGTGCACGACGCGGTCAAGTCCGCCGGGCTGCGCAGCGAGTCCGAGGGCGAGGAGCCGCAGCGGTTCGTCGTCGTGCTGCCTGCCTGAGCGGTCCCCCCGTTTTACCGGCCCCGTCTGTTGAGCAGGCGGGGCCGAACTTTGTCAGCCTGGTAGTTCTGGTGGCCGGTGCGCGGAGCGCCGGCGCTGTACGGAAGGACGGTCCCCGTGACGGAGGCTGCGGAGCTCCCCCCGGCGCCCGAACAGGCGCGGGAAGTGTTCGGCGAGCGCTTCGCCGATGCGGTCCGCTACGCGGAGCTGCTCGCCGAGGCAGGCGTGCAGCGTGGTCTGATCGGCCCACGGGAAGTGCCCCGCCTGTGGGAGCGGCATCTGCTGAACTGCGCGGTGCTCTCAGAGGCGGTCCCCGAGGGGGTGACGGTGTGCGACGTGGGGTCCGGAGCCGGTCTTCCGGGCATTCCGCTGGCGCTGGTCCGGGAGGACCTCAACATCACCCTGCTGGAGCCGCTGCTGCGGCGGACCAACTTCCTGACCGAGGTCGTCGAGCTGCTCGGCCTGGACCATGTGACCGTGGTGCGTGGCCGGGCCGAGGAGGTCATGGGCAAGCTGCCTCCTGTGCATGTGGTGACGGCTCGTGCCGTGGCCCCGCTGGACCGACTGGCGACCTGGGGCGTTCCGCTGCTGCGTCCCTACGGCGAGATGCTCGCCCTCAAGGGGGACACGGCGGAGGAGGAGCTGAAGGCCGCGGCCACCGCGCTGACCAAGCTCGGTGCGGTGTCCACGTCCATCCTGCATGTGGGTGAAGGCGTGGTGGATCCGCCGTCGACCGTCGTCCGTGTGGAGGTCGGGGAGAGCCCGGGCGGCGTGCGCTTTGCGGCCAAGCGGGCGAAGGCGGCTCGGACGGGGAGGGCACGTAGGCGCCGCTGATCCGTCCTGACGACCAGACGTACTCCACACAAGCTGCCAAACCTACGCATGACGGAGTGTCGCGGCTTTTCGGTGCTGCTCGCTGTGCATCGTGTTTCACGTGAAACGTCGCTCACTGCTACACGGCATCATCGGCCGGGGCCGCGCTGCGGCCGAACCGCGCGACCGAAAGCCCCTCGGATCCCTCAGAGAGGGGGCCGCTGGTGACACTCCGTCCTCCCTGCGGGGCGCGGAGATGTCCACAGAGGTGGATTTCTCCACAGAACACCAGGCCTCACTGGTTCACGACCCCGAAGACATGGGAGGCTCTGTTCATTGCGAGCCTGAAGTCGAGGAGAGTGAATCCTTGCGGTCCGACGCCAACATCGCGGGACCGATGACCGATCCGGTCCCCGGTCCCCGTACCGAGTCGATGGGGGCGGATGTTTCACGTGAAACACCGCCTCCGATGGACGACACTCCCATCGGTCGTGCTGCCCAACTCGCGGTGGAGGCTCTGGGCCGCGCCGGTGAAGGACTGCCGCGTCCGGAGCAGACCAGAGTCATGGTGGTCGCCAACCAGAAGGGCGGCGTGGGCAAGACGACGACCACCGTCAACCTTGCCGCGTCCCTGGCCCTGCACGGCAGCCGCGTCCTGGTGATCGACCTCGACCCACAGGGCAATGCGTCCACAGCGCTGGGGATCGACCATCACGCCGAAGTTCCTTCCATCTACGACGTGTTGGTCGAGAGCAAGCCGCTGGCTGAGGTTGTCCAGCCGGTAGTGGACGTCGAAGGCCTCTTCTGCGCCCCCGCCACGATCGATCTCGCCGGTGCGGAGATCGAGCTGGTGTCCCTGGTGGCGCGGGAGAGCCGTCTTCAGCGGGCGATCCAGGCGTACGAGCAGCCGTTGGACTACATCCTCATCGACTGCCCGCCCTCACTCGGCCTGCTGACGGTCAACGCGCTCGTCGCGGGCGCCGAGGTGCTCATCCCGATCCAGTGCGAGTACTACGCGCTGGAGGGCCTGGGCCAGCTGCTGCGCAACGTCGACCTGGTGCGGGGGCACCTCAACCCCGACCTGCACGTGTCGACCATCCTGCTCACCATGTACGACGGCCGGACGCGTCTCGCCTCCCAGGTCGCGGACGAGGTGCGCAGCCACTTCGGTGACGAGGTGCTGCGGACGAGCATTCCCCGCTCGGTCCGTATCTCCGAGGCGCCGAGCTACGGGCAGACGGTACTGACCTACGATCCTGGATCGAGCGGTGCCCTCTCCTACCTTGAGGCGGCCCGAGAAATCGCGCTGAAGGGCATTGGGGTCAGCTACGACCCGACGCAGGCCCATATCGGCGCTCAGACCAACCCGAACATGGTGGAGGGGATCCAGTGAGCGAGCGACGGAGGGGGCTGGGTCGTGGTCTCGGTGCACTGATCCCAGCTGCCCCGACCGAGAAGACCCCGGCCCAGACGGCCGTGGGGGGAACGGTAGTCCCGTCCCCCGCCGCGGCTCCGGTACTGACGACCGACCGTGGGGTCGCCGCGGCGAAGGTGACGACGCTGCCGGCTGTTTCACAGGACACCGAGGAGCCCTCGGTGTTCGGGGTCGGAGGAGGTGCGGAGACACCCGCTCCTCCGATAGGAGCCCACTTCGCGGAGATCCCTCTCGACGACATCACGCCGAACCCGCGCCAGCCGCGTGAGGTCTTCGACGAGGACGCTCTGCAGGAGTTGGTCACCTCCATCCAGGAAGTGGGTCTCCTCCAGCCTGTCGTCGTACGGCAGCTGGGCCCCTCCCGCTACGAGCTCATCATGGGCGAGCGGCGCTGGCGGGCCTGCCGCGAGGCCGGCCTGGAGGCGATCCCGGCGATCGTCCGGGCGACGGACGACGAGAAGCTGCTCCTGGACGCGTTGCTGGAGAACCTGCACCGCGCGCAGCTGAACCCGCTGGAAGAGGCCGCCGCCTACGACCAGCTGCTGAAGGACTTCAACTGCACGCACGACCAGCTGGCCGACCGCATCGGTCGCTCCCGCCCCCAGGTCTCGAACACCCTGCGGCTGCTGAAGCTCTCCCCGGCAGTCCAGCGCCGGGTGGCCGCCGGAGTCCTGTCGGCCGGCCACGCCCGGGCGCTGCTCTCCGTCGACGACTCGGAGGAGCAGGACCGGCTGGCCCACCGGATCGTCGCGGAGGGACTGTCGGTACGGGCCGTCGAGGAGATCGTGACCCTCATGGGCTCACGGCCCCAGACGGCGACACGTGCCAAGGGACCGCGGGCCGGCGCCCGGGTCTCCCCGGCGCTGAGCGACCTTGCGACACGGCTCTCGGACCGCTTCGAGACGCGGGTGAAGGTCGACCTGGGCCAGAAGAAGGGCAAGATCACCGTCGAGTTCGCTTCGATGGAAGACCTTGAGCGGATCCTCAGCTCGCTCGCCCCCGGTGAGGGACCGGTCCTCCACCAGGGCCTCCACGATGGTGACTCCTCGGCCTCCTCGGAGCCGGAGGACTGATCGTCCCGGGTGTTCCCCGTCCGGTCGTCGCCCAGTCACCCAGAGAGCGGATCGTGTCCGGTGTGTACCGGAAAACGGTCCGCTCTTTGCTTTCAGGCGGTATCGATGGAAACGCTGTGTGGATACGATGCGTTCGGTATGGCGCATCCACCTGACAGCTGGCAGCACCTCTGAGAGAGGCGGGGGCCATGCGATCGATGAGCCGCACCGGACTGGTGAGCGCGGGTCTGGGACTGGGCGCGACCGTCGGATTCTTCGGCAGTCTGCTCAGGGAACGTAGCGCTCTGACAGCCGCTCGCGAGGCAGCGGGCGAAGGAAGCGAGGAACAGCCTTCATGGGGCGTCGGCTCGTACCGCTCACGCTGGACAACCTTCAGGACCTTCCCCAGCGCTGTCGCTCGTGTGTCTTCTGGGAACTGGACCCCGTCAGCAGCGAAGCAGCGGTGAGAGCGGGTACGTCCGCGCTGGAGAAGGAATCCTGGATCTCCGCCGTCCTGCTCGACTGGGGATCGTGCGGCCGAGTGGTCTATGTCGACGACGTGCCGGTGGGCTTTGTGCTCTACGCCCCGCCCGCTTACGTCCCGCGTTCCACGGCGTTCCCGACGAGCCCGGTCTCGTCGGACGCCGTGCAGCTCATGACCGGCTTCATCATGCCCGGCTATCAGGGGCAGGGGCTCGGACGTGTGATGGTGCAGACGGTCGCCAAGGATCTGCTGCGGCGGGGCTTCAAGGCGATCGAGGCGTTCGGCGACGCCCGCTACAAGGAGCCGGCCTGTCTGCTGCCTGCCGAGCATCTGCTGGCCGTGGGCTTCAAGACGGTCCGGCAGCACCCCTCGCACCCCCGGCTGCGGCTGGAGCTGCGGACGACGCTCTCCTGGAAGGAAGACGTGGAGCTGGCGCTCGACCGGCTTCTGGGGGCCGTACAGAAGGAACCAGCGCTGCGGCCGCTGTGAGTGCCTCAAAGCGAATGGGCCAACCCTCAGGGGTTGGCCCATTCGTGTTTCACGTGAAACGTCACTCGGCGATGAAGTCCTCAAGGTCGCGGAGAAGCGCTGCCTTCGGCTTGGCGCCGACGATGGTCTTGGCGACCTCGCCACCCTGGTACACGTTCAGGGTCGGGATCGACATGACGCCGTACTTGGCCGCCGTGTTCGGGTTCTCGTCGATGTTCAGCTTGACGATCTCGATCTTCTCACCGTGCTCGGCGGCGATCGCCTCAAGCGACGGGGCGATCTGGCGGCACGGGCCGCACCACTCGGCCCAGAAGTCCACCAGGACGGGCTTGTCGCTCTTGAGGACGTCCTCGTCGAACGTCTCGTCGGTTACTGCCTTCAGGGTGCCGGCCACGGCGGGCTCCTTTACTTGATCGTGCGGTGGGGCGGAAGGGGAAAGATCAGACGGAGGTCTTCTCGGGCTCGGCCTTCTCCTCGTCCGCGAGGGCGGAGAGGAAACGCTCGGCGTCGAGAGCGGCGGAGCAGCCGGTACCGGCCGCGGTGATCGCCTGGCGGTAGGTGTGGTCCACCACGTCGCCGGCGGCGAACACCCCCGTCAGGTTGGTGTGCGTCGAGGGCGAGGCGACCTTGAGATAGCCCTCCTCGTCGAGGTCCAGCTGGCCCTTGAAGAGCTCGGTGCGCGGGTCGTGGCCGATCGCGATGAACAGGCCGGTCACCGGCAGGTCGGAGAGCTCACCGGTCTTGACGTTGCGCAGCTTCAGACCAGCCAGCTTCTGCTCGCCCTGGACTTCGGCGATCTCGCTGTCCCAAGCGAACTTGATCTTAGGGTCGGCGAAGGCGCGCTCCTGCATCGCCTTGGAGGCGCGCAGGGTGTCCCGGCGGTGGACGATGGTCACGGACTTGGCGAACCGGGAGAGGAAGGTGGCCTCCTCCATCGCGGTGTCACCACCGCCGATGACGGCGATGTCCTGGTCCTTGAAGAAGAACCCGTCACAGGTGGCGCACCAGGAGACGCCGCGTCCGGAGAGGGCGTCCTCGTTCGGCAGTCCGAGCTTGCGGTGCTGGGAGCCCGTGGTGACGATGACGGCCTTCGCCTTGTGGACCGTGCCGGCGGTGTCGGTGACGGTCTTGATCTCACCGGTCAGGTCGACGGAGACGACATCGTCCGGGATCAACTCGGCGCCGAAGCGCTCGGCCTGCGCCCGCATGTTGTCCATGAGCTCGGGGCCCATGATGCCGTCGCGGAAGCCCGGGAAGTTCTCCACCTCAGTGGTGTTCATGAGGGCACCGCCCGCGGTGACGGCCCCCTCGAACACCAGGGGCTTCAGCGACGCGCGCGCGGTGTAGAGCGCCGCCGTGTAGCCGGCGGGCCCGGAGCCGATGATGATCACGTTACGGACGTCGCTCACGGCTTGATTCCTCGTCTCTGGTCTACGTCATTCGACCGGTGGGAGCTCCCGTCAGAAGCTCTCACCCCACCCAACGGATCCTAAGGGGCGCGCATTCCCGGTGTGTCCGGGCACACGGGCATCCCACACCGTACGGATTTCCACTGTGGGGCGAGACGATGCGTTCCCCCTCTGAGGCCATGGAGGCGGGAGGCTCAGGGACGGGCCAGGGACTCCGTCAGGAGGACCTTGCCGGGGGAGGCGGACCCCTTGCTGTCGCAGGAGGCGTCGACGACGTATGCCGTCACCCGGGAGGCATCGGAGGAGTCGGGGAGTACGACGAGGTAGGCGTCCTTCCCCTCGTACTTCCCCTTTTTCGCGCCGAGGGCAACGCCGGTCTGGTTGATGCCCTGGCGCACGCATACGGGCACCTGTGTCGCGGGCTGGAGCTTGATCTTCGGGCTTTGCGTCGTGCTCGGCTGGCCGGTGGTCTGGGACTCGACACTGAAGGGCTTCTGGGAGCCCCGCTGGGGGTTCGTCGTCGTACCGAGGAGGTCCTTCACCTGGCCCGGAAGGGTGCTCTCGGAGAAGGTCCCGGCGGAGTTCGTCGGCTTGCTCTGAGCCGTCGTGGTCCCGTCGCCGCCGAGAGACTGGAGGAGGAACGTGCCGGCGCCGAGAACGGCGGCGGTGAACACAGCGCCGAGGACGACGGTCCGGCGGCGTCGGGCGCGGTTGCGCCCGCGGTCCTTGCGGCCGGGACCGACGGAGGCACTCGGCCGCCCGGCGGGGCGGTCTCCCGGGGACGACATCTCGCGGGGCGATGTTTCACGTGAAACATGAGCCACGGGTGCCGTCGTGTTGAGTAGAGCCTCCGCGGCGAGTGCGGCGTCGATCCGGTTCGCGACGTCGGCCGGCATGCGCGGCGGATCCGGCAGTGCGCCCAGCAGACCCCGGATCTCCTCCAGCGAGGCGTGGACGTCGGTGCAGAGCTCGCAGCCGTCCAGGTGCTGTCGTACTTCGTCTGTTCGGGTGGGCGGGAGCAGACCCTCGGTGAGGTCGGAGATCTCCGCGACGTCCGGGTGCCCGGTCGTGTCTGTCGTCGACGTCACGCTCGCCCACCTCCGCCCTTCACTGCGGCTGAATCACTCGGCCCGGTGTCCTGTGGGCCTCCGTCCTGAGACCCCGCTGCGGGTGGGACGGATGTCCCCTCCGCCCGGTTCCGTGCCGGGTCCGGGTCGTTCTCGTCACCGGTGTTTTCCGGCCGTAGATGGGTGAGCAACGGCAGGAGTCTGGCTCTGCCGCGAGCGCAGCGGCTCTTCACCGTCCCCGTGGGCACATCGAGGATCCTTGCCGCCTCGGCGACCGGATAGCCCTGCATGTCGACCAGGACGAGGGCGGCCCGCTGGTCGTGGGGCAGGGTGCCGAGGGCTTCCAGGAGCTGGCGGTGCAGATCGTTCCGCTCGGCCGGAGCGGAGGCCGATTCATGCGGCTCCAGCAGTTGCTCCAGCCGCTCGGTGTCGTCGACGGGGGCGGTCTTGCGGGAGGCCGCCTTGCGGGCGCGGTCGAGGCAGGCGTTGACCGTGATCCGGTGCAGCCACGTTGTGACGGCCGACTGGCCTCGGAAGGTGTGGGCGGCCCTGTAGGCGGAGACCAGGGCGTCCTGGACGGCGTCAGCGGCCTCCTCGCGGTCCCCCAGGGTTCGCAGGGCGACCGCCCAGAGCCGGTCCCGGTGCCGCCGCACGATCTCACCGAAGGCATCGGGGTCGCCTTCCACATGGCGGGCGAGCAGATCCTGGTCGCTCACTTCGCCGTATCCGGCGCCTTCCGCCATCTGCCCCCTCCGCCTTCGGTGCCGCCGGTGAGACGTCAGCCAGTGAACTTCACTTCGGTGATGGCCTGCTTGTAGCCGGGGCCGGCATACGCGGCCGAGTCGTTGCCCGAGTACGGCATGGCGGTGAGCCACACGAGGACGTACTGACTCTTCACCTTCTTGCTGACCTTCACCGTGGCGGTGTTTCCGGTGGTGGTGATGCTGCCGATCTTTGTCATCGAGCTGATCGACCCCGGGGTCAGCGAGTCGGCCGCGTACAGGTCAACCGTTGTGTGATCGCCAGCGTAGCGAAGGGAAACGGTCCCCGTGGCGAGTTCCTTGACGGAGCCGAGGTCGTAGACGATGCCCACACCGGCCTTGTAGGGGGCCAGCTCGGGACCGTCCGTGAAGCTCTTGGTCTTCCAGTACGTCGAGGTGCTCCCGTCGTAGGTCAGCTTCACGTCGCTCGGATGCTGGGCACCGCCGTCGGCGACATACTCCTGGGCGTCCTGGATCTTTATCGCGGCGGCGGGCGCGGGGCTGGCGCCGTTCTTGTCGCCGCCGTCCGTCGTCTGGGTGTTGGTGGTGTCGTCGCCGGACTTGTCGCCCTGGTGCATCAGGGCGTCCGCGAGCTGCCAGCTGCCCAGGCCCAGGGCGGCGATGAGGAGGGCCGAGACGGCCCACTTCAGCGCCTTGCCGGTGCGGCTCTGGAGCGGCGGCGGGGCCTGGAGCGGCTGCGTCACGCCGGGCGGCGTGGGACGGCCATAGGTGCCCTGCTGGTACGTGGTGCGCTGGTACTCGGGTGGTGCGGTGAACGCCGGCTCCGGCGGACGGATGCGGGGCATCTCGCCGATCGCCTTCACCAGCTCCTCCGGCGTGGTGCACGCGGACTCGTGGCGGGAGGCGGTGGCGCCGTCGTTGACCAGAGCCCGCATGGCGAGCTCGGACAGGCCGCGGTGGACACCGGCACGTACCTGGTCGGGTGCGATCAGACCGACATCCTTGGGCAGGCCGGCCAGACCGTAGGCGTCGCTCTCGTACGGCCAGCGCTGGGTCAGAGCCGCGTAGAGCAGGGCGCCGATCGCCTCGGTGTCGGTGCGCTGAGGGGTGTCGGAACTGATACCACGCAGCGCCGCGTTCACCGCGAGGCCGCGGATGCGCCACTGTCCGGTGGAGGTCCGCAGTACGGCGTTCGGGTTCAGGCGGAGATGGGCCAGCCCCTCGCGGTGCGCGGCCGCCATGGCGGAGGCGATCTGACTGACCATCTGGTAGGCGTCGTGCGGCTCCAGCGGTCCGGCCGCGAGCAGCGCGGTCAGTTCGGTGGCGTCCGGGAGCCACTCGTGGACGACGTAGACGAGGTCGTTCTCCTCGACGGCGTCCAGGACCTGCACGAAGCGAGGGTCACCGAGCAGCGCGGCGGAGCGGGCGGCGGCCAGCACCGCACGGGTCCGCGGATGGTCGGCGGGCAGGATGTGGACGCCGACGGCCCGGCGAAGTTTCTCGTCGACCGCACGCCAACTGCTGAATCCGTCCAGACGGGTGACGCACTCCTCAAGACGGTAGCGTCTGGCGAGCTTGTGCCCGCTGTGCAGTTCGGGGGGTGCGGCCTGCTTCTCAGCACCCGCGGCCATGCCGTTTCCCTGTGCCTTGTCGCTGTCCGTGTCCCGCTCCGGGTTCTTGGCCACCCCGTCGGCCGTGGACTGGTCCGCCTTGGCGGTCAGCGGCTCGTCACCGCTGTTGTCTGCCACGTCGACGGCAGCCGTGCTCCGTTCCGCCACCGTCGTTCCTGCCTCCCCATCCGTTGCACGCTGTCCGACGCCGAAACCAATTGTGCCCACAGTCCCCCGCTATGCACGACACGCGGCGGCGAACGATGGTTGTGCGCTTACCCCCGCCTCAGCGACCCAGACGCCCGCGCACCATACCCACGAGGGAGTTGAGCTCCTCGATGCGCATGCGGCGCGCGGCGACGTAGAAGACGCCGAGCAGGACCGCCCCGCCGACCAGCAGCGCGGCGAAGGAACCGATCACGCCCTGCCCCAGAGTGTGGCCGATGCCGTAGCAGGCCGCACCACTGAGCAGCGCGGCCGGTACGGAGGCGATGCAGAGCCTGGCATAGGTGCGGGTGACCCTGGAACCGTCCAGGTCGCCGCCGAGCCGCTTGCGCAGCCGCCGCCAGGCGACTCCGACGCCGATCGCGTACGCCAGACCGTAGGAGGCGGCCATGCCGGCCACCGCCCAGCGGGCCGGGAGCAGCAGGTAACAGGTGACCGAGGCACCCGCGTTGACCGCGGCGACGATGACCGTGTTGTAGAACGGCGTGCGGGTGTCTTCGTAGGCGTAGAAGGCACGCAGGACGACGTACTGCACCGAGTAGGGGATCAGGCCGAGGGCGAAGGCCATCAGCATGTAGCCCATGTTGGTGGACTGGCTGGTGCCAGCGGAGCCGAAGATCAGGGTGCACATCGGGATGCCGAGGGCCAGGAAGCCGAAGGAGATGGGGACGATCGCGACGGCGGTCGTCCTGAGGCCCTGGGAGATGTCGTCGCGGACGGCGCCCGTGTCGTTCTCGGCGGCGGAGCGGGCGATCCGCGGCAGGAGGGCCGCCATCAGGGAGACCGTGATGATGGCCTGCGGCAGGCCCCAGATCAGCTGGGCGTTGGCGTAGGCGGTGAAGCCTGTGCCGTCGACCGGGGACCGCTTGCCGGCCGACGTCGACAGCTGGGAGACCACCAGTGCGCCCGCCTGGTTGGCGAGGACGAACAGCACGGTCCACTTGGCGAGGGTCGCGGCCTTGCCGAGGCCGTGGCCCCGCCAGTCGAAGCGCAGCCGCAGCCGGAACCCGGTCTCGCGCAGGTAGGGGATCATCGCCAGGGCCTGGACCACGAGGCCGAGCAGCACGCCGAGGCCTAGCAGCCGCTGGCCCTCCGGCGGGATGGTCGTGACCTTCATGCCGGAGTGCGCGGCGGTGCCGTACACCCAGATGAACAGGCCGAGGGTGACGATGATGACGATGTTGTTGAGGACCGGGGTCCACATCATCGCGCCGAACTTGCCGCGGGCGTTGAGGATCTGACCCATCACCACGTGAATGCCCATGAAGAAGATCGAGGGCAGGAAGTAGCGGACGAAGGTGATGCCGACCTGGTTGGCCGCCGGGTCGCTGGCCACCGAGTCGGACAACAGGCGGATCAGGAACGGAGCGGCCGCGATGGTGGCCGCGGTGAGCAGGCCCAGCGCCACCATGACGAGGGTCAGCAGACGGTTCGCGAAGGCCTCGCCGCCGTCCTCGTCCTCCTTCATGGCCCGCACCAGTTGCGGGACGAAGACGGAGTTGAGGCCGCCGCCGACCGTCAGGATGTAGATCATCGTAGGCAGCTGGTAGGCGACCTGGAAGGTGTCGCCGAGCAGACCCACGCCCAGCGCGGAGACGATCAGCGCGGAGCGGACGAAGCCGGTGAGGCGGGAGACCATCGTGCCCGCCGCCATCACGGCGCTCGACTTGAGCAGGCCCGCGGCCTTCCCGCCCTTCTTCGCGGGGGCGGGCGCCGGGACCGCTGCGGGTACGGCGCCCAGGTTCAGGGTCTGGTCGGCCGCAACCGTAGGAGCTGTCGACGCCACCTGTGCCTGGTACGGCGGCACCTGCGCGGACCCTCCCGGGGCGGCCGCCGGACCCGGCACCGACGGGGGCTCCGACGGCAGCTGACCGCCGCCCTGCTGCGGACCCTGGTAGCCGTTCTGCTGCTGGTCCCGGTAGCCGCTCTGCTGCTGGTCGCGGAAGAGATGAGCGAAGGCGTCCGGCTCGTGGCGCTCCTCACCGGAGTGCGAGACCAGGTCGTCCACGCCCACGAACTGGGTCGTGCGCGGGTTGTCGCCGTACGGCAGGTACTGGCTCGGGCCGTCCGGCTCCGGTGCCGGGGTCTGGGCCCACACGTGCGGGTCGGGGGCGTACGGCGACTGGGCGGGCTGCCCGTACAGCGGCTGCTGCGGGTAGCTGCCCGGAGCCGGCGGGGGGTGCGCGGCACGGTCGTAGAGCGCCTCCGCGACCGGGTCCTGCGCGGAGAGGTCGCGTGCCCGGTAGGGGTCCTGGTCGTAGGCGTCCTGGAGGTACATGTCAGCCGCGTGCTGCGGCGGGACCTGGCCGGGCTCCGGCGGCGGCTCGGGGTAGCCCGAACCGGCCGCGCCCTGGCCGCTTTCACCGTCGTACGGCGCGTTCATGGTTACCCCTACCTCATCGTCCCGGGCCCACCGGCCACGACATCGCTCAACGGTCCACTCTCTCACCCGTCTCGGACGGGTCGGCGCTTTCCGGTGCGGTGTCCGGTGTCGGGTCACTCGGCTGCTCCGGGTCGTCTTCCCGGGACCGGGCGACGGACTCCTCCCGGAGACGATCCGCACGGGCAGCGGGGTTCCCAGGCCCGTCGGTGCCCTCGGTTTCCTCTGGGCTCCTGGCCTCCGAGGTGCCGGGGGCCTCCGGGGTGCCTGGGGCCTCCGGGGCGTCGGGAGCGTCCGGGGTGCCTGGGGCCTCCGGGGCGTCGGGAGCGTCCGGGGTGGCCTCGTCCGCCTCGTCGGGGCCGTCGCCCTCCTCGGCCCGGCGAGCGGCCGCCCGCTTGCGCTGGGTGTACATCCGGAAGCCGGCGAGCACCAGCAGCAGCACGCCGCCGCCGATGACCAGCATCACCGTCGGCGTGACCTCGGTGACCTTCACGTCGAACCTGACGGGCGCGCCGTACTCCTGGCCGTCCTCGGTGTAGAGCTGGGCGGTGACCTCGACCCGGCCGTTGGCATTGGCCGAGGTGGAGAACTTCACGGACTGGCTGTGGCCGCCGGAGACCTCGACGGGCTGCTCGTAGTAGGGCTTGCCGCCGATCTCCAGTCGGGTCGGCATGGTCGAGGTGAGGCGCAGCACGAGGTGGTCGACACCCTGGACCAGGTTGTTCTGGACGGTCACCGGGATGGTGGCGCTGCGGCCGGAGAGCTTGGTCTCGGACTTGTCGATCAGCTTGACCTGACCGATGAGGTCGTCGAGCCAGGACTCCACGCTCGTGCGGAAGCTGTCCGCCTCACTCCCGCGGCCCCGCCACGACGTCGACATCTCGCGGTTTATGGCCCGGCCGAAGGGGGTCACCACCCGGGACTCGTCGGTGAGGATCACCTGGAAGTTGTCGAGCTTGTCCTGGGTGCGGGCGATCTGCTCGAAGGCCGTCCGGGGCAGCTCCCGCTTGCGCAGCGAGGACGGGTACGCGGACGACGAGGGGATCTTCGTGGTCGCGCCGGGGTCGGGCTTGGCCTTGGCGGCGGCCTCGAGGTCCTGGGACTGCGACCAGTTGCTGTCCTGCAGTGCGGTGATCGCCGTCGCCATCGCCTGGGCCTGGCTTACCGTCGGCATCCGCTGCGGGGCGACGACGATACTGCGCTGCTTGCCGGTCTGGGTGTTCAGCGCGAGGCTCTGGGCGAGGAACTTCTGCACCGCGAGCGTGGCCGAGTCGGCGTTCGTCAGATCGCCCTCGAACGCCGTGGACAGCCGTGCGTCGGCGACCACCGCCGTCGTGCCGCCGCCGATCGGACGTGCCGCCGAGGGGGTGTAGGTGAGCCCGCCGGTCTCCTGGAGGCTGTCGCTGCGGGCGATCACCTTGTCGGCACCCGCGGAGGTGGCGACCTTGATGATCGAGGGGTCGACGGCGCCGTTCACGGGCCACGCGAAGTCGGTGCTCGGTGTGACATGGAGCACGGTCTTCACGGTGATGGTGGCGACGTCGGTGGCGTCCTTGAGGTGGCTCAGCGAGCCGGTCACGCTGGTGCCGTTGTGGGCGAGGGACGCCAGGTCCGGGTCGGCGAAGGGGAGGGCCACCACCTCCTTGTCCGCCACCGCGTCCTGCAGGCCGGCCAGGAACTCCTTGGCCACCGCCTGATGGGTGCCGGCCGTGGTGGTGTCGCCGGCGCCCTGGATCCGGTAGTTGCGGGTCATCGCGTCCACGGAGGCCAGCAGATCCGGGTCGATCACCCAGGTGACGTCGAGATCCTTGCCGAGCGCCAGCATCTGGGCCAGCCGACCGCCTGGCGAGATCTCCTTGGCGAGGTCGTCGTTCTGGAAGACGGGCGTCTGCAACTCTCCGGCGCCCGTCTTCGCCGTCACGTGGACGGTGGAGATCAGCGGCCAGAGATACGTCGTCCTCGTCTTCGTGTCGGCCTCGGAGGACTGCCACGGGAGGAACGTCCGCTGGATGCCGAGGACCTGGTCCCACTGCTGCGCGGAGGTCTTGCCGGACAGCGAGACGCCGAACTGGTACACGCCGTCCTGGCCGAGGTCCAGCTTGTCGACCGGCACGGAGATGGTGAAGTGCTCGGCGATCCCCGGACTGAGCGAGTCGAAGTCCTCGGTGTACTTGCCGCCGACCTCGGTGCCCAGGCCCGACTGGAGGTCGTCGGAGTGCCGGGCGGCCGTGTCGATCTCGGAACGCGTGCTGAGCAGGGAACCCATCCGCAGGTCCACGTGCGCGTCCGTGACGGCCTGCTTGCCGTTGTTGGTCACCGTGCCGGAGACCGTCAGCGTGTCCCCGTCGCTGGGGGCGCTGGGGCTCAGCGAGTCCAGGGCGACGGACACGGTGTCCGAGCCGGCCGCCTGCGCCGGCGCCGCCGTGGGCAGCTGCATCAGTCCGGCCAGCAGGGGTGCACCCGCGAGCAGTGCCCCGGTGCGCCGCAGCCAGCGGCGGGCAGGTGAGGGCGTCCCCTGGAAGTCTGCCGCCTCGGCCACGCGCTCGTCCGTCCCTCGTCGTCAGTGGTCGTCGGAATGTGCGTCCACGCATGGTAACGAGGTGCGCTGAACGGAAGTGCCGCGGTCTGCCTCACAAGATCGGGAAAGAGGATCAGCCCGTCCCCTATATCCAGTATCGTCGGGAGACTCTGTTAAGCGGCGAACACAGCGCTTGTGCGGTTACGGAGTGAGATGTCCCACCCCCTCCACAGGAGCGCTTTACATGGGGCGCTGCCGGAATATGGAGGCGCTTCGGACCGTCTGGGGCACGTACCCTGTTCTGTTGTGCCGAACGCCAATGAAGACACTCCGACTGTCCTGAGCCAGGCGCAGCAGCGCGCGGTGAGCGAACTGCTGCGGGTGGCGCCCGTCGCCGACGACCTTGCCCGCCGATTCCAGGAGGCCGGGTTCTCCCTTGCCCTGGTCGGCGGCTCGGTGCGGGACGCGCTGCTGGGCCGGCTCGGCAACGATCTGGACTTCACGACCGACGCCCGCCCCGAGGACGTACTGAAGATCGTCCGCCCCTGGGCGGACGCCGTCTGGGAGGTCGGGATCGCCTTCGGCACGGTTGGCGCCCAGAAGCAGGGCTATCAGATCGAGGTCACCACCTACCGCTCCGAGGCCTACGACCGCACCTCGCGCAAGCCCGAGGTGTCGTACGGGGACTCCATCGAGGAGGACCTCGTCCGCCGCGACTTCTCGGTCAACGCGATGGCGGTGGCGCTGCCGGAGAAGGAGTTCATCGACCCTCGCGGCGGTCTCGAAGACCTCGCACTGCGTGTGCTGCGGACCCCGGGGGCGCCCGAGGACTCTTTCTCGGACGACCCGCTGCGGATGATGCGGGCCGCCCGCTTCGCCGCGCAGCTCGACTTCGAGGTGGCCCCCGAGGTCGTCGCGGCGATGAAGGACATGGCCGGCCGTCTGGAGATCGTCTCGGCCGAGCGGGTCCGGGACGAGCTGAACAAGCTGATCCTCTCGGCCCACCCCCGCAAGGGGCTGACCCTGCTCGTCGACACCGGACTCGCCGACCATGTCCTGCCCGAGCTGCCCGCCCTGCGCCTGGAGAGCGACGAGCACCACCGGCACAAGGACGTCTACGACCACACGCTGATCGTCCTGGAACAGGCCATGGCGCTGGAGGACAACGGTCCCGACCTCACCCTCCGGCTCGCCGCCCTGCTGCACGACATCGGCAAGCCGCGCACCCGCCGCTTCGAGGACGACGGCCGGGTCTCGTTCCACCACCATGAGGTGGTCGGAGCGAAGATGACCAAGAAGCGCATGACGGCGTTGAAGTACTCCAATGAACTGGTGAAGGACGTCTCGCAGCTGGTCGAACTTCATCTGCGCTTCCACGGCTACGGCACCGGGGAGTGGACGGACTCGGCGGTCCGCCGTTACGTCCGCGACGCGGGCCCGCTCCTGGACCGTCTGCACAAGCTCACCCGGTCCGACTGCACCACCCGCAACAAGCGGAGAGCTGCGGCGCTGTCCCGCGCCTACGACGGCTTGGAGCAGCGCATCGCCGAACTCCAGGAGAAGGAGGAGCTCGACGCGATCCGCCCGGACCTCGACGGCAACCAGATCATGGAGATCCTGGGTATCCGCCCCGGCCCGGAGGTCGGCAAGGCCTACAAGCACATGCTGGAGCTTCGCCTGGAGAACGGGCCAATGGGGCACGACGCCGCGGTGACCGCGCTCAAGGAGTGGTGGGCCGAGCAAGAGTGAACACGCATGGCGGGGCGATGTTTCACGTGAAACATGACTTCGCTGTGACGCAATGAGGGGCGATGTTTCACGTGAAACATCGCCCCTCATCACTGCCCGCTGCGGGGTTGCCTGATCCTGCTGTGGTCGGCGGTCGACTCGAAGCGGACCATGACCGCAGCAACCGTTGCGTAGACGAGGGCGACCGTGATGACGAGGGTCGCGGAGCGGCCGTCCGGCGGGAGCATCAGCGCGGCGACAGCGGCGGCCCCGACAAAGGCGACGTTGAAGAGCACGTCGTAGACGGAGAAGATCCGGCCGCGGAAGGCGTCGTCGACGGACGACTGCACGAGGGTGTCCGTGGCGATCTTCGCGCCCTGGGTGATGAGTCCGAGGACGAAGACGGAGACGAGCATGGGGGCGGTCGTGAACGGGAGGCCGAGGGCGGGCTCCAGCACGGCGGCGGCCACGGCGCACACGGCGATCCAGCGGCCGGGGCCGAGCCGCGCCGCGGTCCATGGCGTCACCACGGCGGCTGCGAAGAAACCGGCGCCGGAGATGCCCAGGGCCAGTCCCAGCAACCCGAGTCCGTCGTCCGGGTCGGAGGAGAGCGCGTACCGGCACAGCATCAGCACCAGGACGAGCAGCGCGCCGTAGCAGAAGCGCATCGCCGTCATGCTGACCAGTGCCCAGGCCGCCTCACGGCGTCGCGGTGCGGCGAGATGCCGCACCGCCTCCAGCAGGTCGCGGGCGGTGGTGATCACGGCCGTTCCCAGGCTCGGCTGGGCTGGATGCCGGTCCGGGCCGAGGAGATCGGGAGCCATGGTCAGAGAGGCGAGGGCCGCGCCCAGGTACAGCGTGGCGCCCAGCAGCACCACCGCGGCATCGGAATCCGAGGCCACCAGCCGTATGGCGAAGGCGAGGCCGCCGCCGGCGGTCGCGGCGAGGGTGCCGGCGGTCGGGGAGAGGGAGTTGGCGAGCACCAGCCGGTCGGTGTCGACGACCCGTGGCAGTGCGGCGGACAGACCGGAGAGGACGAAGCGGTTGACGGCCGTGACACACAGGGCGGAGGCGTAGAAGAGCCAGTCGGGCACATGGCTCACCATGAGGACGCCGGTGGCCGCGGCCAGCAGCGCGCGCAGCAGATTGCCGTAGAGGAAGATCTGGCGGCGGCGCCAGCGGTCCAGCAGGACGCCGGCGAAGGGGCCCACGAGGGAGTACGGGAGGAGCAGGACGGCCATGGCCGAGGCGATCGCGGCCGGTGAGGTCTGCTTCTCCGGGGAGAAGACGACGTAGGCGGCCAGGGCGACCTGGTAGACGCCGTCGGCCCCCTGGGAGAGCAGGCGTATGACGAGGAGACGGCGGAAGTTCCGCAGGCGCAGCAGGACACGCAGGTCGCGGAGGACGGGCATGGGGCACAGCCTCACATATGGGGCCGTACGCAGGAGAAGGGTCCCCGGATCGGATGACCCGGGGACCCTCGGAGCCCTGGCAGGAGCGATTTTTGCGAGCTTGAGCCGTGGAGCTTCAGCGCCCGGCGATGTTCCGGATCAGCGCTCGACGTCGCCGCGGATGAACTTCTCGACGTTCTCGCGGGCCTCGTCGTCGAAGTACTGGACCGGCGGGGACTTCATGAAGTAGCTCGACGCGGAGAGGATCGGGCCGCCGATACCGCGGTCCTTGGCGATCTTCGCGGCGCGCAGGGCGTCGATGATGACACCGGCGGAGTTCGGGGAGTCCCAGACCTCGAGCTTGTACTCCAGGTTCAGCGGGACGTCACCGAAGGCGCGGCCCTCCAGACGGACGTAAGCCCACTTGCGGTCGTCGAGCCAGGCGACGTAGTCGGAGGGGCCGATGTGCACGTTCTTCTCGCCGAGGTCCCGGTCGGGGATCTGGGAGGTGACGGCCTGCGTCTTGGAGATCTTCTTGGACTCCAGGCGCTCACGCTCGAGCATGTTCTTGAAGTCCATGTTGCCGCCGACGTTCAGCTGCATGGTGCGGTCCAGGATGACGCCCCGGTCCTCGAACAGCTTCGCCATGACGCGGTGCGTGATGGTGGCGCCGACCTGCGACTTGATGTCGTCACCGACGATCGGCACGCCGGCCTCGGTGAACTTGTCCGCCCATTCCTTGGTGCCGGCGATGAAGACCGGGAGGGCGTTGACGAAGGCGACCTTGGCGTCGATGGCGCACTGGGCGTAGAACTTCGCCGCGTCCTCGGAACCGACGGGCAGGTAGCAGACGAGGACGTCGACCTGCTTGTCCTTGAGGATCTGGACGACGTCGACCGGCTCGGCCTCGGACTCCTCGATGGTCTGGCGGTAGTACTTGCCGAGACCGTCGAGGGTGTGACCGCGCTGGACGGTGACACCGGTGTGGGGCACGTCGCAGATCTTGATGGTGTTGTTCTCGGAGGCGCCGATGGCGTCCGCCAGGTCGAGGCCGACCTTCTTGGCGTCCACGTCGAACGCGGCGACGAACTCCACGTCCTTGACGTGGTAGTCACCGAACTGCACGTGCATCAGGCCGGGGACCTTGGACGCCGGGTCGGCGTCCTTGTAGTACTCGACGCCCTGCACCAGCGATGCGGCGCAGTTGCCCACGCCGACGACGGCTACGCGAACCGAACCCATTCCGGTTGCTCCCTGTGTGTACGAGTGAGGCCCTGAACGGGTCTCACGTGGCGGTGTCGTCGGACGCATCCGGCCGGAGGGAATCTCCGGACCGGGGCAGGGCGCCCGGCGCTCCATTGGTGGTGTTCTGCTGAGCGGACCCCTCGGAGGCGGAACCCTTCAGGTCCCGCCCCGCCCGCTCGCTCTCGATGAGCTCGTTCAGCCAGCGCACTTCGCGCTCCACGGACTCCATCCCGTGGCGCTGGAGCTCAAGCGTGTAGTCGTCGAGACGCTCCCGGGTGCGTGCCAGCGAGGCGCGCATCTTCTCCAGGCGCTCCTCCAGCCGGCTGCGGCGGCCCTCCAGTACGCGCATCCGCACATCACGGGAGGTCTGCCCGAAGAAGGCGAACCGCGCCGCGAAGTGCTCGTCCTCGTACGCGTCGGGGCCGGTCTGGGACAGGAGCTCCTCGAAATGCTCCTTACCTTCGGCCGTCAACCGGTAGACGATCTTGGCGCGGCGGCCGGCGAGGGGCGCGGCGAGAGCGTCCTCGGCGGTGCTCCCCGGCTCCTCGATCAACCAGCCGTTGGCGACCAGCGTCTTGAGGCAGGGGTAAAGGGTTCCGTAGCTGAACGCACGGAAGACGCCGAGTGAGGTGTTGAGCCGTTTCCGCAGCTCATAGCCGTGCATGGGGGACTCGCGGAGCAGGCCGAGGACGGCGAACTCAAGGATGCCGGAGCGCCGGCTCATGGTCGCCTCCTCTGGTCCACGGCTCGCTTATCTCGCTCTGATGTATCGACTCGATACATCCCGACGATAGATCGGCTTTCCCCGTGCGACAAGAGGAACGACGGTGAACGGGATCACATCACCGATTCGTTGGAGGCAACTTGCCTGATTTGGGGTGAACTTCGGGGCTCGGTGGGTTTTGGTGGTGCGTAGTCTGTGCGGCATGCACACCACCGGGAACCAAGTGACGCCTGGGGGGCGTCGATGTCCTCGGTGCCGTACGGGTGAATGCAGGACCGACCACATCCGTATGTCGGGGGGACCGGAAATCAGCCGCCGTTCCAGGCGCCCACGGGTGCGCCTGCCCGAGGAGTAATCGTTCGATGAGCGAGCACCGTCGCAAACCGCCGCCGCCGCAGGGAGGCGGACGTGCCGCGGCCCGACGCGGCCAGTCCGGACCGTCCTCCGGCCGCCGTGCGGCACCGCGAGGCGCCACCGGGTCTCTTTCCGACTCCTATGGGTCCAGTTCCTATGGGTCGGACTCGGGCTCGGGAGGCGAGGAGCGTCCGTACAGTGGCCGTGCCGAGGCACGCCGCGCGGCGCAGAGAAGTACGGGAAACAGTCGCCGCAGAGCGGCCGACAACGGAGGTCGCGGTCCCGGTGGTCCTGCCGGGCCCGGACGTGGCAGAGGCCGGGCGTCGACGGCGCCCGGCAAGAAGCGCCTGATCGACTACCCCCGGGCGAACAGATTCGGCTGGCGCCGCTGGGTCCCCTCCTGGAAGCTCGTCTCCGGGTTGTGCATCACCTTCTTCGGCAGTCTGGTCGCTCTGGTCGGCGTCGGATATGCCATGGTCGGCGTCCCGGACGAGAACCAGGCGGCCAAGTCCCAGAACAACGTCTATTACTGGGCCGACGGCAAGCAGATGGTCGCGACGGGCACCGGCATCAACCGGCAGAACGTCACCATCGACCAGATCCCCGAGGCGATGCAGTACGCGGTGATCTCGGCGGAGAACAAGAGCTTCTACTCGGACCCGGGCGTCGACTTCAAGGGCATCGCCCGCGCTCTCGTCAACATGGCGCAGGGCGGTGAGACGCAGGGTGGTTCGACGATCACCCAGCAGTTCGTCAAGAACACCTACCTCAGCCAGGACCAGACGCTCACCCGCAAGTTCAAGGAGATGTTCATCTCCATCAAGGTGGGCACCAAGTTCACCAAGCCGGAGATCCTCCAGGGCTACCTGAACACCTCGTACTTCGGTCGTGGCGCGTACGGCATCCAGGCCGCCGCCCAGACCTACTACGGGGTGGACGCGAAGGACCTCAGCCCGAGCCAGTGCGGGGTCCTGGCGGCCCTCCTCAAGGGCGCGACGTACTACGACCCCGCGGGCAACACGGACATCGACCCAGCGGCATCCAGGGATGCCAACTACAAGCGCTCGCACGACCGCTGGGCCTGGATCCTCGAAGAGATGCACAAGGACCAGCACCTCACCGACGTCCAGTACCAGACGGCCATCAAGAAGTACCCGATGCCCCAGGGCCGCAAGGCGGTCAAGGGCATGACCGGGCAGATCAGCTATCTCGCCGATACGGCCAAGAAGTACGTCCTCGCGCACTCCAACATCACGGAGGCACAGTTCGACCAGGGCGGCTTCCAGATCTACACGACCTTCCAGAAGGACAAGGTCAACGCGCTGACGGCGGCCGTGCAGAAGGTCCAGAAGGCACGTCTGGACCCGAAGAACCGTGAGAAGGACAAGTACGTCCAGTTCGGTGCCGCGTCGGTGGTGCCCAACGACGGTGCGATCGTCGCCCTGTACGGCGGTGCCGGCTACGAGAACAACCACTTCACCAACAACGCCGACACCTCGGGTGTCCCCGTGGGTTCGACGTGGAAGCCGTTCGTGTTGGCCGCGGCCATGGAGTACGGGACGTACAAGACCGACGGGGTCGGGGTGTCGCCGCTGAGCAAGTACAACGGCAACGACAACCTCAAGGTCAGGAACAACGACGGCTCCTTTGTCCTCAACAAGGACGGCTCGGTCTTCCACCAGAGGAACGAGAGCGACCACGCCTGGGGCTACATCACCCTGCGCAAGGCGATGGAGCAGTCGATCAACACGCCGTTCGTGCAACTCGGCGTGGACGTCGGTATGACGAAGGTGCGGGATGTGGCGAAGGCGTCCGGAATCCTGCCCGACAGCATGTCGCAGGACCTGAACCCGTCGTTCGCCATCGGTACGTCCACCCCGAGCGCGATCCGCATGGCCGACGCCTACGCGACCTTCGCCGCGTCCGGCAAGCACACGGACCCGTACTCGGTGACCGAGGTCAAGCAGGACGGTCAGGACCTGCAGGGCTTCGGCAAGCCGAAGGCCACGACGGCGATGCCCGAGGACATCGCGAACAACGTGACGGACACGCTGGAGAACGTCATCCAGAACGGTACGGGTACCAACGCCAAGGCTCTGGGCCGTACGGCGGCGGGCAAGACCGGTACCACCGACAGCAACAAGTCGGCCTGGTTCGTCGGCTACACCCAGCAGCTGGCCACGTCGGTGGCGATGTTCCGCGAGAACCCGAAGGACGCCGAACTGCTCTCCATGAACGGCACCGCCGGCGTGGAGTCCATTCACGGTGGTGACATCCCGACCTCGGTGTGGACCGAGTACATGACGGCCGCGCTGAAGGGCAAGAACGACCTGGGCTTCCCGGAGGCGACCAAGATCGGTGACATCGCCGACGAGGCGGGGGCTCCTTCCCCGACACCGACCATCAGCATCACGCCGAGCGAGACGCCCACCGAGACGCCGAGCGCGACGCCCAGCGAGACGGCCACCTCCCCGTCGCCCACGGTGACGGAGACCTGCCAGTTCTCCTGGAACTGCTCGACCGACGGCGGCAACACCGGCGGCAGCACGTCGGGGACGACGTCCTCGCCGTCCGCTACCGAGACGACCGGCGAAGGCACCACCAGAGGCAATGCCAACGGCGGAGGAAACCTCTTCGGTGGATCAACCGGCTAGCCGCCCGGTCTGACCGGCTGGTGACCATTTCGCCTGCCGAAGTCTGTTTCACGTGAAACATGGGCCGCCGCACCCGGCGAGGTGCGGCGGCCCTCGGCGTATTCCTAGAGAGGTACGGCAGGATGGGCCCCATGCCCAGTGCAGAGACGACGCCCGCGGGCGTGCGTGAGCCGGAGCCGGTGCGGCCGACCAGGGAAGACGAGGTCGCCGCGGCCGGGAGTGAGCTGATCGGCGGTCCCATCGGGCGGCGTGCCCTGCTCGGCACGTCGTGGTGGACGCCGCTACGGGTGGTCGTCATCGTGGCGGTCGGGATGTTCGCCCTCGGCATGGTGCAGAAGCTGCCCTGCTACGACAGCGGCTGGTTCTTCGGCGCGAGCTCCCAGTACACCCACGCCTGCTACTCGGACATTCCGCACCTCTACCAGGGGCGCGGTTTCGCCGACGGTCTGGTGCCGTACTTCGACAAGCTCCCGGGCGACATGGACTACCTCGAATACCCGGTGCTGACCGGTGTGTTCATGGAGGTGGCCGCATGGCTCACGCCCGGCAGCGGCAGCATCATGCTCCAGGAGCAGGTGTACTGGTTCGTCAACGCCGGGATGCTGATGCTGTGCGCCGCGGTCATCGCGGTGTGCGTGGTCCGTACGCACCGCCGGCGCCCCTGGGACGGCCTGCTGGTCGCCCTGGCACCCGCCTTCGCCCTGACCGCCACCATCAACTGGGACCTCCTGGCGGTCGCTCTGACGGCCGCGGCGATGCTGATGTGGTCCCGGAGCCGTCCCCTCGCCTTCGGCGTCCTCCTGGGGCTTGCCACGGCCGCCAAGCTGTATCCGGTGTTCCTGCTGGGGCCGCTGTTCCTGCTGTGCTGGCGCGCGGGCAAATGGCGGGAGTTCTTCGTCGCCACGGGCGGTGCGGTGGCCGCCTGGCTCGTCGTGAACCTGCCGGTGATGATCTTCGCCTTCGACGGCTGGTCGAAGTTCTACACGTTCAGCCAGGAGCGGGGCGTCGACTTCGGTTCCTTCTGGCTGATCTGGGCGCAGAACACGACCACCCCGCCCAGCACCGGCTTCGTGAACACCGCGGCCACGGTCCTGGTGCTGCTCTGCTTCGTGGGCATCGCCGCCCTGGCCCTCACGGCCCCGCGCCGGCCGCGCTTCGCCCAGCTGGCCTTCCTGGTGGTGGCGGCCTTCATCCTCACCAACAAGGTCTACTCGCCGCAGTACGTGCTGTGGCTCGTGCCGCTGGCCGTCCTCGCCCGGCCCAAGTGGCGGGACTTCCTGATCTGGCAGGCGTGCGAGGTGGCGTACTTCCTGGGGATCTGGATGTACCTCGCGTACACGACCAGCGGAGACGCCCACAAGGGCCTGCCGACCGACGGCTACCACTGGGCCATCGCGGTGCACCTGCTGGGCACGCTCTACCTGTGCGGCATGGTCGTCCGCGACATCCTCATGCCCGAGCGGGACGTGGTGCGCCGCACCGGGGACGACGATCCCTCCGGCGGGGTGCTGGACGGCGCGGAGGACGTCTTCGTGCTCGGCGCCGCGGCCCATCCCCCGCGCCATGCCGTCCACTTCGAGGGGCCTCAGGTGGAATGGGGAAGCCGATCATCCGAGGATGGTTCGCTCTGAGCGAACACCCCAGGTCCTGAACGGGAAAAGGGCCGCACACGGAGTCCGTGTGCGGCCCTTTTCCCTGTCCTGCGAACGTCAGGCGGTGCGCTTCTCCACCCTTTGGCCGGTCAGCGGTCGACGATCCGGTCGAACTGGGTGGTGGTGTGCCGCAGATGGGCCACCAGTTCCTCGCCGACCTTCGGCTCCGGGGCGTCCGAGGGCACGAACAGAATCGACACCTGCATGTGCGGCGGCTCCGCGAACCAGCGCTGCTTGCCGCCCCAGACGAACGGAGAAAGGTTCCGGTTCACCGTGGCCAGGCCGGCCCGCGCGACGCCCTTGGCGCGCGGCATGACGCCGTGCAGGGCCTTGGGGGCCTCCAGACCCACCCCGTGCGACGTACCGCCCGCCACGACCACGAGGAAGCCGTCCGAGGCCGCCTTCTGCTGCCGGTAGCCGAACCGGTCGCCCTTGGTGACGCGGGTGACGTCCAGAACCGCCCCGCGGTACTCGGTGGCGTCATGGTCCCCCAGCCACAGCCGGGTGCCGATCCGGGCCCGGAACCGGGTCTGCGGGAACTGCTGCTGCAGCCGGGCGAGTTCGTCGGCCTTGAGGTGGCTGACGAACATCGTGTGCAGCGGCAGCCGTGCCGCGCGCAGCCGGTCCATCCAGCCGATGACCTCCTCGACGGCGTCAGAGCCGTCGGTGCGGTCCAGCGGCAGGTGGATGGCGAAGCCCTCCAGGCGGACGTTCTCTATGGCCGAGTGCAACTGCGGCAGGTCCTGCTCGCTGATGCCGTGGCGCTTCATCGTGGACATCACCTCGATGACCACCCGGGCACCCACCAGGCCGTACACGCCGTCGATGGACGACACCGAGCGGATGACCCGGTCGGGCAGCGGCACCGGCTCCTCGCCGCGCCGGTACGGGGTCAGGACCAGCAGGTCACCGCCGAACCAGTCCTTGATCCGCGCGGCCTCGTACGTCGTGCCGACGGCGAGGATGTCCGAGCCGAGCCGCGTGGCCTCTTCTGCCAGGCGCTCATGCCCGAAACCGTAGCCGTTGCCCTTGCAGACCGGGACCAGACCCGGGAACTGCTCCTGCACGTGCTTGTGGTGCGCCCGCCAGCGCGCGGTGTCGACGTAGAGCGTGAGCGCCATGGCCGGACCTGGAACCTTTCTGGGTGGCTGGGGAGTGCCAGAGGACTGCGATGTGTCAGGGCTATAGAAGCACGGAGCGTGACGTCAGCGGCGCGACATGTAGATGTCGAGCGCCTTGTGGAGCAGCTTGTTCAGCGGGAAGTCCCATTCGCCGAGGTATTCGGCGGCCTGTCCCCCGGTGCCCACCTTGAACTGGATCAGCCCGAAGAGGTGGTCCGTCTCGTCCAGCGAGTCGGAGATGCCGCGCAGGTCGTAGACGGTGGCGCCGAGCGCGTAGGCGTCGCGCAGCATCCGCCACTGCATGGCGTTCGAGGGCCGCACCTCGCGGCCGATGTTGTCGGAGGCGCCGTAGGAGTACCAGACGTGCCCGCCGACGATCAGCATGGTCGCCGCGGACAGGTTGACCCCGTTGTGCCGGGCGAAGTACAGCCGCATCCGGTTGGGGTCCTCGGTGTTGAGGGCCGTCCACATGCGCTGGAAGTACGACAGCGGGCGCGGCCGGAAGTGGTCGCGCACGGCCGTGATCTCGTACAGCCGCTGCCACTCCGCCAGGTCCTGGTAACCGCCCTGGACGACCTCGACGCCGGCCTTCTCGGCCTTCTTGATGTTGCGCCGCCACAGCTGGTTGAAGTTCCTGTGGACCTCTTCCAGCGAACGGTTCGCCAGCGGCACCTGGAAGACGTAGCGGGGCTGCACGTCGCCGAAGCCGGCGCCGCCGTCCTCGCCCTGCTGCCAGCCCATCCGGCGCAGCTTGTCGGCCACCTCGAAGGCACGCGGCTCGATGAAGTCGGCCTCGATGTCGCGCAGCCGCTTCACGTCCGGGTTCTGGATGCCCTGCTTGATGGAGTTGGACTCCCAGCGCCGGATGATCACCGGCGGACCCATCTTCACCGAGAACGCGCCCTGCTGCTTGAGGTGGGCCAGCATCGGCTGGAGCCACTCGTCGAGGTTCGGCGCGAACCAGTTGATGACGGGGCCCTCGGGGAGATACGCGAGGTAGCGCTTGATCTTGGGCAGCTGGCGGTACAGCACCAGGCCCGCACCGACCATCTCGCCGGTGCGCTCGTCGAACCAGCCGAGGTTCTCCGAACGCCACTCCGCCTTGACATCGGCCCAGGCCGGGACCTGCATGTGGCTAGCCGCCGGCAGGCTCTGGATGTACGCCAGATGCTGTTCGCGGCTGATGGTCCTCAGGGTCAGGCTCATGTCGGGGCGCTCCTCGGGCTGGTGTGTCCCCATGGGTACAGGGGCTCCGGCTCTCGCGCCGAAGCCTACTGCGCCTTGCCCACAGCCTGACTGGGCGTACGCCACCTACGCCCCGGCTCCTGTCCCGCCGGGGCGTTCCGCGGTGGTCTGGGGGTGCCGGACTCAGCCGAAAAGGCCGCCGTTCGCCATGCCGATGAAGAAGCCGATGCCCGAGGCACCGAGACCCAGGATCAGACCGAAGCGCTCGCGCGTGGTGATCGAGATCCACTGCCCGTACAGACCGGTGAAGAGACCGATCAGGCCGGTCCAGGAGCTGAGCAGGTGCAGGCTGGGGAAGAAGGACGTGATGAACGCGATCAGCCCGAGCGCCAGCGTCGCTGCCATCAGCGAGTCCTGGAGCGGATGGGTCTTGCCGTCGGTGGCGAACAGGGATCCGGCGGTGTTGGGTCGCAATGCCTGTGCCATAGGGCACCTCCTGCGGAAGGCGGCGCATCGTAGCGCCGTACACACCCGATGTGTACAGATTGAGGGTCCCGGCGGCCGGATTTCAACCGGAAGCGGGTGTGCGGGTACTCTGTACCGTCTGCACCGGTGTCTGCCCACGCCCTGACCGGGATCCCAGCGGGAACCCCCGAATGTCAGTGGCGGCCGCTACCGTTGCGCACGCATCACAACCCTCCTGCCACGGAACGACCGTGGCCGCTGAGTCCAAAGGAGGTGGGTTCCACATGCGTCACTACGAGGTGATGGTCATCCTCGACCCCGATCTGGAGGAGCGCGCTGTCTCCCCCCTGATCGAGAACTTCCTCTCCGTCGTCCGTGAGGGCAACGGAAAGGTCGAGAAGGTCGACACCTGGGGCCGTCGTCGTCTCTCGTACGAGATCAAGAAGAAGCCCGAGGGCATCTACTCGGTCATCGACCTGCAGGCCGAGCCTGCGGTCGTCAAGGAGCTCGACCGCCAGATGAACCTGAACGAGTCGGTCCTCCGGACCAAGGTCCTCCGCCCCGAGACCCACTGAGCTCTCCGCTCAGCCGATCTCGGGATTTCGAGTAGCAGCACAAGCAGCCAGCAGCAAACCCGCCGAGAGGTTCCCCCATGGCAGGCGAGACCGTCATCACGGTCGTCGGCAATCTTGTCGACGACCCCGAGCTGCGCTTCACCCCCTCCGGTGCGGCGGTCGCGAAGTTCCGTGTCGCGTCCACTCCCCGCACCTTCGACCGGCAGACGAACGAGTGGAAGGACGGCGAGAGCCTGTTCCTGACCTGCTCGGTCTGGCGTCAGGCGGCGGAGAACGTCGCGGAGTCGCTCCAGCGAGGCATGCGCGTCATCGTGCAGGGCCGGCTGAAGCAGCGGTCCTACGAGGACCGTGAGGGTGTCAAGCGCACGGTCTACGAGCTGGACGTCGAGGAAGTCGGCGCCAGCCTGCGGAGCGCCACGGCCAAGGTCACCAAGACCGCAGGTGGTGGCGGCCGCGGTGGACAGGGCGGTTACGGCGGCGGTGGCGGCCAGGGTGGCGGCGGCTGGGGCGGTGGCCCCGGTGGCGGCAACCAGGGCGGTGCCCCCAACGACGACCCCTGGGCTTCCAGCGCTCCCGCCAGTGGCGGCAACCAGAGCGGTGGCGGCGGCTGGGGCGGCGGCTCCGGCTCCGGCTCCGGCGGCGGTGGCGGCTACTCGGACGAGCCCCCCTTCTAAGGGACAAGGGCTCGCATCCCCACTTCTTGATCACACAGGAGAAACACCATGGCGAAGCCGCCTGTGCGCAAGCCTAAGAAGAAGGTCTGCGCTTTCTGCAAGGACAAGGTCACGTACGTGGACTACAAGGACACGAACATGCTGCGGAAGTTCATTTCCGACCGCGGCAAGATCCGTGCCCGCCGCGTGACCGGCAACTGCACGCAGCACCAGCGTGACGTCGCCACGGCCGTCAAGAACAGCCGTGAGATGGCGCTGCTGCCCTACACCTCCACTGCGCGCTAAGGAAAGGGTGACCGACTCATGAAGATCATCCTGACCCACGAGGTCTCTGGCCTCGGCGCCGCCGGCGACGTCGTCGACGTCAAGGACGGCTACGCACGCAACTACCTGATCCCGCGGAAGTTCGCGATCCGCTGGACCAAGGGTGGCGAGAAGGACGTCGAGCAGATCCGTCGTGCTCGCAAGATCCACGAGATCCAGACCATCGAGCAGGCCAACCAGGTGAAGGCCCAGCTCGAGGGCGTCAAGGTCCGTCTGGCCGTCCGTGCCGGCGACGCCGGCCGCCTCTTCGGTTCCGTCACCCAGGCCGACATCGCTTCGGCGATCAAGGCTGCCGGTGGCCCCGAGGTCGACAAGCGTCGCATCGAGGTCGGTTCGGCGATCAAGACGCTGGGCGCCCACGAGACGTCCGTGCGTCTGCACCCCGAGGTTGCCGCCAAGGTCAACATCGAGGTTGTCGCGGGCTGACGCTGCGCTCGGCTTGAGCAGTAGCTGAAAGGGGCCGTACCCGTGAAGGGTGCGGCCCCTTTGTCTTGCCGCTGCCTCGGCGGTCTTGGTCGGTCTCTCGGTCGGCGATGGCGTGGAACCGCGGGTGTTTCACGTGAAACGTGGCAGCCCGCGATGTTTCACGTGAAACCGCCGACAGTGGTCACCGGTCAGCGCGTCGCGCCGGTCACGATCCACCGGCCGGAGCGGGCGCGCAGCCAGAGGGTCAGCATCCGTACGGTCATCATCAGCGTCATGGCTCCCCAGAGCGCCGTGAGCCCGCCGCCGAGGGCAGGGATGAGCAGCGCCACCGGCGTGAAGACCGCGAGGGTGAGGACCATGGCCCCGGCGAGATACGGCCCGTCTCCGGCACCCATCAGCACGCCGTCGAGGACGAAGACCACGCCGGAGACGGGCTGCGAGAGCGCCACGATGAGCAGCGCGGGCAGTGCGGTGTTCTTCACGGTGGGGTCGCCGGTGAACAATGGGAGGAAGAGCGGCCGGGCGGCGATCACGAGCAGGCCCAGGATCACTCCGGTGGCGATGCCCCACTGCACCATGCGCCGGCAGGCTTCGCGGGCGCCGACGGCGTCACCCGCCCCGAGATAGCGGCCGATGACCGACTGCCCGGCGATCGCGATCGCGTCCAGGGCGAAGGCCAGCAGGCTCCACAGGGACAGCACGATCTGGTGGGCGGCGATGTCGGCATCTCCCAGCCGGGCCGCCACGGCGGTGGCGATCATGAGGATGGCCCGCAGTGAGAGCGTTCGGACCAGCAGGGGTACGCCGGCTTGCGCGGAGGCCCGTATCCCGGCGGCGTCGGGGCGCAGCGACGCCCCGTGCCTGCGAGCGCCGCGCACGACGACGACCAGGTAGACCGCCGCCATCCCGCACTGAGCGATGACCGTGCCCCAGGCGGAGCCGGCGATGCCGAGTCCGGCACCGTACACAAGCGCCGCGTTGAGCCCGGCGTTGGCGATGAACCCCGCCACAGCGACGTACAGCGGCGTTCGGGTGTCCTGGAGGCCGCGCAGGACGCCCGTGGCGGCGAGGACGACCAGCATGGCCGGGATGCCGAGGGAGGAGATCCTCAGGTAGGTGGTCGCGTAGGGAGCGGCGGTGGTCGAGGCGCCGAATACGCCCACGATGCCGGGGGCGAAGGGCAGGACGACCGCGATGACCGCGGCACCGAGCAGCAGTGCCAGCCAGATGCCGTCCATGCCCTGGCGGACGGCCGCCTGGAGATCGCCTGCGCCGACCCGGCGGGCGACGGCCGACGTGGTGGCGTAGGCGAGGAAGACGAAGACGCTCACGGCGGTGGTGAGGAGGGCCGAGGCGATGCCGAGACCGGCGAGTTGCGCGGTGCCGAGATGGCCCACGATCGCGCTGTCGGCCATGACGAAAAGGGGCTCGGCGACGAGTGCGCCGAAGGCCGGCACGGCCAGTGCGACGATCTCTCGGTCGTGCCCCCGGCGGGTGGCCTTGGGGATCGCGGGAGCCTGTGACATGGGCGCTAATCTAATCGTCCACAGGTAAGTGATGCAAATAAGTAGTGACCCTTACCGATGGTTGCGTGGTCCGCGCCGTCGCGCGTTGTTCGAAGCGATCTTGGTCCGACTGGGAAAGTTTTTCTTCTGCACAGCCGGTGGATGGGGAAACCGCAGCTCGGAGGCGGTTGTGGACAGGGATCGAGGGCTTGTTCACAGGGCTGTCCACCGTGTCGTGCACAGGTTTTGGCGGGTTCTCCACAGCATACGGGCGGTCGTCCACATGGCCTGTGGATAACCAGATTGGCTGACGGTGCCCGCGGGCCTACCGTGGTCCGGCACCCGCTCCTTGTCACGGCCTCGGAAACCTCACAAAACCGACGCGTCCAGAACCGGAATGGGGCGTCCTAGTTGTCAGTGCCGTGCCGTAGAAAAGAGGGCACGGTGAGGTCCGCGGTGCGGACGGGAGGAGGTGGCTCGGTGAGCATTTCCGAGCCCTTGGACGATCCGTGGGCCGACGCCGGTCCGGGTGATCGTCTGCCCGCCTCCCGTCGACGTGACGAGGGCGGTCGCGGCCGGGACGACCGGCACGACCGGGGCCGGGAGAGCGGGGACTGGGACGGCGGGGGCACCACCTTCGAGCGGGTTCCCCCGCAGGACCTGGACGCCGAGCAGTCCGTGCTCGGCGGCATGCTGCTCTCCAAGGACGCCATCGCCGACGTCGTCGAAGTCCTCAAGGGCCACGACTTCTACAAGCCCGCACACGAAACGATCTACCAGGCGATCCTCGACGTCTATGCGAAGGGCGAGCCGGCCGACCCCATCACCATCGCCGCCGAGCTCACCAGACGCGGCGAGATCAACAAGGTCGGCGGCGCCTCCTATCTGCACACCCTCGTCCAGACGGTGCCGACGGCGGCGAACGCCGAGTACTACGCGGAGATCGTCCACGAGCGGGCGGTACTGCGCCGCCTGGTCGAGGCCGGCACCCGCATCACGCAGATGGGATACGCGGCCGACGGCGACATCGACGAGATCGTCAACAGCGCCCAGGCCGAGATCTACGCCGTCACCGAGCAGCGGACCAGCGAGGACTATCTGCCGCTCGGCGACATCATGGAGGGCGCCCTCGACGAGATCGAGGCGATCGGCTCCCGCACCGGCGAGATGACCGGCGTCCCCACCGGCTTCACCGACCTGGACTCGCTCACCAACGGCCTGCACCCCGGCCAGATGATCGTCATCGCCGCCCGTCCCGCCATGGGCAAGTCGACCCTCGCCCTGGACTTCGCGCGGGCCGCGTCGATCAAGAACAACCTGCCCAGCGTCATCTTCTCCCTCGAAATGGGCCGCAACGAGATCGCGATGCGTCTGCTGTCCGCCGAGGCCCGGGTCGCCCTGCACCACATGCGGTCCGGCACGATGACCGACGAGGACTGGACCCGGCTGGCCCGCCGGATGCCGGACGTCTCGGCCGCGCCGCTCTACATCGACGACTCCCCGAACCTGTCGATGATGGAGATCCGCGCCAAGTGCCGTCGTCTCAAGCAGCGCAACGACATCAAGCTCGTGATCATCGACTATCTCCAGCTGATGCAGTCCGGCGGCAAGCGCTCCGAGAGCCGCCAGCAGGAGGTGTCGGACATGTCGCGAAACCTCAAGCTGCTGGCGAAGGAGCTGGAGGTCCCGGTGATCGCGCTGTCGCAGCTCAACCGTGGTCCCGAGCAGCGTACGGACAAGAAGCCCATGGTGTCCGACCTGCGTGAG
Source organism: Streptomyces sp. NPDC001714 (assembly GCF_042892755.1). Taxonomy (NCBI): domain Bacteria; kingdom Bacillati; phylum Actinomycetota; class Actinomycetes; order Kitasatosporales; family Streptomycetaceae; genus Streptomyces; species Streptomyces sp. NPDC001714. The sequence goes on from NZ_JBIAUL010000003.1 coordinate 397,887, forward strand.
TCCGGCTCCATCGAGCAGGATGCCGACATGGTCATCCTGCTCCACCGCGAGGACGCCTACGAGAAGGAGTCGCCGCGCGCGGGCGAGGCGGACATCATCGTCGGCAAGCACCGAAACGGCCCGACGGCGACGATCACCGTGGCCTTCCAGGGTCACTACTCCCGTTTCGTGGACATGGCGCAGACCTGATCCGAGCCGGGACGGCACCGACTTGATCCGTGCCGGCGAAATGGACTCGACGCCGGTCCGCCCACCGGGTGGACTGGGCGCATGACGACATTCCAGGAAGAGCTGCTCCCCGCCACCCGGCGGGCGCTGCTGCATCGGATCGCCGTGGCTCAGTCCGAAGGCCGGGCGCCGTCACTGGTGGCGGCGGTCGTGCGAGGCGGGCGGGCCGTCTGGCACGGGGCGCGGACCTCGGTGGACGGGCATGGGCCGGACGAGAACGTGCAGTACCGGATCGGCTCGATCACCAAGACGTTCACGGCCCTTCTGGTGCTCAGGCTGCGTGACGAGGGGCTGCTCGACCTCGGCGACCCGTTGGAGAAGCATCTGCCGGGCACCGGCGCGGGGGAGGCGACCATCGCCGAACTCCTCGCGCACACCGGTGGGTTGGCGGCCGAGTCCCCGGCACCCTGGTGGGAGCGCACCCCGGGCTCGCTACGGCCGGAGCTCAACGACGTCCTCGGTGAGCAGCCCTTCCTGCATCCCGTCGGCCGCCGCCACCACTACTCCAACCCCGGTTACACCCTGCTCGGTGCGCTGGTCGAGGAACTCCGAGATGCCCCCTGGCAGGAAGTACTGCGGCTCGAGGTCCTCGAGCCTCTGGGCCTCGATCGCACGACCGCCCAGCCGCAGGCGCCGCACGCGGGTGGCTGGGCGGTGCACCCCTGGGCCGACGCCCTGCTCCCGGAGCCGCTGGAGGACCTCGGCCGGATGGCACCGGCCGGGCAGCTCTGGTCGACCACCGGCGACCTGGCCCGCTTCGCCGTGTTCCTGGCGGCCGGGGACGACCGGGTGCTGAGCGCCGAGTCGGTGCGGGAGATGCGCACCCCGGCAGCCCCCGCCGAGCCCGCCGACGTACTGGACGGCGCCACCTACGGCCTCGGTCTGCAGATCCAGCGCCGTGACGGGAGGCTGCTCGTCGGACACTCCGGCTCGCTGCCCGGCTTCCTCGCCAACCTCACCATCAGCGTGGACGACGACGTGGCGGCCGTGGTGCTGGCGAACTGCACCTCCGGCCCACTGCTGTCCGCCACCGGTGCCGACCTCGTCCGTATCGTCGCGGAGGCCGAGCCGCGCATCCCCGAGCCATGGCGCCCTCTGCCCCAGGTCGAGCCGTCCGTGCTGGAGCTGGCAGGCCCGTGGTACTGGGGCACCCATGCCTTCGTCCTGCGGGTGGCGGCCGACGGGCTTGTCTCCCTGGGGCCGCTGACCGGCGCCGGCCGCCGAGCCCGTTTCCACTCCAACGGCGACGGCACCTGGACCGGTCTGGAGGGCTACTACGCAGGGGAGCTGCTACGGCCCGTACGGCGCCCGGACGGCACCGTGAGTCACCTGGACCTCGGGTCGTTCGTGTTCACCCGTCAGCCGTACGACGAGACAGCTCCCGTGCCGGGTGGCGTGGACCCCGAGGGATGGCGGGGGATCGGTTAGCGGACGAGAAGGAAGGTGGTGTTTCACGTGAAACACCACCCCCGCTCGCATGCTCCGCTCGGCTCTCAGCAGCCGGGGTTCAGATGTCGAGCTTGAAGCCTGTGTGCGAGGCGGTGAAACCGAGCCGCTCGTAGAAGCGATGGGCGTCGACCCGCGAGGCGTCCGAGGTCAGCTGGACCAACTGGCAGTCCTGGCGGCGGGATTCGTCGATCGCCCACTCGATGAACCGGGTGCCCAGCCCGCTGCCGCGCTCGTCGGCGTGGATACGTACGCCTTCGATGATCGACCGGGTGGCGCCTCGCCTCGACAGTCCGGGGATGATCGTGAGCTGGAGCGTGCCGACGACGCGACCCTCGCGGACGGCGACGACCAACCGCTGGTTGGGATCGGCACTGAGCCGTTCCAGGGCGGTCAGATAGGGCGCCAGGTCGTCCGGTGTCTCCCGCCGGGCGCCCAGCGGGTCGTCGGCGAGCATGCCGACGATGGCCGGGACGTCGTCGGCGACTGCGGTACGTATGTCAAGGTCTCCCATACCCGCAGCCTATGCGGGCACGTGCAGCGACTCCACGGCCCGGACCAGGGGGGCCAGTTCCGGATTCCTGGCCGCCTCGTCGAGGGCCTCGCGCAGTGCCGTGTCGTTGGTGGGACGAGCCTCTTCCAGCAGCCGCAGCCCTGCTTCGGTGACGTTGGTGTAGATGCCGCGTCGGTCGGTCGGGCAGAGATAGCGCTCCAGGAGACCGCGGTCCTCCAGGCGCGTGACCAGCCGTGTGGTGGCGCTCTGGCTGAGTACGACCGCGTCGGCGACCTGCTTCATCTGCAGATGGCCCCCTTCGCCGTCGTGCTGCCGGCTGAGCACGTCGAGCAGGGAGTACTCGCGCACGCTCAGGTCGTGCTTGGCCTGAAGGGCGCGTTCGATGTGCGCCTCGATCCTCCCGTGGAGCAGGGAGAGGGCGCACCAGCCCTGGGCGAGGGCGGTGAGCGAGGGGTCCGTCGCTGTCATTGGCGTTTTCCTCCGTCCCGGAGCGGCTGGATCCAGGATAGAGCAGGCCCGCAATATCCCCCGCTTGCACATAGCCCGCGTCTGCAATTATTGTGGACGCACGCAAAGCGCACCTGCAATCGTCTGGGAAGGTCGTACCTCCATGCCTCTCGCGCTTCTGGCCCTCGCGATCGGGGCCTTCGGAATCGGAACGACCGAGTTCGGGATCATGGGCTTGCTGCCCGAGGTCGCGGGTGACTTCGGGGTCTCCATCCCGACCGCCGGCCTGCTCGTCACCGGTTACGCGCTCGGTGTGGTGATCGGCGCCCCGCTGATGACCGTGCTGGGCACGAGGGTTCCCCGCAAGCGGATGCTGATGCTGCTGATGGGCTTCTTCATCGCCGGCAACCTGCTCACCGCCGTGGCCCCCGTCTTCGCCGTCATGCTGATCGGCCGGGTGGTCGCCTCCCTCGCCCACGGCGCCTTCTTCGGCATCGGCTCGGTCGTGGCGGCCGAGCTGGTCGCCCCGAGCAAGAAGGCAGGGGCCATCGCGATGATGTTCACCGGCCTCACCGTCGCCAATGTCATCGGCGTTCCGCTGGGCACCTTCGTGGGGCAGCACGCCGGCTGGCGCGTCACCTTCGGCATCGTCGCCGCCCTCGGCGTCGTCGGCCTGGCCGGTATCGCCAAGCTGGTCCCCGAGCTGCCCAAGCCGCAGGGCGTGCACCTGCGACACGAGCTGGCCGCCTTCAAGAACACCCAGGTCCTGCTCGCCATGGCGATGACGGTCCTCGGCTTCGGCGGGGTCTTCGCGGCCATCACCTACATCGCGCCGATGATGACCCACGTCACCGGTTTCGCCGACGGCTCCGTCACCTGGCTGCTGGTCCTCTTCGGCCTCGGCATGGTCGGCGGCAACCTGGTCGGCGGCAAGTTCGCCGACCGCGCCCTGATGCCCATGCTGTACGTGTCCCTGGGTGCCCTGGCCGTCGTCCTCGCCCTCTTCACGGTCACCGCGCACAACAAGATCGCGGCCGCCGTGACCGTCGCCCTGATCGGCGCCCTGGGCTTCGCCACCGTCCCGCCGCTCCAGAAGCGCGTGCTGGACCAGGCACACGGCGCTCCCACCCTGGCCTCGGCCGTGAACATCGGCGCCTTCAACCTCGGCAACGCCCTGTCCGCCTGGCTCGGCGGCATGGTGATCGCCGCCGGCCTCGGCTACACCTCCCCCAACTGGGTCGGCGCCGCCCTCGCCGCGGCCGCCCTCGTCCTCGCCTTCCTGTCGGCCGCGCTCGAGCGCCGCGACAGCGCCCTGAGCGCGGTGGTCGCCGGCGGCACAACCGCCGGACGGCGGGCGTCGGTCCACCACTGACCGCCCGCATTTCTCACCGCACGTCAGCACCATCCAAGGAGAACCATGAGCACCACCACCGTCGCCCCGCTCACCACCCAGGACGCCGAGCTCCTGATCGCCGAGGCCGGCCGCGCCGCCGAGGCCGCCGGAGTCACCGTCAGCGTCACCGTCCTGGACGCCGGGGGCCATCTGCTGGCCTTCCGGCGGGACGACCGCGCCGTGCTGATCTCCGGCGAGACCAGCACCCGCAAGGCCTACACGGCGCTCCAGCTGAACGCCCCCACCGCCGACCTCGTCGACGCAGTCCAGCCCGGTGGCCTCTTCCACACCCTGCCCACGGCGCTCGACAGGCCGCTGCTGTTCATCGCGGGCGGTGTCCCCGTCCGGCGTGACGGCCGGCTCATCGGGGCGATCGGTGTCGGCGGCGGTGCGCCCGACCAGGACCACGGCTTCGCCTCCGCCGCCGTAGAGGCACTCGCCTGACGGCACCTCGCTCGACGGGGAACGCCGGCTCCCGAGGGGGGGCCGGCGTTCCCCGTGTCCGAAGGCTTCTCAGCCTGCCGCGACCGTCAGCGGCGCGAACCGCCGTGTCCAGTCCCCGGGCAACTCCGTGAGGCCGTAGACCATGACGGAGTTCATGGCGACGGAGGCCAGCCCGCGCGCCTTCGCCCATGCCAGCAGTTCCTCGTGCCGGACGTCGATGTCGGTACGGAGCGGGCGGTCGGTGTGGGCGGCGAGCGAGACGATCAGGGACTTCGCCGTCTCCGTGTCACGGGCGATCAGCGGTCCGACGACATGCGTGTCCATGTTGGGCCAGGCTGCCGCGTACCCGACGATCCGGCCGTCGTCCACGGCGACGCGCAGCAGGTCCGAGAACGCGGGCAGCCGAGTGATGAGCAGGGTGCGGTCGGCGCCGAACACCTCCTCGTCCAGCCGGAGGATGGAACCGAGGTCCTCCGCGGTGGCCGCTCGGGTCACCACCCGCGGCTCGGGCCCGCCCGGCGTGAAGGGCCCGTGGAGCATCTCCGAACGTCCCGTGACCTTGAACCCCAGCTCCTCGTAGAGCGGACGGCCGTACGGCGTCGCATAGAGGGTCAGCGGAGTCGTGCCCATCGCCGAGACGACGTGCCGCGTCAGCCGACGCCCGATGCCCTGGCGGGCATGCCGTTCGGCGACCAGGACCATGCCGACCGCGCCGAGATGCGGGCGTTCCCTCGGGCCGTACTCCGTGACGACACAGGCGGCGACCAGGCCTCCGCCGGGGTCGTCGATGCCGTATCCCGTCCCGGCCGTGAGGAGCAAGCGCCACTTGTGTTCCTCACGGGGCCACCCCCGATCCTCGGACAAGTCGGCGCAGGCGCTGAGATCGCGTGGCGTCAGTCGGCGAATGGGCAGATGGGCGTCGGAAGGAGTTGACACGCAGGTCAGGCTTGCCGACCGGTACCCCCGGCGTCCACCCGTTTCAGGGCAGACGCACGCGCTTTTGGCCATGCCGTAGCCCTCGGCTCAGCCCCTGGACAAGGGCGGGACGTTTCACGTGAAACATCGCCGTATGACCCCCGCGCGGTGCCGCACCAAGGGGTCATGTGCGCTGCCCGTTAGCCTCTGGCTCATGGCGAGACTTCACCTCTTCGATCTCGACGGCACTTTGCTGCACGGCACCACTGCACCCGTCGAGATATCCCGTCAACTCGGTCTGGAAGCAGAGACCATGGATCTTGATCGGGCAATCTCGGCAGGCCGGATAGATCCGCCGGAGTACGCGGCGCGGGTGTATGCCCTCTGGACCGAGCTGACCGAAGCACATGTGAAGGCGGCATTCGACGGTGCGCCGTGGCTCGCCCGTATCCGGGACGTCTGGGCCGAGATCCGGGGATCGGGGGACTACTGCGCGGTGGTCTCGCTCTCACCCTCGTTCTTCGTGGAGCGTCTGCTGGACTGGGGAGCACATGCGGCCTTCGGTTCGCGCTTCCCGGCGGTGCCGTTCGCTGAGCCGGTCGACCCGGCGGGAGTGCTCACTGCCGCTGCCAAGGTGGTGATCGCGGACAGCCTGTGCGAGCAGTTCGGGGTCGGTCGGGCGGACTGCGTCGCCTACGGCGACTCGATGTCGGACCGGGACTTGTTCGGCGCGGTTCCGGTGTCCGTGGCGGTCAATGCCGACGGACATCTCGCCGGTCTCGCGACGTTCTCCTACACGGGCCGGGATCTGTGGGATGCCTATGAATTGGCGTGCGGCGCCCGGTAATTGAGGGAACCGATGGTTCGCCCGTTGCCAGTTTCACGGGGGAGGCAGGGGGGACTTGTGTGGGCGGCGACGGCCGGTAGGGTCGACTCCGGTTAACGTCCGGGGTGGGACGCTCCCTGTGGGAGCGAATGCGGCCCCTGTCACACTCTCGCCTTACTTGTCCGTACACGGGAGAATCGCGGGTTGAATGTGGTCGTGTCGGCCACGGGGCCTGACCGGGGAGAGCTAGCCGTCAACGGGGGAAAGCAAGCACCTTCCGAGTGAAGTGCGCAGACCGACCGCAAGATGTTCTAGGCGAGGGCACACCATGGACGCTCCGACCACCACGTCGGCGGGCAACGACGGGGCCGGCGGGGGCAACTGGTTCACGCCCCACGACGGGCCCGCGTTCGACTCCGCCGAGCCTCCGGTCGTGGCGCCGGGCGGCTGGCAGGAAACGCCCCAGGGCCGCCCTGCCGTGCCCGCGGAGCCCCGGGAGCGAATACGGCCCACGGGGGAGCCGACGGGCCGTCAGGGGCCCGCTCAGGCGCCGCCCGTCGGGCAGCACGTGGCGCCCGGCCCCCTCGCCCCCACGACCGGGCATCCCGCATCCGGCACCTTCGAACAGCGCGTCCCGCCACAGCGCAGCGCACAGCAGCCGCAGGACGCCTCCCCGGACGCGAACCGTATCCGCGGCACCATGGCCGAGATCGGTCCGATCGCCGACAAGGTCACCTCGTACTTCTACGCACTGCTCTTCGTCCGCCACCCCGAACTGCGTTCGCTGTTCCCGGCCGCCATGGACACCCAGCGGGACCGACTGCTGAAGGCGCTGCTCACCGCGGCCGAGCACATCGACAACACGCCCGTCCTGGTCGAGTACCTCCAGAACCTGGGCCGCGGCCACCGCAAGTACGGCACCCGGCCCGAGCACTACCCGGCCGTCGGAGAGTGCCTCATCGGTGCGCTGAGCAGGTACGCCACGGGCATCTGGGACCGCGAGACGGAGGCGGCCTGGGTACGGGCGTACAGGACGATGTCCCAGGTGATGATCGACGCGGCGGCCACGGACGAACTGCGCGCCCCGGCGTGGTGGCACGCGGAGATCGTCGCCCACGAGCTCAGGACCGCCGACGTCGCGGTGCTCATGCTCCGTCCGGACCAGCCGTACCCCTTCCTCGCCGGCCAGTACGCGAGTCTGGAGACACCTTGGTGGCCCCGGGTGTGGCGGCACTACTCCTTCGCCTCCGCGCCCCGCTCGGACGGCCTGCTCACCTTCCATGTGAAGGCCGTTCCGGCAGGCTGGGTCTCCAACTCGCTGGTCCACCGCGCCCGCCCCGGTGACGTCGTCCGCCTCGGTCCGGCCGATGGTTCGATGACCGTCGACCACACCAGGGACAACGGACTGCTCTGCCTGGGTGGCGGCACCGGCATCGCACCCATCAAGGCGATGGTCGAGGACATCGCCGAACGCGGCTCGCGACGCCCGGTCGAGGTGTTCTACGGCGCCCGTACCGACCACGACCTGTACGACATCGGCACCCTGCTCCGGCTCCAGCAGAGCCACCCCTGGCTCGCGGTCCGTGCGGTCGTCGACCAGCAGGCGCACCTCCAGCTCCCCGACGCCATCCGCGGATACGGCCCGTGGATCGAGTACGACGCCTATCTCTCCGGCCCGCCCGGCATGATCCGCAACGGGATCACCGCGCTGCGGGACGCCGGCATCCCTCCGCACCGCATCCGGCACGACTCGGTCGAGGAACTGGTCGTCGTCGGCGACTGATCCGTCACCCGAGATCAGGGGCGTGCATGGCTCGCACGCCTTCGATGTTGCCGTCCAGGTAGTGCCGCAGCGACAGCGGTACGAGGTGGACGGAGGCGATCCCGACACGGGTGAAGGGGACGCGCACGATCTCGTACTCGCCGGCGGGTTCGTCGACTTCGGGGCCGTGCCGCAGGGCCGGGTCCATGGACTCCAGCCGGCAGACGAAGAAGTGCTGCACCTTCACACCGGTCGCGCTGCCGCTGTCGCCGATGTGCTCCACGGTGTCCACGAAGCAGGGCACCACATCGGTGATCTTGGCGCCGAGTTCCTCGTCCACCTCGCGGTGCAGGGCGTCGACGACGGTGGTGTCCTCCGGCTCGACCCCGCCACCGGGCGTGACCCAGTAGGGATCGACACCGGGCTTGGTGCGCTTGATCAGAATCAGGTCGTCGCCGTCCAGGAGAACGGCACGGGCGGTGCGCTTGACCACGGGTCGGACGGTCATGGGAGAAATGTGGCCCAGCTGGTTCCACGTGAAACATCGCGAAGCGCCACCGTGCGGCCGCATTGCGTTAACCCTGCACGTACTCAGCTCCAGTCCGCCGAAGCGTGCTGGAGCCACTCGTGCGCCCGTGCCACATGCGGCATGGCGAGCGTGCCGGTCCGCACCACGAGGAAGTACGTCCGCAGCGGGGGCACCGCGGGATCGTGCAGTGCCACGACCTCGCCGCGCTCCAGGGCGGCCGTGCACAGATACCGGGGCAACACGGCGAGGCCGGCACCCGCGACCGCGCAGGCGAGAACCGCGCGCAGATCCGGCACCACGACCGTGCCCGAGGCGGCCGGACGCGTGTCGAAGACGGAGCCCCAGTAGCGCGAGACGAACGGCAGTGACTCATGGACCTCGACGACCGGGAGGTTCTCCAGGGCGGCCGCGCCCTTGTCGCGTACCGTGCCGGCGCCGATCTCCTCGGACCAGCGCGGAGCGGCGACCAAGACGTGCTCCTCGTCGCAGAGCGCGGCGGCTGTGAGCAGGGCGCCGCGTGGCCGGACCGTGCTGATGGCCAGGTCATGATGGCCGGCGGACAGTCCCTCCAGGGTCTCCTCGGCGTTCCCGAACGAGGCGCGCAGCGCGAAGCCCTGGCCGTCGTCTCCGGCGAGCTCCGCGAGAGCGGGAAGGGCGCGCTCGGCGGTGAACTCGGGCGGGCCGGCGAGGTGCAGGGTGCGCACCGAGGAGTCGTCGTCGAGGCCGCGTTCCGCTATCTCCACGAGGGCGTCCAGGTGCGGAGCGGCCTTGTGGGCGAGTTCGTCGCCGATGGTCGTGGGGGTCACCCCGCGGGCCTGGCGCAGGAAGAGCGGCCGGCCCAGCTGCCGTTCCAGGGTCCGGATCTGGGAGGTCACGGCCGGCTGCGAGAGGCCGAGCAGGGCGGCGGCCCGAGTGAAGGAGCCGGCCCGGTGCACGGTGACGAAGGTGCGCAGCAAGGCCAGATCCATCGCACGCCCTCCCGTTCGGACTGCCCTTTTCCGGCCCCTGGGCAGGCCTTCAACTATAAATAAGTCGATAGGTCTCTGTCGCTACAGTGATTGGACACTGACGCAGAGTCAACTAGCCTTGGTCGCGCGGTTCTTGGCGCGCGAGAACCGGGACGGTCCGAGCCACGAGGGGGGAGGCTCGGACCGTTCGTTATGCGTAGCCGGACCCGTGGGGGCGTCCGTAATCCGGTCACCGGCCCGACTCGTCGAGCGCGCGCAACACATCGGCCACGAGATCTTCGGGATCCTCGGCCCCGACCGACAGCCGGATGAAGCCCTCCGGTACGTCGTCCCCGCCCCAGCGCCGCCGCCGCTCGGCCGTGGAACGCACCCCGCCGAAGCTCGTCGCATCGTCGACCAGCCGCAGGGACTCGAGAAAACGCTCGGCACGCGCGCGCGTGGCCAGCGTGAACGAGAGCACCGAGCCGTAGCGCCGCATCTGCTGCGAGGCGATCTTGTGCGCGGGGTCGTCGGACAGCCCCGGGTAGCGCAGGGCGGTCACCTCGGGCCGCTCGCGCAGCGCCTCGGCGAGCAGCAGGGCGGTCGCGTTCTGCCGGTCCACCCGCAACTGGAGGGTGGCGAGGGAGCGATGGGCCAGCCAGGCTTCCATGGGGCCCGAGATCGCCCCGATGATCTTGCGCCAGCGGCGTACGGCGGCCATGGCCGCCGCGTCGCGCCCGGTGACGTACCCCAGCAGGACGTCCCCGTGGCCGGTGAGCTGCTTGGTGCCGCTGGCCAGGGAGAAGTCGGCGCCCAGCGCCAGCGGCCGCTGGCCCAGCGGGGTGGCGAGGGTGTTGTCGACGGCGACCAGGGCGCCACGCGCGCGTGCCGCCCCGGCGAGCCGCCGGATGTCGCAGACGTCGAGGCCGGGGTTGCACGGCGACTCGATCAGCAGCAGCTTCGCGCCGTCCAGGACGTCGAGCTGGGCGTCGCCGGCGGTCGGCGCGGCGCGCACCTCGATGCCGTAGGCCTCCAGCTGGGCGCGGACCAACGGCAGCACCTGGTAGCCGTCGGAGGGCAGCACGACCGCGTCCCCGGCGCTCAGCTGGGAGAAGAGCACCGCCGCGACGGCCGCCACGCCGGAGGCGAACACCAGCGTCTCCACGTCCTCGCCGGGAGCCTCCAACTCGCCGATGGCCCGCTCCAGATGGGTCCAGGTCGGGTTCTCGTCGCGGCCGTAGGCGTACGGTCCGCTCACTTCGCCGGGCAGATGGAAGTGCGCGGCGAAGACCGGCCCGGGCAGGGTCGGCTCGTTCTTGACCGGCTCGGGCAGCCCCGCGCGCACCGCGCGCGTGCCCTCGCCCATGCTCGCCTCGCTCATGCCGCCGTTCCCTCCACTTCGGTCCGTACCGCGGTGAGCAGGCCCTCGCTCGCCGCCTCCACCATCTCAAGGCACTCCTCGAAGCCGTCCAGACCGCCGTAGTACGGATCAGGTACGTCCAGGTCGTCACTGGCGGCCGGGTCGTACGAGCGCAGCAGCCGCACCTTGCGCGCGTCCTCCTCGGTGGGGGCGAGGCGGCGCAGGGACTTGAGATGGCCGGAGTCGAGGGCGATCACGAGGTCGAGGCGCGCGAACCAGGACGCCTGGAACTGGCGGGCGGTGTGCTCGCTGTCGTAGCCGTGTTCCTCGAGGACGCGGACGGTGCGCGGGTCGGCGCCGTCGCCCTCGTGCCAGCCGCCGGTGCCGGCGCTGTCGGTCTCGACGCGGTCGTCGAGCCCGGCCTCGGTTATGCGGGCACGGAAGACGGATTCGGCCATCGGGGAACGGCAGATGTTGCCCGTGCAGACGAAGCAGACGCGGTAGGTCATCGGGCGCTCAGTCCGTGTCGGGAAGGATCATGTTGAGGGCCCAGGACACGATCGAGATGATCAGACCGCCCAGGACGGCCGTCCAGAAGCCCTCCACGTGGAAGCTCAGGTCGAGCTTGTCGCACACCCAGGACGTCAGCAGCAGCATCAGCGCGTTGACCACCAGGGTGATCAGGCCGAGAGTGAGGATGAACAGCGGGAAGGTCAGGACCTTCACGATCGGCTTGACCAGGAAGTTGACCAGGCCGAAGACCAGGGCGACCAGGATCAGCGTCCAGACCTTCTTGGTGGTGCTGTCGCCGGTCAGGGTGATCTTGTCGAGCAGCCACACGGCGACCGCCAGGGCGCCCGCGTTGGCGATCGTCTTGACTACGAAATTCTTCATGTGTCTGATCGTGGCAGAAGAGATCGGATACGAGCAGTGGGGCGAGGGCGACGAAGGCGATGAAGGCATTCCGGCTGGACGAACTGGAGGCGGAGCGCGCCGCCAACGACGGGGCCTACCTGCAGTTCCTGCGGGAGCGGAACATGTCGGTCGGCCTCTATGCCCTCGACGCGGGCTCGCACGACCCGCAGCAGCCGCACAACCAGGACGAGGTCTACTTCGTCGTCAGCGGCCGTGCGGCGATCACCGTCGGCATGGAGACCACGCAGGTCGCGCGGGGCAGCGTGGTGTACGTACCGGCAGGGGTGGCCCACAAGTTCCATCACGTCAGCGAGGATCTGCGGGTCCTGGTCGTCTTCTCTCCCCCCGAGGCCTGACCCCGGGCCTCGGGGTTCCCTAGGGGACGGGTCAGGGGAGGACAAGGGATCCTGGGCCCCCGTAGGGCCCCTTCGCGGCTCTAGCATCGGGTGCAGGACATCGCATCGTGCGGGACGCACGAGACCGTACGTGCCGGAGCGCACGAGAAAGCGGAGGACAGGGCAATGCGAGAGATCTTCACGGGTCTGCCGTGGTGGGTGAAGTGGATCGCGGTGCCGGTCATCGCGCTGGTGGTGTTCGGCGGTCTGATCACCGCAGTGATCAGCTGGGTGGTCTTCCTGCTCTTCAAACTGCTGATCTTCGTGGCGCTGGTCGGCGGACTGATCTACATCGTGCGCAAGTTCATGTCGAACTCCTCGTCGAAGAGCGACTGGTGAGGCCCGTGGGAATCGGCGGCCGGTAACAGGAATCACCGGTTCCCTCGGGGGAGGGAAGTTTCCCGCACGGGCCGACCGGGAGCGGCGGTGGACGGTTAGAGTCGCTGACCCCCTCGCGCTCCGGGAGTGACCTTGCCCACGCTTGACGCCACCTCCGCACCCACGGAACACCCCCCACCCCCGACCCAACGCAGTTCCGGCACACCCCCCGTGCAGCGGCCGGCCTCCCCGGCCGTCCCCGCCCAGCCGCATTCGGCCACCCTCATCGGCTCCGTGCAGCGCGCGATGCGCCTGCTGGAGTGCGTCGCCGGACACGACCACGGCGCACCCGCGAAACAACTGGCCCGCGAGACCGGCCTCGCGCTGCCCACCGCCTACCACCTGCTGCGCACCCTGGTCCACGAGGGTTACCTGCGCCGCGACAAGGGGCTGTTCTTCCTCGGTGAGGCGGCGGAGCGGCTGAGCAGCAGCGGAGCGGAGCAGAAACGTCGCAGCGCGGTCGTCGACACCCTCACCCACTGGCGGGACTCGATCGGTGTCCCGGTGTATTACGCCATGTACCGGGACGGCGAGATCGAGGTCATGAGCGTCTCCGACTCCCCGGCCGCCCCGGCGGTCGAGGAGTGGGCCGGCTTCCGCGAGACGGGGCATGCGCACGCCGTAGGCCAGTGTCTTCTCTCCCAGCTGGACGAGGACGTCCGCCGTGACCATCTCGGCCGCCATCCTGTGCGGCCCCTCACCCCGTACACGGTCCGTGACGACCAGATGCTGCTGCGACGGCTGGAGCGGACGCGGCGGATGGAGCCGGTGGTGGAGCGCCAGGAGTACGCGCTCGGGACGGTATGTGCGGCGATCCCCCTCACCGTAGGCACCACGGCCGCCACGATCGCCATCTCCCTCCCCCTCCACCAGGCCGAACGGCTGCTGCCGGCGGTCCGGCAGCTGCAGACCGAAGTGGGCCGGCATCTGGGGTCCCTGGCCATCGCTATCAGTATCTGAAAACTCACTCCTTGTGATCTCTCGTGTACGTTCAGCAAGATTTGACCACCATCAAAGGGATAAAACCCGGCCAGTCGGTGTCATATGACGGGGTAGGCAATGCGCGAGTCCGTACAAGCAGAAGTCATGATGAGCTTTCTCGTCTCGGAGGAGCTCTCCTTCCGCATTCCCGTGGAGTTGCGCTACGAGACCTGTGATCCCTATGCCGTCCGCCTCACCTTTCACCTGCCCGGGGACGCACCGGTGACCTGGGCCTTCGGCCGGGAGCTGCTGATCGACGGGGTGGGGCGGCCGTGCGGGGAGGGCGATGTGCACATCGCGCCCGCCGATTCCGAGGTGCTGGGGGAGGTGCTGATCCGGCTTCAGGTCGGCGGGGACCAGGCGGTGTTCCGGTCCTCCGCGCCCCCGCTGGTGGCCTTCCTCGACCGTACCGACAAGCTGGTGCCGCTCGGCCAGGAGGGTTCGCTCGCCGATTTCGACGCCCACCTCGACGAGGCCCTGGACCGCATCCTGGCCGAGGAACAGAGCGCCGGCTGAAGCGTTACGGCACGGGGCGCGCGCCGCTCGTCCGAGCCGTGTGAGGACACGCAGGAACGCTTCTGCGCGTCCTCGGGCGGCTCTTGCCGGGACCCTTCTCCGCACCGTCCCCGCCCAGCCTCGTGGACGGCCTCCTTCCGGGCCGTCCACCGCGCCTCACCGCTTCCGGCGCCGCCCCCGTCCGCCGCGGGCCGCGGCAGCCATGGCCGGCGCGGCCTCCACGGACACGGCCGTCCCGGTGCCCGGCCGGTCGGCCGAAACCACCAGGGCCGCGAGCAGCGTGGTGACCGGCACCGAGGCGACCAGGCCGATCGAGCCGACCAGGGTGCGCACGATCTCCTCGGCCACCAGCTCGCTGTTGGCCACCGTGGCCACACTGCTCTGCGCGATGGAGAAGAGCAGCAGCAGGGGCAGCGCGGCGCCCGCGTAGGCCAGCACGAGGGTGTTGACGACGGAGGCGATGTGGTCGCGGCCGATGCGGATGCCGGCCCGGTACAGCCCGCGCCAGCCCATCGTGGGGTTGGCCTCGTGCAGCTCCCAGACGGCCGAGGTCTGGGTCACGGTCACGTCGTCCAGGACACCCAGCGAACCGATGATGACGCCGGCCAGCAGCAGACCGCTCATGTCGATCGACGGGTACAGGCCGTGGATCAGGCCGGTGCTGTCGTCGGTGTTGCCGGTGAGCGCGGCCCAGTCGATGAACTCCGAGCCGAGCAGGCCGATCAGACACAGTGAGACCAGCGTGCCGAGCACGGCCACCGAGGTCCGGGCCGACAGCCCGTGGCAGATGTACAGGGCGATCAGCATGATGGCGCTCGACCCGACCACCGCCATCAGCAGCGGATTCGAGCCCTGCAGGATCCCCGGCAGGATGAACAGGGTCAGCAGCAGGAAGCTGACGGCCAGCGCGACCAGCGCCATCACACCGCGCAGCCGGCCCACCACCACGACGGCGAGTGCGAAGATCCCGGCCAGCAGGGCCATCGGGAACTTCCGGTTCACGTCGGTGACCGAGTACTGCAGGTCCTTGGGAGCGGAAGGCTCGTACGCGGCCACGACCTGCTCGCCCTCGTGCAACTGCCGGGACTGGTCGGGCTGCACGATCTCGGTGAAGGTACGGCCCTTGTCCTTGCCGGTGTCGACCCGGACCGTGGCCTTCTTGCAGGTGCCGTCCTCCTCCTTCGAGGAAGTGCCGTCGGCGGTGGAGGTGTCGGCGGTCAAGCCGCCCCCGGAGGCGTTGACCGACTTGCAGCTGACCGAGACGACCTTGGTGACCGTCGCCGCCTGCGTCTGGCGGTCGAAGCCGACGCCGGTGCGCTCGTGCGGCGGGGCGCCACCGGGCCACAGCACCACCAGGCCGACCACCACCGCGGCGGTGAAGGGGATGAGGATCGCCGCGATGACCTTGCGCAGATGCTTGGAGACGGGCGCGGCCGGGCCGTGGCTGTGGCTGTGTCCGTGCGAGTGGCCGTGCCCGCCGCCGGGCCGGGAGCTGTCCTGGCCCGGGCGGGGCGAACGGCCCTGAGCCTGGCCGTGGGGCGATTCGCCATGGGCCTGGCCGTGGGGCGATTCGCCATGGGCCTGGCCGTGGCCGTGGGCATGGCTGTCGTCGTGATGGTGGGCGTGGCTGAGGGCCTGCCCGTGGTCGTACTGCTCGCCCTGCCTGTGGATGTGTCCGTCACCGGCACCATGGCCCCCGTGGCCGGATTCGCCGCCCTGCGTGGCGCCGTTGCCGCGCCGTGGGTCGGGGGGCGGATAGGGGTGCTGCTGCGTCGAGGTCACCGCCCGATCATCGCAAGAACGGGAGAGGCCCTCTGTTCACCGCGCCCGAATTGACGCTAGCGTGGAGGCACCTTTGCACACGCGGGAGCTCGGAGCACCGGGCTGAGAGGGCGCTGACCTCCGTATTCGCGATGTTTCACGTGGAACGAGTGCTGTTTCACAGGAAACGCCGCCCGACGGAAGCCGCTGCGTCGACCGCCGAACCTGTTACCGGGTAATGCCGGCGTAGGGAGTAGGTCTCATGACCAACAAGGACGCACGCACGCCTGCCTTCAGCCAGGA
Source organism: Streptomyces sp. NPDC001714 (assembly GCF_042892755.1). Classification (NCBI taxonomy): domain Bacteria; kingdom Bacillati; phylum Actinomycetota; class Actinomycetes; order Kitasatosporales; family Streptomycetaceae; genus Streptomyces; species Streptomyces sp. NPDC001714. The sequence continues at coordinate 413,947 of NZ_JBIAUL010000003.1, forward strand.
CGAACAGCCCATTGCGGGCGAATCGTCGTCGGGGGCCGGGAAGTCCATCGGCTGGCACAAGGGGTATGTCGCGGGCTCCCGCCCCGACCTGCGGGTGCCGGTCCGTCAGGTGCATCTCACCAACGGGCAGTCGGTCACGCTCTACGACACCTCGGGCCCGTACACCGATCCGCTCGTCGAGACCGACGTCCGCAGGGGCCTGCCGCCGCTGCGGGAGAACTGGATCGTCGCCCGCGGCGACACCGAGGAGTACGCGGGCCGGCCCGTCCGTCCCGAGGACGACGGGATCAAGCACACGTCGCCGCGCGGTGGCCTGCGCAACCTGGACGCGGTCTTCCCGGGCCGCCCGCGCCAGCCGCGCCGCAGCCGGGAAGGCGAGGCGGTGACCCAGCTCGCGTATGCCCGCCGGGGCGAGATCACCCCGGAGATGGAGTACGTGGCCATCCGCGAGAACGTTTCTCCCGAGGTGGTCCGTGAGGAGATCGCGGCGGGCAGGGCCGTGCTGCCCGCCAACGTCAACCACCCGGAGATCGAGCCGATGATCATCGGCAAGCGGTTCCTGGTGAAGGTCAACGCCAACATCGGCAACTCCGCGGTCACCTCCTCCATCGAGGAGGAGGTCGAGAAGATGACCTGGGCGACCCGCTGGGGTGCCGACACGGTCATGGACCTCTCCACCGGCCGCAACATCCACACCACCCGCGAATGGGTGCTGCGCAACTCCCCCGTCCCCATCGGCACGGTGCCGCTCTACCAGGCCCTGGAGAAGGTCGACGGCAGGGCCGAGGAGCTGACCTGGGAGATCTACAAGGACACGGTCGTCGAACAGGCCGAGCAGGGCGTGGACTACATGACCGTCCACGCGGGCGTGCGCCTGCCGTACGTGCCGCTCACCGCCAACCGCAAGACCGGCATCGTCTCGCGCGGCGGCTCGATCATGGCGGCCTGGTGCCTCGCGCACCACAAGGAGTCGTTCCTGTACGAGAACTTCGAGGAACTCTGCGAGATCCTCGCCGCCTACGACGTCACGTACTCGCTGGGCGACGGCCTGCGCCCCGGCTCCATCGCGGACGCCAACGACGAGGCCCAGTTCGCGGAACTGCGCACGCTCGGGGAACTCAACCGGATCGCCAGGCGTTTTGATGTACAGACCATGATCGAAGGCCCGGGCCACGTCCCGATGCACAAGATCAAGGAGAACATCGACCTTCAGCAGGAGATCTGCGATGAAGCTCCGTTCTATACGCTCGGCCCGCTGACCACCGACGTCGCACCGGCGTACGACCACATCACCTCCGGCATCGGCGCCGCGATGATCGCCTGGTGGGGCACGGCGATGCTCTGCTACGTCACGCCCAAGGAGCACCTGGGCCTGCCCAACCGGGACGACGTCAAGACCGGCGTCATCACCTACAAGATCGCAGCCCATGCGGCCGACCTCGCCAAGGGCCACCCGGGTGCGCAGGAGTGGGACGACGCGCTGTCCGACGCCCGCTTCGAGTTCCGGTGGGAGGACCAGTTCAACCTCGCCCTGGACCCGGACACGGCCCGCGAGTTCCACGACGAGACGCTTCCGGCGGAGCCGGCGAAGACGGCCCACTTCTGCTCGATGTGCGGGCCGAAGTTCTGCTCGATGAAGATCAGCCAGAGCATCTCGGAGCGGTTCGGCGGTGGGGCGGCCGAAGGGGCGTCTGCGGAGGAGATCGCTGAGGGGATGCTGCAGAAGTCGAAGGAGTTCGCGGCGAGCGGGAACCGGGTGTACCTGCCGATGGCGGACTGAGCCCTTCCGCAGGGTGCCGGTCCGGGGCGTCGAGTACCTGGACCGGCACCCTCGGCTCGCTCACCCTGCGAGGTCCTGCGGGTACCAGCGCAGTTCCACCGTGTTGCCGTCCGGGTCCTGGACGTAGACCGACGTGGCAGTGCCCCGGGCGCCGAAGCGCTCCACGGGTCCCTCGACGACGGCGAACGCGCCTGAGCGGATGATCCCGTCCCAGTCCACCGGTTCCACGGTGAGACAGATGTGGTCGACATTGGATTCGCCCCGGGGGCGGACGACCAGATCGATGACGGTCTCGGGCGTGACCCTCACCGAGGGGAAGGGGACCGTGCCGGCCCGCCACTCCGCGAGACGGACCGGTGTCAGACCGAGGACTCCGGCGTAGAAGTCCAGCGACCGTTCGACGTCTTCGACATTGAGGACCAGGTGGTCGAATGCCTTTACGCGCACGGGAGGCACCTTGTCTCCGGAACGCCGTCGCGGTGTCGGGGAACTGGGCATGGCAGGGGTGTTCACGGGGCTTCCTCGGAGTCGGACCGGGTGTCGCGGGTGATGGGGGGACGCCTTCAACGATCGACCGCGGGGTGGATGCCATCAAGCCATGATCGGAACACGACCGTTGAGCCACGCTCAACGCCAAGGGGGCGTCATGCTGGAGCGGCTGGAGACCGAGATCTTCCTGACGCTTGCCGAAGAACTGCACTTCGGGCGGACCGCCGAGCGGTTGCAGATCACGACCGGGCGGGTCAGCCAGGTGATCAAGAAACTGGAACGCCGTGTCGGTGGCGCTCTGTTCGAACGCAACAGCCGTACCGTCCGTCTCACCCCGGTCGGACGGCAGTTGGCCGAAGACCTGCGTCCCCTGGTCACCGCCATGGAGGAGGCACTGTGCAGAGCTGGCGACGCCAGCCGTGGTGTCACTGGAGAACTGCGGGTGGCCTTCCTGGGCGAGTGGACGGCGCCGGCACTGCTCAGAGCCGTCGGCCTGTTCACCGAACGCCACCCCGACTGCCGTGTCCACGTGCGGGAGGTTCAGCTGTCCAACTCCCGGGCGAGTCTGCTGGACGGCTCGATCGACATCCTCCTGGCCTCCTACCCGTTCGACGGCATGGCCTGCGGACCGGTGCTGCTGAGGGAGGAGCGGGTGCTCGCGGTGGCCGCCGGGCATCCGTTGGCCGGGGAGCGGTCGGTGTCGGCCGAAGTACTGGCTCAGTACCCGGTGGTGCAGTACCCCGACGTGACCTCCGCGGGCTTCAAGAGGGACCGCACACCGGACCGCACGCCGTCGGGCAGGCCCGTTCCGAAGGGGCCGGCCGGCGGGTCGTTCTCCGAGATGCTCACTCTGGTCGCGATGGACAGAGGTGTCCTCCCGGTCGGAGAGCATTCCCGGCAGTACTACCCGCGACCCGATATCGCCTATGTGCCCCTCCACGACACTCCGCCGATCGAGCGGGGACTGGTGTGGCCGGAGGGCAACACGACGGAGCGGGTGCGCGCCTTCGTCAGAGCGGCGACCGATACCGTGAAGCCGACACCGACTGCCTCTGCGGCGCCCTCTACGGGCAGAAGTCCGTACGGATGAAGACAGGGCCGCCATGCCGGCGGCGTGGGAGGAGTTCGGCGGTCGTGCCGCCCGTCTGCTCCCCGGTGCGGCCTCGTAGGCCGGGTGTCCGGCCTGCGCCCCCGGCCAGGGGGCGCAAGCCGGGTTATTCCGGCTGGTGTTCCGGGCCTCCGAAGTCCGGGCTGGTGTAGTCCGGGCTGGTGAAGCTCGGGCGGGGGGCGGGTGCGGCGCCGTCGTCGGTGCTGAAGCCGGGACGGTCGTAACCGAGACGCGGCATCCGGCCCGCCGGGCCCGACGGCGCGGTGCGGCGCAGTCCGGCCGTGCCGGAGTCGGCGGCCAGTGCTTCCCGCAGGAAGGGCAGGATGCCGCGCTCCAGCAGGGCGTCCCGCCAGGCCTCCCGGGCCTTGGCCACCTCCCCGCCGGGTTCGCCGTAGGCTCCGGCCTCCAGCGAGGGGCTGTTGCGCAGTGCGGTGAGCAGCAGTCCCGCGCCGGCCATCAGGATGGCGGCCGCGGTCACGACGCCGAACACCCAGCCCGCGGTGAGCATGGTCTGGGCGAACGCCGGGGCCGGGTCCAGCATCTTCAGGACGTAGCCGACGAGCAGGAAGATAGCGGCGGCGGTGCCCGCGAGCACCGGCGCCAGGACCAGGGCGAGGGCGAAGCCTCCGGCGCCGGTGGTCTCGGCGGCCTCGCCGAGAGTGGTGGCGAGCCCCATCGCGCCGCCCGTGCCCGGCTCTGCGGAGCCGGTCTCCTGGACGGTGGGCGGGGTGGACCGCGCCGGATTGCGCAGTTCCTCGCGAACCTTCACATAGTGCTGGTACTCGGACGCCGCGGCCGCCGTGATCAGTGCGGTGGCGTTGAGCGCCATGGTGCGCAGCTGTTCGGTGTTCAGATGCTGGCCTATACCGGCCAGTTCGGGACGGTACGGGGCGGAGCGCAGCGCCTCATCGAGGATCCGCTCGTACTCCTGGCGGTCCTCGCTGTGCAGGTGCTGCGGAACGCTGTTCATGTGCATCCCCCGATGCTCCGTAGGGCTGGTGGCTCGCACGCCGGCGAGCCGTCGGGCAGAAACGGAGGGGAGCCTGCTACGGATAAACCGATGGTAGAGCCGTTACGGCACGCGGTGACAGGGGGTTGCCGGAAATTGGGGGTGGCCTGCGTGTGACGCCGGGGGGATCGAACAGCCCGGCGAACGCTCAGGCATCCAGCGGAAGTTGTCTCACCAGCAGCTTTCCGGCCATGGTCACGCCGCCGTCCATGGCGATGGCGAGCCCGTCGGCGTAGACGTGCGGTCCCTCCACGACGGGGCCGCTGCCCTCCTCGCCCTCCTCGGAGCCGACTTCGCCCAGCAGATAGGGAATCGGGCTGTGCCCGTGAACGATCCGGGTACCGCCGTACGTATCGAGAAGGGAACGGACGGCGTCTGCACCCCCCTCGTCGCGGAAGGAGAAGCGCTTGGTGAACTTGCGGAACAGGTCCCACACCTCGTCCGCGTCATTACGCGTGATGGTCTCGCGGACCGTGTCGTTGACCGCCTCGATCGAGTCGCCGTAGTCGAGGTAGGCGGTGGTGTCGGAGTGGACCAGCAGATAGCCGTCGACCTCCTCGACGGCGTCCAGCCGGGCCATCCACTGCAGGTGGTGGTCCTGGAGCCGGTCCATGTCGGTCTTCTGGCCGCCGTTGAGCAGCCAGGCCGCCTGGAAGGTGGCGGTGCCCGCGCCGGAGTTGACGGGGGTGTCGCCGAACCGCTTGGCGCCGAGCAGCAGCAGCTCGTGGTTGCCCATGAGGGCCTTGCAGTAGCCGCCGGCCGCTGCCGCCTCGGCGGACAGCCGCATCACCAGGTCGATGACGCCGATACCGTCCGGACCCCGGTCGGTGAAGTCGCCGAGGAACCACAGCCGGGCGACGCCCCCACACCAGTGCCCGTCCGCGTCGATCAGGCCCTGCTCGCGCAGCGCGGCGACCAGCTCGTCGAAGTAGCCGTGCACATCGCCGACGACGTACAGCGGGCCCGGGCCGTCGGCGGGCTGCACCGCCGGGGCGGTGGCCGGTTCGGTGGGCACCTGCAGCGTGTCGCCGCGGTTGATGACGGGCAGGTCGCGCTGGGTGGGCGTGTACCCGTCCGGATACCCCTCGGGGTACATGTCGTCAAGCGGCGGGACGACGTCGCCGGGGTGGGTGCGGGGGGCGTACGGACCGGTCTCGTTGACGTACCCGGGCACCCGGAAGTCGCGCAACGTCGCCGTCCGCTCCGCCTCGGGTCCCTGACCGGCCCCCTGAGTCATCAGACCCCTCCACCATCGCGCCGCATCTGCACCGCTTCGGACTGCCTGGTCGCAGCGGCCCGCGGTGTCGTGGGCCCATCATAGGAATGCCCGTCGCGCCGTGTGATGACCCAGGGGTGGTGAATCCGGGCAGGACTCCAGTTCAGCGTGGCTTTCGCCCCGGTTGGGCAGGGGTTCGACCACCCGCCGTTCGGCTGCCGGCCGTCGTCCGAAGACGCCCGGCAGCCGCGCCGCCGCGTTCTCCGCACGTCCGTGCTACTCCTACTCCGGTGCCCGCGGCGGGCTGACCGTGGTGCGCTGCGCGCGTCGCTGGGAGGAGGTACGCACGATCAGTTCGGTCGGTATCACCTGCTCGACCGGCTGGTCCGACTCGACCCCCTCGATCGCGTCGATGAGCAGTTGCACCACCGCCGTGCCGATCCGGCGCGGCTTCAGGGAGAGCGTGGTGATGGGCGGCTCGGTGTTGGCGTACACGGTCGACTCGCTGCAGCACACCAGGAGCAGGTCGTCGGGGACGCGCAGCCCGTAGCGGCGGGCGGCGGCGAGCAGGTCGGTGCCGTTCGGGTCGAACAGTCCGTAGACGGCGTCGGGGCGGTCCGGGCGGGCCAGCAGCCGGTCGGCGGCGACGGCGCCCGCGCACGGGTCGTGCGCGGGGTAGGCCTCGTAGACCGGGTCCTGGCCGACGCGCTCGCACCAGCGCAGGTAGGCGGTGGTCGACAGGTGCGTGTACGTGTCCGTCGTGGTGCCCGTGAGCAGGCCGATCCGGCGGGCGCCGGCGGCGGCGAGGTGGTCGAGGATGCCGAGTACGGCGGCCTCGTGGTCGTTGTCCACCCAGGCGGTGACCGGGAGCGAGCCGGCCGGGCGGCCGTCGGAGACCACCGGCAGGCCCTGCCGGACCAGTTCGCTGACCACCGGGTCCTGGTCGGAGGGGTCGATGACGACCGTGCCGTCCAGGGCTACGTTCGACCACACGTCGTGCCGTGAGGTCGCGGGCAGGATGACCAGGGCGTAGCCGCGGGCGAGCGCGGCCGAGGTGGCGGCCCGTGCCATCTCGGCGAAGTACGCGAACTCGGTGAAGGTGAAAGGTTCATCCCCGTACGTCGTCACGGTCAGGCCGATCAGTCCCGACTTGCCGGTACGGAGGGTGCGGGCGGCGGCCGAGGGGCGGTACCCCAGCCGGTCGGCGACCTCTCTGACATGGCGGCGGGTGGCATCCGGGAGTCGGCCCTTGCCGTTCAGGGCGTCGGAGACGGTCGTGATGGAGACTCCGGCGGCGGCGGCCACGTCTCTGATGCCCGCCCGGCCCGGCCGGCTGCCTCGCCGAGAGGTTTCCGCGCGGCTCACCTGGTGCTTCCCTGCTGCTGTCATGGCGAGCCGATAGTAGGGCTCATGCGGTGGGGTAGTGCGGACGCATATGCACGCGTTGACAGGCACGTTTCTGCAAGGTCAATACGGGTCAACTGCCTTAGAAAGAAAGTCAGTTGAACGATCCAATGGTGAGACGTGGCTTGTCGGCACGGATGGACCTGCCAAGTGCCCGATGTTTCGAAGAGGTCTCAACTCACCTGCACGGGTGATGCGCGCTACGGCGTGAGCCACCGGCGCGTAGATATATGTAGGGCGCGCCCCGGATAAATGCGCCTTCGTACGGTGATGCCCGTGATGCCAGTGGGACGGATGAGGTTCGCCGTTCCGGCTCCTCGCCCTCCCGCCGCTGTGCCGGTCCGGCTCTTCGCGCCCTCTTCCGCTGTACGCAGTGGCGCCGAATCCTCATAAGGTGAGGAGTATTGGATGTCGGCGGCGCGGACGGTCCGCCGGTGGTCGCGAGGAGGACTGCGGTGAGCGAGACGAGCCCCAAGCTGCGCGCCGAGCTGGAGGGTATCCCCACCTACAAGCCGGGCAAGCCGGCGGCGGCCGGCGGCCCGGTCGCGTACAAGCTCTCCTCCAACGAGAACCCGTACCCCCCGCTGCCCGGCGTGATGGAGTCCGTCACCGCGGCCGCCTCCTCCTTCAACCGCTACCCGGACCTGGCGTGCACCGGGCTGGTGAACGAGCTCTCGGACCGCTTCGGCGTTCCACTCGGTCATCTGGCCACCGGCACCGGGTCGGTCGGTGTCGCCCAGCAGCTGATCCAGGCCACCAGCGGCCCCGGCGACGAGGTGATCTACGCGTGGCGGTCCTTCGAGGCTTACCCGATCATCACGCAGATCAGCGGTGCCCGGTCGGTCCAGGTGCCGCTCACGCCCGGCGATGTGCACGACCTGGACGCGATGGCGGACGCCATCACCGACCGCACCCGCCTGATCTTCGTCTGCAATCCCAACAACCCGACCGGTACGGTCGTGAAGCGGGCCGAGCTGGAGCGGTTCCTGGACCGCGTGCCGAGTGACGTGCTGGTGGTCCTCGACGAGGCCTACCGGGAGTTCATCCGCGATCCCGAGGTGCCCGACGGTGTCGAGATCTACCGGCAGCGGCCGAACGTCTGCGTGCTGCGGACCTTCTCCAAGGCGTACGGTCTCGCCGGGCTGCGCGTCGGCTTCGCGATCGCGCACGAGCCGGTGGCGGCGGCGCTGCGCAAGACGGCGGTGCCCTTCGGCGTGAGCCAGCTCGCGCAGGAGGCGGCGATCGCCTCGCTGCGGGCCGAGGACGAGCTGCTCGGCCGGGTCGGCTCGCTGGTGTGCGAGCGGCAGCGCGTGGTGGGGGCGCTGCGCGGCCAGGGCTGGACGGTGCCCGAGACCCAGGCCAACTTCGTGTGGCTGCGGCTGGGGGAGCGTACGACCGCCTTCGCGCAGCTCAGTGAGGAGCACGGCGTGGTCGTGCGGCCGTTCCCGGGCGAGGGTGTGCGGGTGACGGTCGGCGAGACCGAGGCGAACGACATCTTCCTGAAGGTGACGGAGGCGTTCCGCAAGGAGCTGTAGCGTCCGCGGGGCGCCGGCGGGCTCCCCGCGATCAAAGGGTGTCAGGTGTGCGGGGTCGCACGGCCAGGATCAGGGCCGAGCGGCCCCGTTCGCATGTCCAGGAGGGGCCGGACGGCCCAAGTGCGACCCCCCTTCGATGTTCGAGAGTGAGTGCGCCATAATGGCTTGTGAATGTGAATGCATTCACAAGCGCGTCCCGTTTGCTCCGTGATGTACGTGACAAAGGGGGCACATGCCGCTGTACCACGGCGACGTAAGGAGACTGACGACGTGGACCTGGCTCTGGCGCCGGAGACACTGGCGCGCTGGCAGTTCGGCATCACCACCGTCTACCACTTCCTGTTCGTCCCGCTGACGATCTCGCTGGCCGCCCTCACGGCCGGTCTGGAGGCCGCCTGGGTGCGCACGGAGAAGGAGAAGTACCTCAGGGCGACCAAGTTCTGGGGCAAGCTCTTCCTGATCAACATCGCGATGGGCGTGGTCACCGGCATCGTGCAGGAGTTCCAGTTCGGCATGAACTGGTCCGACTACTCGCGGTTCGTCGGTGACATCTTCGGTGCCCCGCTCGCCTTCGAGGCACTGATCGCCTTCTTCTTCGAGTCCACCTTCATAGGGCTGTGGATCTTCGGCTGGGACAAGCTGCCCAAGAGGATCCACCTGGCCTGCATATGGATGGTCTCCATCGGCACGATCCTGTCCGCGTACTTCATCCTCGCGGCCAACTCGTGGATGCAGCACCCCGTCGGCTACAAGATCGACAAGGCGAGGGGGCGGGCCGAGCTCACCGACTTCTGGGCCGTCCTCACCCAGAACACCGCGCTGGCCCAGGCCTTCCACACGCTGTCCGCGTCCTTCCTGACCGGTGGCGCGTTCATGGTCGGCATCGCCGCCTTCCACCTGTTCCGCAAGAAGCACATCACCGTGATGAAGACCTCGCTGCGGCTCGGCCTGGTCACCGTCGTCATCGCCGGCATGCTGACCGCGATCAGCGGTGACACCCTCGGCAAGGTCATGTTCAAGCAGCAGCCGATGAAGATGGCCGCCGCCGAGGCCCTGTGGGACGGCCAGAAGTCGGCGCCCTTCTCGATCTTCGCCTACGGCGACGTCAGCAAGGGCCACAACACCGTCGAGCTGTCCGTCCCCGGCCTGCTGTCGTTCCTCGCCGACGACGACTTCACCTCGTACGTCCCCGGCATCAACGACACCAACAAGGCCGAGCAGCAGAAGTACGGCGCCGGCGACTACCGGCCCGTCATCCCCGTCACCTTCTGGGCGTTCCGCTGGATGATCGGCTTCGGCATGGCGTCCTTCGCCATCGGCCTCGCCGGACTCTGGCTGACCCGCAAGAAGTTCATGCTGCCGCAGCACCTGCGGGTCGGTGAGGACGAGGTGCCGAACCTGGTCCTCTTCAAGAACAAGGCGCTCAGCCCCAAGCTCGGCAGGCTGTACTGGCTGGTGGCGATATGGACCCTGGGCTTCCCGCTGATAGCCAACTCCTGGGGCTGGATCTTCACCGAGATGGGCCGCCAGCCCTGGGTCGTCTATGGCGTCCTGAAGACCAGTGCCGCGGTCTCCCCCGGTGTCTCCCAGACCGAGATCCTCATCTCGCTGATCACCTTCACCGCGCTCTACGCGATCCTCGCCGTCGTCGAGGTCAAGCTGCTCGTGAAGTACATCAAGGCCGGCCCGCCCGAGCTCACCGAGGACGACCTCAACCCGCCCACGAAGATCGGCGGCGAGGCGCGTGACGCCGACAAGCCGATGGCCTTCTCGTACTAGGCCGAGGGAGACGCAGTCATGGAACTTCACGACGTCTGGTTCGTCCTGATCGCCGTCCTGTGGACCGGCTACTTCTTCCTGGAGGGATTCGACTTCGGGGTGGGCATCCTCACCAAGCTGCTCGCCCGGGACCGCCTGGAGAAGCGGGTGCTGATCAACACGATCGGTCCGGTCTGGGACGGCAACGAGGTGTGGCTGCTCACCGCGGGCGGTGCGACCTTCGCCGCCTTCCCCGAGTGGTACGCCACGCTCTTCTCCGGCTTCTACCTGCCCTTGCTGGTCATCCTGGTCTGCCTGATCGTCCGGGGCGTCGCCTTCGAGTACCGGGCCAAGCGGCCCGAGGAGAACTGGCAGCGCAACTGGGAGACCGCGATCTTCTGGACCTCGCTGATCCCGGCGTTCCTGTGGGGCGTGGCCTTCGGGAACATCGTGCACGGCGTGAAGATCGACCGGAACTTCGAGTACGTCGGCACCGTCTGGGACCTGCTCAACCCGTACGCCCTGCTCGGCGGGCTGGTGACCCTGACCCTGTTCACCTTCCACGGCTCGGTGTTCACCGCGCTCAAGACGGTCGGGGACATCCGGGTACGGGCGCGGAAGCTGGCGACCAAGGTGGGTGCCCTCACTGCCGCACTGGCGCTGGTCTTCCTGCTGTGGACCCAGGCCGACAGCGGTGACGGCAAGAGCCTGGTGGCCCTGGTCGTGGCGGTCGTCGCGCTGGTGGCCGCCCTCGGGGCCAATCTGCGGGGCCGCGAGGGATGGGCGTTCGCTCTGTCCGGCGTCACCATCGTGGCCGCCGTGGCGATGCTCTTCCTGTCGCTCTTCCCGAATGTCATGCCGTCGTCGCTCAATGGGGACTGGAGCCTCACGGTCACCAATGCCTCGTCGAGTCCCTACACCCTGAAGATCATGACGTGGCTGGCGGCGATCGCGACGCCGCTCGTCCTGCTCTACCAGGGGTGGACCTACTGGGTGTTCCGCAAGCGGATCGGTACGCAGCACATCGCGACCGAAGCCGCGCACTGAGTCCGAGGAGGGGGGTGTTTCACGTGAAACACCCTCTCCGGGCCGAAGGGCATGTTTCACGTGAAACCAATCGATCCCCGTCTGCTGCGTTACGCCGGTGCCACCCGCGTCTTCCTGGTGGCCGTCGTCGGCCTCGGTGCCGTCGGTGCCGGGCTGGTCGTCGCCCAGGCCATGCTCATCGCCGAAGTGGTGGTCGGCGCCTTCCAGCACGGTCACTCCGTCTCCGAACTCCGCACCCCCCTGCTGCTGTTGGTGGCCGTGGCGGTCGGTCGAGCGCTGGTTTCCTGGCTCACCGAGCTGGCCGCGCACCGGGCGAGCGCAGCGGTCAAGTCCGAGCTGCGCGGCCGGCTTCTCGACCGGGCGGTGGCGCTCGGCCCCGGCTGGTTGAGTGACCAGCGGACCGGTTCACTGGTCACCCTCGCCACCCGCGGTGTCGACGCCCTCGACGACTACTTCTCCCGCTACCTGCCGCAGTTGGGGCTGGCGGTGGTCGTGCCGGTCGCGGTGCTGGCGCGGATCGTCACCGAGGACTGGGTGTCCGCAGCGATCATCGTCGGGACTTTGCCGCTGATCCCGCTCTTCATGGTCCTGATCGGCTGGGCCACCCAGTCCCGGACGGAGCGTCAGTGGCGGCTGCTGTCCCGGCTCTCCGGTCATTTCCTGGACGTGGTCGCCGGGCTGCCCACGCTGAAGGTGTTCGGCCGGGCCAAGGCGCAGGCCGAGTCCATCCGCCGGATCACCGGCGAGTACCGGCAGGCGACGATGCGCACGCTGCGGATCGCCTTCCTCTCCTCGTTCGCGCTGGAGCTGCTCGCCACGCTGTCGGTGGCGCTGGTCGCCGTGACCATCGGCATGCGGCTCGTCCACGGCGACATGGACCTGTACATCGGGCTGGTCGTCCTGGTGCTGGCGCCCGAGGCGTATCTGCCGTTGCGACAGGTGGGAGCGCAGTTCCATGCGGCGGCGGAGGGGCTGGCGGCGGCGGAGGAGATCTTCGCGGTGCTGGAGACGCCGGTGCCGGTGTCCGGGGCCGGTGCGGTGCCTTCCGGCGCTGCCCTGGCCTTCGAGGGGGTGACGGTCCGCTACCCGGGGCGCTCGGCGGACGCGGTGACCGATGTGTCGTTCACGGTCGAACCCGGGGAGACCGTCGCGCTGGTGGGCCCGAGCGGGGTGGGCAAGTCGACGCTGCTGAACGTGCTGCTGGGGTTCGTGCGGCCGACGCGGGGGCGGGTGCGGATCGGGGGCGCCGATCTCGCCGAGGTCGACCTGGCGGAGTGGCGGTCGCGGATCGCGTGGGTGCCGCAGCGGCCGCATCTGTACGCCGGGACGATCGCCGAGAACGTACGGCTCGCGCGTCCCGACGCGGACGACGACGCCGTCCGGGGGGCGTTGCGGGATGCCGGGGCGCTGGAGTTCGTGGATGCGCTGCCGGAGGGGGCGGAGACGGTTCTCGGGGAGGACGGGGCCGGTCTTTCCGCGGGGCAGCGGCAGCGGCTGGCGTTGGCGCGGGCGTTTCTGGCCGACCGGCCTGTGCTGTTGCTGGATGAGCCGACGGCTGCGCTGGACGGGGGGACCGAGGGGGAGGTCGTGGCGGCGGTACGGCGGCTCTCCGAGGGGCGGACCGTGTTGCTGGTGGTGCATCGGCCGGCGTTGCTGTCGGCGGCGGACCGGGTGGTGCGGGTCTCCGGCGGCGAGGCCCCCAGGGGGCTCCGCCCCCTGGACCCCCAGCCCCTTCGCCCACCCACCACCCGACTCGGTCAGTTTGAAGGGGAGGTCGGGGGGCGGTTCGGTCAGTTTGAAGGGGAGGTTGCGGGGCGGTTCGGTCAGTTTGAAGGGGAGGTCGGGGGGCGGTTCGGTCAGTTTGAAGGGGAGGTTGCGGGGCGGCTCGGGCGGCTGGAAGGGGAGGTCGGGGGTCGGCTCGGGCGGCCGGAAGGGGAGGTTGCGGGGCGGCTCGGGCGGCTGGAAGGGGAGGTCGGGGGTCGGCTCGGGCGGCCGGAAGGGGAGGGTGTGGGGCCGCTCGGTGGGTTGGGGAGTGGGGGCGGGGAGCGGATTGGGGAGGTGGACGGTGCTCGGGGGGAAGTGCTCGGGCAGGCTGCAGGGCGTGCTGTGGAGTCGGTGACTGTGCGTCGGCAGGGTGTTCTCGGCCGGGTTCGCGCTGCTTCTGGAGCCCGGCGAGGGCGGTTGTTGCTTGCGTTGTTGCTTGGGGCCCTTGCGCTCGGCAGTGCTGTCGGGCTGATGGCGACTTCCGGGTGGTTGATCTCGCGGGCGTCGCAGCAGCCGCCGGTGCTGTATCTGATGGTCGCCGTGACGGCCACGCGGGCCTTCGGGATCGGGCGGGCCGTGTTCCGGTACGGCGAACGGCTGGTGTCGCACGACGCCGTGCTGCGGATGCTGGCCGATACGCGGGTCGCCGTGTACCGGCGGCTGGAGCGGCTCGCACCCGCCGGGCTGCGGACGACCAGGCGGGGCGATCTGCTCAGCCGGCTGGTCGCCGATGTGGACACCCTCCAGGACTACTGGCTGCGGTGGCTGCTGCCCGCCGGGGTCGCGGTGGCGGTGTCCGCCGGGGCCGTGGGCTTCACGGCCTGGCTCCTGCCCGAGGCCGGGGCCGCGCTCGCGGTGGGGCTGCTGGCGGCCGGTGTCGGTGTTCCGCTGGTGACCTCCGCCGTGGCCCGGCGCGCCGAGCACCGGCTGGCACCGGCCCGCGGCCTGCTCGCCACCCGGGTCACCGACCTGCTCACCGGCACCGCCGAACTGGCCGTCGCCGGCGCGCTGCCGGCCCGCACCGACGAGGCCCGGCGGGCCGACGGCACGCTCACCCGGATCGCCTCGCGGGGGGCCACGGCCACCGCACTCGGTGACGGGCTGACCGCACTGCTGACCGGCCTGACCGTCGCGGCGGCCGCGCTGCTGGGTGCCCAGGGTGTCGCCGACGGTCGGCTGAGCGGCGTGGCGATGGCGGTCCTCGTGCTCACCCCGCTGGCCGCCTTCGAGGCCGTACTCGGTCTGCCGCTGGCCGTGCGGCACCGGCAGCGGGTGCGCAGGAGCGCCGAGCGCATCTACGAGGTGCTGGACGCGCCCGAGCCCGTACGTGAGCCGGAGCGGCCGCGTCAGGCGCCCGCCGCGCCCTTCCCTGTCGTCCTGAAGGGCCTGACGGCTCGGTACCCGGGGCAGGTGCGGGAGGCGCTCGGCGGGCTCGACCTCACCCTGCACGAGGGGCGCAGGATCGCCGTGGTCGGTGCCTCCGGCGCCGGCAAGTCGACCCTCGCCCAGGTCCTGCTGCGGTTCCTCGACCCGGACGCGGGCTCCTACACGCTCGCCGGCGTGGACGCGTACGGCCTGGACGGCGACGACGTGCGGCGGCTCGTCGGGCTGTGCGCCCAGGACGCGCACCTCTTCGACAGCTCCGTACGCGAGAACCTGCTGCTCGCCCGGAAGGACGCCGGCGAGGAGGACCTGCGGGACGCGCTGGGGCGGGCGCGGCTGCTCGACTGGGTGGACGCGCTGCCCGACGGGCTCGACACCCTGGTCGGCGAGCACGGGGCCCGGCTGTCCGGCGGGCAACGGCAGCGGCTGGCGCTCGCCCGGGCGCTGCTCGCGGACTTCCCGGTGCTCGTGCTGGACGAGCCGGCCGAGCATCTCGACCTGCCGACGGCGGACGCGCTCACCGCGGATCTGCTGGCGGCCACCGAGGGCCGTACGACGCTGCTCATCACCCACCGGCTCGCGGGCCTGGAGGCCGTGGACGAGGTGATCGTCCTCGACGAGGGCCGGGTGGTTCAGCGCGGGAGCTACGCGGAGCTGGCCGCCGTGGCCGGACCGTTGCGCGGCATGGCCGAGCGGGAGGCGGCGGCCGATTCGCTGGTGGGAGTGCGGTAGCCCGGCGCCGCGGGCGGTCTCAGGCGCGCGCGGCCAGCAGCTTCTCGATCACGACGGCGACCCCGTCCTCGTTGTTGGCGACCGTCCGGCCGGAGGCGGCAGCGACGGCGGCGGGGTGGGCGTTGCCCATGGCGTACGACTGGCCGGCCCAGGTCAGCATCTCGACGTCGTTGGGCATGTCCCCGAAGGCGACGACCTCCTCGTGCGAGATGCCGCGCTCGGCGCACTCGAGGGCGAGCGTGCTGGCCTTGGAGACGCCCGGGCCGCTGATCTCCAGCAGGGCGCTGGGGCTGGACCGGGTGACGGTGGCGCGGTCGCCGACGGCGAGGCGGGCGAGGGTGAGGAAGGCGTCGGGGTCGAGGTCGGGGTGGTACGCGAGGATCTTGAGCACGGGCTCGCCGGCGCTCGGACCGTCGGCCGCGAGGATCGCCTCGGCGGGCAGCAGGTGGTCCGGTATCTCCAGGTGCAGCTTGGGATAGGCGGGCTCCTGGTGGAAGCCGTACGTCTGCTCGATCGCGTACACGGTGCCGGGCGCGGCCTCGCGCAGCAGTCGTACGGCGTCCAGCGCGTTCTCCCGGGCCAGGTCGCGCACCTTCACGAAGCGGTGGGCGCCGGGGCCGCCGTGCAGGTCGACCACGGCCGCGCCGTTGCCGCAGATCGCCAGGCCGTGGCCGTGGACGTGGTCGCCGACCACGTCCATCCAGCGGGCCGGGCGGCCGGTGACGAAGAAGACCTCGATACCCGCCTCCTCGGCGGCGGCCAGCGCGGCGACCGTCCTCGGGGAGACCGACTTGTCGTCGCGCAGCAGGGTGCCGTCGAGATCGGTGGCGATCAGCCGGGGCGGGGTCGCGAAGGCAGGGGTCTCGGGCTGTCGGGTCGCTGAGGTCACCGGGCCATTCTCGCGCATATGCCCGCACGGCCGTGCGGTCGGGCGCACAGATGAGACACAGACGACTCCGCGGCGTCCCCGACCGCGCCTCGGCCGAGTCGGGCCAGGGTCTCCATGGCGGTCCGCTCGAAGACTTCTGCTCGGCCGCGACGTCCGACTCGGGAATGGGCCGGTGGATCACGGGCCCGGTGCCGGCTGAGTCGGCGGCTCTCCACCGCCGGGATTCCCGGGCGCGGCTCTCCACTGCCGGGAACCCGGGCGCGGCTCTCCGCTCCAGGGAATCCCGGGCCGAGGATGACGACTGGCCCAGCGTCGATCGGCAGGAACGTGTCCGGAGAGCGCCGAACACCGGGAACCCACGATCGACAAGACCGCCGGCCTGGACGTCAGGGCGCCGATCACGCGGTGCTGACGCGAGGGTGATGCGGCCGGACACGCGGTGGCGGTCCGGCGACGTATCGAAGCTCCGGGCGACACGGGCGACCTGGTTGGTCACCGGCATCAACCGGAGCTTCGGTGGACCGGTGGCGGCTCGCCACCCGTCGTCGTGCTGCCGTGACCAGCACGGATTCTTGATCGACAAGACTTTTGGAACCACCCTGGCGGAGGGCCTTGGGCGGGGCCGCCAGGCCGTCGGCCTGCTCCTGGGCAAAGCACCGCCGCCGAGACACCCACATCCCGCGCCGACGGTCGACGCATGGCGTCGAGGCGGATGTCAGCCCCAGATCATGTCGCCCGGCGAGGCGTCGGCGACGACCGCGGACTCCGAAGTGTTGCCGGACCCGTCGAACGCCGGGATCAGGAAAGCGAAGGCCGTCAGGAGAACCACAGCCCAGCGGGCGGGACGAATGCGAAGCAACGTAGGAATCCCTTCCAGAGCGGGTCAGTTATTTCCTCTGCGACACAAAGCATCGTCAGGCGGGAAGACCGTCGGAAGAGAGATCAGGTGGACGGAACGGGCCCTGGACCGAACCGGCCAGCGGGTCGCGCCGCCGGGCTCAGTCCATGAGGCCGTCGAGGCCGAAAGGGGCCAGCAGGGGCGCCTCGGAGCGTCCGACCAGCCATCCTCGCAGCGGCCCGTTCTCGGCAACCGCGCGTCGGCACAGTCTCGCTGCCGTCTCCTCCGCGTCCTGGAGGCGGTCGGCCAGCACATAGACGCCCACCGTCATCCCGTGTCCCGGGTGGGGATGGATGACCACGTGCTCCACGCCGTCACCGGGGTGGGTCAGGGATCGAAGGAGGTCCGCGAGGTCCTGGGGGAAACACGAGTCCGCCGTTCTGTGGAGGAGTTCGGTGTGGACGAGATACACGCGTCCGACTTTCCCAAAAGGGCGAACGGGGGAGGAAGGGAGTGAGCAGGCCTATTCCGGCAATGGCCGGTACAGTCCACGCACTTCCTCTACATAAATCGCGGGTGAGGGGTGATGGTGTAGCGTCTTTGCAGCGAGTATCTGTGGGGGGAGATGCGCCGTGCTGAAGTCACTTGGCCTTGATTCCATAGCCGAGGCCGTCTACCGAGCTCTGCTGGCACAGCCGCGAGACGGTGTGGCAGAACTCGCCGAGCGGCTGAAAATAACCCCCGAGCAGGTCC
Source organism: Streptomyces sp. NPDC001714 (assembly GCF_042892755.1). Classification (NCBI taxonomy): domain Bacteria; kingdom Bacillati; phylum Actinomycetota; class Actinomycetes; order Kitasatosporales; family Streptomycetaceae; genus Streptomyces; species Streptomyces sp. NPDC001714. Next base: position 431,652 of record NZ_JBIAUL010000003.1, read on the forward strand.
GCCAAGGACTGGACACCCTGAGCGAGCTGGCGCTGCTGAGACCCTCCTACGACCGGGAGGGCGAGCTGTGGCCGGTCTCGCCCGAGGTCGGCCTCGAACTGCTGATGGCACGTCAGCAGGCCGAGCTCGCCGCGCATCACCAGCGCCTCGAGGAGTCCCGGGAGGCCGCCACCCGGCTGATCGCCGACTACGCGGCGATGCGGCCTGCCGATCCCCATCCCAACAGCGAACTGCTGAACGGGATCGACCAGATCCGTGACCGGCTCGCCGCGCTCACGCGGGAGACCCGGGAGGAGGTCATGACCTTCGCCCCGGACGGTCCCCAGCGGCCGGAGCACATCGAGGCCGCGAAACCGCTCAACCTGGATCTGCTGGACCGCGGTGTCCGGATGCGGACGGTCTATCTCAACAGTGCCCGCAACAGCGTGCACACGCTCGAGTACGTGAGCTGGCTGTCCCGGCTCGGCGGCCAGGTGCGCACCGTGCCGACGCTGCCGACCCGGATGATCGTCGTGGACCGCACCACCGCCGTCATCCCCGTGAACAGCGACAACAGCGCCGAGGGCGCGGTGGTGCTGACCGGCCACGGGACGCTGACCGCGCTGTGCGCGCTGTTCGACAGCGTCTGGCACAGCGCCCGCCCGCTGAACGAGGAGAGCAGGGCCGACGACCAGGGCCTGACCGACCAGCAGTCGATGGTGGTGATCCTGCTGGCCGAGGGGCACACGGACGAGACGATCGCCAAGCGGCTCGGTGTGTCGCCGCGTACCGCGCGGCGGCTGGCGTCCGAGCTGATGACCCGGCTCGGGGCGCGCAGCCGGTTCGAGGCGGGCGTGCGGGCGGTGCAGAACGGCTGGCTGTCGGACGACCATTGACCGGGCCTCCGCGGCGGTGAGCCGCGTGCGGCCGATGTCCCGTTGCGTCCAGGGCCCCAACGGGCCAGCGAATTCCTCTTCCGATACGCACGCCGATCATGGAGATTGGCCGTCGTAAGGCAGAAGTGGACGGGAATGGCGCAGACGGGGAGTCGACATGGTGCGTGCCGGCATTTTCCTCCGGAATCAGCTCGCCCTTTTGGGCATCCGTTATCTGCTGGACGCGGAGGCGGACATCCAGGTCGTGTTCGCGACGAGCACGCCTTTCGCGGTGGCGGCCGACTCGGTCGACTGTCTCGTACTGGAACTCGATCTGCTCGACGAGCTGCCCGCGCCTCCGCGTGGGACGGCCGGGCTGCCGGCCGCCCGGACGGTCGTGCTGACCGGCGACGGCGCCGGTCCGGGGCGTGGCGTGGCGCCGGACCGGCTCGGTGAGACTCATCCGATCGAGGACGCGCCGCTGCTGCTGGTGGACGCCATCCGGCGGGTGGCCGGTCCGGGGGCGGCCGCGGGCGGCCCGGAGGCCGCCGTCCGGCAGGGGGTCGCCACGCTCTCCCCGCGGGAGCGGGAGGTGCTGGGGCATCTCGTGGAGGGCTGCACGCACCACCAGGCGGCCCGGCGGATCGGCATCAGCCAGCACACGGTCGACACGTACGTGAAGCGCATCCGCTCCAAGCTCGGCGCGAGCAACAAGGCGCAACTGGTCCGTGCGGCCCTCGGCGCGCCACGCGCCCAGTCCCCGCACCCCGGACACCGACAACGACAGCAGGTGGAGACGTGAGGCCCGAAGGCACCGGCATCCATCTCGTGGTCCGCAACGACAAACTGCAGTACTCGCTCTGGCCGGCCGACCGCGAGGTGCCGGCCGGCCGGCGGCCGGCCGGGTTCCGGGGCGACCGCGAGCCGTGCCTGGACCGCGTCGAGCAGGTGTGGACGGACATGAGGCCGCTCAGCGCCCGGTCCTCGCGCTCCGCGGCGGCCCCGAACCGAAGCCGGCCGCCGAGGGGTGGTTCCTGGAGTAGGCGGTGAAGGCGAGCGGTCCGCCACCGATCACCGCGACGGCGGCCGCGCGGCCCGCCCCGGCCTCCAGGTCGGCCAGCAGGAAGTCCTCGGCGGGCCTGGCGGCGGGTCCGCCGAGGAACAGCACCCGTGGTTCGTCCTCCGGGGCCGAGACCCCGATCTCGGTCAACGGCACGCGCAGCCCCTGGCCCGTCGCCTTGAGCACGGCCTCCTTCCGGGTCCACATCCGGTGGAAGCCGCTCCCGGTGGCGTGCGCGGGGGTGCGCGGCTCGGCCGGCCCGAGGACGTGGGGAAGCAGGTCGGCGGGTGCGACCGAGGCGCCGATCTCCTCCACGTCGATGCCCACCGGGCCCGCCCGGGTGACGGCGACCGCGACCCGGTCGCCCGAGTGCGACACCGACACCTGGAGCCCGGTGCCGGGCAGTTCGGGTTTCCCGTGGTTCCTGGAGCAGTCCGGGCAGCGGGCGACCACCGCCAGCCGCCGTGGAGGAACGCCGAGATAGCCGCCGGCGGTGGTGCGCAGCAGGGCCCGGCCGGCGATGAACCGCCGCCGGTCCTCCTCCTTGCGCAGCTGCGGGATCCGTTCCTGCTCGGCCCCGTCGAGCAGGGCGAGACAGGCGTCGGTGACCGTCGTCGGATCGGCCCACCAGATGTGGCAGTCGGCCGGGCCGAGCAGCGGGACCGCCGGGGGCGCGTCAAGCAGCACGGGCCCTCCCCGTGGCGGACGACAGCGCCCCGGTGATGCGCTCCAGCATGGAGCCGAACGAGGCGTCGACCGCCAGGTCGGTGCTTCTCACCTCGACCCCGAAGGCCTCGGTGGCCTGCGCGCACAGCTGGACCGCGCGCATGGAGCGTCCGCCGACGGCGAAGAAGTCCGTGCCGTCCTCGACGTGGTCGACGGCGAGCGCCTCGCACCAGATTCCGGCGAGCCGGCCGCGTACGGCATCGAGCCCGAGGTCATCCTTCACCGCGTTTCCTTCCACTGCCGGGAACGGGCGGTACCACAGGTACCGGTCGGCCTCCCATGGTCACCGCGGGAGGGTGCGAACACACGCCCCCGAAAGCCGTGACACCTGTTCAGGGGACAGCGCGGAAAACCGTCATTGGACGGAATTGCACGCCCCCGGCATTGACCGGATCAGTCCAGCATCCGGATATTGCCCGCCAGTTGGGCGCCCCTCTAATGTCACGGTCGTGATCGAAAGTCAGTGCCTCTAATCACGGAGGAATTCCCATGGGGACGACCCCCTTCAAAACCTCTCCTCTCTCCGATCATCACGGGCTGGTGATCGAGAACGCGGATCTCCCGCTCGCGGAACTTCCGCACGCCGAGGTAGCGGACCTTTTCAAGCAGCACGGCACGCTGATGTTCCGCGGTTTCGGCGCCACCGCCGATGATTTCCGGGCACTCGTGCAGAGGTTTTCCTCGAAGCTTTTCTTCCACCAGAACCCCAACCGCGAGACGATTTCCGACGACGGTGCGGTGCTGCTGGTGGACGCGCACCGGAACCCCATCCCGGCCCACTCCGAGATGAGCTACTGCCCGCTACACCCGGACATCCAGTGGTTCTACTGCGTGCGGCCGGCCGACGAGGGCGGTGAGACGACGGTCTACGACGGCGTCGAGGCGTACAAGCGGCTCGCGAAGGAGACCCGCGAGCTGTTCGACCGGCTCCGGCTGACCTGGCGGCTTCCGTTCCCGACCGCCCCCGAGCACCAGGAGCGTGTGTTCGGCACCGCGGACCGCGCCGAACTCGAGGCCCTGTTCGCCACGTTCGACGACTTCGAGTACGACTTCGACGAGGCCGGCAACCTCAACTGGAAGTGGACCGTCTCCGCGGTCCCGCAGGCCCGCTACGTCGACGCCCCCACGCTGTGCAACAGCTACCTGGGCTCGGGCGCGCTCGTGTCCTTCGAGGACGGTTCGTCCATCCCGCAGCACTGCCGCTGGGACGCGCTCGACGCCACCGAGGAGGTGCGGGTCGACATCCCGTGGCAGTCCGGCGACATCGTCATGATCGACAACAAGCGTGTGATGCACGGCCGGCGTGGCTTCGAAGACCCGGACCGCAAGGTCGCGGCGATGCTCTCGACGCCGAACTTCTGATTCCCCCCTCCCCTGCCGTCCGCCGCACTCACAGTTTGGATTCGACTCCATGGCTCACGCCGTCGGTCTGCCCACACTCACCGCTCCGACCGCTTCGACCGCTCCGCTGTCGTCCTTCTACGAGAACGCTCTGCACACCATGGAGCTCGAGGACCCGGCTCTGTACGGCCTGCTGGACAACGAGTTGCACCGGCAGCGCGAGACCCTCGCCCTGGTCGCCTCGTGCAGCCCGGTGACCCCCGCGGCGCTGCTCGCCGAGGGGAGCTTCTTCGCCAACGTCACGGCCGAGGGGTACCCGGGCCGCAGGTTCCACGCCGGATGCGTGAACGTCGACAAGGTCGAGGAACTCGCGGTCGAGCGTGCCAAGCAGGCCTTCGGCGCCCGCTACGCCAACGTGCAGCCGCACTCGGCCAGCACCGCCAACCAGGTGGTGATGAACTCCCTGCTCAAGCCCGGCGACCCGATCCTGGGCCTCGACCTGGACGCCGGCGGCCACCTCAGCCACGGCGCCTCGGTCAACATCTCGGGCCGGATCTTCGAGGCGCACAGCTACGGCCTCGGGCCCGACGGACTGATCGACTACGCGGAGGTCCGGGCCCAGGCCCTGCGGCACCGGCCGCGCCTGATCATCGCGGGCACCACCGCCTACCCGCGCACCCTCGACTGGGCCGCGTTCCGTGCCATCGCCGACGAGGTGGGCGCGTACCTGCTGGCCGACATCACCCACATCGCGGGTCTGGTGGTGGCCGGCCTGCACCCGTCGCCGCTGGCGCACGCCCACGTGGTGACCACCTGCACGCACAAGCAGCTCTACGGTCCGCGCGGCGGTCTGATCCTGCTCGGCGACTCGGCCGACACCGTGCTGCCGAGCGGCCGTACGCTCCAGCAGACGCTGCAGAGCGGGCTGTTCCCGCTGATCCAGGGCGCTCCGGTGGTCAACAGCATCGCCGCCAAGGCCTACGCCCTGGGGGCGGCGACCACGCCCGCCTTCGCCGCCACGATCGACCGGGTGCGCACGCTGGCCGCCACGCTCGCCGAGCGGCTGATGGGCCGCGACGTGCGGGTCATCTCGGGCGGCACCGACAACCACATCGTCGTGGCCGACGTCCTGACGTCGTTCGACGTCACCGGTGTGAACGCCGAAAAGGCGCTCGAGCAGTGCGGCATTCTCGTCAACAAGAACCGGATCGTCGGCGACCGCCACTCCGCCCGGGTGACGTCGGGTGTGCGTTTCGGCAGCAACAGCATGGCGGCCCGCAGTTTCGACGTCGGTGATGTCGCGGAGGTCGCGGACCTCGTCATCGAGGTGCTGACCGCCACCCAGAACACGTCCAACACGACGTACGCGCTCGACCCCGCGGTGCAGGCAGGGGTGCAGGAGCGGGTCAGGAACATCTGCCACCGCCGGCCCATCGCCGGTTACTGACCGCGATTCTCCCCGGGCGGACCGGCCGGACAGCCCTGTGCGCCGGTTCCGCCTGTGTGGTGTGCCCGCAGGTCCGCTCCACCCCGTCCGGACTTCAGAACCCGACGCCGATGCGAGAACGGTCTATGTACGCAAACAACTCTGTCGTTGATGTCATCCGCCGTAACGTCTCCGAGCGCGGTGGAGACGTAAGCTACGAATTCCTCGCCGACGCCGGCGGCGTCGACACCGAGCTCAGCCTGGTCGAGATCGACCGGCGTGCGCGCGCTATAGCCGTCTCGTTGCTGGAGCGGGCCAGACCGGGCGCGCGGGTGATGCTGCTGTATCCACCCGGCGAACACTTCGTCGTGGGCTTCGTGGCCACGCTCTACGCCGGCATGGTGGCCGTCCCCGTCTACCCGCCGGATCCGATGCGGATCGCGCGCACGCTGCCCCGGCTGCGCGCGGTGGTGCGCGGCTCGCGTGCCGAGATCGTCCTGTCGGACAGTCTGGTGCAGGCCTTCACCCATGAGCTGTTCGACCAGGCACCCGAGTTGGCACGGCTGCCCTGGGTGGTCACCGAACAGGCGATGCTGGAGGGCGCCGACGACTGGCGCCGGCCCGAGCTGACGCCCGACTCGCTCGCCCTGCTCCAGTACACCTCCGGCTCCACCGGCACCCCGCGCGGTGTCGTGGTGACGCACCGGAACCTGCTGTCCAACGGCTCGGCGATCGCCTCGAACTTCGGTCTCGGCAAGGACGACGTCACCGTCTCGTGGCTGCCCTTCTACCACGACATGGGTCTGCTGGGCGGTGTGCTGCAGCCGATGCTCTCCGGCATGTCCAACGTCCTGATGTCCCCCCTGGAGTTCATGCGGCGTCCGATGCGCTGGCTGGAGGCCATCGCCGCGCGCGGGGCGACCGTCAGCGGTGGCCCGAACTTCGCCTTCGACCTCTGCGTCAACAAGAGCACCCCCGCCGAGCGGGAGAACCTCGACCTGTCCTCGTGGCGGGTCGCCTTCTGCGGAGCCGAGCCGGTCCGCCACCGCACGCTGGAGCGCTTCGCCGAGGCGTTCGCCGTCAGCGGCTTCGACCGGTCCGCGCTGCTGCCCTGCTACGGCCTCGCCGAGGCCACCCTGTTCGTGGCGGGCAGCGGTCGCGGCAGCGGCGCGCACAGCACCCGTATCGACCGCGCGGCCCTGGAGCAGGGCCGCGCCGAAGCGCGTGCGGACGGGGACCCGCTGGTCTCCTCCGGCCTGGTGGCGGACGGGCACGAACTGGCCGTCGTCGACCCGCAGTCCGGTGAGCGCGTCGCACCCGGCGCGGTCGGCGAGCTGTGGGTGCGCGGCACCTCCGTCGCCTCCGGCTACTGGGAGGACGAGGCCGCGACCGCCGCCGCGTTCGGCGCCCGGCTGGCCGACGACCCGCAGCCCTACCTGCGCACCGGCGACCTCGGTTTCGTCCTGGATGGTCAGGTTCACGTCACCGGCCGCCTGAAGGAAACGATGGTCGTGCGCGGCCGCAACCTCTACGCGCACGACCTGGAGGAGACGGCCGTAGCGGCGTCCGAGTGGGCCCGCCCCGGCTGCGGCGCGGCGTTCTCGGTCGAGACCGCCGACGGCGAGGAGTGCGTGATCCTGCACGAGGTCGCCGTCGACACCCCCGAGGAGCAGCTCCCCCGGATCGCCGACGCGATCGCCGCGGCCGTCCGGCACGAGCACGGCGTGGCCCTGTTCGACGTGGTCCTGCTCGGTGCGCGCAGCCTGGCGAAGACCTCCAGCGGCAAGATCCAGCGACTGGCCGGGCGGACGGCGTACCACGCCGGCCAGGTCGAGGGCGAGCTGTTCCGGCGTTCCAAGTCCGCGGCGGTGCACGGCAGGCAGCGGCAGGTCGCCTTCCCGGCACGCGACGAACTGGCGGCGCTCGCCCGCGACCAGCGCGTCGACGCGATCGAACGCGGACTGGCCCTGGCCGGCCGCGGCGAGGACGGCGCGCCCGCCACCATGGTCGCGGAGCTGGACCTGGACTCGCTGGCGGCGGTCGACCTCGCCTTCCGGATCGAGGAGCAGCTCGGGGTCGTCGTGGACCCGGGCCTGCTGCTCCAGCCGACCAGCCTGCGCGAAGTGGCGGCGGCGATCGACGACCTGATGCGGCAGACCCCCGAGGCGGCGGTGCGGCCGGAGCCCGGGCGGAGCGGCGGCGTCGGACCGCTGTCGGCCGGGCAGCAGGCCCTGCTGTTCATGCGCGAGCTCGAAGGTCCGCACTCGCGGCAGAACGTCTCGGTGGCCGTACGCCTCCTGGAGCCCGTCGACGTCGAGGTGCTCTCCGCCGCCGTGCGCCGGGTCGGCGCCCGGCACCCCATCCTGACCTCCAGCTTCGGTTCCGACGGCAGTCGGCGCTCGCAGCTGATCGACCCCCGCGTCCCGTTCGAGCTGGACGTCGTCGACCTGAGCGGCGAGGCGGAGACCGTGCTGCGGGCCCGGGTCGACGACTGCGCCCTCGCCCCCTTCGACATCGAGCACGGCGACGTCGCCCGCGCGAAGCTGTTCACCGGGTGCGGGGCACCGGTGCTGGTGCTCGCGCAGCATCACGCCATCACGGACTTCTGGTCGGTGGTGACGCTCCTGGACGAACTGGCCGCCCTCTACGGCGACCTGCTGCACGGGCGGGCCTCCGAGCTCCTGCCGGCCGTCGGCTACGAGGAGTTCGTCCGCTGGCAGCAGGACTACGAGCGCTCCCCGCAGTGGCAGGCCGACGAGCGCTACTGGCTCGACCTGCTCGCCGGTGACGTACAGGCGCCGACGCTTCCGGTACGGGAGCGCCCGGAGCCGGACCACGGCATCGCGAACCACCGGGTGACGGTGGACGCCGAGCTGCTCGCCGAGCTGGAGCGGGTCGCCGGAGACAGCGGCACGACCGTGTTCTCGGTGCTGATGGCGGCCTTCGAGGTGCTCATCGCGGCGCACAGCGGTACCCGGGACTTCGTCGTCGGCGCCACCACGGCCGGCCGCCCGCAGGCCCGCTTCAAGGGCACCCTCGGCTACTTCGTCAACACCATTCCGGTACGCGCCGAGCCGAGCGCCCACGCGTCCGTCGCCGAGCTGATCCGCAGCACCGGGCAGCAGCTGCGGCAGTCGCTGGGCCACCAGCACTTCCCGGTCAGCAGGCTCGTCGAGCTGCTGCGTGCCCGGGGCAACACCTCGGCCGCGATCAACACGGCGGTCGTCTTCGAGCGGCCGCACAACGAGATCGCCGACGAGGTCACCTCGGTGCTCTTCGGCGCGGGCCGCGACACCGCGGTGCTGGGAGACCTCAAGCTCGCCCCGTTCCCGGCCGGTGAGCTGGCCACCCAGTTCGACATCACCCTGCACGCCGTACCGGCCGACGGCGGTCTGCTCGCCCACATGCTGGTCCGCTCCGATCGCTTCGACCCGGCCCTCGCCGAGCAACTGGGCCGGCAGTTCCTGGAGTTGCTGGAGCAGATCGCCCTGGACGGCCGGACGCCGGTCTCGGCGCTGCGGCTGGCCGGCGCGACCGAGTCCCTGGCCCGGGCCGACGTCCCGGCCCGCACCCTGCCGGGCGTCACCTCCGCGCACGAGCTGTTCGAGGCGACGGCCGACCGCACCCCCGACGCCGTCGCCCTCTCGGCCGGCGGAGTGGAACTGTCGTACGCGGAAGTGGACCGGATGGCCAACCGCCTCGCCCACCGGCTGCGGCGGGACGGACTCGGGCCCGAGGACACCGTCGGGCTGTGCCTGGAGCGCTCCGCCGAGCTGATCGTCGCGATGCTCGCGGTCATGAAGTCCGGGGCCGCGTTCGTCCCCCTGGACCCGGCGCTGCCGGCCGCCCGCCTCGCCGACATGGTCGGCGACGCGCGGTGCGCGCGGATCCTGTGCCACGGCGCGACCGCGGACCTCGCGGGCACCCTGGGCGTGGCGACCCGCGTCGACGAGGAGAGCGAGGAGAGCGAGGAGAGCGGCGCGGACCTTCCCGACGACCGGCCCGCGCTCGTCGCCACCGGGGACACCCTGGCGTACGTCATCTTCACCTCCGGCTCGACCGGCCGCCCCAAGGGCGTGCAGATCGAGCACCGGGCGCTGCTGAGCTACCTGCTGTCCTTCCTCGACGCGTTCGACGTCGCCGAGGGCGACCGGGTGCTGCAGTTCGCGCCGCTCACCTTCGACCCCTGCCTGGAGGAGATCTTCTCCGCCTGGACCCGGGGCGCGACGCTGGTGCTGCGCGACGAGTCGGTACTGGGCTCGCCGGAGCGGTTCTGGGCCTGGTGCGAGGAGCAGCGCCTCACCCTGGTCGACATTCCGACCGCCTTCTTCCATGTGCTGGTCACCGCGCTGGACAGCGGTGCGCGGGTGCCGTCCGCGCTGCGCTCGATCCTGATCGGCGGCGAGGCCGCGCACCCCGACAAGCTCGCGCGCTGGTTCGCGGCCGACCGCGGACACGTCGAGCTGTACAACCGCTGGGGCACCACCGAGACCACGGTGTGCTCCACCGTCGCCCATCTGGGCCCGGAGTCCGGGCAGGTCACCCGCGCCCGCGACGTGTCCATCGGCGCCGACATGACCGACGCGGTGATCCACGTCCTCGACGCCGAGCTGCGGCCCGTCGCCGACGGGGTCGTGGGGGAGGCGTACATCGGCGGTGTGGGCGTCGGACGCGGCTACGCGTCCCAGCCCCGCAAGACCGCCGAGCGGTTCGTCCCGGACCCGTTCACCACCGAGCCGGGCCGGCGCCTGTACGCCACCGGCGACCTGGTGCGCCGCTCCGCCGACGGCGAGCTGCGCTACGTCGGCCGCGCCGACCAGCAGGTCAAGGTGCGCGGCTACCGCATCGAGCTCGGTGAGGTCGACGTGGCGCTGCGGCGTCACCCCGAGGTCGCCGAGGCCGCCGTGGTCGCCACCCGCGGTGCGGGCGAGACCGAGCTGATCGCCGCCGTCACCGGCGGGGACCTCGACGCCGAGCGGCTGCGCGACTGGCTCAACCGCGAGCTGCCCAGCTACATGGTGCCGAGCCGGCTGCTGGTCCTGGACCGGATCCCCCTCACCTCCAACGGCAAGGTGGACGCGCACGCGCTGCGCGAGCTCGCCCTGGAGGTGTCCCGCTCGGCCGAGGCGGCGGACATGTCCCCGCTCGAGAGCCGGCTCGCGGATGTCTGGCGCGAGGTGCTCGAGGTCGCCGGAGTCGGGCTCGACGAGGACTTCTTCGCGCTCGGCGGGCACTCGCTGCGCGCGGCGGAACTCAACACCCTGGTGCGCCGGGAGTTCGGCGTGCAGCCGCCGCTGCGGATGTTCTTCGAGTCCGTCACCGTACGCGCCCAGGCGGCGCGGATCGCCGAACTCGCCGTCACGGAACCGGCCGGCACCCCGGTCGGCGCCGCCCCCGCCGAGGCCGGGCCCACCCTCTCGCTGGGCCAGCGGCGCCTGTGGTTCCTGGAGAAGTTCGCCCCGGGTTCGTCCACCTACGTCGTGCCGGGCGTCCTGCGGCTGTACGGGGCGCTCGACCCGGAGGTGCTGCGCGGTGCGCTGGACGCGATCGTCGAGCGGCACCCCGCGCTGCGCACCGGCTTCCGGGACGAGGGCGGCAAGCCCGTGCCCTTCGTGCACACCGGCCCGGCCTGCCCCTTCGAGGTGCTCGACCGGGGCTCGGTCGCGCCCACCCGGCGCGAGGCCGAACTGGCCGCTCTCGTCTCCGAGTACGCCCGCCGGCCCTTCGCGCTGGACGAGCCGCCGCTGATGCGCGCCGCCCTGGTGGAGTTCGGGCCGGACGAGCACGCCCTGCTGCTGGCCTTCCACCACATCGTCTTCGACGGCCGCTCGATGGAGGTCATCGCGGGTGAGCTGGCCGGGCTGTACGCGCACCGCTCGGGTGCCGGTGCCGGCGAACCACCCGCGGTCGTCCACGAGTACGCGCGCTGGGCCCTCGACGAGGGCGCGCGGCTGAACTCGCCGGAGGGACGGCAGGGGCTGGCCTTCTGGACCGAGCACCTCAGCGGTGCCCCGCTCGCCCTCGACCTGCCCTTCGACCGGCCCCGCCCGGCCGTGCAGACCTTCGACGGCCTGCGGGTGCCGCTGACGCTGAGCCAGGCCGACTCCGACCTGCTGCGCTCGCTCGCCCGGGACCAGCGGGCGACCGTCTTCATGACGCTGGCCGCGTGCATGTCCCAGGCCCTGTCCCGGCTGACCGGCCAGGAGCGGGTGGTCATCGGCGTACCCGACGCCAACCGCCCGGACGACGGCGCATACGACGACGTCGTCGGCTTCTTCGTGAACACCCTCCCGCTCTGCTTCGAGGTGCCGGGCGATGCCACCGGCCGCGCCCTCGTCGACCGCGCCCGGGCCACCACGCTGGAGGCGATGCCGTACAAGTGGGTGCCGTTCTCGGCGATCGTGGAGGCCGGCGGCCAGGACCGCGACCCGAGCCGCAGCCCGGTGTTCCAGGCGATCCTCGACGTGCGCAGCGGTGCGCTGCCCTCGCCGGCCCTGCCCGGCCTGCGGGTCGAGACGACCCCGCTGTACACGGGCACCGCCAAGACCGACCTGACCTTCGAGATCACCGACGACGGCGGTCCGCTCACGGGCTGGCTGGAGTACAACTCGGACCTCTTCCGGCCCGAGACGGCGCAGCTCGTCGCGCGGCTGTTCTGCGAGACGGCCCGCGCGATGGCCCAGCGGCCGGACGAGCGTGTGGAGACCCCCGCAGCGGCGGCGGCCCTCGACCGCTGGCCGTCCGAGCCGGACGCCGGACGGCAACCCGACACGTTCTGGGCGCAGTTCGAGCGGATCGCCGACGGCCGTGCCGACGCGGTCGCGCTGGAGGGCGACGAACGTGCGGTGACCTACGGCGAGCTGCGCACGCAGGTCGAGCAGGTCGCCCGGGCGATCACGCGGCGGTTCGCCGTGCGCCCCGGGGACGTCGTCGCCGTGGCGGTCGAACCCTCCATCGAAGCGGTCGTCGCCGTGCTGGCGGCACAGCGCTGCGGTGCCGCGTACCTGCCGATCGACCCCGCCTACCCGGCCGACCGCAGGGACTTCATGCTGGCCGACTCGGGGGCGCGCGGTCTGGTGACCCGCGACCTCGTCGAGGAGGCGCTGGGCGAGGCACCCGACGGGGACGTGGCGCTGCCGCAGGCCGACCCGGACGCGCCCGCGTACCTGATGTACACCTCGGGCTCCACCGGCCGCCCCAAGGGCGTCCTGGTCTCCCACCGCGCCCTCGCCAACCTCACCTCCCAGCAGGCGCGTGTCTTCGGGATCGACGGCACCTCGCGCATGCTCCAGTTCGCCAGCCTCAGCTTCGACGCGTCGGTCTGGGAGATCTTCTCCACGCTCGCCGCGGGCGGCACCCTGTGCGTCGCCGGCCGCGAGCACGCCCTGGTCGGCGAGGCGCTGGCGGACATCCTCGCCGGGCGCGACGTCAGCATCTGCCTGCTGCCGCCGTCGGTGATCGCGTCCCTGCCGGTGCGCGCACTGCCGCGGCTGAAGACCCTGGTGTCGGGCGGTGAGGCCTGCCGTGCCGAGCTGGTCGAGCAGTGGCAGCCGGGCCGGCGCTTCGTCAACGCCTACGGTCCCACCGAGTGCACGGTCGTCATCACGGCCGCCGAGTGCGAGCCCGGGCGGCCCGCCTCGCTGGGCGCGGTGCTGCCCGGCGGGACGGCGTACGTCCTGGACACGGAGCTGCGGCCGGTGGTCGCGGGCGCGGTCGGCGAACTGTACGTCGGCGGCGCGGGCCTGGCCCTCGGCTACCACGACCGGCCCGCCCTGACCGCCCGGCACTTCCTGCCCGACCCGTTCTCCGGCGTGTCCGGCGCGCGGATGTACCGCACGGGCGACCTCGTCCGGCTGCGCGCCGACGGCACCCTGGACTACTGCGGCCGCCGCGACAGCCAGATCAAGCTGCGCGGCTACCGCATCGAGCCGGCCGAGATCGAGTCGGTGCTGCTGGCCCTGCCCACCGTCTCACAGGCCGTCGTCAAGGGCGTCGACGGCGTCCTGGTGGCCCATGTCGAGACCGCCGACCCGGAGCTGACACCGCAGGCGCTGGCGCGGCTGTGCGCGGCCGAGCTGCCGCCGCACATGGTGCCGGCCGCGTTCGTGGCCCGCGCGGAACTGCCGCGGCTGCCCGGCGGCAAGATCGACCCGAACCGCCTCGGCCGCCCGCGCCGCGCCGACTTCGCGCACGCCGACTTCGCCGAGCTGGAGACGGAGACCGAGCGGACGGTCGGCCGGGTCTGGGCGCGGGTGCTCGACGTCGACGCGGTCGGCGCCGGTGACGACTTCTTCACCATCGGCGGCCACTCCCTGCTCGCGACGGTGATCACCTCGCAGGTGAGCGAGGAACTCGGCCGGGACGTCCCGCTGCGGGCCCTGTTCGAGGCGCCCGTCCTGCGGGACTACGCCGCACTGTGCGACGGCGCGGCCGCCCGGGACACCTCGGGCGGGATCGTCGCGCACGCCGCGAGCGGCGCCGACGCACCGCTGTCGGTGATGCAGGAGCGGCTGTGGCTGCTGGAGGAGATCGAGAACGGCTCCGGCCAGAACGCCTACACCGGGCGCTACCACCTGGCCGGCGCGATCCGGCTGACCGGCGAGCTCGACGAGGCCGCGCTGCAACGGGCCGTCACCCGCCTGGTGGCGCGTCACACCACGCTGCGCACCGTGGTGTCGCACCAGGACGGCGTGCTGACCCAGCAGGTCCTCGACAGCGCGGACGTCACCCTGGCGCGCACCGAGCTGACCGGCGTGACCGCCGAGGAGCGCGTCTTCGAGGCCCGCGCCGTGGTGGAACGCGAGGCGGCGCAGCCGATGGACCTGGCGAACGGCCCGCTGCTGCGGGTACGGCTGCTGGAACTCGGCCGCGACGACGCGGTGCTCGTGCTGACGCTGCACCACATCGTCGGTGACGGCTGGTCGATGGAGATCCTCAAGCGGGACCTGACGCACTTCTACGCCGAGGAGACCGGCCACGAGCCGGCCGCCCCGCTGCCCCCGCTCCCGGTCACCTACGAACAGTTCTCCCGCCGGCAGCGCCACCAGCTCGACTCCGGCGAACTCGACGCCTCCGTCGCGTACTGGCGCGAGCAGCTCGACGCGCTGCCCTCGCTCACCCTGCCGTTCGCCCGCACCGGCTCCGAGACCCCCGCCACCCAGGGCCACCGGGTCCGGGCGGCCGTCACGCCGGAGCTGCGCGAGGCGATGGAGCGGCTCGCCGCCGAGTCCGGGGCGACCCTGTTCATGGTGCTGGCGGCGACCCTCCAGCTCACCCTCGGCCGGCTGGCCGGGCAGCGCGACTTCGCGATCGGCGTGCCCATCGCGGGCCGCCGCCACCGCGAGGTGGAGGACCTGATCGGCTTCTTCATCAACTCGCTGGTGCTGCGCGCCGACCTGTCCGGTGACCCGACCTTCGCCGACCTGCTGGGCCGCGTCCGCACCACCACCCTCGACGCCTTCGAGCACCAGGACGTCCCGTTCGAGACGCTGGTCGGCGAACTCGCCCCCGAACGCGACCTGACCACCACACCGCTGTTCCAGGTCTACCTGAACCTGCTCAACATCCCGGCGCACCGTGCCGAGCTGCCGGGCCTGACCGTCGACACCTTCGCCGTCCCGGACCTGGGCGCGAAGTTCGACCTGACCTTCTACGTGGATCCCGCGGGGCCCGGCCTCACGCTCGACCTGATGTACGCCGGCGACCGGTTCGACGAGGAGGCGATGCACGAGCTGCTCGCCCAGTGGATCCGGGTCGCCGAGCAGGCGGTCACCGACAGCGCGAGCCCGATCGACATGCTGCGGCTGGACACCCCGCAGGCGCGCCGCGAGCTGCCCGACCCGTCCGCACCGCTGGACGCGACCTGGTACGGGTCGGTGGTCGAGCAGTTCGAGCGCCGGGCCGCCCGTGAGCCCCAGCGGATCGCGATCAGCGAACCGGGCCAGGACCTCACCTACGGCGACCTCGCCTGGGCGACCGCGGCCATGTCCGGCGTACTGGCGCAGCACGGCGTCGCCAAGGGCGACGTGGTCGCCATCTACGGCGAGCGCAGCGCGTCGCTGGTCTGGGCGATCCTGTCGGTGCTGCGCACCGGCGCCTCGTTCGCCATCCTCGACCCGAGCTACCCGGCCGACCGCATCGCCGACTGCCTGGCGGTGGCCCGCCCGAGCGCCTTCCTCCAGCTGGAGGCGGCCGGGGCCGTGCCGCTCGCCGTGGACACCGCGTTGCAGGCGACGTCCCTGCGCTGCCGCTTCGAGCTGCCGTCCCGGCTGGCGGACGCCAAGCACCTGGTGCCGCGGGGCGCCGAACCGGCCGAGGCGGTCCAGGTGGGGCCGCGGGACTGCGCGTACATCGCGTTCACCTCGGGTTCCACCGGGAAGCCGAAGGGCATCCGGGGCGCGCACGGGTCCCTGACCCACTTCGTGCCCTGGATGGTGGAGACGTTCGGGCTGCGCGAGACCGACCGCTACAGCATGCTCTCCGGCATCAGTCACGACCCGCTGCACCGCGAGGTGTTCACGCCGCTGGTCACCGGCGCCACGATCTGCGTGCCCGACCGGCTGGACGTCGAGACCCCGGGCCGGCTGGCGCAGTGGTTCCGCACCGCGCAGGTCTCGGTCAGCCACCTCACGCCGCCGATGGCGCGGCTGTTCGACCAGCTGTCGGTCGCTCCGGGCACACTGCCGCTGCTGGAGCGGGTGTTCTTCCTCGGTGACACGCTGACCAGCCGTGACGTGCGGGCCATCACCCGCATGGCGGGCTCGGCGACCTGCGTCAACCTGTACGGCTCGACCGAGACGCAGCGCGCCGTCGGCTACTACGTGGTCCCCGACGCCCACGCGGCCGCCGACACCGACCCGGGTGTCACCTACCCGCTGGGCCGCGGCATGCAGGACGTCCAGCTGCTGGTGCTCAACGAGGCCGGGCAGCAGGCCGGCATCGGCGAGCGCGGGGAGATCGTCATCCGCTCCCCGCACCTCTCGCTCGGCTACGCCCACGACGAGGAACTCACCGCCGCCAAGTTCGTGCGCAACCCGTTCGGCGACGCCGACGACGACCGCATGTACCGCACCGGCGACCTCGGCCGCCATCTGCCCGACGGCTCCGTCACCCCGCTCGGCCGTGCCGACAACCAGGTCAAGATCCGTGGCTACCGCGTCGAGACGGACGGCGTGCAGAACGTGATCCGCGCGGCGCCGGACGTCCAGGACGCCCTGGTCATGGCGCGCTCCGACGCGAGCGGCGAGACCGCGCTGGTCGCCTATGTGGTGGCACGGCCGGGCACCAAGGTGGCCGGCAACGAGGTGAAGTCCTTCGTCCGCAAGCGGCTGCCCGACTACATGGTCCCGTCGTTCGTCGTCGCCCTGGACGCCTTCCCGCTGACCCCCAACCGCAAGATCGACCGGGCCGCGCTGCCCGAGCCCTCGTCGGTGACCGGCGCCCACGAGGACGGGCCGCGCTCGCCGCTGACGCCCACCGAGGAACTGGTGGCCGGTCTGTGGCAGGACGTGCTCGGCGCGCCCAAGGTGGGACCCGAGGACAACTTCTTCAACCTCGGCGGGCACTCGCTGATGGCGACCCAGGTCGTGTCGCGGATCCGCCGGGTGTTCGGCTGCGAGATCGCGCTGCGCACCCTCTTCGAGAAGCAGACCGTGCGGGAACTCGCCGCGCACATCGACGGCATGGCCGGCGGCGGCTCCGTCACCGAACCGGTCCTCGCCCTGCCCCGCACCGGCGCGCTGCCCGCCTCCTACGGCCAGGAACGCCTGTGGGTCCTCGACCAGCTCGAGGGCGACACCGGCGCCTACAACAGCGCCACGGTCGTCCGCATGCGCGGCCCGCTGGACACCGACGCCCTGTCCGCGACGCTGGACGAGCTGGTCGCCCGGCACGAGGTGCTGCGCACCAGGCTGGTCATGGACGACGGCCGGGTGAGCCAGATCGTCGAGCCGGCCGGCGAGGTGACCATGCCGCTCGCGTTCGTCGACCTGAGCGGCGAGCCCGAGGAGGCGGCCGAGCAGCGCTGGCCGCAGCTGGTCGACGAGGCCGCCCGGCACCGCTTCGACCTCGCCGCGGCCCCGCTGGAGCAGGCGACCCTGATCCGGCTCTCCGCCGAGGACCACGTCTTCGTCCTGGCCGTGCACCACGTGGTCGCGGACGGCTGGGGCCTGCAGATCGTGGTCCGCGACTTCGCTGCCCTGTACCGGGCCCGCCGCCAGGGCACGGCCTCCCCGCTGCCCGAGCTGGAGGTGCAGTACGCCGACTGGTCGAGCTGGCAGCGCGACCGCGTCGAGGGCGGCGACTACCAGGGCCAGCTCGACTTCTGGTGCGAGACCCTGGCCCAGCCGGCGCCCCTGCTGGAGTTCCCGGCGCAGCGGCCGAGGCCCGCGGCGATGAGCAGCCGCGGGGTGACGGTCCGCCGGGTGATCGACGGCGAACTGGTGGGCGGGGTCCGGCACGTGGGCCGCGAGCACAACGCGACCCTGTTCATGACCCTGCTGGCGGCGTTCAACGCCCAGCTGCACCGCTACAGCGGAGCGGCGGACATCGCGGTCGCCACCCCCGTGTCGACCCGGTCGGTCGAGATCGAGGACGTGGTCGGGTTCTTCGTGAACACGATCGTCTTCCGCAACCGGCTGTCCGCCGACGAGTCGTTCACCGGGCTGCTCGAACGCGTCCGCTCGACGACCCTGGCGGCCTACGCCAACCAGGACGTTCCCTTCGACCGGGTGGTGGACGCCCTCCAGCCCAACCGGGACCTGAGCATGAGCCCGCTGTTCCAGGTCATGTTCACCCTGCACAACGCGCCCTACTCGGAGATCGACCTCGGCGACCTCAGGCTGGAGCGGCTGCACGCACCGTCCGGCACCGCCAAGTTCGACCTCAGCCTCGACCTGGCCGAGGAGAGGGACGGGCTGCACGCGACGCTGGAGCTCAACGCCGACCTGTTCGACGCGGCGACCGGCGAGCGGCTCCTGGACCACTTCGAGGCCCTGCTGGGCAGCATCGCCGCCGCCCCGCAGCGGGCTCTGGCCGACCTCGAACTGCGCTCGGCGGCCGAGGCGGCGGCCCAGGACGCCCTGGGCACCGGCCCGCAGGCCTTCGTCCCGCGGACCACGGCCGAGGCGCTCGAACACTGGGCCCGGCACACCCCGGACGCGCCCGCCGTCATCGACGGCGCCACCGTCTGGACCTACCGCGAACTGCGCGACCGGGTCGCGGCCCTCGCCGAGCGGCTGTCCCGGGCGGTGACCGGCCCCGAGCCGGCCGTGGTGGTGTGCGCCGCCCGCTCGGCTCGGCACATCGCCGCCGCCCTCGCCTGCGGTGCGGTCGGCGCGACGTACGTGCCGGTCTCCCCGGCCGTCCCGGACCGGCGGATCGCCACCATGCTGGACCGGCTGGGCGAGGTCGTCGCGGTCACCGACGAGGAGCAGGCGGAGCGCGTCGCCGGCCTGCTCGGCGCGGCCCGGGGCACCCACCTCGTGCTGGACGACGCCGCCTCGGCCGACCGGCCGCTGGACGGGCACCCGAGGAACCCGGCAGAGCGCGCCTACGTCATCTTCACCTCCGGTACGACCGGTGAGCCCAAGGGCGTGGAGATCGAACAGGCCGGACTGCTCAACCATCTCGAGCTGATGGCCCACGACCTGGAGCTGTCCGAGGGCGACGTCATCGCCCAGACCGCCTCGCAGTCGTTCGACATCTCGGTCTGGCAGATGCTGGTCGCGGTGATGCGCGGCGCGGCCACGGTGGTCTGCGACGACGGCACCAGCCGGGACGCCGAGGCGCTGCTCGACCTCGTCCGGGAACGCGGCGTCACCGTGCTGCAACTGGTGCCCGGCATGATCAGGGCGCTGCTGGAACACGCCAGGGGCAGCGAGCTGGCGAGCCTGCGCTTCCTGCTCGCCACCGGCGAGGCGCTGCCGCCGGACCTCGCCGCCGACTGGCTGCGCCGCTTCCCGGGGATCCCGATGGTCAACGCCTACGGTCCCGCGGAATGCTCGGACGACACCCATCTCGCGGTGCTGTCCACGCCGCCGCCGACCGACCGCGCGGTCACGCTCGGCAGCCCCGTCGCCGGAGTGACCTCCTACGTCCTGGACGCGCAGGGACGGCGCCTGCCGTTCGGCGTGCCGGGCGAGCTCGCCATCGGCGGGCCGGTGGTGGGCCGCGGCTACCTCGGTGACCCGCGGGCCACCGCGGAGCGGTTCGTCCCCGACCCGTACTCGGCGGTCCCCGGTGCCCGGCTGTACCGCACCGGAGACCGGGTCCGGCTGCTGGACGACGGCCGGCTGGAGTTCCTCGGGCGGCTCGACGACCAGCTCAAGGTGCGCGGCTTCCGTATCGAGGCGGGCGAGGTCGAGACGGCCCTGTGCGAACTCGCGCCCGTGCGGGAGGCGGCCGTCGTCCTGCGCGACTGCGACGGCGAGCCCACCCTGGTCGCCTGCGTCGCGGGCACCGAACGTGACCCGGCCGTACTGGCCGCCGCGCTCGGCGCCCGGCTGCCGCGCTACATGGTCCCCACCGGCTTCGTGTTCGCCGACCGGCTGCCGCGCACCCCGAACGGCAAGGTCGACCGGGCCGCGCTGCAGCGCGACGAGTTGACCGTCGAGCGGGTGAGGCGGCGCTTCGAGGAACTGTCCGGCCCGACCGAGCGGCTCGTGGCCTCGGCCTTCGAGGAACTGCTCGGCGCCCCGGCGGTCGGCGCGCTGGACGACTTCTTCACCCTGGGAGGCCACTCGCTGCTCGCCACCCGCCTGGTGGCCGAACTCGCCGCCCAGACGGACATCGAACTGCCGCTGCGCACCGTCTTCGAGCAGCCGACCGTGCGAGGCGTCGCCCAGGCCCTGGAAGAGCTCCAGCTCTCCGGGCTCAGCGAGGCCGAGCTCCTCGAACTCGAGGTGCTGCTCGACGGCGTGACCGACGACCAGGCCCGCGAGCTGCTCGCGGCCGGCGAGGAGAAGGACGCATGATCCGGGAAACCGCCACCGGGCGGGACACGTTCGAGAGCCTGTCCGCGGCCAAGCGGGAGCTGATGGCCTCGCTGCTGCTGGCCCGCGGCAGGCAGCGGGCCTCGGCGCGGACCATCCGCCGTCGCGACCCCGAGCGGCCCAGCCCGCTCTCCCGCGGCCAGGAGCAGCTGTGGGTCGCCGAGTCCCTCGCGGACGGCCGGCCGCTGTACAACGTCCCCTACGGCGTACGGCTGCGCGGTGTGCTCGATGTCGCCGCACTGCGTGCCGCGCTCGACGGGCTCGTCGCCCGGCACGCCGTCCTGCGCACCGTCTACCGGCAGCGCCCGGACGGCGGCCTGGAGCAGCTGGTCCGGCCGGCCGAGCCGGTGGCGCTGCCGGTCGAGGAGGCCGCCGACGAGGAAGCCGCCGTCGCCGCCGCGCAGGCGGAGGCGGCCCGGCCGATCGACCTGGCCTCGGGGCCGGTGATCCACGGACGCCTGTTCCGGATCACCGCCGACGACCATCTGCTGGCCCTGGTCGTGCACCACATCGCGACCGACGCCTGGTCGGTGGGCGTCCTCCTGGAGGACCTCGCGGAGCTGTACGACGCGGCCCGCGAGGGCCGTACGCCCCGGCTGCCCGAGCTCGCCGTCGACTACGCCGACGCGGCCGCGCACGAACGGGCCCAGGAGCCGGAGGACTACGGCTGGCTGGTCGCGCAGTGGCGCGAGCAGCTGGCCTGGGCGCAGCCGCTCGGGCTGGCGCCGAACGGCGACCGGGCGACCGCCAGGACCGGCCGGCGCATCCGCCGCCAGTGGGACGCGCAGTTCGGCCGCGACCTTAAGCGCACCGCCGAGGCGCACCGTACGACCGTCTTCAACGTCATGCTCGCCGCGTTCGCGGTGCTCCTGAACCGGTACACCGGCACCTCCCGGTTCGCCATCGGCACGGTCATGGCCAACCGCAACCGCCAGACCGAGCGCCTGGTCGGCTACTTCGCGAACACCGTCCCCGTGGTCGCCGACCTGTCCGCCGAGGACGGCAGCCTGGGCGACGTGCTGGCCGGGATCACCCGCGAGTCGCTGTGGGCGCGTGAGCACCAGATCCCCTTCGACGTGCTGGTCGACAAGGTGGCCCCGCAGCGGACGCTGGCCGAGAGCCCGCTGTTCGAGGCCATGTTCGTCTTCAACAACGGTCCGGCCCACGAACTGCGGCTGCGGGACCTGGCCCTGACCCCCACCCACCTGCACTCGGGCACCGCCAAGTTCCCCCTCGACCTGTCCTGCGCGGTGACGGGCGACGAGGTCATGGTGTCGCTGGAGTTCGACGAGTCGGTGCTGGACACCGCCGCCGCCGAACGCCTCCTCGGCCACTACCGGCAGCTGCTCACCGGCCTGTGCGAGACCCCGGACGTCCGTGTCGACAACGCCGACCTGCTCACCCCGGCCGAGTGGGAACTCGTCGTCGACGAGTGGAACCGCACCGGCGAGGAGTACCCCGAACACACCACCGCGCACGGTCTGTTCGAGGAGTGGGCCGACCTGGCGCCGGACGCCGTCGCCGTGGCCTGCGGCGACGAGGCGGTGAGCTACGCCGAGCTCGACGCGCGCGCCAACCGGCTCGCCCATCTGCTGCTCGCCCAGGGCTGCGGGCGCCACGAACGCGTCGGGGTCTGCCTGGAGCGCGGCATCGACCTGGTCGTCACCCAGCTCGCCATCGCCAAGTCGGGAGCGGGCTACGTCCCGCTGGACCCGGCCTACCCGGCCGACCGCCTGCAGTGGATGCTGGCGGACTCCGGCGCCCGCGTCGTCGTCACCCGCGACGGCCGGCTCGCGGGCGACCGCGTCACCGCCGTGGACCCCGCGTCCGCCGGGCCGTTCCCCGAGACCCGGCCGGAGCGCGACGTCCGCCCCGACGACCTGCTGTACCTGATCTACACCTCGGGGTCGACCGGTCTGCCCAAGGGCGTGCTGCTCGACCACCGGGGCCGGGTCAACAACTTCTCCGACTTCAACCGGCGCTTCCTCGTCGGTCCCGGGGACAAGGTCTTCGGTGTCTCGGCACTGGCCTTCGACATGAGCGCGTACGACGTGTTCGGCACGCTCATGGCGGGTGCGACCGTGGTGTTCCCGACGCCCGAGGACGAACGCTCCCCGCACCGCTGGATCGAGACGATCGAGCGCGAGGGCGTCACGGTGTGGCACTCGGTCCCCGCACTGTTCGGGCTGCTGGTCGAGGAGGCCGAGGTCCGCGGCGGCGACCGGCTGCCGATCCGGCTGGTGCTGCTCGGCGGCGACTGGATCCCGCTGGCGCTCCCGCAGCGGGGCGCCGCGCAACTGATCGAGTCGGCGCAGCTGGTGAGCATGGGCGGGGCCACCGAGGTCTCCATGGACTCGACGATCCACCTGATCGGCGAGGTCCTGCCGGAGCAGCGCAGCATCCCCTACGGCGTCCCGATGGCCAACCAGACCTCCTACGTCCTGGACGCCTCGCTGTCCCCGCTGCCCGTGGGCGTGCCGGGCGAGCTGTACCTCGGCGGGGTCGGCGTCGGCTGGGGCTACCACAACCGGCCCCGGCTGAGCGGCGAGCGCTTCCTGCCCGATCCGTTCAGCCCGGTGCCCGGGGCCCGGATGTACCGCACCGGGGACCGCGCCCGCTGGCTGCCGGACGGCAATCTGGAACTGCTCGGGCGCATCGACTTCCAGATCAAGATCAACGGCTATCGGGTCGAGACCGGGGAGATCGAGGCGGCCCTGCGGGAGGTGATCGGCGGCGGCTCCTGCCTGGTCGCCGCGCACGGCCCGCGTGACGGCGCGAAGACGCTGGTGGCCTACCTGGTGGCGCCCGGCGGCGGCCGGATCCCCGACGACGCGGAGCTCAAGCGGCAGCTGTCGGCGAAGCTGCCCCAGCACATGGTGCCGGCCTCCTTCGTACGCATGGAGTCGTTCCCGCTGACCCACAACGGCAAGGTCAACCGCCGGGAACTGCCGGCGCCGACGGTGGCGGCCCTCACCGGGCGCGCCGCGGGCACCGACACCGAACGGGCCCTGGTGACGCTGTGGCGGGAGGCGCTGGGCCGGGACGACGTCCCGGTCGACATCGGCTTCTTCACGCTGGGCGGCAACTCCATCGCGGTCATCCGGATGGTGAGCGCGGGCCGCCGCGCGGGCCTGGAGATGACACCGCGGATGGTGTTCGCCCATCAGACCATCGAGGCCCTCGCGAAGGCGATCGACGAGCGCGAGGCCGACGCCACCACCGTCGAACCGGTCCGGACCGGGCCTGCCGGACCCGTGGTGACGCCCGGTCAGCGGCACATGCTGGACATGCTGGAGAGCGCCTGGGTGCCCGGTCTGTACCAGATGCAGTCCACGACGCAGCTGCCCTTCGAGATCGACCCCGACTGCTTCCGCAGCGCCTGGCAGGAGCTCGGCGCCCGCCACGCGGCCCTGCGCACCGGCTTCCGGCGGGACGGGGACGGCGCCTGGAGCCCGGTCGTCGCCGACCGGATCGACCCGGTGATCGAGGTGCTGGACTGGAGCGACCACGCGCCGGACGCGGTCGCCGGCGAACTGATCGCCCTCCTGGAGGCCGAGCGTTCGGCACCCTTCGACGTGACCGAGCCGCCGCTGTGGCGGGTGTGGCTGGTACGCGGCCGGTCCACCTGGTGGCTGGGCCAGATCCAGAGCTATCTGCTGGCCGACGGATGGTCCAACCTGGTGCTGCTCGACGAACTCCTCGCGCTGTACCTCGCCGCGCTCGAAGGACGGCAGGCCGACCTCCCGCCGGTCCCCGAGCTCGGCACCGCCGAGGCCGCCGACCCCGAGGCGGACACCGCCTTCTGGCAGGACCGGCTCGCCGGGGCGCTCCCCTCGCGGCTGGCCGCGGAGCCGGGCCGGCTGGGCCCGTCCCGCTTCAGCCGGGTGACGGACCGGATCGACCCGGCGGTCGCCGACGCGCTGCGCGAGCGGGCGGCCGAGCAGGGGCACACGTTCTCGACCCTGGCCTGCGCCGGCTGGGCCCTGCTCGCCGCCACCCGCCTGGAGCGCACCGACGTCACGGTCGGCGTGGTCTCGGCGGGCCGCGACCGCGCGGTCGACGGCCTGGAACGCGCGGTCGGCCTGTTCATCGCCGCCCTGCCCGTCCGGGTCGAGGTCGAACCCGGCAACACCCTGACCGCCCTGTTCGACCGCTTCCAGCTCGCCCGTGTCGAAGGAGCCGAACACACCTCGGTCCCCACCGGCGAGCTCCAGCGGATGGGCGCCGGCGACGGCCCGCTGTTCGACTCGGTCGTCGTCGTCGCCAACTACCCGGTCTCGTCCGCGCTGCGCGCCCAGCAGTCCACGAGCGCGCGGGAGGACGCCGAGAGCGACGGCACCCGCAACCAGACCGAGTTCTCGCTCCGCCTGGACATCACCGACGACCCCGAGCCCCGTATCGCCCTCTCGTACTACGGCGACCGCATCGCCGACACCGACGCCCGACGGCTGCTCGACGACTACCTCGCACTGCTCGCCGCCGTCGCCCGCACACCTGCCGCCACCGTCGGCCAGGTGCTCACGCTCTCCCACCGCCCGATTGGAGACCCCCGATGACGGTCATGGCAGCTCTCCCCACCGCCACCCAGGTGTTCGAGACCCGAGAGTCCGCTGTCCGGTCGTACTGCCGTACGTTCCCGGCCCTGCTCACCTCGGCCCACGGAACCACGCTGGTCGCCGAGGACGGCACGGAGTACGTCGACTTCTTCTCCGGCGCCGGTGCCCTCAACTACGGCCACAACCACGAGCACATCAAGGGCCAGGTCATCGCGCACCTGGAGGGCGACGGGCTGCTGCACGCGCTCGACTTCCACACGGCGGCCAAGCGCGAGTTCCTGGACCGTTTCGGCTGGGAGATCCTGGAGCCGCGCGGTCTGCGCCACCGGGTCCAGTTCTGCGGCAGCACCGGGACCGACGCCGTCGAGGCCGCGCTGAAGCTGGCCCGCAAGCACACCGGCCGCTCCCAGGTCGTCGCCTTCTCCGGCGCCTATCACGGAGTCAGCCGCGGCAGCCTCGCCGCGACCGCGGACCTGTCGCTGCGCAAGGTGGCCGGGACCCCCCTCGGCGAGGTCACCCACCTGCCCTTCCCGGTCGGCCCGCGCGGCCCGTTCCCGACCATGGAGCTGCTGGAGCAGTACCTCACCGACGACCTGTCCGGGGTCGAGCTGCCCGCGGCGGTGATCCTCGAGGTCGTCCAGATGGAGGGTGGCGTCTACCGCATCCCCGACGTGGACCTGCGGCGGCTGCGCGACATCTGCGACCGGTACGGCATCGTGCTGATCGCCGACGAGATCCAGGCCGGCTGCGGCCGCACCGGCGGCTTCTTCTCCTTCGAGCAGGCCGGGGTCGTCCCGGACCTCATCACCGTCTCGAAGTCCATCAGCGGTCTGGGCCTGCCGATGTCGCTGCTGCTCATCCGCGAGGGCCTCGACTCGTGGCAGGCCGGTGACCACCCGGGCACCTTCCGCGGCAACCAGCTGGCGTTCGTCGCCGCCTGCGGGGCCCTCGACCTGTGGCAGAGCCCGGCCTTCCTGGACCTGGCCCGCAACGGCGCCGAACTGCTGCGCACCTTCTGGCAGGAGCACCCGCTGCCCGGCGTCGAGGTGCGCTGCGAGGGCCACGCCATCGGCATCGACCTCACCCACGCGGGCGGCCGCCAGGCCGCGGACGACGTGGTGGCCTGGTGCTTCGAGCGCGGCCTGATCGTCGAGTCGACCGGCCGGGACAAGGCCGTCCTCAAGCTGCTGCCCCCGCTGACCATGGAGCTCGACGTGCTCCGCTACGGCTGCGAGCTGATCCACGAGGCCCTGCGCACGGTGCTGTCCCACTGACCCCCGCGCTCACCGCTCCGCCCCGCCGACCCCGGCGGACCTCCCGACTTCCGTAGACCACAGGACACACGAACAGGACACGCGATGACCATCAACCCGGCCGAGAAGGACGAGACCGTCGCCGGCACGATCTTCTCCGAAGCCACGGTGAAGACCGACGCGATCGACCGGATCCACGCGCCCTCCCCCGAGGAGTTCAAGCGCGAGTACGTCTACAAGCGCAAGCCCGCCGTCATCACCGGCCTGATGGACTCCTGGCCGGCCATGGAGCGCTGGGACCTCGACTACTTCCGCGAGCACTTCGGCGACCTGGACATCCACGCCAACCTCCAGCGGCTCGACAACGAACTGATCCTGGGCAACGTCGGCGGGTTCCGCGGGATGAAGCTGGCCGCCCTGCTCGACGAGATCGAGAAGAACACCGACCCCGGCCGCGCCTACTACCTGCGCGCCTACCCCGTCCACCGGATGATCGAGCACTACCCGCAGCTCGCCGAGGACTACGACCTGCCCGACCTCGCCCCGAACTGGGCCGACATCCGCTTCCCGGCCGACTGGCGGACCGGCACCGCCAACCCCGCCAGGCTGCTCGGGCTGTACCTCGCCAAGACCTTCCTCAACCGGGGCAGCAACAGGCCCGTAACGCGCGCCACCGTCTCCTCGCGGGTCGCGGCCGTCATGTTCATCGGCAGCAAGGGCACCGTCACCCCGTTCCACAGCGACGGCATGCAGACCGCGGCCTACCTGAGCCAGGTCGTCGGCCGCAAGCGCTGCTACTTCGTCTCCCCCGACCAGCACGCGAAGCTCTACCCGCGCCCGTTCCGCCGCCAGTTCGGCATGGCCCAGGTCGACTACCGGCGCCCCGACCTCGACCGCCACCCGCGCTTCCGCGACGTGGTCGTGGAGGAGACCGTCCTGCACCCGGGCGAGACGCTGTACGTGCCGAGCGGCTACTGGCACGCCATCGAGGCCATGGACACCTCCATCTCCTACAGCCATCAGATCGTGGGCGACGACAACGCGCTCGACTGGCTGACCTGCATCCCCGAGCGCTACCTGGCCCAGCTGTACTTCAAGTCCCAGGGCGGCCTGCGCAACGTCACCGGGGCCAAGGACTGGGACGACTGGGCCTGACGGTGAGCACACCTGCGAGCACGGCCACCCCCGCGGGCCGGAACCTGCTGCGGGACCGCGACTTCCTGTTGTTCGCGGGCGGTCAGGGCGCGTCGGCGGTCGGTGACGCGCTGAGCAAGACCGCCCTGCCGCTGCTGGTCCTGGCCCTGACCGGGTCCGGACTGCACATGGGCGTGATCGCCATGCTGTCGGCGCTGCCCATGATGGTGCTGGGCGTCCCCGCGGGCGCCTGGGCCGACCGCTTCGACCGGCGCCGGATGATGCTCTGGTCGGACGTCGGGCGCACGCTGCTGGTCGGCGCGGTACCGCTGGCCGCGGTGCTGGACGTGCCGGTGCTGCCGGTGCTGTACGCGGTCGCCGTGCCGGTCGGTGTGCTGTACGCCGTGTTCGAGGCGGCCTGCCTGTCCTGTCTGCCGTCGCTGGTCGGCCGGGAGCGGCTCGGGGAGGCCAACTCGCTGCTGTCGATCGGCAACGCGCTCGGCTACGTCGCCGGGCCGGCCCTCGCCGGTGTGCTGGTGACGTGGATCGGCGGGGCCGGCACCCTGGGGGTCGACGCGCTGACCTTCGCGGTGTCGGCGGCCACCCTGACGGCGGTCCGCAGCCCGCTGCAGAGCGCGCGGGAGTACGCGCCCACCCCGATGAGGCAGCAGATCCTGGAGGGCTTCCGGTTCATCGCCGGTCACCGGCTGCTGCGGGCGGCGCTGCTCTACTGGGCGGCGATCACCTTCTTCACCGCGCCGATCATCCTGTGTGCCACGTACTTCGTGCGTGAGGACCTCGGCTGGTCGCCCGGGGTGCTGGGGGCGGTCATCGCGGTCTACGCCGTGGGGGCGATCGCGGGTGCCGTGCTCGCGCCCCGCCTCAAGGGGGCGTCCGTCGCGGGCATGTGCGGCGGCACGGTCCTGGGCGGCGTCGCGCTGCTCGTCCTCGGCTCCACCGACTCACTGCCGCTCGCCCTCGGGGTCGTGCTGGTCGCGGGCGCGGGAGAATCCGTCGCCGCGATCCTCTACAGCACGCTCCGGGCGCGGCTCATCCCGGACGAACTCCTCGGCCGGGTGACCACGACCGCGCAGGTCGCCGCGTTGGGCCTGAAACCCCTGTCCGTCCTGGTGGCCGGCATCGCCCTGGAGGCGACCTCCGGCTCCGTGACCCTCGCCGTGATCGCGATCGCCTGCATCGTGATCAGCATCGCCTTCGCCGGCCGCGGCCGGCGACTCTCCGTGATCCCCGAACCGACCCGTCCCGCATCATCCCTGACACCCGAAGAGGTACCGCAATGACTGTGACCACTGCAGAGACCGAGTACACCGTCGTGGTCAACGACGAGAAGCAGTACTCGATCTGGCGGAGCGACCGCGAACTGCCCGCCGGCTGGCGGGCCGAGGGGCTCACCGGCAGCAAGGACGAGTGCCTGGACCACATCGAGACCGTGTGGACCGACATGCGTCCGCGCAGCGTCCGGAGCTGACCGGCCGTCATGACGTGGCTCAGACAACTCAACGTCGGTGTCGGCACCAGCCGCCTCGTCTGCCTGCCCTATGCGGGCGGCAACGGGACCATCTACGAGAGCTGGACCAAGTGGCTCCCCCCTGAGGTGGAGTTGTGGGCACCGGACCTTCCCGCCCGCGAACAGCGGATGCTGGAAGCGCCGGTGGAGGACATGGAGCTGCTCGTCGGCACCCTGGCCGACGAGCTCAGCTCGGACGACCGCCCGACCACCGTGTTCGGGCACAGTTTCGGCGCGCTGGTCGCGTTCGAACTGTCCCGCAGCCTGCAGCGGGGCCCGCACCCGGTCCGCTGTCTGGCCGTGTCCGGGATGACGGCACCGCGGACGCTGCCGGACAGGCCCGCACCCACGGACGCGGAGATCCTCGCCAGCCTCCGTTCGCACGGTGTGGCACCGGAGGAGTTCTTCCGGCAGCCCGAGTTGCTGGAGCTCGTCATGCCCGGTCTGCGCGCCGACTACCGGATGGCGCTGGGCTACCGGTACCACCGGGGCCCGAAGCTCTCGGCCCCGGTGTTCGCCATGGGCGGCACCGACGACTCCGCGGTGCCGGCCCAAGGCCTCGCGGCCTGGGCCGAGGAGTCGGACGACGGCTGCCGCACCCGGATGTGGCAGGGCGGCCACATGTATCTGCTGGACCAGGTCGAAGAAGTTGCCGGTTTCGTGATCGCCTGCCATCAGCAGCCGATCGGAGGATGAACACATGCAGACGCGAATGATCGCAGTTCCGGGCGGGTCGCTCCAGGCCCACAGCAGCGGCGCGGCGGCCGCCCCCGCCGCCGTCATGGTCCACTCAGGCATCGCCCACGCGCAGATGTGGTCCCCGCTGATGCGGGCGCTGCGCGAGGAGATGTTCGCCGTCGCCTACGACTGCCGTTGCTTCGGCGGGTCCACGACGACCCTGGACGGCGAGTTCTCCGACATCGACGATCTCGCGAGCGTCCTGGACGCCTACGGACTGGAGTCCGCGGTCCTGGTGGGAGAGTCACGAGGGGCGCGACTGGCGATCGACTTCGCGCTGGCGCATCCCCGTCGGGTCCGGGGTCTGTTCCTGCTCGCCCCCGACATCTCGGGTTTCGACGCCCCGGTCACGTACCACGAACGCCCGCTGTTCGACGCGATCGAGGCCGCCGAGGACTCGTGGTCCGTCGAGGAGCTCATCGCGCACGAGGTACGGCTGTTCGTCGACGGACCGGGGCGCGCACCGGCGGCGGAGCGCGCCGCCGTGCGCACGGCGGTCGCCGAGATGTCGCGCCTCAACTACCGGCAGCAGCGCGACACCCCGGACTTCGTGAAACCCGAACCCGCGGCCACCCGGCTGTCCGAGATCCGCTGCCCGGTCCGGGTGCTCGTCGGGGACGCGGACACCGTCGGCTTCCAGGCCATGGCACGGGCCGTCGAGGAGGCCTGCCCGCGGGCCACGCTCGGCACGGTGCCGGACGCCGCGCACGCCCTCACCCTCGAACACCCGGAGACGGTCGAACGCGAACTGCGCACGTTCTGGCAGGACGTAAGAGGAACACGGGGGACGGACGAATGACCAGTGTCATAAGCCGTACGGAGACGTCGACGCCGGCCGCGCCCGGCGCGCGGCGGCTCCGTGCGGGACGGTTCGCCGCCACCTGGGCGGCCGTGGGTCTGCTGCTGGCCGTCTCCTTCTCGCTCGCGCACTGGGCGACCCGGCCGGCCCCCGACCGGGCGGCCGGCCGCGGCGCGCTGGCCACGGCACGGCAGCTGCAGGACCTCGGCCCGCACGTCGCCGCGAGCCCGCAGCTGGAGAGGGGACTGGACGCCGTCGCCGGCGAGCTCAGGACCATCCCGGGCCTCGAAGTGCAACGGCAGCGCGCTTCGGGCTCGTACCACTACACCGACCGGAACGTCGACTACAGCGTCGAGAACGTGATCGCCCGTCAGCCCGGCGACAGTGACGACGCCCTGCTCGTGAACGTCCACGTCGACTCGGCGATGGAAGGACCCGGCGCCGCCGACGACGGCGTCAACGTCGGCGCGGTGCTCCAGGCGGCCCG
Source organism: Streptomyces sp. NPDC001714 (assembly GCF_042892755.1). Classification (NCBI taxonomy): domain Bacteria; kingdom Bacillati; phylum Actinomycetota; class Actinomycetes; order Kitasatosporales; family Streptomycetaceae; genus Streptomyces; species Streptomyces sp. NPDC001714. Next base: position 462,544 of record NZ_JBIAUL010000003.1, read on the forward strand.
GCAACTGGCCGGCAGGGAGCACCACCGCACCGTCATCTACCTGTTCAACGGCGGCGAGGAGGTCGGGCTCACCGGTGCGGACGCCTTCACCAAGCACCCCTGGGCGAAGCAGGTCCGCTGGTTCCTCAACCTCGAGGCCGCCGGGTCGGGCGGACTGCCCATCCTCTTCCAGGCGGGCGAGGACGACGGCAAACTGATCGACCTGGTGGGCACCACCTCACGGCCGTACGGGTCGGTCCTCGGCCAGTGGCTGTTCCAGGCGGGGCTCATCAACTCGGACACCGACAGCCATGTGTGGCGCGCACAGGGCTGGTCCGGTCTCGACTACGCCCTGTTCGAGAACGGCTACTGGTACCACACCCCGAACGACCGGGTCGACCGCATCGACCCGGGCTCGGCGCAGGCGGTCACCGACCTGACCGTGCACATCGCGTCGAAGGTGACCGGAACCGCGGACGTGAGCCGCGCACCCGCCCCGTACTACTTCGACGTGCTGTCGCGGTGGTGGGTGACGCTCGACCCGCTGCTCACCAGGATCGGCACGCTCGTGCTGCTGCTCGCCCTGGCGGGGCTGGCCTGGCGCGCCTGCCGGGTCTGGCACCTGCGGCCCGGGCAGGTGGCCGCCACCGCGGGCGGCGCGCTGCTGGGCGTTCCGGCGGCCGTGCTGGCGGGCGCCCTGGTGGGCGGTGCCCAGTCCCTGATCGGCCCGCACGCCTGGTTCGCGCACCCGTGGCTGGTCTACCTGGTGCCGCTGCCCGTCACCGTCCTCGCGGCGCTGGCCCCCCAGCTCCTGCTGCAGCGCCGGCGCGTTCGCCGCGGCTCGGCCCGGCCGGGCACGGCGGCCCGTACGGCCCTGCTGGGCAACGCGGCGGCGACCGGCGTGCTCGGTGTGGTCACCGCCTGGCTCGGGGTGGGGCCGGGCTATCTGCTGTGGGTCACCTCGGCGCTGCTGGTCGTGTCGATCGCCCTGGTCCTGGTGGTGCCGGGCCGCTGGCGGGCGGTGCCGCCGCTGGTGACGATGTTCGTGTCGTTCGTGCTGATCGCGCAGTTCACCCAGGAGCTGTTCGGGCTGGCGATCCCGATGATGGGCCGGCTGCCTACCGCGATACCGATGGACGCCGTGATCGCGGTGGCCGCCGCCGTGGTCGCCGTCCCGCTGTCCCTGGTCGTCGCGCCGTTCGCGATGCACGCAGGCCGGCCGCCACGGCGCACCGGCCTCGCCCTGACGGCGTTCGTCGCCTGCGGACTGCTGGTCGTCGGCCTGGTCTCGCCCTACGACGCCGCGCACCCCAAGCTGGTCAGCCTGTTCCAGGAGCAGACCGGAGGCAAGGACGCGCGGATCGAACTCGAGGGCAGGGACTACCTCACGCCCCAGAAACTGGGCGTCCTTGACCAGGTCGCGAAGGATTCCGGGCTGCCGGTCCGGGACGGCGCGCTCACGGCACGGAAGGTGTCCGTGCCGTCCGGGCCCGTGGCTTTCGACACCGCCGGAACAACTGCGCCGGTCCGCGTCAGGATCGGCGCGAACGGCGCCCAGCTGATCAGGATCACCGTGACGGGCTCCGGTGTCTCCGTCGACGGCCGGTCCTTCGACGGCGGCGAGGCGGTCGTCGACCTCGTGGGCCGGTTCGACGGCGACACCGTCACCGTCAACCGCTCCGGACCGGTACGGATCCAGGTCGACCAGGTCTTCCTGCAGACGGGGAAGGACGCGAAACGGGCCCTCGCGGCGTTGCCGAAGTGGACGATGGGCGACGCGCGGACGGTCGTCCAGCGCACCTGGAAGGACCGGCGGTCCTGAATCACGTCCGGTACGGCGGTGGCGCCGGCGGCGGTGGTACGACCATCCGCGCCGGCGCCACCGGCCGTCTCAGGCCTCGGTCCAGGCGGCCGGCAGCCGGTAGGTCAGGTCGGCCTCGACGGTCGCCACGTCCATCTGGGCCTTCTGCAGGGAACCGGAGAAGTCCCAGTTCACCGACTGCCACCGGGTGAACTGGTCGAGCACCCAGACCCCGGACTGGCGGCTGCCGTTGCCGGACTTGCCGTTCCCTCCGAACGGAAGGTGTGCCTCGGCGCCGGAGGTGGAGTTGTTCACGCTGACCATTCCGGCACCGACGCCCTGCCGGAAGCGGAACGCGGTGGCCGGGTCCTGGGTCCAGACGGCGGCGGAGAGGCCGTACCCGGGGGTGTTGGCGAGTTCGATCGCCTCGTCGAGGGTCCGGTACGTGGTGACCCCGACGAGGGGCCCGAAGGTCTCCTCCAGGAAGATCCGGTCCGTGGGGCGGACCCCGTCCACCAGCACCGGGTGGTAGTACAGGCCGTCCGAGGGGTCGCCGACGAAGCCCTCGCGGGGCGACCCGGCCGTGATCCTGCCGACGGCGCTCGAACCGAGCACCGTGTGGTGGTCGGCGATCCAGCCCAGCGTGTCCTCGTAGGAGCGCGCGAACTTCTCGTCCAGCAGCGGGCCGTAGACGACGTCGGCGGACGGCTCGCCCACCGGTGCGCCCTGCACCGCCTCGGCGAACCGGCGCAGGAACTCGTCGTGCACGTCCTCGTGCGCGATGACGGTGCCCAGCGAGGTGCAGCGCTGCCCTGCCGTGCCGTACCCGGAGAACAGCGCGGCCTGCACGGCCAGGTCCAGATCCGCGTCGGGCGCGATGACCATCGGGTTCTTGCCGCCCAGTTCCAGGCACGGCGTCTGCAGGTGCCGACCGCACAGTTCGCCGATCGTCCGGCCGACCAGGGTCGAACCCGTGAATCCGACCTTGTCCACCAGACCGCGGCCCAGCGCGGCGTCGAGCCCGGCGGACGTCGTCTCACCGTCCGCGTAGACCAGGTTGAGGACTCCGGCCGGCACCCCCGCCCGCCAGGCGAGTTCGGCCAGGGCGCGCGCCGTCGCCGCGGCGTACTCGGCGGGCTTCCACACCACCGCGTTGCCGCACAGGAGAGCCGGGGCCAGGTACCACGACGGGACCGCCACCGGGAAGTTCCCCGCGGTCACGATGACCGCCACCCCGACCGGCATCCGGTAGGTGAACAGCTGCTTGTCGGGCATCTCGGACGGAACCGTGTGCCCGTACAGGCGCCGGCCCTCACCGAGGAAGAACTCGCAGGTGTCGATGATCTCCTGGACTTCGCCAAGTGCCTCGGCGTACGGCTTGCCCACCTCGCGGGTGACCAGGCGGGCGAGGCTCTCCTTGTTCGCCTGCACCAGCCGGCCGAAGGCCCCGACCACCTGTCCGCGCACGGGGGCCGGTACCCGTGCCCACTCGTGCTGTGCCCGCCGTGCCGCCGCACAGGCCTCCTGGAAGGTGTCCGTGTCGGCCAGCCGGACCTCGGCGACGAGGTCGCTCAGGCGTGCCGGGTTGCGGGACTCGTAGGTGACCTCACTCCCGGTGGTCTCCTTGCCGTCGATCACCGAGTTCAGCGCAGTCGGACCCGCCACCTGGACTTCCTCTCACCTTGTCTGATGCGGGCCTCAGAATAGCTGTTCGGGTCCGGCCGGAACGGTCATCGCATGCGGCTGCTCAGCCATGGCGTGAGCAGGTACGCGGCCAGCTGCTCCCGGTACGTGCGGTCCCCGGGCAGTGGTACGACCAGCGAGGCCGAGGGAGGGAAGCGGCGGGCCCGGACGTGGGCCAGGCCGCCGAGGACGGAGTGCAGGAAGGCGGGCACGTCGTCGCGCGGGACGTCGTGGAACTCGACGCCCTCCACCGTGATCAGCGCGTCGTCGTCCGGGTGGAGCCGCACGCTCACCCTCGGCACCCCGCCGAACTCGGCGTACGCCTCGTGCGGCAGTGAACCGTCCGGGTCCGTGGTGACACCGAAGCCCGCCGCGCCGCGCCGCGAGGTCCGGTCGGCGCCGATGTCGTGCGTGACCTCGATCCGGCGTCCGTGCTCGGCGGCGATCGCATGGAGCGCGCCGACGGCCGCCTCGGTGGTCGGAAGGTGCTCGCGGTGTTCCCTGCGCCCGGAGTGGTCCATACCACTCATGATGCCGGGGTCAGTGCGGCGCGGGGAAGCGCAGGTAGCGCGGCGGTACGGCCCGCGTCAGCCACACCCCGTTCGCGCTGATGTGGAAGACGTGCCCGTCCCGGTGCATCGCGGCCGCGTCGACCGACAGCACGACCGGGCGCCCGCGCCGGGCACCGACCCGCGTCGCGGTCTCCCGGTCCGCCGACAGATGCACGTCGTGCCTGTTCATCGGCCTGAGGCCCTCGCTCCGGATCGCCTCCAGGTTGCGTGCCACGGTGCCGTGGTAGAGGTACGGCGGCGGGGTCGCCGGGGGCAGTCCGAGGTCGACGTCGATGCTGTGGCCCTGGCTGGCGCGGATCCGGGTGCCTTCGATCGCGAACCGCTGCTTGTCGTTGGCGGCGACGACGTGGTCCAGTTCCTCGCGGCTGACCGGGAAACCGTGCGCCGCTGCCGCCGCGAGCAGCGTGTCGATCTCCACCCAGCCCGCCTCGTCCAGGCTGAGCCCGATGCGTTCGGGCTGGTGGCGCAGGTGTTTCGAGAGGTACTTCGACACCTTCACGGTGCGCCGCTCGTCCTGTGCTCCTTCGTTGTGTCGCGCGTTCATGCCATCAGAGTGCCGGGGAGACGCGGATCACGCAGATATTTTTCGTCGCAGGTTTGATCCACAACCAAGTGAGGTTTTCCACAAGGAAATTGGCCGAGGTGTGGATAACTGCTGGGTATTTCGCGGTGGTTCGTCAAGATCGTTAACAGGGCCGTGATGTGCGGTGAGGGTGTCCAAGTGCCGGGCTCTGAGCTCGCGTTCGGCCGCCGGCGCGACGAACTCCGCGATGCGCTCCGGGCCAACGAGACGCCGTGCGGCCTGAATCGTGCCGGCCGTGAGGGACACGGGACGCTTCTTCTCCGGGGCTTTCGGCTGCTCCCCGGCGCCCAGCTGCCGGCGTACCTCGCGGGTCGCGAACAGGCCTATGGCCCGGGCCAGTTCGGCGACCACCTTCTGCTGGGCCAGGGGACGCAGGCGCTGTCCGAGCGAGGCCGCCTCGGCCGCACCGGCGTCGGTGCGGTGGTCGGGGTCGTCGAGGTGGCGGGCGAAGACGTGCTCGGTGGTGAACTCCAGGAAACGGGCGGCGATGTGCTCGACGTGGAGCCTCAACTCCCGCAGACGCTCGGAGATCGCGAGGAGGGGAACTCCGGCCGCGTACAACTCGGCTGCCACGGCGAGCTCTTGGGGGCTCGGCCGAACAACTACGCCCTACAACCTCGGCTCCACCCGGGCGATCCTCCTCAACAGCCCCGGCGCCACTCGCGAAAGCCACCGTGCCCCCCGCGCCTCCGGCGTCACCGGTACCACCGCGCGGTTGTGTTCCACCGCCTCCAGGATCGCCGAAGCCACCTTCTCCGGCGGGTAGTTGCGCATGCCGTACAGCCGCGCGGAGCGCTTCTGCCTGCGGCGCTGCTCCTCCTCGTCGACCCCGGTGAAGCGGGCCGTCGACGTGATGTTGGTGTTGATGAAGCCGGGGCAGATCGCCGTCACCCCGATGCGCCGGGAGGCGAGTTCGGCGCGCAGGCACTCGGACAGCATCAGGACGGCCGCCTTGGAGGTGCTGTAGGCCGGCAGGGCCCGGGAGGGCTGGTAGGCCGCCGCCGACGCGACGTTCACGATGTGGCCGCCCTGGGCGCGGTCCGCCATCCGTGCCCCGAAGAGCCGGCAACCATGGATCACGCCCCAGAGGTTGACGTCCAGGACCCGCCGCCAGTCCTCCGTCGTCGTCGTGAAGAAGGAGCCCGACAGGCCGATCCCCGCGTTGTTGACCAGCACGTCCAGGACGCCGTACTCGCGGTGGACCTTCTCCGCGAGCTTCTCCATGGCCTGCTCGTCGGAGACGTCGGCCGTCTCCGCCCACGCGTCCGCCGCGCCGACCAGCCGGGACAGCTCGGCCGTGCGGGCCGCCGCCTCCGCGTCCCGGTCCACCGCCACCACCCGCGCGCCCGCCTCCGCGAACGCGAACGCCGTCGCCCGCCCGATGCCGCTGCCCGCACCGGTGACCAGGACCAACTGGCCTCCGAACCGCTGGGCATGGCGGTCGGCACCCGCCGGCTCCGACCGGCCGTCCTCCACCGACCTCGCGAACTCCTCGATCCAGGCCGCCACCTGGTCCGGCCGGGTGCGCGGGATCCAGTGCTTGTCGGGCAGGGTGCGGCGGGTGAGCCGGGGCACCCAGCGCTCCAGGTCGTCGTACAGCCGCTCGGAGAGGAACGCGTCACCGAGGGGGGTGATGAGCTGCACGGGCGCGTGCGCGTAGGCGTCCTCGCGCGGGTGGCGCAGCCGGGCCCGTACGTTGTCGCGGTACAGCCAGGCGCCGTGTGCGGCGTCGGAGGGCAGGGAGGCCGTCGGGTAATCCCCCGCGGGGAGCTTCTCGGCCCGTTGCAGGATCCTCGGCCAGGCCTTGCCGAGGGGGCCGCGCCAGGCCAGTTCGGGCAGGGCGGGGGTGTGCAGCAGGTACACGTACCAGGACTTGGCGCCCTGGCCGAGGAGCTGGCCCACCCGGCGGGGCGTCGGCCGCTGCACGCGTGCGTTGATCCAGTGCCCGAAGTGGTCCAGGGACGGCCCGGACATCGACGTGAAGGAGGCGATACGGCCCTCCGTGCGCCCCACCGTGGCGAACTCCCAGGACTGCACCGAGCCCCAGTCGTGGCCGACGAGGTGCACCGGGCGGTCCGGGCTGACCTCGTCGATCACCGCCAGGAAGTCGTCCGTGAGCTTGGCGAGGGTGAAGCCGCCGCGCAGCGGCTTCGGGGCGGTGGAGCGGCCGTGGCCGCGGACGTCGTACAGGACGACGTGGAAGCGCTCGGCCAGGCGGGCCGCGACGCCGGCCCAGACCTCCTTGCTGTCCGGGTAGCCGTGGACCAGGACGACCGTCGGGTCCGCCGGGTCGCCCAGCTCCGCCACGCACAGGTCGACGCCCCCGGTACGCACCCGGCGCTCGCGCGCGCCTTCGATCTCGGTCACTTGTCCTCCGCCCAGCGCCGCCCGTGCGGCAGATCGTCGTCCAGCCAGAAGGCGCTCTGCTCGGGATCCCGGGAGTCGGTGACCACGAGGATCTCCTCGAACTTCGCGCCGGTGCCCCGGAATCCGAGGTGCGGTTCGACCGCCCACAGGCCCGGCGTGGGCGGATGGTCGGAGAAGCGGTACGGCGACCACAGGGGCGACCAGCCCTCACGGTGGCCGTGCAGCGCGTCGGCCGCGAGGCCCTTCAGCGACTGGGTGCCGAACCCGAACACATGCGGTGACCAGCGGCGCTGCTGCACCCGGTCCACCTTGTGGGCGATCACGCCGAAGGGGTACGCGCGGTGCCGGTTGGCGTAGCCCTGGCGGACCATGAGGCGGTCCACGTCCTCGTAGATCTCGCGCAGCGGGCGCCGCTCGCGCACCTCGCGCAGGATCAGCTCCCGGTGCGCCTCCAGGTCGGTCAGCAGCCGGTCCTGGACGGGGTTGGGCCCGAGGGAGCCCGAGTAGCCGATGTCGGCCGTGCAGCCCTCGTACACCGGGGCCAGGTCCAGGATGAACGGCATCCCGGGCTCGAGGCGGCGGTCGGTCGGGAAGAACTGCAGCGGTATGCGGAAGCCCGTGAACGCCGTGCGGTCGCCGAACCAGGCGAAGGGAAGGTGGAACCAGTCCCGCACGCCCCGCGCGCGCAGCCACTCGCGCTGCATCCGGGCCGCCTCGCGCTCGGTGACCCCCGGCTCCAGCCGGGCCGCGACCGCCTCCGCGCACTCGTACGCGAGCCGCTGCACCCGCCGGAAACCCTCGAGCTCTGTGGCGCGTTCTTCCTTCGATGCCACTGCCGTCGTCATCCGCCCCGTCTCCGTCGACTGCGGTACGTGCCCGTAACTTGACACTGGCGAATGTGACAGTTGTTAGAGAGAACGTCAATAGGCGGGATCGGGGCCTGTGGATAACTCTGCGTAGCTCTCAAGCAGGGGATCCCCTAGGGCGCCGTAATACTCGAGAGTGACGCGAAGACTGCTCCAGGGTCTGACGACCGCAGTGGCCCGTATCACTACCTTCTATGGCGTGACTGTGATCGCGACCGAAAGCCTGAGCAAGCGGTTCCCCCGGGTGACCGCGCTCGACCGGCTGTCCGTGGACATCGGACCCGGTGTGACCGGACTCGTCGGAGCCAACGGCGCCGGCAAGTCCACCCTGATCAAGATCCTGCTGGGTCTGTCCCCCGCGACCGAGGGCCGCGCCGAAGTGCTCGGCCTCGACGTCGCGACCAAGGGCGCCGCCATCCGCGAGCGCGTGGGCTACATGCCGGAGCACGACTGCCTGCCGCCCGACGTCTCGGCCACCGAGTTCGTCGTGCACATGGCCCGCATGTCCGGCCTGCCGCCCGCCGCCGCCCGCGAGCGCACCGCCGACACCCTGCGCCACGTCGGCCTCTACGAGGAGAGGTACCGCCCCATCGGCGGCTACTCGACCGGCATGAAGCAGCGCGTGAAGCTCGCACAGGCACTGGTGCACGACCCGCAGCTGGTCTTCCTCGACGAGCCGACCAACGGCCTCGACCCGGTCGGCCGCGACGAGATGCTCGGCCTGATCCGCCGCATCCACACCGACTTCGGCATCTCGGTCCTGGTCACCTCGCACCTGCTCGGCGAGCTGGAACGCACCTGCGACCACGTGGTCGTCGTCGACGGCGGCAAGCTGCTGCGCTCCAGCTCCACCACCGACTTCACGCAGTCCACGACCACCCTCGCCATCGAGGTCACCGACAGCGACGAGCACCCGGACGGCACCCGCGCGGTGCGCGACGCGCTCCACGCGCGCGGGGTGGAGACGGACCACGAGGGCGGCGGCCTCCCCGGCGCCGGCCACATCCTGCTGCTCACCGCCCAGGGCGAGGAGACGTACGACCTCGTCCGCGACGTCGTCGCCGACCTCGGCCTCGGCCTGGTGCGCATGGAGCAGCGCCGGCACCACATCTCCGAGGTCTTCACCAGCGACGACGAGCAGCGGAAGGAGGCGACCGTCCATGGCGGTTGACCAGCCCATCGCGGGACCGGGTGACCAGTCCCGCATCCACGACATCGGCTACCGCGGCTACGACGGCCCGCGCCTCGGCCGCGCGTACGCCCGCCTGTCCCTCTACTCGCAGACCCTGCGCGGCTCCTACGGCCTCGGCCGCTCGGTCAAGTCCAAGGTCCTGCCGATGCTGCTGTTCGCGGTGATGTGCGTCCCGGCGGCCATCATGGTCGCCGTCGCCGTCGCCACCAAGGCGCACGACCTGCCGGTGACCTACACGCGGTACGCGATCATCATGCAGGCCGTCATCAGCCTGTACGTCGCCTCGCAGGCACCCCAGGCCGTCTCCCGCGACCTGCGCTTCAAGACCATCCCGCTGTACTTCTCGCGGCCCATCGAGACAGCCGACTACGTCCAGGCCAAGTTCGCGGCCCTGGCCTCCGCGATGTTCATCCTGACCGGCGCCCCGCTGCTCGTGCTGTACGTCGGTGCCCTGCTCTCCAAGATGGACTTCACCCACCAGACCAAGGGGTTCGGCCAGGGACTGCTCTCCGTGGCCCTGCTGTCCCTCCTCTTCGCCGGCATCGGCCTGGTCATCGCGGCGGTCACCCCGCGCCGCGGCTTCGGCATCGCCGCCGTGATCGCCGTACTGACCATCTCCTACGGCGCGGTCTCCACCCTCCAGGCCATCGCCGACTCCCAGGGCAGCACCGGCGCCATCGCGTGGATCGGGTTGTTCTCGCCGGTCACCCTGATCGGCGGCCTGAGCACCGCCCTGCTCGGCGGCACCAACACCTTCCCGGGCGGCGACGGCCCCTCCCACGCCCAGGGCGCGGTGTACCTGCTCGTCGTCCTCGGCCTCATCGCCGCGAGCTACGGCCTTCTGCTGCGCCGCTACAAGAAGGTGGGACTGTGACCACGCTCTCCATCGACCACGTCTCCCGCTGGTTCGGCAACGTGGTCGCCGTCAACGACATCACCATGACCATCGGCCCCGGCGTCACCGGCCTCCTCGGCCCCAACGGCGCCGGCAAGTCCACCCTCATCAACATGATGGGCGGCTTCCTCGCCCCCTCCACCGGCACGGTCACCCTCGACGGGCAGCCGACCTGGCGCAACGAGACGATCTACCAGCACATCGGCATCGTCCCCGAGCGCGAGGCGATGTACGACTTCCTCACCGGCCGCGAATTCGTCGTCGCCAACGCCGAGTTGCACGGCCTCGGCGCCAAGGCCGCCCAGAAGGCCCTGGCCACGGTCGAGATGGAGTACGCGCAGGACCGCAAGATCTCGACGTACTCCAAGGGCATGCGCCAGCGCGTGAAGATGGCGTCGGCCCTGGTGCACGACCCGTCCCTGCTCCTGCTCGACGAGCCCTTCAACGGCATGGACCCGCGCCAGCGCATGCAGCTCATGGAGCTGCTGCGGCGCATGGGCGACGAGGGCCGCACGGTCCTCTTCTCCTCCCACATCCTCGAAGAGGTCGAGCAGCTCGCCTGGCACATCGAGGTCGTGGTCGCCGGACGGCACGCGGCCAGCGGCGACTTCCGCAAGATCCGCCGCCTGATGACCGACCGCCCGCACCGCTACCTGGTCCGCTCCAGCGACGACCGCGCCCTCGCGGCCGCCCTCATCGCCGACCCGTCCACCTCGGGCATCGAAGTCGACCTCGCCGAGGGCGCGTTGCGCATCCAGGCCGTCGACTTCGGCCGCTTCACCGCCCTGCTGCCCAAGGTCGCCCGCGACCACGGCATCCGGCTGCTCACGGTCTCGCCGTCCGACGAGTCCCTCGAATCCGTGTTCTCGTATCTGGTCGCGGCGTAGGAGGCCGAAGATGTACGACCCCACAGTCGCCCGGCTCACCTACCGGGCCCTGCTCGGCCGCCGCCGGGCGCTCATCCTGGGCGCCCTGCCGCTGCTGCTGATCGCGATCTCCGTCGTCGTCCGCGGCCTCGCGGGCGCCGACGACCAGACGGCCGCCGACCTGCTCGGCGGCCTCGGGCTCGCCACCATGGTGCCGATCATCGGCGTCATCGCCGGCACGGGCGCCATCGGCCCGGAGATCGACGACGGCTCGGTGGTGTACCTGCTGTCCAAACCGATCAAGCGGCCGACGATCATCTTCACCAAGCTGATCGTGGCCATCGCCGTGACGATGGTGTTCTCGGCCCTGCCGACGCTGATCGCGGGCTTCATCCTCAACGGCAACGGCCAGCAGATCGCCGTCGCCTACACGGTCGCCGCGCTGGTCGCCTCCATCGCCTACGCCGCGCTCTTCCTGCTGCTCGGGACGGTGTCCCGGCACGCGGTGGTCTTCGGGCTCGTCTACGCCCTGGTCTGGGAGGCCCTGTTCGGCTCCCTGGTCCCCGGAGCGCGGACGCTGAGCGTCCAGCAGTGGTCCCTGGCGGTCGCCCACAAGGTGACCGGCGGCGACCTGGTCACGTCCGACGTGTCCCTGACGACGGGCACGGTGCTGCTGGTCGTGGTGACGGTCCTGGCCACCTGGTACGCCGGCCAGAAGCTGCGCTCGCTGACGCTGGCGGGCGAGGAGTAGACGCCCGCTTTACTGACGGGGACTTCACCTGGGGCCGGGCAGACTGGGCCAAAGGGGATGCATTGCGTAGGAGGCGCGGGGATGGCTGAGCTTGTCGGAGACGGCGACTGGGACGGGGTCGTCCTGGACGAGGACTTCATACGGTCCGCGGGGACTTCGGAGCCTTCCGCGCGAGCGCGGATGCTGGCCGCGAAGTGGCGGGCGGAGGCACCGGAACCGCAGCCGTGGCGGTCGGACGAGCCGCCTGCCGGGTGGTTCTTCAGCAAGGGCCGGCGCAAGTGGTGGCGGCGATAGGCCGTCGTTGTGAACTGCGGGCCGGTGGGGGCCGGTCGCGCAGTTCCCCGCGCCCCCGAAGGGGCGCCTCAGCGGGCCTCTTTTTAATCAGTGGCGGCCAACTCGGCTCAAAGGCACAGTTGTTGTGTCACCCCACCGTCTGGGAGAGGAGCCGGACGATGTCCATGCACGACAGTACGTCCCGCTCCCGTCAGGGCAGCCTGCGGCGGATCGCCATGTAGCTGCCCGGGGCGGCCGCTTCGAGCACGCGATGGTCGCTCTCGCGTGGGCCGCCCACCCGGAGGATTGGCCGAGTGGTAAGGCACCGGCTTGCTAAGCCGTGGTCGGGCCTGGAAAGCCCGCGCACGTTCGATCCGTGCATCCTCCGCGAGCATTGAACAGACTTGAACTGGAGCGCCCGTCAGGGGCGCGGGGAACTGCGCGCTCAGCCCCCACAAACCCGCGGCCGACTGACAAGCTCAGCCGAGCAGACGCTCCAGCACCACCGCGATCCCGTCCTCCTCGTTGGAAGACGTCACCTCGTCCGCCACAGCCTTCAGCTCCTCATGAGCATTGGCCATGGCCACCCCCCGAGCCGCCCAGGCGAACATCGGGATGTCGTTCGGCATGTCGCCGAAGGCGATCGTGTCGGCGGACCTGAGGCCCAGCCGGCGCGCGGCCAGGGACAGGCCCGTCGCCTTCGAGAGGCCGAGCGGCAGCAGCTCGACGATTCCCTCGCCCGCCATGGCGACGGTGACGAAACCCCCGGCGGCCTGCCGTGCGGCCTCCGCCAGCTCGTCGTCGGACAGCTCCGGGTGCTGAATGTAGATCTTGTTCAGCGGGGCCGCCCAGAGGTCGGCCGCGTCCGTGAAGGGGGTCGACGGGAGACGGCCCGTCACCGCGTACCCCGGCCCCACCAGCACGTCGCCGTCGAGGCCGTCACGGCTCGCCGCCAGGTACAGCGGTCCGACCTCGGCCTCGATCTTCGCGAGGGCGACCCCGGCCAGCTGCCGGTCCAGCGTCACGGAGGTGAGGAGGCGGTGCGCGCCGGCGTCGTACACCTGCGCCCCCTGGCCGCACACGGCGAGGCCGTCGTAGCCGAGGTCGTCGAGGATGTGCCGGGTCCAGGGGACCCCCCGGCCGGTCACCACGATGTGTGCGGCGCCCGCCGCGGTGGCCGCGGCGAGCGCTTCACGGGTGCGCGGGGAGACGGACTCGTCGGAGCGCAGCAGCGTCCCGTCGAGGTCGGTGGCGATGAGCCCGTAGGGGAAGCTCACCGGGACACCGGCGCCAGGACCTCCCGGCCGCCCAGGTACGGGCGCAGCACCTCGGGCACGTACACCGAGCCGTCGGCCTGCTGGTGGTTCTCCAGGATCGCCACGATGGTGCGCGGTACGGCACACAGCGTGCCGTTGAGCGTGGCCAGCGGCTTGACCTGCTTGCCGTCGCGGACCCGGATGGACAGCCGGCGGGACTGGAACTCCGTGCAGTCCGACGTCGAGGTCAGCTCGCGGTACTTGCCCTGCGTCGGGATCCACGCCTCGCAGTCGAACTTGCGGGCGGCCGAGGCGCCGAGGTCACCGGTGGCGACGTCGATCACCCGGAACGGCAGCTCCAGCGAGGTCAGCCACTGCTTCTCCCAGGCCAGCAGACGCTGGTGCTCCGCCTCCGAGTCCTCGGGGGCGACGTAGGAGAACATCTCCACCTTGTCGAACTGGTGGACGCGGAAGATGCCCTTGGTGTCCTTGCCGTGCGAGCCGGCCTCGCGGCGGAAGCAGGGCGAGAAACCGGCGTAACGCAGGGGCAGGCGCTCCGCTTCGATGATCTCGTCCATGTGGTACGCGGCGAGGGGCACCTCGGAGGTACCGACCAGGTAGAGGTCGTCCTTGTCGAGGTGGTAGACGTCCTGGGCCGCCTGGCCGAGGAAGCCGGTGCCCGCCATGGACTGCGGGCGGACCAGCGCCGGGGTCAGCATCGGCGTGAAGCCGGCCTCGGTGGCCTGGGCGATCGCCGCGTTGACGAGCGCCAGCTCCAGCAGGGCGCCGACACCCGTCAGGAAGTAGAAGCGGGAGCCGGAGACCTTGGCGCCGCGCTCGACGTCGATCGCGCCGAGCAGCTGGCCCAGCTCCAGGTGGTCCTTGGGCTCGAAGCCCTCGGCGCCGAAGTCACGGATGGTGCCGTGTTCCTCGAGCGTGACGAAGTCCTCCTCGCCGCCGACGGGCACGTCGGGGTGGACGAGGTTGCCGAGCCTGAGCAGCAGCTCATGGGCCTCGGCGTCGGCGGCGTCGCGCTCGGCGTCGGCGGTCTTGACGTCGGCCTTCAGCTGCTCGGCCTTCTTCAGCAGCTCGGCCTTCTCGTCGGCGGAGGCCTTGGGGATGAGCTTGCCGAGCTGCTTCTGTTCGTTGCGCAGTTCGTCGAAGCGGACGCCGGAGGACCTGCGCCGCTCGTCGGCGGAGAGGAGGGCGTCGACGAGCGCGACGTCCTCTCCACGGGCGCGCTGGGACGCGCGCACACGGTCGGGGTCCTCACGGAGCAGGCGAAGGTCAATCACAGAGCCAAGGCTACCGGTGCGGGGTTGCCCCCCACGAATCACTATTCTCACGTGTTCCGAATCGCGGCTTACGCTCCGTTATGGGGGAATTGCCGAGTGTGTCAATAAAAAGTGTCTCACTCCCCGGGACGGGGCAAGCGTGCGGCCCGAGGTTGACTGGATTTCCTTGTGAGGAGCGGGACTTGGGGGTGGGGTTGTCCACAGGGATCCGCACTCTCGCGAGAGTTATCCACAGGGTGTGTGGAAGAGATGTGGACTTCGGAATCGATCACTCCCCGAGCGGTGCGTGAAGAGAGGAATTCCCACCTCAAACCGGGGCAACACCCTCTTTCGAGTGGAAAGGCGTCGCCCCAAAAGATGAACCATGGGAAACGAGTGGACGAAGGGTGATGTGGATGGGTGGGGCCGCACCGAAGGTCTGTAGGGCGATTTGTCGACAGACTCATGCTCCGCTGTCGACTTGTCCCCAGGTCGAGATGGGCACCTGTGGATAACTCCTGTGGATAACGAAGATGTGAGGGTACGACCGGTTAGAAGCGGCCGTCCTGGCAGCGCGCCACCCAGTCCGAGGCCGCCACGAACTCCTCGTCCGACGTCCCCGGCAGGGTGGGCCCCACGGTCTCGCCCGGTGTGACATCCGCCCGCGGGTAGGAGCCCAGGAACCGCACCTGGCGGCAGACCCGCTTCAGCCCCATCAGGGCCTCCGCCACCCGCCGGTCGGAGATGTGGCCCTCGGCGTCGATGCAGAAGCAGTAGTTGCCGATGCCGGCACCGGTCGGCCGGGACTGCAGCAGCATGAGATTGATGCCCCGGGTGGCGAACTCGCCGAGCAGGTCGCGCAGGCCGCCGGGGTGGTCGTCGTTCTGCCAGAGCACGACCGAGGTCTTGTCCGCGCCGGTCGGGGCCGCGGGCCGGGCCGGGCGGCCGACCAGGACGAACCGGGTCTGCGCGTTCTCCGCGTCGTGGATCCCGGTCTCCAGGGCCTCCAGGCCGTACCGCTCGGCCGCGAACTCGCCCGCGAAGGCGGCGTCGTAGCGGCCCTCCTGGACCAGGCGGGCGCCGTCCGCGTTCGAGGCGGCGGACTCCCAGACGGCGTCCGGGAGGTGGGCCCGCAGCCAGTTGCGGACCTGCGGCTGGGCGACCGGATGGGCGGTCACCGTCTTGATCTCGGAGAGCTTGGTGCCGGGGCGGACCAGCAGCGCGAAGGTGATCGACAGCAGCACCTCGCGGTAGATCATCAGCGGCTTGCCCGCGACCAGCTCGTCGAGGGTCGTGGTGACCCCGCCCTCGACGGAGTTCTCGATCGGCACGAACGCGGCCTCGGCCTCGCCGTTGCGTACGGCGTCCAGCGCGGACTGCACGGAGACGTACGGGATCAGCTCCCGGGTGGCGGCCTCCGGAAGCGTGCGCAGGGCGACTTCGGTGAAGGTGCCTTCGGGACCGAGATACGCATAGCTCGCTGGCATGTCCCTCACCCTAATGGGCGCAGAGAGACGCGGCTCACCTGTCTCATCGGATCCACTCGACCGGGTGGTTTGAAACCCGGAAACGCACCAATAGTGATCAGAAACCACCGTGGTAACCGGAGACCACATGGATATCACCCGGTCATCAGCCCTCCAGCAGCCGCTGCCCCACATACTCCCCGGCGGCCGCACCGCCCGGCACCGCGAACAGGCCGCTCGCCTCGTGCCGGATGTACTGCGACAGCGCGTCCCCACGGTCCAGCTTCCGCTGCAGCGGCACGAACCCGCGCAGCGGATCCGCCTGCCAGCAGACGAAGAGCAGACCCGCGTCCGGCGTCCCGTCCGCGTCGATGCCGTCGTGGTAGGAGAACGGGCGGCGCAGGATGGCCGCGCCACCGTTCTGGTCGGGCCGGGTGATCCGGGCATGGGCGTTGACCGGGACGACGTACTCCCCGTCCGCCTTGGCCTTCTCCAGGTCCATCGCCGTCGTCTCGGTGCCCCCGGACAGCGGCGCTCCGTTCGACTTCCTCCGCCCGATCACGTTCTCCTGGGCCGCGAGCGACAGCTTCTCCCAGTCGTCGAGGAGCATGCGGATCCGGCGTACGACGGCGTAGGAGCCGTTCGCCATCCACGCAGGGTCGCTCGAACCGCTCGCCGGTACGAAGATCCGCTGGTCGAAGTCCGAGTCCGTCGGCTTCGGGTTGCGTGTGCCGTCCAACTGGCCCATCAGGTTGCGGGCCGTCATCGGGTGCGCGGTGGCGCCCGGGGTGCGGTTGAAGCCGTTCATCTGCCAGCGGACCTTCGCCGCGCTGCCCGCGTCCTTCTGGATCGCGCGCAGGGCGTGGAAGGCGACCAGGGCGTCGTCGGCGCCGATCTGCACCCACAGGTCGCCGTTGCTGCGCGACCGGTCGAGGTGGTCGGAGGAGAAGTCGGGCAGCGGGTCCAGCGCGGACGGCCGGTGCTTTTCCAGGCCGGTACGGCTGAAGAAGCTGTTGCCGAAGCCGAAGGTGACCGTCAGCGCCGAGGGACCCGCGTCCCGGGCCACGTCCGTGTCGTCCTGCGTCATCGGTTCGCCCGCCATCAGCCGCTCGGCCGTGGTCGACCAGCGGCGCAGCAGCGCGGCGGCCTCGGTGCGGCCCGCGCCCGCCGCCAGGTCGAAGGCGACGAGATGGCCGCGCGCCTGGAGGCCCTCGGTGATGCCCGGCTGATGTTTCCCGTGAAACATCGCCCGGTCGGAGCCCACCGAGCTGAGCGGGGTGGCCTGGGCGGGGGCGGCCGCATAGCCGACGCCCGCGCCCGCCGCGCCGAGCACGAGCCCGGTGGCCCCGGCGGTGCCGAGCAGCGCGCGGCGGCTCACGCTCCCGGCCGGGGGAGCCTCGGCGGTCGGGGTACGGGCCTCGGTGACGGACTGGGACTGTTCGGGCATGGTGCGGTTCAGCCGATCTGCGCGTTCTTGGAGACGGTCACCTGGTCGATGTCGGAAGTCCGCACGGTGACGGAGATCTTC
Organism: Streptomyces sp. NPDC001714; assembly: GCF_042892755.1. Classification (NCBI taxonomy): domain Bacteria; kingdom Bacillati; phylum Actinomycetota; class Actinomycetes; order Kitasatosporales; family Streptomycetaceae; genus Streptomyces; species Streptomyces sp. NPDC001714. Next base: position 479,896 of record NZ_JBIAUL010000003.1, read on the forward strand.
CAGTCGCCGGCGATGGGGATCTGCACCCCGTTGGCCGCCCAGTGCCCGGTGGTGACATGGTCGGGGTTCACGGGAATCGGTCCGAGCTTCTTCGCGTCGAGGGTGAAGGCGACCTTCACCTCGGGGATGTCGAAGGCCCGGCCGTTGGGCCGCTGCACGTAGACGTGCATCTCGTTGCTGCCCACCGTCGCGGGGTCCAGGTCGACGCGGACGACACCCTTGCCGTCCTGGCCGCCGGTGTCGAAGGACATGTCGAGGGTCAGCGCGCCCGAGGACGAGCTCGACGTGGAGGACGACGAGGCGGCCGCGGTGGCGGCCTTGGCGTCCTGCTCGGTACGGCCCGGCTCCGTCTGCGTCAGCACGGTCGTGACCGCGAGCAGGGCGACGGCGACCCCGGCCTCGGCGAGCACCGAGCGGCGCAGGCCGAAGCGGTGCGGGTCGGCGTCCCGCAGACGCTTCTGCCGGGCGGTGTCCATGGCGGACTGCTGCCGGGCGAGCTGGGCGGCGCGCTCGGGGCCCTCCGCGGTGGACGCTGCCGAGCCGGAGACGCCGTTGCGGGCCTTGCCGGACGCGGCGGCCTTGACGGAGGCCTCCTTCGTGGCGGCGGACGCCTTGACCGTCTCCTTCACCTCCTTCGCCTCCTTCGCCTTCCCCGCGTCCTCGGCGGCCTCCGTGTCCGTCTCCGTCACCGCCGCATCCGCGAGCCGCCCCGTCCACCGTCGCGAGATGGACGCGATGCCGACGAGCAGCGCCACGAGCCCGATCTTGACCAGCAGCAGCTCGCCGTACGCCGTGTCGGTGAACGCCGACCAGGAGCCGAGTTGGCGCCAGGACTGGTAGACGCCGGTGGCGACCAGCGCGAGCACCGACCCGAAGGCGACGCGGGAGAAGCGTTGTACGGCGGTGGACTCGACCGGGGTGTCGGCGGGCGCCCGGTAGAGGGCGACCAGCAGGGCGGTGAGGCCGCCCAGCCAGGCGGCGACGGCGAGCAGGTGGATGACGTCGACCGGCATCGCGATGCCCGGCTGGAGTCCGGTGGAGGCGTGCTCGGCCATGGCCCAGCTCGCCGCGAGTCCGGCGGCCACGACGGTCCCGCCGATGGCGAGCCCGAAGGTCAGGTCGCGCTTCTCCTCCTCCTCGCGCTTGTCGTAGGCGCCGAAGAGAACGGCGATGAACAGTGCGGCCGCCGCGAGCAGCAGCAGCCGGGAGACCAGGGCCGCGCCGGTCTTGGTCTGCAGGACCTGGCCGAGGAGGTTCAGGTCGAAGATGTCGCCGACGCTGCCTGAGGTCGTGTAGGAGCCGCGCAGGAGCAGCAGCCAGAGGGTGGCGGCGGTGAGCGTCAGCCAGCCGCCGACGACCAGGCGCTGCATGGCCCGCACTCCGGAGCCGCGCTGCCAGCAGGCGAGGACGAAGGCGGCGCCGCCGACGAGCACGATGTACCCGGCGTACGACATGTACCGCCCGAAGCCGTACAGCCAGCCGACGACCCCGCCGCCCGCCTCCTGGTCCCCGACCGAGGCGACGGTCCTGGAGGGGGCGCCGACGGAGAAGGTGAAGGCTCCGGCGACGGGGTGGCTGTCCGCCGAGACGACCTGCCAGGCGACGGTGTACGTGCCCTTGCCCAGCCCGCTCTTGAGCTGCACGCCGTAGGTCGTCCCGCTCAGGTTGTCCGGCTTGGCCAGGTCGACCCGCTTGCCCTTGGGGTCGAGGACCCGGATCGAGTTGTCGTTCATCGACACGTTCTCGGAGAACGTGAGCGAGACCTGGTCGGGCGCCTTGGTGACCACCACCCCCTGGGAGGGGTCGCTGCCGGTCAGCGCCGCGTGCGCCGAGGCCGGCCCGGCGCCGGCCAGCAGCGCGCCGGTGACGGCGAGGAACAGCAGCACCAGGGTGCGCAGGCGGGGGGTGATGGTCCGCGTCAAGGTCGGTCCTCCCTCAGTGTCCGGTCGACGGGTTGTACGTGGCGGACTTCACCGGCATCTCGACGGTGAGTGGACCGGATTCGGCGAACTTGAGTTTCAAGGTGATCGTGTCGCCCTGTTCCGGGCGGCGCTTCAGCTTCTCGAACATCAGATGGTTGCCACCACTCTTGAACACGAGTTGACCGTGTGCGGGCACCTCGAAGGAGGTGACCTCCTGCATCGCCCCGCCGTTGGTCTCGTGCATGGTGATCTCACCGGCGGAGTCACTGGTGACGGAGGTCAGCTCGTCCTTCGTGCCGCCCTTGTTGGTGATCGTCAGGAATCCGGCGGCCATGTCGGCGGAGACCGGCTGGGGCATGTAGGAGGCGCCGACGGACAGCTCGGCCCCTGAGGAGCCCGAGGAGCCCGAGCCGCCGCAGCCCGCGAGGGCAAGAGCCCCCGCGACGGCTATCCCGGTCAGGGCGAGGTGCCTTCCGGGCTTCCCGGGCTCCATGGGCTTCATGGGCATCACGGGTTCTCCCCCTTGATCAGCTTGGGGAGGTCCTTGGTGTAGTCGTCGACGGTGGCGTTCTCGCCGTAGAGGACGTATCCGCCGTCGGTCTTCGGCGAGAACGCGATGACCTGGGTGCCGTGCACCGAGACGACCTTGCCGGTCTTCTTGTCCTTGTGGGTCGGCTCGATGGAGATGCCGAGGGTGCGGGCGCCGGCCTGGATGGTGGCGAAGTCGCCGGTCAGCCCGACGAAGGTCGGGTCGATGCCCTTGAGCCACTTGCCCAGTTCGGACGGGGTGTCACGGGCCGGGTCGGTGGTGACGAACACGACCCGCAGCTTCGCCTGGTCGGCCTTGGACAGCGCCTTCTTGGCGACCGCGAGGTTGTTCATGGTCAGCGGGCAGACGTCGGGGCAGTGCGTGTAGCCGAAGTAGATCAGCGTCGGCCTGCCCTTGGTCTCCGCCCGCAGGTCGTACTTCTTGCCCTGGGTGTCGGTGAGCACCAGGTCCGGCTTCTCGAACGGCGTGTCCAGGATGGTCGCGGCCTTGTTCGAGGTGTCCCCGGAGACCACGGTGACGGGTGACTTCGCGTCGTCGCCGCTGCCGCAGGCGGAGAGGGTCAGGGTGGCGGCGGCGAGCAGCGCGGCCGCGGCGAACGTCTTCTTGCGCATACGAAAATGTCCCAGATGTGAGAGATCCGGCGCGCTCCGGGGGCCGTACGACAGCCGTACGCCAGCTGCGACAGCGTCGCACGACCCCCTGTGCGCGTTACGGACGCGGAATTCAGGCCTCGGTGCCGGTGGTGGACCGGCGGCGGCCGGCGAGGACGCCGTAGGCGACCCCGGCCGCGCCGACGACGATGCCGACGACGCCGAGGACGCGGGCGGTGGTGTCGGTGCCGCCGGCGGAGCCGGAGTCGTCGGAGGCGGTGGTCTCCGTCTTGGCCGAGGTCTCTTCGGCCGTGTCCTCGGCCGTGGTGGACCCGTGGTGGTCGTCCGTGGCGGCGGACAGCGCGAGGACCGGCGCCGGGTTCTCCGGCTCGTCCTGGCCCTCCTGCTGGACCTCGATCCAGCGGACGACCTCCTTGTTGGAGTACGTCTGGACCGCCTTGAAGACCAGTTCGTCGGTGTTCTCGGGCAGGGCGCCCACGGAGAGCGGGAACTTCTGGAAGTAGCCCGGCTCGATGCCCTTGTCCTCGGCGGTCCAGGTGACCTTGGTGACCGCCTGGTCGATCTTCTCGCCGTGCATCTCCAGCGGCTTGGCCAGCTTGGACTTGGTGACCTCGATCTTCCAGCCGGCCATCGGCTGCGGCATCACGGACGCGATCGGGTGGTCGGCCGGGAAGTTGACCTCGACCTCGGTGGTCGAGGCGTTGTCGCGCTCGTTGGGGACCTTGAAGTCGATGACCGCGTAACCGCCCTTGGCGGCGGTGCCCTCGGGCTGCACGCTGACATGCGCGAACGCGGGCGAGGAGACGGCCAGTACGGCCGTACCCGTGACGGCGGCGACGGCGGCGATGCGAGAGGCCTTCATGGCGGAAGCCTTCATGGCAGGGAGCACTCCACTCCGAGTGAGTTCTGTCGTTGAGGGGGCGCGTGGGAAACCGAGAGCCGAAAGCCGAAAGGCAAGAGTCGAAAGTCGAAAGTCGAGAGTCGACAGCGGCCGTCGGAAAGCGCACGCGCGCGTGCCGCACGACGGCGGCCGGCCCCTCCGGATCCGGGCAGACCCCGGGGAGTGCTCTGGTCGCGTCGTGTCAGGCGGCGAGAACGAGTACGGCGGCGGCCACCGGCGGCCCGCGCCGGATCACGGAGTGCTGGAGTGCGACGGTGCGCGGGACCGGCGGTATGTCCCAGGCGCTACGACGGCCACGCGCGGGTGCCTCGGGTACGGCCACGAGCCCGGCGCACAGGGCGCGCGCCAGCGCGAGCGCCCCGCGCAGGCAACGGATCAGCGCCCCCTCGGCGACCTCGTGCGCCGAATCGGCCGACAACTGGATCAGCCGCAGCAGCGCCAGGTCGCCCCGGCGCAGCAGCCACCCGGCCACGACGGCGGCGAGCACGTGTCCGAGCAGCATGGGCACGGTGGGCAGGAGCGAGCCGAAGGCCCCGGTGGTGTCCGCGGCATGGGCCGCCTCGCTCGTGCCGGTGGCCGGAGCGGTGGCGCTGAGGTGCGCGTCCGTCAGGATCTTGTACGCGTGGGCGGGGCTGATCTGCGCGGCCCCGGCCCCGCACACGAGCCGTGCGGCCCGCTCCACCAGCGAGGCGTCACTCGTGGACAGCGAAGACAGCGAAGACAGCGAAGACAGCGAAGACGGCGAAGACAGCGACGACATGGACGACATCGACGCCATGGACGACGGGGACATCGAGCCGCCGGACATCGCGGAGCCGGCGTGCTGGCCGAGTCCGAACAGCGTGTGGAGCACGGTCTGCACCACCGCGAGCAGGGCCACGATCCCCGGCAGTGATCGGGCCCGGCCGGTCAGCGGGGCGACGAGCGCCAGGGTGCCCAGGAAGCCCGCGCCGAGCGTCCACAGCGGAACGGTCGCGCAGGAGGCCAGGGTGTGCCCCGCCGCGGCCAGTACGACACAGAGCGCGGCGAACACCGCGGCCCGCAGGAGCCGCAGTCCGCTTCCGGTGCGCGCCGCGCGCGGGTGGGGGGCAGTCATGGCGCGCTCATCATCGCACTGGACCCACACCCGCTTGACGCCAGGTCCAGAAGATTCCGTTGCGCCCGAGGGCGGTGATCGACAGAAAGAACCGAAAGATCATCCTTGTGACGAACCACCCGCACATACACCGAAACCTCCACACACGCATCCCCCGGATGGGCGTTCTCACATGAACGGAGTGCTTACACCCGCGCACGGGTGGCAATAGGTATCGGTATGTCGAGCCGCGGCCAGGAGGCTGGAGCATGAGCATCTGGTGGTCACTCCATCTGCGGCGTGAGGCCGCCAGCGTGCCGCTCGCCCGCCGGCTGCTGATCGGCACGATGGAGACGGCGGGCGTCGACCCCGACGTCTCCTACGACCTCTCCGTCGCCCTCAGCGAGGCCTGTGCGAACGCCGTCGAGCACGGCGGGGCCGGCCGCCCCTCGGAGGCGTACCGGGTGACCGCCTATCTGGACGGCGAGAAGTGCCGTATCGAAGTGGCCGATTCGGGCCCGGGGCTCGCTCCGGGGTTCGCCCGCACCCAGGACATAAGGCCCGCCCGTCCCGACGCCGAGAACGGGAGAGGCCTCTGTCTCATCAGAGAACTCGCGGATCACGTCCACATCGGCAACAAGCCGGGCCGCGGCGGCACCGTGGTCAGCTTCGACAAGATTCTCAAGTGGAAGAAAGATCCTTCCCTGCTTTCGGCATGACCCTCGCCCCCGCATAACACCCGCGCTAGGGTGCGCGCATGATTCTCAGAAAGATTAAAGAAAGCCTGCTCATCCCAGGCGTGATATTGCGTCCCATTGCCGTCGGCGACGCGAAAGCGCTGTGTGCCGCATACGTCGGCAACCGAAGGCATCTGGAGCCCTGGGAACCGGTCAGACCCGAGTCCTTCTTCACCGTCGAGGGCCAGACCGAGCGCATCGAAGGCCTGCTGGGACAGGCTGCCGACGGCCTCGTGGCCCCCTGGCTCATGGAGTCGGCCGAGGACGGCCGGATCGTCGGGGCGATCACCCTTTCCGGAATTTCCCTGGGTCCTTTCTGCAGTTCCTACGTCGGCTATTGGGTGGCCGGTGATCAACAGGGCCGCGGTCTGGCCACCGCCGCCCTGGAGCGGGTCTGCGAGATCGCCCGAGACGTGGTGGGACTTCACCGGATCGAGGCGTCCACCCTGATCGAGAACACGACGTCCCAACGCGTGCTGAAGAAATGCGGGTTCGAGACGATCGGGGATGCTCCGCAGTATCTGCACATCAATGGAGAATGGCGGGACAGCCGGCTGTTCCAGCGGGTCCTGCACGATCGGGTACCGGCTCTGTGACCAGCGGCTTCCCGACTGGTTCAGCTTCCTGGGCGTTCACAGGGCGTTGCCAGCCTCTGCCCATGCTCCTGACAAACGGCGTTCCTAGCTTCGTCGGCCATGACGGGAAACCACAAAAACACGTCGATCACCCGCCGCCGAGCCCTCGCGGTCTCCGGCGGCACGGTGGCGGCCGGCGGCCTCGCGGTCGCCGGCTTCCAGTCGGCCTTCGCCGACACGACCGACACCAGCGCCGACGCGGACGCCACCGCCTCCGCGAGTTCGGCCGGCAGTGCGTGCATGACGCTGATGAGCAGCGTCACGGAAGGGCCGTACTACCTGGATGGTGCCTTGGTGCGCAAGGACATCACCGAGGGCAAGGCCGGCGTTCCGCTGACCCTGCGCCTGACCGTCGTGGACGCCACCGACGGCTGCACCCCGGTCAAGGGCGCCGCGGTCGAGATCTGGCACTGCGACGCCTGGGGCTACTACTCCGGCTACACCACCGCCAACCCCGGCGGCTCCGCCCCCGCGGAGAGCGAGGAGGGCGACTCCGCCAACGACAGCACCTATCTGCGCGGCTACCAGATCGCCAACGCCAACGGGGTCGTCAAGTTCGAGACGATCTTCCCGGGCTGGTACACCCCGCGCACCTGCCACATCCACGTGAAGGTGCACACGGGCGGCGAGAAGGAGGACGGCACCTACGAGGGCGGCAAGGTCAACTACACGGGCCAGCTGTTCTTCGCCGACGACATCGCCGAGGAGATCTTCACGCTCGAGCCCTACGCGAAGCACACCGGCGACTACACCGTCCTCGCCGACGACATGGTGTACGACGGCGGTGGCGCCGCCGGCGGTCTGCTCACCCTGAAGGCCGTGCACAAGAAGGATCCCTCGAAGGGCTTCAAGGGGTCCCTGACCCTGGCCGTCGACCCGGACGCCGAGAGCACGGGCGCCGGCAGCGGTGGCGGCGGCACCCCGCCGAGCGACGCGCCGACGGGCACCCCGCCGAGCGACGCCCCCAGCGACAGCGCCTCCCCTTCGGCGTCGACCTCTTCATAAGGTAAGGGACATGACAAGCCGCGAGGACGACGCGCTGGCGCAGGCCGCCGTGGCCGCGCTCACCGGTCAGCTGGCACTGGCCCCCAAGCCGGGCCTGCCCGACCCGCGTGACCTGGACGCGCGCAGTACGCGCCGGGAGCACGACAGTCTGCGCTGGTCGGCCAGGGCGCTGGCGCCCGGCCTCGCGGCGATGGCCGCCTCCGCCCGCCGTACCGGCGAAGCCACGCCGGTGCTGCGGGCGGAACTGGGCGCGATCGGCCGGTGCACCGAGCACTCGGTCGGCCTGGCCGGCGGCGGTCACAAGGGCGCCCTGTGGGCCCTCGGCTTCCTGGTCGCCGCGGCCGCCCTGGACCCCCGCGCCAAGGCCCGGGAGATCGCCGTGACCGCACGGAAGATCGCCGCGTTCAACGACAAGGGCGCCCCCAAGCGCCCCTCCCGGGGGTCGTCGATCTCCATCAAGTACGGCGCGGCCGGCGCCCGGGGCGAGGCGAGGGCCGGATTCCCGCACGTCCGCAGGGCGCTGGACGCGCTGACCACGGCACGCAAGGCGGGCGCCACCGAGAACCAGGCCCGCCTGGACGCCTTACTGACCGTGATGTCCACCCTCCAGGACACCGAACTCCTCTACACGGCGGGCCCGCTGGGCCTCCGCCAGGTCCAGGCAGGGGCCCGCGCAGTACTGGAGGCCGGCGGCACGGCGACGGAGGCGGGCGCCGCGGCGCTCACAGCCCTCGACACCGACCTGAGCGAACGCGGCTGGAGCCCAAGGGGTAGTGCGGGACTCATGGCCGGCGCACTCTTTCTGGACGCCCTCTCCGGAGCGCCCCTTTAGGGGCGCGGGGCTGTATTCGATGTGCGGCTGCCGCCGCGTGGGCGCGACCAGCCCCCACCCACCCGCAGAACGCAACGATGGCCGGGCACCCCCTTGGTACCCGGCCATCCACCGCACACGTCAGCCCTTGAGCGAAGCCATCCAGCTCTCGACCTCGTCCGACCGCCGAGGCAGCCCAGCGCTCAGGTTCCGGTTACCGTCCTCCGTCACCAGGATGTCGTCCTCGATCCGGACGCCGATCCCGCGGTACTCCTCCGGCACGGTCAGGTCGTCGGCCTGGAAGTACAGCCCCGGCTCGACGGTCAGCACCATCCCCGCCTCCAGGACGCCCTCCACATACGTCTCGGTCCGCGCGGCAGCACAGTCGTGGACGTCGAGCCCGAGCATGTGCCCCGTCCCGTGCAGCGTCCACCGGCGCTGCAGGCCCAGCTCCAGCACCCGCTCCACCGGCCCTTCCACGAGCCCCCACTCGACGAGCCGCTCGGCCAGCACCCGCTGCGCGGCATCGTGGAAGTCGCGGTACTTCGCGCCCGGCTGCACCGCCGCGATGCCGGCCTCCTGGGCGTCGTACACGGCGTCGTAGATCTTCTTCTGGAGCTCGCTGTACGTCCCGTTGACCGGCAGCGTCCGCGTGACGTCGGCGGTGTACAGGCTGTGCGTCTCGACGCCGGCGTCCAGGAGGAGCAGGTCGCCCGAGCGCACCGGGCCGTCGTTGCGGACCCAGTGCAGCGTGCAGGCGTGCGGGCCGGCCGCGCAGATGGAGCCGTAGCCGATGTCGTTGCCCTCCACGCGCGCGCGGAGGAAGAACGTGCCCTCGATGTAGCGCTCGCTCGTGGCCTCGGCCCTGTCGAGGACCTTCACGACGTCCTCGAAGCCGCGGACCGTGGAGTCGACGGCCTTCTGCAGCTCGCCGACCTCCCACTCGTCCTTGACCAGTCGCGCCTCGGAGAGGAAGACCCGCAGCTCCTCGTCGCGCTCGGCGGTGACCTTGTCGGTCAGCGCGGCCTGGATGCCGGCGTCGTACCCGCGGACGACCCGCACCGGGCCGGTGGCCTCGCGCAGCTTGTCGGCCAGCTCGCGCACGTCGGCGGCGGGGATGCCGTAGAGCGCCTCGGACTCGGTGAGGGAGTGGCGGCGGCCGACCCACAGCTCGCCCTGTCCGGAGAGCCAGAACTCGCCGTTCTCGCGGTCGGAGCGGGGCAGCAGGTAGATGGTGGCCACATGGCCGTCGTCCTTCGGCTCCAGGACGAGTACGCCGTCCTCGGTCTGGTTGCCGGTGAGATAGACGTACTCGACCGACGCCCGGAACGGGTAGTCCGTGTCGTTCGAGCGGGTCTTCAGGTTGCCGGCCGGGATCACCAGGCGCTCGCCCGGGAAGCGGGCGGACAGTTCGGCACGGCGGCGGGCGGTGTGCCCGGCCTGCTCGATGGGCTTGAGATCGCGCAGCTCCGTGTCGGCCCAGCCGGACTTCATGCTCTCGGCGAGCTCGTCGGACACGCCCGGGTACAGGCCGTTCTTGCGCTGCTTGATCGGCTCTTCCGACTCGGTCTCCGGGGTCTCCGGAGTTTCCGGGGTGAGCTCGTCGGACACGTCATCCTCCTCGACACTGCAGTGGATCCCGTCCATCGTACGGTCGTAACGAACGGCGTCCCAGGGACTCGGGGCCCACAGCCGTGTGAGGTGTCTCCGCCTCCGTCCTCCGGCTCTCCTTCTGACTGACCGGTCAGTCGAAGCGGGCCGCCAGCAGGATCACGTCCTCCTCGCTGTCGGCCTCGTCCAGGCCGTCCGGCAGCACCGTGCGCAGGACGTGGTCGGCGATCGCCCCGGGGTCGTGGCGCAGCGCGCGCGGGATGCTCGCGGCGGCCGTGTGCAGCCGGGCGAAGGCGCGGTCCATGGGGTCGCCGGTGCGGTGCAGCAGCCCGTCGGTGTAGAGGAGCACGGTCTCGCCGGCCTCCGCCTCGATCTCCACGCTGGGCGCCTCCCAGCAGGCGAGCATGCCCAGCGGCGCGGAGACCGAGGTCTCCGCGAACTCTGTGCGGTGCTCGCCGATCAGCAGCGGCGGGCTGTGGCCGGCCCCGGCGAGGGTGACCTTGCGCAGCGCGGGTTCGCAGTAGGCGAACAGAGCGGTGGCGGAGCGGGCCGGTTCGGTCAGCCGCAGCAGCAGCTCCAGGTCGGAGAGGACCGCGACCGGGTCCTCGCCCTCCATCACGGCGTACGCCCGCAGCGAAGCGCGCAGCCGGCCCATCGCGGCGACCGCGCTCGGTCCGGAGCCGGTGACCGAGCCGACGGCGAGGCCGAGGGCGGCGTCGGGCAGCGGCAGCGCGTCGTACCAGTCGCCGCCGCCGCGCGGGCCGGTGCGGTGCCGGGCCGCGAGCTGGACGCCGGCCACCCGGGGCAGCCGGGAGGGGAGCAGCTCCTCGGCGATGGTCGCCAGGCACGCACGCGTGCGCTCGACCTCCAGCAGCCGGGCCAGGTGCTCGGCCGCGTACCGGACGTAGAGGCCGACGAGATGGCGCTGGCGCTCGTGCGGTTCGGCCGGTTCGTCGTACAGCCAGGCGACCGCGCCGAGGAGGTCGGCCGCGTCGGTGACGAGGGGGAGTCCGTAGCTGGCGGCGTAGCCGAGGCGGCCGGCGACCTCGCGGTGGCGCGGGTCCAGGCCGTCCTCGGCGAACAGGTCGGGGTGCACGGTCTCGGCGGCGGTACCGCTGTCGTAGGGCAGCGCGCCGCGCGGGACGGTCTCCAGGTGGCCGAGGTCGGCGCGGCCGAGCCCGAGGCCGAGCGTGGTGTGCGGGCCGAGCCCGTCGGCGGGCTCCAGTGCCACGAGACCGCGCCGGGCGCCCACCAGGGCGGCACCGGCGCGCAGCAGTTCCTGGAGGGCCGGCTCCAGTGTGCCGGTCCGGGCCAGCCGTTCGGTCAGTTCGTGGAGGGTGGTGAGGTCGGAGACCCAGCCGGCCAGCCGGTCCTGGAGGACGGTGCCGGGCGCCGGGGCGGCGGGGGTCTTCGGGACGGGTGGTGCGGCCGGGGCGGGGGGAACCGGCGCGACAGTGTGTGCGGGCGTGGGGACCGTTGAATCGATTCCAGCCACTTTCGGAGGGTGCGGGGCGTTCATCGCGTCCGGCCTTCAGACCTGTGCGTATTGCTCAAAAGCATCGCAAACCCCCATGTCCTTCTGCGCCGCTGGCAGTGTCTCCACATGTACACGCACTCGTGAGGGGATGTCCAGCATTGTCCTGCCGGGATTCCTGGTGTCCGTGGGCCTCTTGAGGCGTTCTCCCGGACGACTTGCACAAAGGCAAAGTTGGCTTAAAACTGACTCGGGCAACGGTTGCTTGCGGTCGACTGGCCTTGCTCCACGGAGCGTCACAGCGGTCGTGATGGGTACGTACTCGGAGAAGGCCAGGGGTGGTTGGGGACCACCCGGAACCTGGCGACGGACCCGGGCGTCTTAACCACCGACGACCGTGCCCCATCCTCCCGTGGCGGAGGCGGAGAGAAACACTCGGAACGGCAAAACGCCAGACTTCGCCACCCCCACGCCGTGGCCGTGCTTTTGATAGACGCAGTACGAGACGTAGTACGAGCAGTACGCGGTACGAGCAGTACGACGAAGTTCTTGTGAATGCGGGCGCGGCCCCCGCTCGACCCCGATGGGGTTCCCCTTGCCCGGTGCAGGGGTGTGATGCGCCAACAGGTACGCACAGTGAAGTGATCGACACATGGTGTGATGTGGTCCACGGTGTTGCCAGCGGTGCAACGGAAAGGAACGAGCGCTCATGCGCGAGATCCTCGGAAGGCGACGCAGGCTCCTGTCCAGGCGGAACGACAAGGGGCTTGAGTTTCTCGGCGCGGCCCTGACCTTCGCGACGGAATGGCAGTGGCCCGTACTCCCGGGCGTGGCTCCCGATCCTCAGGGCCGGGCCCGGTGCGCGTGCCCCGACCCCGAGTGCACGGTGCCCGGTGCACACCCCTTCGACCCCGGCCTGCTCGCCGCCACCACCGACGAGCGCATGGTCCGCTGGTGGTGGGGGAACCGGCCGACGGCCCCGATCGTCCTCGCCACCGGAGCCGCCGGCGGCAGGGCACCCTGCGCGGTCAGCCTGCCGGCCCTCGCCGCCTCCCGCGCCCTCACCCTCCTCGACCGCCGTGGCATGCGCCTCGGTCCGGTGGTCGCCGCGCCCACCCGCTGGGCGCTGCTCGTCAAGCCGTACTCCATGGAGCAACTGGGCGAGCTGCTCTACGCCAAGGACTTCGTCCCCGGCTCGCTCCGCTTCCACGGCGAGGGCGGCTATCTGGCCCTGCCCCCCTCCGAGACCGGCCAGGGCGCCATCCGCTGGGAGCGGGCCCCGCTGCCCGGCTCGGCCAAGCCCTGGGTGCCCGACGTGGAGGCCGTGGTGGACGCCGTGGTCGACGCCCTCACCCGTACGGGTGTGAGCGCACCCGAGTTGTAGGGGTGTCGGGCGCGAGAACCCGGCTTGTCGCGTCCGGCTGGTTACCCTCCGCACATGAACGTGCGTCTACTCGCCCTCGCGGGCGTCATGGTGTGCGCGGTCGCGCTGCCGCTGGCCGTGGCGTCCGCAGGACAGGTGGGCGATTCCGCCGTACCCCCGGCCCGGCACGACGACGAGAAGCTGCCGGTGCCCGTCCGGTCCCCGCTGGTGCTCGGCCTGGGCCTCGCCACCGCCGCCCGCTGCGGCCCCGAACTCACCTCGCCCGACGGCGTCGAGGCGCAGACCTGTGTGATGGCCCAGGGCGCGGAGACCTGGGCGCGCACCTACTACCGCAACGCGACCGGGGCGGGCCTGGAGGGCGTGCTGAGCCTCCTGGGGCCGCACGGCCGCACCGTCCAGACGCACTGCGCCGCGGACGCCGACGACGAGCCCGCCACCTGTGAGACGCCCCGGGAGCACACCCGGGGCACGCTGGACGCCTACACGGCCGTCACGGAGTTCGCGGCACGCGACGGCGACGGACCCCTGCTGCTGCGCTCCGCGAGCAACTCGGGGGACGCCGGCTCCGGGGACCCCTCCGTCAACAACTCCCAGCGGTCAAGCGGGAGTTGACGAGTCGCTTCGGTCCGTACACCGGACGCGGGCATGAAAAGACCCGATTGCTGGCGACGGGGGATGCACCAGCAACCGGGCTACTGAGACGGTAACAAGAGATCGGCGGTTCGCAAATTCGATCTCGGCTATTCGGACACGTATTTGCTTGCCGTGTAGGGAAGTTGTGACAGGAGTCACCCGAGTCGACGCGCCTGGGGCGGCTGACCGACCGGTCAGCCGCGCCCCTGTGTCCGCGCTGATCGTCAGCTGAGCGTGACCTGTCGGTTGGTCAGTCCGCCGCGGGCCCGCCGCTCCTCCGCGGTGAGCGGTGCTTCCGAGGCCAGGGCGGTCGCGAGCCGCTCGGCGAACTCGGCGGCCGGCTTCTCCACGTCCTCCGCGCCGACTCCGCTCGGCAGGTCCCAGACCGGCACGGTGAGGCCGTGGGCACGGAAAGAACCGACCAGCCGGGTCCCCTCGCCGAGGCTGGACCGGCCCGCCGCGTGCAGCCGCGCGAGAGCGTCCAGAAGCTGCTCCTCGGGGTACGGCATGACCCACCGCAGATGGTTCTTCTCGGGCGTCTCGCACCAGTAGGCCGAGTCGACGCCGGTCAGCTTCACCGTCGGGATGGCCGCCGCGTTGGCCCGCTCCAGGGAGGCGGTCACGTCCGGGGTGGCGTTCTCCGCGTCCTGCACCCAGAACTCGAAGCCGTCGTGCACAACTGGCTCGAACGGGCCCTTCGGGTCGAGCAGGTCCTGCAGCCGGGGGCTGTCGGCGGGGGCCCGGCGGCCCTGCACCGGGGTGCCGGGCTCGGCGGCGAGGGCGCGCTGGAGGGTGTCGGCGAGGTCGCGGCTGATGTCGCCGGACGCCGTGTCGTTCTGCAGGCCGAGCAGGACCGTGCCGTCGTCGCGGCGCAGCGCCGGCCAGGCCATCGGCAGCACGGTGGCGAGGGTGACCGAGGGGACGCCCTCGGGCAGACCGTCCTTAAGGGTCAGCTCGACGGTGGCGGCGGGGACCAGCTCGCGCAGCGCCACCCAGTCGCCCTCGCCGGCCAGCCCCTCGAACGGGCGGTGCACCAGCTCGGTCGCCGCGTGCGCGGCCGCGCGGCCGTGGCAGGCCTTGTAGCGGCGGCCGCTGCCGCAGGGGCAAGGCTCGCGGGCGCCGACAACCGGGATCTCGGCGTCGCTGAGCTGCGGCCGCGTGGCCGTCGTCTGGGGTCGCTTCTTGGCCATCTGGGTGTCTCCCGGTTACGGCTCGTCTCGTACGGGCGGGAGCCTAGCCGTTCATACCCTGGGCCACGGGAACCTGTGGACGACGGCGCCGCCACGGACCGTATGCCCGGGGACTCGGTGGCCGCCGTGGCCCGCTGCGGACGGAGCCGCCGTCGCGTGTCCGGCCGGTCCAGGCCGTCGAAGGCTCAGTCCATGTCGTCGAACGCGTCCGCGAAGTCCAGGTCGGCCATCTCCGGGACCGAGGGCGCCATGACGCGCGTGGCGAAGGCGTCGCGGCGGTCCCGGGTGCCCGGCCCGCGCACGTCCTTGTGGACCACGACCCAGACGGTCACCTCGCCCCGGGCGTCGTCCCGGACGCCCCAGTCGTCGGCCAGGGCCGTGATGATGTTCAGCCCGCGGCCGCCGTGCGCCGTGACCGACGGGGTCATCGGGGCCGGGCGGGTCGGGCCGCCGCCGTCCGTCACCTCGACGATCAGCCGGCCGCGCGTGTCGACCTGCCAGGCGGCCCGGACGTCGCCGTCCCCGGCGAGCGCGTCCCCCAAGGGGCGCCCGTGTTTGCAGGCATTGCTCAAAAGTTCGGAAAGGATCAGTACGGCATCGTCGATGACCGATTCCGACACTCCACCCGTGCGCAACTGATCGCGCATACGGTGTCTCGCCTTACCCACGCCCGCAGGGCCATGGGGTACGGCCATGCTCGACGACGTGGGCACCTCCTGTGCCACCACCAACGCCACCCCCGAGACCTCCTTTGCCCCACGCCACGGTGTGGATGCCCCATTGGCCTGAACCGGAAACCGGCCAATGAATGCCCGGTGACGCATTCGCAACGAACGAATACGCGCCGAACGCGCCGGAGCACTCCCTGTGACGGGGCGTCGCCGAATCCCCCAGATAAGGCGACGTATGGCTGAATTTCGATGGTGTGGCCGAGAAGTGAGGATGCTGTGGGCGGGCTGTCGGGTCAAGAGGTACGAAGTGTCCTTACTCGACTCTTTATCTGAGCCCTGGTCAGGACGGGTCCCGGTGCGCCGCCTTTCGGCACCCTCAACGCCCCAGCCGGCTCAGCACCGCCGCCGGCCGGTTGGTGATGATCGCGTCGATGCCGAGCTCCACGCACAGGTCCACGTCCTCCGGCTCGTTCACCGTCCAGACGTGCACCCGGTGGCCGTTCCGCTGCAACCGCTCGACGTACGCCGGATGATTGCGCACAATCCGGATCGAGGGGCCCGCGATCCCCACCCCGGCCGGCAGCCGCCCGTCGCGCAGCCGCGGCGAGAGGAACTGCAGCAGGTAGACCGTCGGCAGCGTCGGCGAGGCCGCCCGCACCCGGGCCAGCGACCGCGCGGAGAAGCTCATGACGCGCACGGGCGACTCGGCGGGGGTGGCCGGTGCGTCCAGCCCGAACCGCTTGAGCAGGACCAGCAGCCGCTCCTCCACCTGCCCGGCCCACCGCGTGGGGTGCTTGGTCTCGATCGCCAGCTCCACCCGCCGTCCGGCGTCCGCGACCAGCTCCAGCAGCCGCTCCAGCGTCAGTACGGAGGTGTCCGCGCGGTCCTCGGGCCGGAACTCCCAGTCGGGCTCCTCGTCCCGTCCGCGCCAGGCCGGCCCCTTCCGCCACGAGCCGAAGTCCAGGGCGGCCAGGTCCGCGAGCTCGAGGGCCGAGACCGCCCCCCGCCCGTTGGACGTACGGTTGACCCGTCGGTCGTGGACGCACACCAGGTGGCCGTCGGCGGTCAGGCGTACGTCGCACTCCAGGGCGTCGGCGCCGTCCTCGATGGCCTTCCGGTACGCGGCCAGCGTGTGCTCGGGGGCGTACTCGGAGGCCCCGCGGTGCGCGACGACCTGGATGCGATGCTGTGGTGCGTGGGTCACCGCGACATGGTGCCACCGAGCGGGGGTACCTGGGGGCATCACGGATGCCGGTAAAGAGAACTTTTGTCGGACAAGCACTATATAAAGGTTGTCCGTGTACCCACAGCCACCGCTTATGGTGCTCTGACGGCCTGTGGGAAAAGCTGACGGCATACAAAAGCACATGCACAGCTGAATCGCGCCGGACCGACAGCAAGCGTGAAAGAGCGTGACCGAGTGCGACCGAGAAGAAAAGCCGTGGACCGAGGAGAGAAGCTGTGAGCACCGAGAACGAGGGCAATCCGGTACCCCCGGCCCCGTCCGCACCTCCCGTGCCGCCGTCGTCTCCCGCTGCCTCGCCGCAGGCAGCCACGTCCGACGGCGGGGAAGCGCCGACCGCCCCGATCCCGCCGGCGTCCCAGGGCGCGCCCGGCGCGTCCGCGGGCGACCCCTACGGGACCGCACCGCAGGCCCCCGACGCCTCCTGGCCGCCCCCGCCCCCCGCGACCCCCTCCTACGCGGACCCGGGCGCGGGCGCCGGCGCGGCCTGGGGCTCGTCGTACGACCAGCAGCACCAGCAGTACCAGCAGTACCAGCCCTTCCAGCAGCCGCAGCCCGCGCCGAAGAAGGGCAGCGGGCGCGGCGGTCTGATCGCCGCCGTCCTGGTGGCCGCGCTGGTCGCGGGCGGCCTCGGCGGCGGCCTCGGCTACACGCTGGCGAAGAACAACGACGACAGCGGCTCCACGACCATCTCCGCGTCCTCCAGCGGCGGCGCCACCCAGGTCAAGCGCGCCGCCGGCACGATCGCGGCGGTCGCCCAGAACGCGCTGCCCAGCACGGTCACCATCGAGTCCGAGGGCACCAACGGCGAGGGTGGCACCGGCACCGGCTTCGTCTTCGACAAGCAGGGCCACATCATCACCAACAACCACGTGGTCGCGGACTCCCTCGACGGCGGCAAGCTGACCGCGACGTTCCCGGACGGCAAGAAGTACGACGCCGAGGTCGTCGGCCACGCCCAGGGCTACGACGTCGCGGTGATCAAGCTCAAGAACCCGCCGAGGGATCTGAAGCCGCTCGCCCTGGGCGACTCCGACAAGGTGGCCGTCGGCGACGAGACGATCGCGATCGGCGCCCCCTTCGGCCTGTCCAACACGGTCACCACGGGCATCATCAGCGCCAAGAACCGCCCGGTCGCCTCCAGCGACGGCAGCTCCACCAGCAAGGCGTCCTACATGAGCGCCCTGCAGACCGACGCCTCCATCAACCCCGGCAACTCCGGCGGCCCGCTGCTCGACGCCTCCGGCGCGGTGATCGGCATCAACTCCGCGATCCAGTCCGCCTCCAGCGGCGGCCTGGGCAGCACCGGGCAGTCGGGCTCGATCGGCCTCGGCTTCGCCATCCCGATCAACCAGGCCAAGTACGTGGCCCAGCAGCTGATCAAGACCGGCAAGCCGGTCTACGCCAAGATCGGCGCGTCGGTGTCGCTGGATGACGGCACCTCCGGCGCGCAGATCACCGACTCCGGCTCGGGCGGCTCCGCCGCGGTGGAGTCGGGCGGCCCCGCGGACAAGGCCGGCCTCAAGCCCGGCGACGTCATCACCAAGCTGGACGGCACGGTGATCGACAGCGGCCCGACCCTGATCGGGGAGATCTGGACCCACAAGCCCGGCGACAAGGTCGAGATCACCTACAAGCGGGACGGCAGCGAACACACGGTCACCGTCACCCTCGGCTCCCGCATCGGCGACAACTGACCCGCACCCGCCCGCGCGAACCGGTTACTCTGTTCCCCGCGCCGATCTCCGTCGGCGCGGGGTGGGTTGCCCGAGCGGCCTAAGGGAACGGTCTTGAAAACCGTCGTGGCGCGAGTCACCGTGGGTTCAAATCCCACACCCACCGCGTGACGTTCACGGCCCCTGACCAGGTGAGACGGTCGGGGGCCGTTGGCGTGTGGGGTCCCTTCGAACCGAACCTTGAGCATGTGCATCGAAACTCGAGGGGCAGCGTCGCCGAGCCTGTCCCTGGGAGTACTGGTATCGGGGAGATCTGGAACGGGTCGGTCCGGCTGCCCACCATGAAGGTATGGCACATGTACTCGTCACGGGCGGAACCGGGTTTCTGGGTTCCCACACGATCGCGCAGCTCCTGACCGCCGGGCACACCGTCACGACCACGGTGCGCTCCCTGGCACGGCGGTCCGACGTCGAGCGGATGCTCAAGGTGGCAGGATCCCCGAACGCGGACGGCGTCTCCTATGTGGAGGCGGATCTGACCTCTGACGGGGGCTGGGACCGGGCCGTGGCGGGAGTCGACTACGTCCTGCACGTGGCATCGCCGTTTCCCGGAGCGCGGCCGAAGAACGAGGACGAGGTGATCGTCCCCGCCCGTGACGGGGCCCTGCGGGTCCTGCGCGCCGCCCGGGAGGCGGGTGTCCGTCGCACCGTGCTGACCTCCTCCTTCGCGGCGGTGGGCTACGGGCATGGCCAGACCGGACAGATGTTCAGCGAGGACGACTGGACGCAGACCGACGGGCCGGGGGTCTCCGCGTACGTCAAGTCCAAGGCGGTGGCCGAACGGGCTGCCTGGGACTTCGTCGACAGCGAGGGCGACGGCCTGGAGCTGACGGTCGTCAACCCGGTGGGAATCTTCGGGCCGGTCCTCGGACCGGACTACTCCGCGTCGATCCGGATCATCCACGCGATGCTGACCGGCGGAATGCGGGCCGCACCTCCGATCTGGACCAACACGGTGGACGTCCGAGACGCGGCCGACCTTCACCTCCGTGCCATGACCGCGCCTCAGGCGGCCGGGCAGCGGTATCTGGCGCTCGCGGGCGAGCCGATCTCCTTCCACCACATCGCCCTGGCGTTGCGCGAACGGCTGGGCGAGGACGCCGCCAAGGCCCCCACGGGCTCGGCCCCCGCCTGGCTGCTGCGCCTGCTGGCCACGATCAACCCGGCGCTGCGTGAGACGCTGCCGCAGCTGGGCGTGGTGCGCCGCGCCTCCAACGCGAAGGCCCGCAAGGCGCTGGACTGGTCCCCCCGGTCCAACGAGGACGCCGTCGTGGCCACCGCGGAGAGCCTGGTCCGCCTCGGACTGGTGAACGGCTAGCGTCAAGAGCATGGCGCACGAGACGGCCGACACCCTCGGCGAGTTCCTGCGGGCCCGGCGCGGACAGATCAGCCCCCACCAGGTCGGGCTGCCCGCCGGCGAGCGGCGCCGGGTCCCCGGACTGCGACGCGAAGAGGTCGCCCAGCTCGCCGGGATCAGCCCCGAGTACTACCTGCGCCTGGAACAGGGCCGCAACCTCAACCCCTCCGACCACATCCTGACCGCCCTGGCCAACGCCCTCCAGCTCGACGAGGACGCCGTCGCCTACCTGCACCGCCTCGCCCACCCCGCCCCGCCCACCCGCAGGCCGCGCAGCCGCGCCCGTACGAACCAGGGCGACCTGCAACCACTGCTGGACAGCTGGCCGCAGACCCCCGCCTACGCCCAGGGGCCCAGCGGACGGGTCGTCGCCGCGAACCGGCTGGCCGTGCTCCTGTGCCCCTTCTTCGCCGTCGGCCACAACCCGCTGCGGGCTGCCTTCCTCGAACCCGAGATGCGCGGCCTCTATCCGCAGTGGGACGACATGACCGCGAAGGCCGTCTCCGGACTACGCGCCACGATCGACGTCGACGAGGCCGACCCGGAGCTACTGGAGACCATCGGCGAACTCACCGTCGCCAGCGAGCGGTTCCGTACCCTGTGGACCCGCCGCGAGGTCCGCCGCCGCGACACCGGCCTCACCCGGCTCGTCCATCCGCTCGTCGGCGAACTCGACCTGCACTACGAGAAGATGGTGCGCCCGCAGGCCCGCCAACTGATCGTCGTCTACTACGCCGACCAGGGCTCCACCAGCGCCGAGCGCCTGGCACTTCTCAGCAGCCTCTGACGACGTGCGAGGACGGCGAACCCCGCGGCGCACCGGGGCTCGTGGCACAGCAGCAGGCGCATGGTCACGGACACGGCTTCCACTCCGTGGCACGTCTGATCGTGGCGCGGAATCCGACGCGCTTCGGTGCGGGGACCCGGGCGACTGCGGTGAATCTGCGGCAGTGGCGAACGGAGGGCGCAGTACCGAACGGAGGGCGCAGTACCGAACGGAGGGCGAGGAGTGCGCTGCCGCGTGCGAAGTCACCGGCGTTCCCGCCACAGAATGCTTCATCTCGGTTGGCTGAAACGGGTGTTCGCGCGTCACTTCGCCCGGCGGGATCCGACTGCCCGCGCGGCGGGAGTGGTAAAGCATCGGGCATGCGCTCATCCGACTGGTACCTGACCCACGACGTCGACGAATTCCTCGCCAGGGCCGGGAAGTTCCTGCGCTCTCGTCCCGGCCCGCACGTCATGCAGTCGACGTGGGCGGAGAGGGTGCGGGCGCGGGGGGCCGCGGCGTTCGGCACCGACGTTCCCGTCTTCGGGCTCCTGGAGCGGGACGGCGAGGTCCACGCCACCTTCTACCGCCTTCCACCGCGGGGGTTCGGCCTCTCCCCGCTCACGCCCGAGCAGGCCGACTCCCTCGCCGACCGTCTGGCCGACCTCGGGGACTCCCTTCCCTCCGTCAGCGCGGACCACGGCACGGCCACCGCTTTCGCCGAGGCCTGGCAGCGGCGCACCGGCGCGACGCCGAGACTCCGTGACACGCGGCTGTGCCTGTACCGCCTCGGCACGCTCACGCCACCGGACCCGCTGCCGGCGGGCCGGGGCCGCGTCCTGGGTGAGCAGGATCTGGAGGAAACCATGTTCTGGTGCGCCGAGTTCGCCAAGGCCGTCGGGGAGGACGTCGCCATCGACGCCGGCACCTGGGCCGGCACGCGCTTCGCCGACAAGACCTACACGCTCTGGGAGACCCCGGACGGCACTCCCGTCTCCGTCGCGGGCCTGAACCCGCTGATCGGCGGCCAGATCCAGGTGGACGTCGTCTACACCCCCGCCCACCTGCGCGGTCGCGGTTACGCGGGGGCCGTGGCGGCGGAGGTGAGCCGGGCCGCGCTGGCCGCGGGCGCGCGGGACGTCGTCCTGTTCGCGGACCTGTCCAACCCCACCAGCAACGCCCTCTACCAGCGCCTCGGATACGTCCGGCTCAGTGACTGGTCCGGGTACGACTTCGTGACGGCCGCTCCGGAAAGCGGTACCGGTACCGGCACCGGCACCGGTTCCAGTACTGGCACCGGTACCGGCACCAGTGGTTGAACGCTGCGGGATCAGCCGTGGAGCCAGTCGTTGATCCGCTTCTCCCACTTCCTGTCGTCCGTCGTCTCCATGATCTCGCGGCGGTCGATGGGTGATTTTCAGGGGCGGCGGCCGGTCATGCGGGCCGCCGACGCGATCGTGGCGCGGGCTTCCTGTTCCGTCAGGCCCGTGTGGACCGCCGCGTCGATCAGCGGGGCCCGCAGGGCCCGGCCGATGCCGTTCTCGTAGGCGCGGCAGGCCGCCCAGAAGAGGCGGGTGTTGCGCTGGCCCTCGTGGGCGGAGAGGACGAACTGGACCAGGCCCTGCCCGCGGTTGCCGACCGAGGGGTGGGTCGAGGGATGCGGTGGACGGGGCGGCGGGAGCAGGAGGCGGAGAAGGGCCGGGGGACAGGGCGCGGGCACCAGGTGCTCGGTGCCGGGGGCGGTGGCGTAGACGCCGTGGTCGGTGCGGGAGCCGGGGCCGACCAGGTAGCCGCCGGCGCCCCGGATGTCGATGCCGGGGGCGAGCCGGCCGGCCGAGTTGGGGACGACGGCGTCCGGCGGTCCGGTCAGCCAGAGGTGGCGGCCGCCGCTCGGGGTGAGGACGACGACCGTCGGCGGGATGGTGAACAGGTGCCGCAGGGCCAGCTCGCGCAGGGCGGCCGTGGAGTCCGTCCCGCACTTCACGTCGAGGTCGACGCCGATGAGGCGGTGCGGGGGCAGCCCGCAGGCGATGCCGTAGCCGGACGCCCACGGCGCCGCGGCGAACAGCTCGCGGATGCGGGTCGGGTCGGTGGTCGCGTCGTACACCCCGTGGCCGGGGCGGCCGCACTCGCCGTGGCAGGGCGGCAGCGCGGGTTCCGGGTCGTGGCGGTGCGGGGAGCGCACGGCCGGGAGTTTCGTGCGGGACAGGGGGATGACGGCCAGGCCGCGCTCGGCGGCTGACAGGGCGTGTGCGAGGGCCAGCGTCGTGGCCTGCCGATCGGTGGTGGCCATGCCTCCATGTTCGTACGTGCGTTCGAAAAAGGGAAGAGGGGGCCGGTGTGACACGCCGAGGGCGGCGACTTGGTCGCGGATCGCGGCCGGAACGGTTTTTCCCTTGGCGGGCTTGATGGGGGTTGATGTCCCGAGTGGTCACGACTGGGGTGGGAGTCGACCAAAGGTGGTGAAAGGGGTTTATCGACTTGTCATCACGCTTGAGGGCGAATAACGGCTTCCGGGGTGGTTCGCCGGGGATTCGGTGGGCAACTCTGGTCTCGCGACGTCGATGACACCCACCGAGGCGGTCGGCCAACTGCCCCGGAACAAGCCTTACTTGACGTACTTCCGGCACAGCCGGGCTCTGAGAGGAAACAACATGGCAAGCATCCGTACCGCCCGCGTTCTCGCCGCCGTCTCCGCCCTCCCGCTCGCCGCCGCCCTCTTCACCGGTGTAGCGGCCGCGGACAACGGTGCGATCGCGGACGACGGATCGAGCGCCAACGTCGGCACGGCCGGCATCATCGGCAGCGGGGTCGGTCACGACAACAACGGCAACTCCTCCACCACCCAGCAGAACGCGGTGGGCAACGGCGCCTCGAACCAGAGCAACACCGCTCAGGTCAAGGGCTCCGTGTGGACCGCGATCCAGCAGGGCAACGACAACGTCGCCGTCCACTTCACCCAGCTGTGGTAAGCCCCGCCTGAGCCCTGGTGGGGTGTGGTCTGTGGGGATGGGCAGTGCGTTCGCGCGGCGGTGCTTCGGCACCGCCGCGCAGGCGTTTCCGGCCCCCTCTGTCGCCCCTTCCGCCGCCGCCTCTGCCGTCCCCTCCGCCGGTCCTTCTGCCGTCCCCTCCGCCCGTCCTTCTGCCGTCCCTTCGGTCGTCCCCTCCGCCCGTCCTTCTGCCGTCCCTTCGGTCGTCCCCTCCGCCCGTCCTTCTGTCGCCCCTTCGGCCGTCCCCTCCGTCGGCCCTTCTGCCGGTCCTTCTGCCGTCCCCTCCGCCGTCCCTTCTGTCGTCCGCCCACCCTCCCGCCGGCCCGTTCGACCTTGACAGTGAGCCTTATCTGACGGACAGTCAGAAACCATGCATCTGGCCCCCACCGAACGCCAGCAGCGGCTGCGTGCCGAACTCCGCGCATACTTCCGGTCCTTGATCCCGTCCCCGGCTCCCGAAGACCCTGCCGAACGCCGTGCCCTGCTGCGCCGCATCGGCGCGGACGGCCTGCTCGGCCTCGGCTGGCCCGTCGAGTACGGCGGTCAAGGGCGGGGCGCCGACGAGCAGTTCGTGTTCTTCGACGAGGCGTACCGGGCCGGCGCCCCCGTCTCGATGGTCACCCTGAACACGGTCGGGCCGACACTGATGAAGTACGGCAGCGCGGAGCAGAAGGCCCGCTTCCTGCCCGGCATCCTCCGCGGCGACCTCGTCTTCGCCATCGGCTACAGCGAACCCTCGGCCGGCACCGACCTGGCCGCGCTGCGCACCCGGGCGGTACGGGACGGCGACGGCTGGCGGATCGACGGGCAGAAGATCTTCACCTCGGGCGCCCAGCACGCCGACTGGATCTGGCTGGCCTGCCGCACCGACCCGGAGGCGCCCAGACACCGCGGCATCTCGATCATCCTGGTGCCCACGGACGCGCCCGGGTTCTCCTGGACGCCGATCGAGACGGTGGGCGGCCAGGTCACGACGGCGACGTACTACGACGGGGTCCGCGTCCCCGCCGGCAACCTGGTCGGCACCGAGCACGAGGGCTGGTCGCTCATCACCAACCAGCTCAACCACGAGCGGGTCGCCCTCGCCGCGACCGGCATGCAGGCCGAGGACTTCTACGCGGCCGCGCTCACCGCCGCCCGCACCCCCGATCCAGTGACCGGGCGGCGCCGCGTTGACGAGCCGTGGATTCGTCTCCGGCTGGCCGAGGCGCATGCCCGGCTGGCGGCGAACCGCCTGCTCAGCTGGCGTTTGGTAGGGGATGCGGGGGCGGGCCGGGTGGCCCCCGCGGAGGCCAGCGGGGTGAAGTTCGCGGGAACGGAATCGGCAGTCGCGACGTATCGCATGTGTCAGGAGATCGTCGGCGAGGCGGCATTGGTCCGGTCCGGCTCGCCGGGGGCGTTCGGGGACGGCGAGCTGGAGCGGCTCAACAGGGCGGCGCAGATCAACACGTTCGGGGGCGGGGTGAGCGAGGTGCAGCGGGAGATCGTCGCGACGATGCGGCTCGGGATGCGGAGGGGCGGTGGCCGTGACCGGGGCGAGCGATGAGCTGGGGGCGCGGCTCAAGGTCTACGAGGGGCAGCCGGCCGCCCGCGCCGGCACCGGCAAGGACCCGGTCAACCTGCCCATGATCCGGCACTGGTGCGAGGCGATGGGCGACACCAGTCCGGCGTACGAGGGGCCGGACGCCGTCGCGCCGCCCACCATGCTCCAGGCCTGGACGATGGGCGGCCTCTCGGGCCACACGTCCCGCACGGGCGCGTACGACGAGATGCTCACCCTCCTCGACGAGGCGGGGTGCACCTCGATCGTCGCCACCGACTGCGAGCAGGAGTACCTCAGGCCCCTGCGGCCGGGCGACGAGGTCGCCTTCGACACGGTGATCGAGTCGGTGTCCGACCGGAAGACCACCAAGCTGGGCACCGGCTACTTCGTCACCACCCGCACGGACGTCCGCGTCGGGGACGACCTCGTCGGCACCCACCGTTTCCGCGTCCTCAAGTACGCGCCGGGCGGCCGGGAACGCAAGCGGCCGCCGCGCCCCCGCCCGGTGGTCAACCGGGACAACGGCGGTTTCTGGGAGGGCGTGGCCGAGGGGCGCCTCCTGGTCCAGCGGTGCGCGGACTGCGGCACCCTGCGCCACCCCTGGCTGCCGGGCTGCAACGCCTGCGGCTGTCTCGACTGGGACACGGTCGAGTCGTCCGGCGAGGGCACGGTCTGTTCGTACGTCGTGATGCACCACCCGCCCTTCCCGGCCTTCGACCCTCCCTACGCGGTCGGCCTGATCGAGCTCGCCGAGGGCGTGCGGATGGTGAGCAACGTGGTGGGGGTGCCGTACGACAAGGTGCGGATCGGGCTGCCGGTACGGGTGGAGTTCCGCCGGTACGACGACGAAGGCGGGGCGTTGACCCTGCCCGTCTTCCGCGTCCTCGGCGGGGAGGTCTGACATGGACTTCACGCCCACCGAGGCCCAGGTCGAGGCCCGTGGCCTGGCCGCCAGGATCTTCGCCGACCTCGCCACCCACGAGCGGCTGCGGGCGGCCGGCACGGGCAGCGACCCGGAGTTGTGGAAGGCGCTGTGCGCGGCCGGACTGGTGGCCGCGGTGGAGGAGCTGGGCCTGCTGGGCCTGGTGCTCCTCCTGGAGGAGCAGGGGCGTACCACGGCCCAGGTGCCGTACGCGGCGAGCTGTGTGTACGGGCAGCTGGCGATCGCCACGCACGGCACGGACGAACAGCGGGAGCGGCTGCTGCCGGGGATCGGGGACGGGTCGGTGGTGGTGACCGGGGCGTTCCCCGCGCAGCCGGGGGTACGGCCCTCCGCGCGGGGCGGGCTGAGCGGCGCCGTCCCCGTCGTCCCGTGGCTGCGGGACGCCACGCACGTCCTGGTCGCGGACGCCGGCCGGCGGCTGTGGCTGGTGCCGCTCGGCGAGGGCACCCGCACCCAGGAGGTCGAGCTGACCGCACCCTGGGCGGCGGGGCGCCTCACGCTCGACGAGGCCCCCGCCGAGACCCTGGGCGGCGAGGACGCCTGCCCCGACGTCCTGGCCACCGCCCGCACCGCCTTCGCCGGTCTTCAGGCGGGCGTCTGCGCGGGCTCCCTCGCCCGGGCCGTGGCCCACACCAACACCCGCGAGCAGTTCGGGCGCCCGCTCGCCACCAGGCAGGCCGTCCAACTCCGTGCGGCCGACGCCCACATGGACACCGAGGCGATACGGGTGACGGCGTACGAGGCGGCCTGGCGGCGGGACGCCGGGCTGCCGTACGCCACGCACGCGCTGACCGCGGCCTGGTGGGCGTCCGAGGCCGGGCAGCGGGTCGTGCACACGGGCCAGCACCTGCACGGCGGTGCGGGCGCCGACGTCGAGCATCCGGTGCACCGGCACTTCCTGTGGGGCAGGCAACTGGACGCGTATCTGGGCAGCGGGGGCGAAGTGCTCCAGGAGCTGGGGGAGTTGATCGCGAGTGGGAGTTGAGACGACACGGCCGGGTGTGGGCACCGCGCTGCCGCCGCTGGAGATCCCGATCACGCGGACGCTGATCGTGGCCGGGGCGATCGCGTCCCGGGACTACCAGGACGTGCACCACGACGCCGAACTGGCCCGGCAGAAGGGCTCGCCGGACATCTTCATGAACATCCTGACGACGAACGGCCTGGTCGGCCGGTACATCACCGACTACTTCGGCCCGACGGCCGAGCTCCGCAAGGTCGCCATCCGGCTAGGCGCGCCCAACTACCCCGGTGACACCATGGTGCTGACCGGCAGGATCGAGGAGCTGGACGACGCGACGCGCATGGCGACGATCCGGGTGGTCGGCGCCAACGGCATCGGTAACCACGTGACCGGCACGGTGACCGTCGAACTCACCGGGCGCCTGGTGACCGTCACTGTGACCGACGAGGCGGACTCATGAGCGTGCGGGGCCGGGACTCGCTCGGCGGGCGGGCGGCGGTCGTGGGGATCGGGGCGACCGAGTTCTCCAAGGACTCGGGGCGCAGCGAGCTGCGGCTGGCGGCGGAGGCGGTGCGGGCCGCGCTGGACGACGCGGGGCTGTCCCCGGCCGACGTGGACGGGATGGTGACGTTCACGATGGACACCAGCCCGGAGATCACCGTGGCCCAGGCCTGCGGGATCGGCGAGCTGTCCTTCTTCTCCCGCGTCCACTACGGCGGCGGCGCGGCCTGCGCGACCGTCCAGCAGGCGGCACTGGCGATCGCCGCCGGGGTAGCCGAGGTGGTGGTCTGCTACCGCGCCTTCAACGAGAGATCGGGCCGCCGCTTCGGCTCGGGGGTGCAGCACCGGGAGCCGTCGGCGGAGGGGGCGGCGCTCGGCTGGGTGCTGCCGTTCGGGCTGCTCACCCCGGCCTCCTGGGTGGCGATGGCGGCGCAGCGCTACCTGCACACGTACGGGCTGACCCCCGAGGCGTTCGGGCACGTGGCGGTGACCGACCGCAGGTACGCGGCGACCAACCCGGCCGCCTACTTCCACGGCCGTCCCATCACCCTCGCGGACCACGCCGCCTCCCGCTGGATCGTCGAGCCGCTCCGTCTGCTGGACTGCTGCCAGGAGACGGACGGCGGGCAGGCCCTCGTCGTCACGTCGGTGGAGCGGGCGCGCGACCTGCCGCATCCGCCGGCTGTGATCGCGGCGGCCGCGCAGGGCGCCGGCCGGGCCCAGGAGCAGATGACCAGCTTCTACCGGGACGACCTGACCGGGCTGCCGGAGATGGGCGTGGTGGCCCGCCAGCTGTGGCGGACCAGCGGACT
Source organism: Streptomyces sp. NPDC001714 (assembly GCF_042892755.1). Taxonomy (NCBI): domain Bacteria; kingdom Bacillati; phylum Actinomycetota; class Actinomycetes; order Kitasatosporales; family Streptomycetaceae; genus Streptomyces; species Streptomyces sp. NPDC001714. The sequence goes on from NZ_JBIAUL010000003.1 coordinate 507,961, forward strand.
CGCCCCGGCCGACATCGACGTGGGGATCCTGTACGACCACTTCACCCCGTTCGTGCTGATGCAGCTGGAGGAGTTCGGGTTCTGCGGGCGGGGGGAGGCGGCGGACTTCGTGGCCGAGGCGCGGCTGCCGCTGAACACGCACGGAGGGCAGCTCGGGGAGGCGTACCTGCACGGGATGAACGGGGTGGCGGAGGGGGTGCGCCAGCTGCGCGGCACGGCCGTGAACCCGGTACCGGGGGCGGACCGGATCCTGGTGACGGCGGGCACGGGCGTACCGACGTCCGGGCTGGTCCTGACCTCGGACGGGTGAGGTCGCGCCCCCTGGTGTCCTCCCCCCTCAGGGGTAAACCCGCAGGAGTTCCGCACCCGGTACTCCACCTTCAGGAGGTGTAGGCAGCCCCACCCCTACAACCTGAGGGGGAGTCTGCTTCGGGACCTGCGGCCGATCCGCCGTGACACCGCCCGCTCATAGCGTGGAGCCATGACCACACCCGTCTGCACCAGCGCTTCGGACGCCGCTGTCTCGGTGAGGCAGACCCGCGCACACACCCGACCGTACCCGTCGTTCGCGTCGTACGTCAGGGCCCGCCAGCCCGTCCTGCTGCGCACCGCCCGGTCGCTGACCGCGAACCCGAGCGACGCCGAGGACCTCCTGCAGACCGCGCTCGCCAAGACGTACGTGGCCTGGGAGCGGATCGAGGACCACCGGGCCCTCGACGGCTATGTGCGCCGGGCCCTGCTCAACACGCGGACCTCGCAGTGGCGCAAGCGCCGGGTCGACGAGTTCGCCTGCGACGAGATGCCCGAGCCCGAGCCGGTGCCCGGCGAGGACGACCCGGCCGAACGGCAGGCACTGCACGACGCGATGTGGCGGGCCGTCATGAGACTCCCGGCCCGGCAGCGGGCGATGGTCGTGCTGCGGTACTACGAGGACCTGAGCGAGGTGCAGACGGCCGAGGTGCTCGGGGTGTCGGTGGGCACGGTGAAGTCGGCCGTGTCGCGTGCGCTCGGCAAGCTGCGCGAGGACCCTGAGCTGGACCTCGCCCGTTAGCGGCCGGGACGCCCGGAGCGTTCGAAGCGTCCGAACAGGCTTTGTTGGCTTTCTCCTAGTGACATACCGCCTGGTATGTGAGCAGAATCAGCGCAGCCCCTTCACCACCGAGTAGGCAATGTCGCCCCCGGGAGGACGCCGTGCTGAGCACCATGCAGGACGTACCGCTGCTGATCTCCAGGATCCTGACCCACGGGTCGAGGATTCACGGCGCATCACAGGTGATCACCTGGACCGGTGAGGGCGAGTCGCACCGCCGCAGCTTCGCCGAGATCGGTGACCGCGCCGCCCAGTTGGCGCACGCCCTGCGGGACGACCTCGGGGTCCGGGGCGACGACCGTGTGGCCACCCTGATGTGGAACAACGCGGAACACACCGAGGCGTACTTCGCGATCCCCTCCATGGGCGCGGTCCTGCACACCCTCAACCTCCGCCTGCCCGCCGAGCAGCTGGTCTGGATCGTCAACCACGCCGCCGACCGCGTCGTCGTCGTCAACGGCTCGCTGATCCCGATGATCGCGCCGCTGCTGTCCAAGCTGCCGACCGTCGAGCACATCGTCGTCTCCGGTCCCGGCGACCGGTCGCCGCTCGCCGGTGCCACCGCGCAGGTGCACGAGTACGAGGAACTGATCGCGGACAAGCCGAAGACGTTCGACTGGCCGGAGATCGACGAACGCCAGGCCGCCGCCATGTGCTACACCTCCGGCACCACCGGCGACCCCAAGGGCGTGGTGTACAGCCACCGTTCGATCTACCTGCACTCCATGCAGGTCAACATGGCCCAGTCGATGGGCCTGACCGACCAGGACACCTCGCTGGTCGTCGTGCCGCAGTTCCACGTCAACGCCTGGGGCCTGCCGCACGCCACCTTCATGACCGGCGTCAACCTGCTGATGCCGGACCGGTTCCTCCAGCCCGGCCCGCTCGCCGAGATGATCGAGCGAGAGCGCCCCACGCACGCGGCCGCGGTCCCCACCATCTGGCAGGGCCTGCTCGGCGAGCTCACCGCCCGCCCCCGGGACGTCTCCTCCCTCACCCAGGTCACCATCGGCGGCGCCGCCTGCCCGCCCTCCCTCATGACGGCCTTCGACAAGCTGGGCATGCGGGTCTGCCACGCCTGGGGCATGACCGAGACCTCCCCGCTCGGCACGATCGCCCGCCCGCCGGCCCATGTGGTGGGCACCGAGGAGGAGTTCGCGTACCGCCTCACCCAGGGCCGTTTCCCGGCGAGCGTCGAGGCCCGGCTCAGCGGCCCCGGCGGCGAGCGCCTCCCCTGGGACGGCGAGTCGGCGGGCGAGCTGGAGGTGCGCGGCCCCTGGATCGCGGGCGCCTACTACAACGGCCCCGACGCCGAACCCCTGCGCCCCGACGACAAGTTCAGCGAGGACGGCTGGCTGAAGACCGGCGACGTCGGCACCATCTCCCCCGACGGCTTCCTCACCCTCACCGACCGGGCGAAGGACGTCATCAAGTCCGGCGGCGAGTGGATCTCCTCGGTGGAACTGGAGAACGCGCTGATGTCCCACCCGGACGTCGCCGAGGCCGCGGTGGTGGCCGTCCCCGACGACAAGTGGGGTGAGCGCCCGCTGGCCACGGTCGTCCTGCGGGAGGGCTCCACGGCCACCTTCGAGACCCTGCGCATCTTCCTCGCCGAGGAGGGCAAGATCGCCAAGTGGCAGCTCCCCGAACGCTGGACGGTGATCGAGGCGGTGCCGAAGACGAGCGTGGGCAAGTTCGACAAGAAGGTGCTCAGGAGGCAGTACGCCGACGGTCAGCTGGACGTCACCAGTCTCTGAACGGGGTTCGGTCCACGGCGGGGAACTGCCGTCGGTCGGCCGCGGGTTCGTCGTGGCTGGTCGCGCAGTTCCTCCCCCAGCCTTCGGCCGGGAGCACCCCCAGCGCCCCTTTCGGGGCGCTTCCGTGAGCCCTAGTTCGTACCGATCCGGGCCAGCAGATCCACGATGCGGCTCTGCACCTCGGAACTCGTCGACCGCTCCGCCAGGAACAGCACCGTCTCACCGGACGCCAGCCTCGGCAGGTCCGCCTGGTCGACGGCCGCCGTGTAGACGACCAGCGGCGTCCGGTTCAGCTGCCCGTTCGCCCGCAGCCAGTCGATGATCCCGGCCTGCCGGCGGTGCACCTGCATCAGGTCCATCACCACCAGGTTCGGCCGCAGCTGCCCGGCCAGCGTCACCGCGTCCGCGTCGCTCGCCGCCCGCGCCACCTGCATCCCGCGCCGCTCCAGCGTCGAGGTCAGCGCGAGCGCGATCTCCGCGTGCTCCTCGATCAGCAGCACCCGCGGCGGATGCTGCTCGCTGTCCCGGGGCGCGAGCGCCTTCAGGAGTACGGCGGGATCCGCGCCGTACGCCGCCTCGCGCGTCGCCTGTCCCAGCCCGGCCGTGACCATCACCGGCACCTCGGCCGCCACCGCGGCCTGCCGCAGCGACTGCAGCGCGGTCCGGGTGATCGGCCCGGTCAGCGGGTCCACGAACAGCGCCGCCGGGAACGCGGCGATCTGCGCGTCGACCTCCTCACGGGAGTTCACGATCACCGGCCGGTAGCCGCGGTCGCTCAGCTCCTGCTGGGTGGTGACGTCCGGCGCGGGCCACACCAGCAGCCGGCGCGGGTTGTCCAGCGGCTCCGGGGGCAGTTCGTCGTCCATCGGCTGCGGACGCGGCGGGTCCGCGACCTCGACCGCCCCGCCCGGACCGTCCAGCGGCTCCGGGCCCTCGGCGGCGTTCACGTCCGGTGCGCCTATCGCGTACGACCGTCCGCCGCCCTCGGTGGCCCCCGCCAGCCGGGACTGCCCGGCCAGCGACGGCTGCGGCAGCGGCTGCCCGGCGACCGGCTGTTCGGCCGGATGCGGGCGGGCCGCCTGCGCGGACTGTGCGGACTGTTGGGTCCCCGGCTGCTCGGCGGAGGCACCCGGGTCGGGGCGCGTGCCCAGCTTGCGGCGCCGCCCGTTGCCGCCCGGCTGGTGCGGGGGCGGGGTCGCCGTCGGCTGCTGCACCTGTGCGGCCTGCCGTGAGAACGGCACCCCCTGCCCGAGCGTCCGCACACTGAACGCCCGGCCCTGGGTGGAGTCCGGGTCGACCGGCGCCGGTGTTGGAGTCGCCGCGGCGGCCTCGGCGGGCAACGGCTGGGCGGCACGTGCCGATTGGGCGGCGGGGGTGTCGTCGGCGCCCGGCCACTGCTGCGGTACGGGCGCCACCGGCGTGGCCTCCGCCGGAAGCGGCTGGGCGGGAACCGGGACGGCTTCAGCGGCCGGGGCGGGCTGCCCGGGGGCCACCGGAGCGGCGCCCTGCGGTTGTGGCTGGTTCTGCGCCGGTACGGCCACGCCTGGCAGCGCCTGCGGGACCGGAAGGCCGGGCTGGCCCTGACCCGCCGCAACGGGCTGCTGTCCGCCGGCCGCCGGGCCGACGGGGATACCGGCCGGCGCGGCGACCTGGGCCGCCGGCCCGGCCTGCACCGGGATGCCCTGAGGCTGTCCGGCCTGCACCGGGACGCCCTGGGGCTGCACCGGCTGTCCGGGAGCGGCCGCCTGCGCGGGCACCGTCGGTACGGCCGCGGCGGCCGGGGTGTCCTCGGCCGGCGGCTGGCCCACCGCCCGCCGCCGACGGCCGGTCGGCGCGCTGGTGGGGTGCGGCTGCGGCGGGGTGTGGTCCTCGGCCTGGTCGTGCCCCACGGCGTCGTGCCGGCCCTCGTCGCCCACCGCCTCGACGGCCTCGACCGGATCGGGGGCGCGGTCGGCCTCGGCGGGCGGCAGCGCGAAGACCGGGCGCGGGCCCGCCTGCTGCTGCTCGGCCCGCTCGGCCGCGGCGGCCAGCGCACGGCGCCGGCGTCCGCCGGACTGGCTCTCGTCGGCGGCAGGCCCGGACGGCGCCGAGGGCAGCGCGGGCGGCAGCGCCTGCGGCTCGTCGGGCTCACGCCGGGCGCGCCGCCCCGACGCCGGCACGGGCACGCCCTGCGGCGGAACGGTGCCGCCCAGCCCCGTACCCGAGGCGGCCGCCCCGGCGCCCTGCTCGGCGGCCGTCATCACGGCACCTTCGGAGACCCCCGCGTCGCCGTCGGCCGGGCGCCCGCGCCGCCGTCCGGTACCGCCGGACGCCGACTCCGCGCTCTCGATCGCGGCGGGCCCGCTCTCCGGGCCGGCCGCCTCGGCGGCGCGCCTGCGCCGCCGCCCGGTCGGCGCGACCGGGGCGTCGCCCTCGCCGCCCGCCTCGCCGGGAACGTCACTCTCCAGGAAGGCGTCCACGGAGGACCGCCGGGCCCGCCGCCGCCCGCCGGCACCGGTCTCCTCGGCGGCCGGGACGATGGCCACCTCGGTACCGGGCGGCGGGGGCACCGCTCCGGCGCCGCCCCCGATCGGCACCTCCAGCACGAACGCGCTGCCGCTCATGCCCGGCACCTCATGGGTCTGCAGCACCCCGCCGTGGGCCCGCACGATCCCGCGCACGATCGGCTCGTGCACCGGGTCTCCCCCGGCGTACGGCCCGCGCACCTCGATCCGGACGACCTCGCCGCGCTGCGCCGCCGCGACCACCACGGTGTTGTCCATGTAGCCGCCCGCGGAGACCGGCGCGTTGCCGGTCGCGTCGACTCCTGCCACGTCCGCGATGAGATGCGCGAGGGCGACGGCGAGGCGCTGCGGATCCACCTCGGCCTCGATGGGCGGCGCGTGCACGGCGAACTGCACCCGCCCGGGTCCGATCAGCTCCACCGCCCCGTCCACACCGGCGGCGACGACGGCGTCGAGCATGACCTTCGTGCGGTTGATGTCCTCCGACCCCGCGTCCAGCCGCTGGTAGCCGAGGACGTTGTCGATGAGCTGGGTGATCCGCGAGTAACCGGCCGAGAGATGGTGGAGCACCTGGTTGGCCTCGGGCCACAGCTGCCCGGCGTCGTCGGCGGCGAGCGCGGCCAGCTCCCGGCGCAGCTCGTCGAGGGGGCCGCGCAGCGACTGCGCGAGCAGCGTCAGCAGCTGCTCGTGGCGCCCGGAGAGGGCCTCGTACCGGTCCTTCTCGCGCTCGCCGAGGGCCGCGTACCGGTCCTCGCCGGCCGCCAGTTCCTCGGCGTGCCGTTCGAGCAGCTCCTCGACCTCGGTGACGTGCTTCTGGCGCAGCGCGGTCAGGTCGGAGGCGTGCTCCTCGGAGAGCCGCTCCAGCTCGTCGGCGTGCGCCTTCTCCTGGGCCGTCTTCTCGTCGACGACGGAGTCGTACGGCCGCCGGTCGGTGAACGTCATCACGGCGCCGACCAGCTGGTCGCCGTCGCGCACCGGCGCGGTCGTCAGGTCGACCGGCACCTTCTTGTCGCCCTTGGCCCACAGCACCTGCCCGCGTACCCGGTGCTTGCGCCCGGAACGCAGGGTGTCGGCGAGCGGCGACTCGGCGTACGGGAAGGGGGAGCCGTCGGCACGCGAGTGCAGCACGAGGTTGTGCAGCTCCTTGCCGCCGAGCTCACCGGCCCGGTACCCCAGTATCTGAGCGGCGGCCGGGTTCACGAGGACGATCCGCCCGTCGGTGTCCGTCCCTACGACGCCCTCGCTCGCCGCCCGCAGGATCATCTCGGTCTGCCGCTGCGAGCGGGCCAGCTCGGCCTCGGTGTCGACGGTGCCGGTCAGGTCGCGGACGACGAGCATCAGCAGCTCGTCGCCGCTGTAGCCGTAACCGTCGTAAGCCTGCTGCCCGTTCTCCAGGTTGGCGCTGGTGACCTCGACCGGGAACTCGGTGCCGTCGGTGCGCCGCGCGATCATCCGCGTCGGCTTCGTCCGGCCACGCGGATCCATGTGATCGGGCCGCCGCATCGAGCCCGGGATCAGCCGGGAGTCGAACTGCGGGAGCAGATCGAGCAGCCCGCGTCCCACCAGCGCGGTGCCCGGGGCCTCGAAGGCCTCCAGGGCGATGGTGTTCGCGTTGACGACGGTGCCGTTGGCGTTGACCAGCACCAACGCATCCGGCAGCGCGTCCAGTATGGCTGCGAGGCGAGCAGCGCCTCGGGATGGCCTGCTGCTCACGAGACGCTTCCTCCCTGTTACCGCACCTTGCCGACCGCTCGGGCCATCTTGCCAACCGGCCCGCGGCGTGTCACGCGAGGGAGTCTAAAGGCACCGGTTGCGCTCGCGACGCCGGATGAGAGGGAGGTCGCACGACGAAGTGACGGCGAACATGTGACCGACAGGGCTCACCTCCGCCATCCCTTCGCGGGACTTTTACGGAAGCGCGGCCGCGCCCGTGAAACACCTGTGCCGTCCATAGGGGCGGCCGCCTGTCCGTCAGCCGAGGCCGGGCAGCAGGGGCACCATCCGGTCCCAGCGTCCGATCTCGCAGCCGTTGCCGCGGTCGTACGTGGCGTCGACCGGGCGGCCGGCCCAGCTCCCGGTGACATGGGCGGTGGCCGGGCCGCCGTACAGCATGGTGCAGGCGGTGCCCGGGGCGACCGGCGCGAAGGTGTCCCGGCCCCAGCGGGTGTTCTGGTCAAGCACCCGGCAGGCCCCGCCCACGTCCGGGTGACTGCCGGCGCCGGGGTGACAGGACAGCTCGTACGTCCCGTCCCGCCCGTCCCCGGCGTGGAGCACGGTGACGGTGAGGTGGTCGGCCCCGACGGAGGCCGAGGCGGGCAGGGCGGGGACGGACCCGAGGACGGCGGCGACGGCCCCGAGGGCGCCCCGCACGGCGAAGTGAGACATACCCTGCCCAACGCGCGGCCCACCCGGACGTTGCGCGGCGCTCCCGCCAGGGGAAGGCCTTTGCCCTGCGGCCCGGCTGCCTAGTACCGTGGGAGCCGATTGGTGACAGCACGCTCGACTGTGTCATCATCTGCACGCACCACTCGCGCTCGCGCGAGCGGATGTGCTGGAGGCGTCGCCTAGTCCGGTCTATGGCGCCGCACTGCTAATGCGGTTTGGGCCTTAAAGCCCATCGAGGGTTCAAATCCCTCCGCCTCCGCATCTGACTCAGGGAGTCCAACCGTTTCGGTCTGGGCTCCCTGATTCGCGTTCACGGCCCCGCCGCCACGACACCCACCCGTCAGCCGGACGGCACACGCGCCCTCCCGCCCCCCGGTCCGCCACCGCTCCCCGAACCCACCCGATACGGCGTTTCCGCAGCTCACAAGGGGTGCGCCTAACGGATTTCACATGGCGGCGGCAGTCATGTAATGTTCTTCCTGTCGCCGCGAGCGGGCCGGAAGGGCCGGGAGCGAGGACAGGAAAACAAAACAACAAGCACTCGTAGCTTAACGGATAGAGCATCTGACTACGGATCAGAAGGTTGCAGGTTCGAATCCTGCCGAGTGCACACAGGTCAAAGGCCCCCTGGGATTGTTCCAGGGGGCCTTTGACATCAACCGCTGACATCAACGCGGGTGAAAGTGCCGATCACTCCTCGGTGCCCGGCTCCTGCTCTTCGGGTGAATCTTCCTTCGGCTCATCCAGTCCAAGAGCGTCGTCCATCCGATCGGCGGCGGCCCGGAGCGTCGTGTTCATGACGTGGGCGTAGGTGTCGAGCGTCATGGTGATGGTGCTGTGCCCGAGTGTTTCCATGATCGTGCGAGCGTCTGCGCCCTGGGCGAGCAGCAGCGAGGCGCACGTGTGCCGGAGGTCGTGCACGCGTACGCGCGGCACGCCGGCGTCCCGGCACAGGATGGTCAGCATTCGGTTCAGACTGCGGGGGTCCGTGACGCGGCCGGTTGTCGTGGTGAAGATCAGTCCGGCGGGCTGGCCCGGTACGGGCTGCCACTTCTTCCCCGCGACCTTGCGTTCCTGCTCCTGCTGCGCCTGGTGCTGGACGAGTGCCCGCACGCAGGCCTTCGGGAGCGACACCTTGCGGATCGATCGAGTCGTCTTGGGGGTGCCGAAGATCAGCTCACGCCGGATTCGTTGCACGTTCCTGTGGACGCGGACTTGGCCGTTCTTCAGGTCGATGTCCTCCCAGGTGAGTGCGAGAGCTTCGCCGCGTCGCAGGCCTGTGGACACGAGCAGCAACCACAGGGCGTAGAGACGGTGGGGGCGGGCGGTCTTGAGCAACAGGCGGACTTCGGCGCCGTCCAGCGGACGTACCTCCTTCGGGGTGACGGTCGGGGTCTCTACGATCCGGGCGACGTTCCGTGCGATCAGTTCCTCGCGCATCGCTTGCTGGAGCGCGGACCGCAGAACGGCATGGACGTACTGAACGGTGCGGGCCGACGGGCGGCGCTCGCAGCAACGCCCCACCGCGCAGCAAGAGCGCTTCTCCTCCGGGCGTTCCTGGTCCGCGCCCCGGAGGCAGCACAGGCACGAGACCTTGAACTCCGACAGGAACCGGCGCACGTCCGCCGGCGACAACCGGTTCAGGCGCTTCTTTCCGAGTGCGGGCCGGATGTACAGACGGGTCAGACCCTCGTAGCTGTTGAGCGTGGACGGCTTGAGCCGCCCCGACGCGATGGCAGCGAGCCAGTAGGTCAGGTAGTCGCCGAACGCCATCGTGGACTCTGCCGCCGGGATGCCCCGACGGGTCTTCTCCTGCAACTCCGTGAGCTTGTCGGCGACCTCTCGCCGCGTCTGGCCGTAGACGAACTTCCGGGTGCGGGTCCCGTCGGGGCGGTAGACGTAGGCGGCGGCCTGGTACCGACCGTCCGAACGGCTCGTGATCGTTCCTTCACCGTTGGCGCGGCGCTTGGGCATCAGTCGGTCTCCTCAATGCGGGTCTGCATGTACCGGCGTACGGCGTCGACCGGGACGCGGCGGGCGCGCCCGGACGTGAAGCTTTCGAGTTGCTTGGAGCGGATGAGGTCGTAGACCTTGCTGCGGCTGAGGCGCAGCGCGGACATGACTTCGGGGACCTTGAACGCCTCGGGACTCGGGGGCATGGCGGTGGTCATGCGGAGATCTCCCTGGGGTGAGGAGAAGCGGGCCGGGGGTTGGTTGGCGCGGGGGCTCCTCAGGAAGGGGCCGACGCGTTTGTCCGAGGTCTGGATTTCTGCGTCACAGCGTCACCTGCGTCACCCAGGCTTCTGACCTGCGGTTTTGGTGTGACGCAGAGCGTCGGGGGTGCGTCACGGGTGACGCAGGCCGTTCGTCACGCGTGACGCAGGTGACGCGGCGTGACGCAGAGACGGGCCGTCTGCGTCACGCGCTTATGCGCAGGTCACTCGCCGTTTTCCAAGATCGTGTGACGCTGTGACGCAGCGTTCCCCTACTTAGGAAAAAAGAGGGGGTGTTTCGGGGTGGTTGGGTGCGCCTCAGGGCGTGAAGAAGGAGCCGCTTCGCGGCACGACCATCGGGCGGCGCAAGCGCCGAACAGCAAGAGGAGCACGCTGGGGCGGTGGTGCTCCTCTTGCTTGAACGGCCGGACGCCGGTCAGAACGCCTGCTGCTCGTGCGGGGGCGCGGCGAGCGTGCGGGTCATCAGGATGTAGCGGCCGTCGCGGTTGCGGCCGGAGTCGATGAGCACGCCTCGCGCCGCGAGGGTCGGCTGTAGCCGCTTGAGCCGGTCGGAGAGCACCTTGCCGGTGGTCGGCCATCCCTTGGGCAGGGGGCGGAAGTCCTCTCCGGTGTAGACGCGGCTGAGGCAGTGCAGCCACTCCGTGGACGTCATCCGCTGCTCCGCCCCCGGCTCGATGCCCGCGGCGTGCTGCAACACGGTCTGTGCCAACAGGTCGCCCTCGATGACGTCGTCGTTGAGGTCGTCCAGGCTGGCCCGGTAGGCGGCGAGCGCACCGAGGCCGGTTGCCGCGTCCAACTGCGCGCACAGGTGGGCGAAGTCCGCCATGCGCAGGTCGGTCGGGGTCTCTGCCTCAGCCGCGCGTACCTTGACGGTCAGGTCCAGGAGGGAGCCGAGGACGATGGGCAGCACCTGCGCGTACTCCGTCCACAGCTCATCCTCGGTGCGCCGCACCCGGGGCCGCTCCAGCCGCAACGGCAGGAGCCGTTCGGCCAGGTCGGGACGGATCACGCCGACATCGATGCCGGTCAGGAGCAGGGGGCGGCGGTAGCCGACGCGGAAGACGTCCCCGTCTGTGAACAGCGCGCGCTTGACGTTCTCGGCCCCGGTCACGATGCAGCACATCGCGTCGGACAGGTCCGGGCTCATGTGGGAGAGGTTGTCCAGCGCGGTCACCCATCCCGCCGCCACGGCCGCAAGGAGGTTCTCCTCATCTTTCGGGGCGCGTCGCAGGTCGCCGGTCATGCCCTCGATGATCCGCACGAGCATCCGGCCCCCGGTGGACTTGCCGGCGCCCTGCGGGCCGGTGAGGAACGGCGCCGGGACGGGCACGGACGGACCGAGGCACCCGACCAGCCACGCGATGGCCAGGCACTCCGTCTCAGCCGTGGCGAAGTTGCACAACCTCAGCAGCAGGTCAATGCCCTTGCCCTCGGTGTTCTTGACCGGCATCGGGAGTTCGCCGGTGAGCTGGGTGCGCCGCCAGCACACCTCACGCGGGTCGGGGACGGCGATGTCCCACCCCGTGGGGTGAATGCGGACGGACTGTCCATCGGCGCGCCCCAGGTCCAGCCACGTCGCGCCGTCGAATCCGGGCGCGACGCGGATGTGTACAGGCTGCACGTCCTCGGTCAGGGCGAGTGCTTCGATCAAGTCGAGTGCCTCCTTGAGCGCGGTTCCGTTGAACACGCCGAACCCGTCTCGGAACAGGCCGACCATGAGTTCCTGGCGGTGGCTGCCGGTGGTGCCCTGGGAGCGGATTGGGCGGGCGACGGGGTGGCCGTTGCGCTGCGCGTACACGGTCCCGTCGGCGGTGCGGAAGTACCGGAAGTGCGCTTGCGCGTAGTCGGTGATGACTTCCCTGGCAGGGTTCTTGTCGTCGTCGGACATGGTCACAGTCCCAACGTGGTCAGGGCGTTGACCCACGCGTCGGTGCAGTGGCGAGAGGATTCGCCCTTGGACTGCGCGGCGGTGAACAGCCGCGCGACATGGGCGTCGGTGAGGCAGCCGCACCGGCCGTGCGTCGACAGCACCGCGAGGAACGTGCGGTACACGGTCGCATGGACGGCGCTGCGGGCCTCGGTGATCCGCTGCACGGCCATGGTGATCCCACGCTCCAGATAGGTGGGCGTGCGGTGCGGGCACTCGCCCCCATGACCCCTCAGAGGCACTGAGAGCGTCTGTGGCGCCCTGTGCGCGGGCGACGGGTCCTTTACTGCCAGCGCGCACACAACGGCCGGGAGGGGCGTCGTGGCGCCCGTGCCGTTTCCGAGCCAACGGGCGTACGCCGCAAGGGACTTGATGTCGACTCCCGGTCGGACGCCGTTCGAGGACGGCATGGTGCCCTGGTAGATCCAGTGCTCGCCCCGCGTCGTGGGCACGGTCCGGGTGGCGGGCAGGGTCTGGCGGGCCCACTGGACGGCGGCGGGGTCGTCCAGGTCGACCACGGTCATCCCGGCACCGCCGGGGTGGTAGGCGACCGTGGCCGCGTGCCGCCATGCCGACGCCCACGGCGGGGAGTTGAGGACGTGCGGGTCGGTGGTGGCGGCGGCCCAGCCGTGGCACGGCAGGGGGCACATGCAGGGGCCGGGGGTCTTCATGTTCGGCCGGCCACCGCACCCGTTGTGTGCGCAGGCCGGGCAGTTCCCGAACGGCAGCTTCCCCCGGCGCAGGGGAAGTGGCGGCACGCCGTCGGCCGCCAGACGCAGCGCGGTGCGCAGGTGCTCGTTCACGCGGCCACCCCCAGAGTCGGTGTGGCCTGGGAGGTGCCCAGCAGGAGGCCGTAGGCGTGGTGGGCCTGCCGGGGGACCACGCCGTTGCCGATGATCATTAGCTGGTTCTTGCGGGGGACGCCGGGGACGGCTGTGACCCAGCCGGCGGGCAGGCCCATCATCCATTCCGCGAACGCCGGCGACAGGCGCCGGTTTCCTCGGGTGCCCGGTTCCGTCGGACACGGCGCCGCACGCCCGGTGACGCGCTCCCAACGACGGATGGCCGGCCCGTAGTCGATGCCGTCCGTGGAGACCCAGTCGGCTTGGCCGGGAAGGCGATTGACCACGAACTCGTTCAGCGGGGGGGAGTTGCGCTCCAGCAGGTTGGAGGCGCCGGACTTCCAGTCCCGCGCGGCCGGTGTGGGCAGCAGGATCACGTTCCCGGCGGGGGCGCCGGCAGCCGGGTGACGGCCGTGCGCAGGTTCAGTCCGCCCTTGCGGTTCGGGCTGGTGCCGGGGCCGCCAGTGCCGTCCGAGCTGGTCGGGGTCGGCATCAGCGGGATGGGCAACTGCGAACCAGCGGTCCCGCTCGTGCGGCGCCCCGACTTCTCCGTCACCAGCGCGTACGCATGTCCACCGCGCGTCATACCCGATCGCGGCCAGGTCCGCGGCGACGACGTCCAGCCCCCGCGAGCGGAGCGCCGCCACGTTTTCCAGGAAGACGAGGCGCGGTCGAACGTGGCCCACAGCCTGAGCGACGTTTTTCCAGATGCGCGACCACTGGCCATTGATCCCGTCCCTTCGTCCGGCGTTGGAGGTGTTGCGGCAGGGGAAACCGGCCCCGATCACGTCCGGTCGGTACATGTCGCGGACCTGGTCCCAGTCCACGGCCGTGATGTCCCCGAGGTTGGGCACGCCGGGGTGGCGTGCGGCGAACACCGTCGCGGCGTGCGGGTCGTTCTCAGCGTAGGCGGCGATACGGCCGCCGATGCGGGCACGGATCGCGGCTTCCAGGCCGCCGTAGCCGGCGCACAGGGCGACGATCGTCGGTGGCGAGCCGGGCACTCGCCGAATGTCGGTCGGTTGCGTCATTCTGGATGTCTCCAGTCGTTGTGAGCGTGCTGGATGACAAGGGCGGCCCCGGACTTTGGCGAGACGGGGGCCGCCCTTGGCGCAGCTAGAACGGGGCCTTGGCGCTGTAGCCGCCGGGCGGGGTGCGGCGCATCCAGCGCGGCAGGGGCAGCAGGGTCAGACGGCGCGCGGTCCAGCACGCGCAGAACTCCCATCCACTGCCCCAGTACTCCCCGGTGTCCGGGTAGCCGTAGTGCTCCACGGTGCCCCCGCGCCCGTTGCAGTCCGGGCAGTCGGGGCGGGGGGTGTCGGTCAGGACCAGGGCGCGGAAGCGGCAGCCGTCGATGACCTTGAGTCGCAGGCGGGGCATGGTCGTTGGGTCTCCTGTCAGCCGTGGTGCTCGTTGCGGGTGCGGGCGATCAGGCCGCGCGTGTGGGTGGTGTTGTTCTCCTGCCGGACCGGGCCCCGGTAGTGGTGGTGGTGCTCGGTGTGGACGGCCTTGAGGGAGCGCAGGGCGGTTCCGATGGCGGCGAAGACGCCGGCGACGGCGGCGATGGGCAGGGTCACGAACAGAACGGACGTGAGGGAGACGGCGGCGAAGCCCTGGCAGGCGAGCCAGACGCCGCACCCGACGCCGACGAACGCGGCTCCGACGCCGATGCCGGCGACGGCGGTCCCGGCGGCCCACGCGGGCACGATCCGCCGGTCCGGCTGCATGACCGGGGGCGTGTCGCCGTAGGCGGGAAGCGGGCTGTCGTCGCGGTAGGAGGTCGGGGTGTCGGGGGCGGGCTTGTAGGCGTCGGCGATGATCCGGGCTGCTTCGGCGGCGGCCACGTCATCGCTCATCCGAACGCCCGACAGGGACGTCTCGGGGGTGGTCTCGGGGAACATGCGGAATCCCTTCCGGTCACGGTTCAGGGAGGAGAAGACACCCCCTGCCGGGGGCGCTGAAACGGGGGTTTCGGGGGCCTGACCTGGGGTGCCTCCCTGCCTCCCTGACTGATCATTCGCACAGGTCAGGGGGAGGGAGGCGGGTCAGGGAGGAGTTCAGGGAGTTCTCCCTGCCTCCCTGACCCGGCACGGGTCGGCTCCCTGTCACTCGGAGGCAGAAGCGGAATCCGTCTCGTCGCGGTCGGCGAGCGCGCGGGCGAGCCGGTCGCGGCCGATGACCATGCGCCCGTCGGACTTGTACGGCTCCGCCCCGGTGCCGTCCAGCACGCGCTTGAGGTCGATGAACGACCAGTTGCCGTAGGCGTCCGGAGCCAGCACGGCGAGCCGCTTGAGGACTTCCTGAGTGAGCACCCGCGCGTCCGTACCGACCACCGCGGCGATGTCTGCGAGCCGGTCGCGTTCCTCGGTGCGGTCGACGGCGCGCAGGGTGGTGATGCCGTCCCGGAGCGCGCGGGCCCGCGAGGCGATGGCTTCGGCCGGCTCGTCGTCGATGAAGTGGGTGCGGACCGTGATGGACGACTGGCCCGTCGGCATGGTGATGCCGTCCGAGGCGACCACCAGCGTGCCCTTATCCAGCCCCTGACGCAGCATGTGCGGGGCCGCGCCGTCCTCGACGGCCTTGTCCCCGAGCGCCATCTTCGCCTGCGACTCGCTGCCCAGCACGAGGGAGGCACGGGTGTGGGCGCCTTCCCGGACCAGCTTGGGAAGGTTCTGGTCGGTGGGGTCCTGGGTGCCCTGCCACATCAGCACGTCCACCGCGCGGCCCTGGTTGTGGATCGTGCGGACGGCCATGAAGTACCGGCTGGTGGCCTTCGCGCCGCCGTAGGGGCGCTTCTGGTCGTCGATGGCCGGGCACATGAACGCCTTCTGCGCTTCGTCGACCAGCACGATCAGCGGCGGGAACACGGCCTTCGGGTCGGTGAGCCGCACCTGGATCCGGCGGTTCATCTCTTCCACCGCGTCCTCGACCATCTCGGTCGCCTG
Source organism: Streptomyces sp. NPDC001714 (assembly GCF_042892755.1). NCBI lineage: Bacteria > Bacillati > Actinomycetota > Actinomycetes > Kitasatosporales > Streptomycetaceae > Streptomyces > Streptomyces sp. NPDC001714. The sequence goes on from NZ_JBIAUL010000003.1 coordinate 523,645, forward strand.
GATCACGTGGTCATCCGACGGGCCCTCGATCAGCACGTCCGCCACTCCCCGGAACATGCTCCAGTCGCCTACGCCCTTGAGGTCGGCGATCCAGAACTGCACGGAGCGGTCCAGGGCCAGCCACAGGGCGATCGCACGCAGGGATGCGGTCTTGCCCTGGTTCGAGCGGCCGGTGACCAGCATGTGGCGCTGGTACACACTCAGCTCTGCCGCGTCGCCGCGCAGGTCCTGACCCCACGGGGCCTTGCCGGTCTTGTAGTTCGCGGTCATGGTCTCGTCGGTGACCAGCGGAGAGGGGCCGATTGGCTCGTCCAGGGCGCCGGAGTCGGCGATCCACAGGCGGACCGTGCGGGCCGCCTCGGGGATCGTGATGAACACCTCGTGCTCGTGCCGGGTCAGGTTCTCCGCGAGCTTCCGGCGGCGCTGCTGCACCTCGTTCGTCGCCACCCCCGACGGGAGCGTGACGTCCACCTCGACACCGCATCCGGCGATCCGGATCGGCCCGAGCATCGACGCGCCGGCGTCGCCCATGTCCTTGATGGCGTTGCGCAGCGCGGGCACTCCGAGGTCGCGCAAGGCCTTGACCACGATGGACGGAGTGATCGGCTCACCCTCGCTCGATCGCTGGTGCTCCGGCATCGACCACGACGGGGCCGCCTTCTGGTGCGCACCGACCGACCACAAGGCGAGCAGGGCCAGGAACGGGGCGATCGTGAGCGCGGGCCCCCACACGATCTGCACGATCCGGATCAGAGTGGCGATGAAGTCGATGGTCGCGGCGAGCGGGGTGATGACGTCCGCCGGCCGCTTCGTGTTGATGGCCATGACGACCCCGAGCACGACCAGGACCCCGACTCCCATACCGGTGCCGACGGCTACGCCCTTGGCCGCTTCCACGGGCGAGTGAAGGAGGTCCATGCGGCGGTGGTGGCGAGCCTGGCGGAAGCGCTGGAGACGCTCCTCCCACTCCTCGGCCACTTCCAGGTTCCCCGCGGCTTCAGCCGCGCGGATCATGCGCTCGTAGCGGGCGCCGGTACGGCCGTCCCAGGTGCGACGGGCCACGATCCGGCCCCCGTTGAACGTGTACAGGCCGTGCCGGGCGACCGCCCGCACCACGGTCTTGGTGTTCTCGTCGGTCGCGGCTGCCTTGACGGCGCGCCCGGAGCGCACCCACAGCGGCAACCGCGGGGCCGGCGCCGGGTCGGGGACGACCGTGAGCACGGTCGGGGCGTTGGCGCCGGTCGGCGGGTCGGTGGGCTTGTGCAGGTTGATGACGTTCTCGGTCACGGCAGGTCTCCAGAACGGGAGGCGAGAGAGGGAAGGTCGCGGGAGCGCGCGCGGTTCTCGGCACGGCTGAGCTGGTCCGGGCGGGTGCGGGGGCCGTCGACCCAGCAGAAGGGGCGGAGCGTGTCGGCGGCGGTGAAGACGCGGATGGCGCTGCCGGCCGGGGCGTCGGGCAACGGGTAGACGCGGGCCCGGTCCAGGCTGGCCAGGAGGCGGGCGCCGTGGTGCTCGCACCCGTCCGCGCCGGCGTTGTGCGCGTCCAGCACGGTCACCACGACCTGACCGACACACGGGGTGGGGTCGTCGGGGTGAGCGGCGGGGCAACGGCGGTCCATGCTCACCACCACCCGGACGACTTCTTGGCGGCCTTGTCGCGCTTGGCCTCGGTGAGCAGGCGGCGCCGCTCGAAGTAAAGGGCGTTCAGTTCCGCGTTCAGCCGGGTCTCTGCGGCCGTGCCGATGGAGTCCATCCGGTCGTCCGCGCTGCCCGTGCTGCGGCCCTTGTAGACGCTGCGGGCGCCACCGGCCATCGCACGGAGCATGTCCCGGCGCTCGCGGCCGGTGAGCGGCCACCACTCGCCCCGGCGGACCGCTTCCAGCTTGTTCGTGGTCTTGCGGATCTCTCGGTCGATACGGCGGATCTCCGAGTTGTTGCCCATGTCAGGCAGTCCCTTCCGTCCTGGTCGGGTCGGGGTAGGCGCACGGCGCGCAGGTGCCGAGCGAAGGAGGGATGACGTATCCGGCGTCACGCCGGCAGGCGGGGCAGACGCGGCGGGCGGCATTGGCCTTGGCGAGCGCCGCCCACCTGGCCGGGGTCATGGGCCGGACCGGCTTGGCCAGGTCGACCCGGTACAGGTAGGCGACCAGCGGGGGCCGCCGGCGGCGGGGGCGTTCGAGCTGCGCCGCCACCCCCTGACCACCGGGACGCAGGTTGCGGGCCCGGAGTTGGCGGCGGGTGGCGTAGCCGTCCGGCGCCAGGTGCCACCGGAATACCGGCAGCGCCGCCATCAGATGACGCGCTTCCAGGCGGCCCTCAGGCGGACCTCGGAGGCGGAGTGGCCGGCGGTGCGGAAGCGGGTGGCCATCTCCCGGTACGACAACGGCGGTTGCTCGCTGGTCCGGATCTCATCGACCAGCGTGTCCAGCGCCGCGTCACTGAGCGCGGGCGCCGGCTCCAGCGCCGCAACCGGCTCCGAGGGGCCCCACACCGGGAGTTCCCACGAGGGTGTGACGTCGGGCGTGACGCGGGCCGTCACGCTGGTCAGGGCCCGTCCGGTGCTCTCGCCCTTACGCGCCGTCTCCAGCGTCGACCACGCCCCGGCAAGGGTTTCGGCGGTCTTGGCCTGGACGCGTGCGACGCGGGCGCCCGCCTCGGTCACGGCCGTCAGCCGCGTCTCCTCGGTCGACGCTTCCGCCCGCAGGCGGGCGCGGGCCACCGCCGCGTCGTCACGGGCTTCCTGCTGAATGCCTCGGATCATGTCCAGCGCGGCCGGGGTGAGCGCGGTCCGCTCCCACAGCCCGTGGACCAGCCACAGAGCCTTCGCGGCGAGCGGCAGCCACGCCACCGCCAGCCACGCCCCCATCGACGCCTCGGCAGTCACCGCGTGGGTGATCAGGACACCGGAGGCGACCGCCCCGAACGACCAGCCCACGGCGGTAACGGCGTTGCTGTGGTCGCCCTGCGCGGCAAGGCGCCGCTCGTAGGCGAGGGTGGCGAGCCATCCGCCGTCGATGCCCAGCCCGACGACCAGGGCGACGTACCAGGGCACGGCCGTACCGAGCCACATCATGACCACGGCCAGGGTGAGCACCATGGACACGGCCGTCATCGCGACCGCCGGCAGCACGGTCAACAAGCGCTTGGCGTTGAGGTGCCTCATGCCGCACCCCCCAGCGTCAGCGCCACGGCGAGCACGAGCAGGGCGCCCCCGGCGCGGGTCAGGTCGACCGCACGACGCAGGCACGTGAACTTGACGACCGCGAGGCGGGACAAGCCCGCGATGTCCGCGGCGAGATCCCGCGACAGGCTCTCGGTGACCTGCTCCGGGGTCAGGGTCGCCCACAGCGGGAATCCGTGACCGCCGTTCAGGTTCGGGCGGACCGAAGTCAGCAGCAGGCTTGCCGCACCGACCAGCAAAGCCATCCCCAGCACGCCGACGACCACGGCCGGCGGGTTGAGGGGGAGGGAGGTACCGATGGTCCAGGCGCCGGCCAGGACCGCGCCCACGAACGCGAGCAGGAGCGCGGTCTTGCTGTCGGTCCGGGCGATCTCGGCCCGCACCTCCGCGTGTGCGTCGGTGAGGCTCTGTCCGGTCGGGGTGCTCATGCGGCACCGCCGGGCACGGTCTCGCCGGCCGTGCGGTTGAGCAGGGCGACCCGGGCGGCGAGCGCCCTGCGCCGGGCCCGGCGGATCCGGCGGGCGTCCAGCTCGGTCGGGGTGCGGTCCAGGGTGATGATCTGCGCGTCCAGCAGGTCGACGTCCGCCAGGATGACGGGCATCTCGTTCTCGATCGCGTCCAGTTCCGCGTCCGTCGGTTCGATCCAGTCGGCGAACGCGGTAACAGCGTCCTGAACAGTCACGATGGGGTTCATAGGGTCTGGTTCCTTCCAGAGAGGAACGGCCCGAACAGCGGCCCCGGTGTTCGAGCACCGGGGCCGCGCGCCGTTGAAGTCGGTGGATCCGGCTCCCCTCAGCGCCGCACGTGCGAGACGTGCAGCGGAGGCAACCGGCGCAGCGGTGAGCTGCGGAAAGGTCGGGTTGCGCTGTACCTCACGCGAGAGATCCCGCGTGGCCGCCTACTTGGCCGAGGAGAGGCGGCGTGATCCCCATTCAGTTGTCAAGGAACGAGCGCTTCCTTCGTACTCACCCCCGTGACCAGGGGCTTTCCTCCGGGCATTACCTGTACGGCAGAACCGTACGTGACACCCCGTCCGACTTGTCTGGAGGAGTGCCTGGGCAAAAGATTGCACCGGATGAGCTTGGAGAGTCAAGCCCCCTGGTCTAACTTGTACGGAGGAGTCGGAGGAGGAGATCCGTTGCCGGTGCGACGCGGTATGACCAAGTCACAGGAAATCGCCTATGACCTGCGTGAAAAGATCCTGTCGGGGGCGTTGGCGGGGGGTGATGCGCTCCCGAGCGAAACGCAGATGATGAGCCAGTACGGCTACAGCCGCGAGACCGTTCGCGCCGGCGTGCGCCAACTCGTTGAGGAAGGGCTGGTCGTCACGGGCCAGGGTCAGGGGAAGTACGTCCGTGAGGACTACCCCCCTGTCGTGTGGAACTGGACGACGCTGGAGAGTCGGAGTCGGCACGCGAACGCGGTTGAAGGACGGACCGCCGGTGACCAGTGGGCGAGCGCCATTTCGGAGAACGGGAACGCCCCCCGGCAGGACATCAGTGTTTCGATCGTTGTACCTCCGCCCCACGTCCGCGAGCGCCTTGAACTACCTGCCGACGGGCTGGCCGTGGCACGCAAGCGCGTCCGGTTCATAGACAACCGGCCTTACGCCCTTGCTGACTCGTACTTCCCTCAGGAACTCGTCAGCGGTACACCCCTCATGGAGCCCCGAGACGTCTCCGCACCTGGCGGCATCCTGGCCTCCGTTGGGCTCGTCCAGACCAAGTACGTGGACGAGATCTCAGTGCGCATGCCGACTCGCCAGGAGGCTGAACTACTTGCTCTACCTGCGGCAACACCGATCGCAGAGCACACCCGAACGGGCTATGACGCGGATGGTCGGCCCCTCCGCTGCATGGTCACAATCCTCCCCGGAGACAGGCACAAGATCCTCTATGAAGTCGGCACAGACTGAGTACCTCCGCCCCGCAGCGGCGAAGGATGTCCCCGCCCTCTTGACTCTGCGAACAGAGGCTGAGGGGTGGTTGCGCACCAAAGGCACGGATCAGTGGAGCGACCCGGAAACGGGCGAACGGGCCATCGGCAAATGGCGCGCCAGCATAGATGAGGGGCGCGCGTGGGTCGTGGTCGACCAGGGTGAACGGGTGCTCGCGACAGTCAGTCGCGGCCCAGTTGACCGGGACTTCTGGACAGACGCGGATCACCCCGAATCAGCGCTCTATCTGTACAAGCTGATCGTTGCCCGTGAAGCGTCTGGCCAGCACCTTGGCACGCGCGTCATCGACTGGATGTCCCGGCTGGCAGCGCTTGAGGGACGTTCTTGGGTGCGCATCGACACCTGGCGGACGAATACCGGGCTGCACGCCTACTACGAGCGGTTGGGGTTCAAGCACGTGCGTACCGAGGCGCCGGCGCACAGGCTCTCAGGGTGGCTTGCCCAACGCCCGGCAGGAGAGTTGGCCATGCCGGAAGACCTCTTGCCGGTGGGCGCCGATAGCGCACGCGTCGAAGTGCCGACTCAAGTGGGCCGAACTGCGACGTGACCAGGGGAAACGGTGCGGCGCACTGACATCAACCGCTGACATCAACAGCCACGGACACCGGCGTACAACGGTGGACCGGCGTGGGTTGGGCCCCGTGAATTGTGCGCGCTCAAGGGCTGGTTGACGGGTCGCTCATCCAGGGGGAACACGCCTACGGATCAGAAGGTTGCAGGTTCGAATCCTGCCGAGTGCACACAGGTGAAAGGCCCCGGAGAGATCCGGGGCCTTTTGCGTTGTGGGGCGCCGGGTCGGGGCGGGCTTCGTATGTACATGCCGGTGTGGCTTCCGGGTGAATCCGGTCGCTTGTCGATCGGCCTACGACGTGACGGCGGGAAGGCCACTCTGCACACCGGACACATCACGGGCAGGGAGCCCCCTATGCCGAAGTTCCTCATCCAGGCCACCTACACGCCCGAAGGGACGAGGGGCTTGCTCAAGGAGGGCGCGAGTGGCCGCCGGGCGGCCGTCGAAAGCGTCGTCGCCGGCCTCGGGGGGACGGTCGAGACCATGTACTTCGCCTTCGGAGCGGACGATTTCGTGTGCATCCTCGACTTCCCCGACGCGGTCTCCATGGCCGCCGTCAGCCTGAGCGTCAAGGCCAGCGGCGCGCTCCACACCCGGGCCACCCCCCTCCTCACTCTCGACGAGATCGACGAGGCCGCCCGCCGCCAGGTCGCCTTCCGTCCGCCCGGCGCGTGAGCCAGGACGGCCTGGCGGTGTGCCCCGTTCGCTCGACGTCCGGGGTCAGCCTGCCGATGGGCGGATGTCGTCCAGGCTGTCGACGATCGTCACCGAGGACGGATGTGCGGGCGTGGGTACCTGGATGAGGATGGGGACGTAGACCACGTTGCCGTGCCGGTACTCGGCCTTCCATGAATTCCGGTAACACACGATCACGTTCGGACTGCGGTGTGCCGCATAACAGCGCTCGGCCTGCGATTCCTGTGACGGGAGAAGCGCGGTACAGCAGAAGACCGCGACCACGAGGCCGACGCTCGGAAGGGCTGCTCTCCGCATTCTCGTACGCCCCTTTCGGGGAGACTTGTCAGCGTTCTGAATTGCGTGGGGTCCGGCCCCGGGTGGCCGCGGCGGCACTCCAGCAGGTCCTTCACCAGCCATTTTCCCTCCATGGCCGGAGCCGCGCAAAAGATCCGGACCGGTCGAGACGCGTGGGAAGACGGGGATGAGGTGGGGAATTCCGGACCGGTGTGGGGTGCGCCCAGTCGCCGGTTCGGGGTCTCCGGGGCTCAGCAGGGCTCCGTCGAGTCGTTCCTGTTGAGTTTCTCCAGGTATGCGTGGGCGAGGGTGGTGGCGCGGGTGAACCAGTCGGTGAGGACGGCGAGTTCGTCGGGGGTGTAGTCGGCGAACAGGTCGGTGAGGCGGGCGTAGTGGCCGGCGTAGACGGCCTCGACTCGGGTGACGGCTTCCGGGACCGCGGCGACGCGGACCCGGCGGCGGTCGTCGGGGTCGGGGCGGCGGGTGACGTAGCCCGCGCGTTCCAGGCGGTTGAGGATGCCCGTCACCGCGCCGGTCGTCACATGGGCGCGCGCGGCGAGGTCGCCCGCCGTGAGCAGGTCGTCGCCCGCCTCCAGGACGAAGGCGAAACAGGTGAGGTCCGTGACGTTCACCCCGAGCCGCCGGGCCAGTTCCTGCTGGCCGATCACATGGGCCGCGATGAGGTGGTCCATGGCGGACAGTGCCCGGGCCGGGTCCCCGGGCGGTCGCGACGTGCCGTGCATGACCGTGTCCCGTTTCCTTGGAGATTCCCTTAGCGCGTGAGAGGTATGGGGAGTAAATTTCTCACTCGCTGAGGGATTCTAGTCGCCCTCGCGCCGGACTGTGTGTTTCCGCTGCCTATGAAGGGGAGGCGGGTACGTGAGTCAGCACGACGAAGGCCACACGGTGGCAGGGTGGACCGGTACCGCGATCGCGACCGTCGGAAGCGGTCTGCTGGGACTGGGCGTGTGTACGGTCTCGGCCGCCGCCCTGGTCGCGGGGCTCGCGGTGTGTGCCGTGAGTGTCCTGGTCACCTGGTATCTGCATCTCGCGGGGTGGGGCAAGCCGCCGGGGCCGCGGCCGCGGGCGCAGTGGCCCCTGCGGGTGCGGGACGCCGGCGCCCGCGACGGTCACCCCGGATGCGTCTCGTGCCGGCTGGCGGGCCGGGGGCGGCGTACCGCGTCGGCGCTCCAGCCGGTGTCCGGCGTCGGCGAGGCGGAGCCGGCGACCGCGGAGGCCGGCGGCTGACCGGGAGGGCCTGAGGGCCCCCGTCCGGCCGAACCGGGGAATCCTCCCGGCCGTTGTCGACTTCCCCCGGCCGTTGTCGGCTGCCCCGGGCCGTTGTCAGTGCCGCCCTCTACCCTCGCGAGTGATGGCACAGGTGTGGAAATGCTCGGGGCTGCGGTGGTCGGACGACGGACCCGTGCTGCGGTGGTCCGGCGGACGGCGCAGTCCGCTCGCCCGGGGGAGGCGCGTGGCCTTCGGGGTCGCGGACGGGGGTGTGCGGGAGTGCGTGGGAGCGCGGGGGCATGCCTGCCCGACCCGGACATCCGTGTCCGGCAGGAGCACCGGAGCCCGGTGCGAGGAGTGCGCGCGGCTGGACCGGGCGCACTCCGTGGCCGCCGACACCGTCGCCGACGATCCCCGGCCGTACCACGTGTATCTGGCGTGGTTCGGGCCCGGCATGGTCAAGGTCGGGATCACGGCGGTCGAGAGGGGGTCGGCCCGGCTGCTGGAGCAGGGGGCGGTGTGCTTCAGCTGGCTGGGCGCCGGGCCCCTGATGGCCGCCCGGCGGGCCGAGGAACTGTTGCGGGCCGCGCTCCGGGTGCCGGACCGGATCCCGTACGGCGACAAGCGCGTCGTACGCGCCCGGCTGCCGGTGACCCCGGCCGAACGGGCGGCCGAGGTCGAGGAACTGCACGCGCTTTCCGTCGCGCTGGGCGGCTGGCCCGAGTCCCTCGTCCCCGAGCCCTGCCAAGTCGTCGATCACGTACGGCTGTTCGGGCTGGACGGGGTGCCCGCCGCCGTCGGAGAGGTGGCCGAGCTGGTGCCGGGCGGCGTGGTGAGCGGCGAGCTGGTCGCGGTGGCAGGGCCGGACCTGCACCTCGCCACCCGGCGCGGTGTCGTCGTCCTGGACACGCGCTTGCTGCCCGGGTGGGAACTGACCGCCGCCGGGGCCGGAGACGATGGCCAACTGCTGGTTCCGGTGCGGGGGTTCGAGACTCCCCAGGACGGGCTCTTCTGAGCGTCGGCAGTCCGGGAGGAGCCGGCGGAGCCCTCGCCGCGCAGGAACCGTTCCGGGTCGGTACGCTCTCATCAGCGGTTCATCGGCACTTCATCGACGGTCCGGGGCACGCCCCGGAAGGACATGATCCGCACAGCTCGGCGCGAGCGCGGTCACGAGTTCATGCACACGTGAGGGGATTCCCAGGCGTTGCCTGAGAGGCGCCTGTGTGTTTCTTAGGGAAATCACAGATTAGTGAAAGCGTGTTCTCAGAGGACCCCGACAAGGTGTCCACCATGACCACGACCTCGCCCCAGGGGCGCACCGAACTGCTGAGGCCGGACGGGAGCCCCGTCCGAGTGCTTGTGGTGGACGACGAGTTGTCGATCACCGAACTCCTTTCCATGGCCCTCCGTTACGAGGGCTGGCAGATCCGGAGTGCGGGCGACGGCCAGGGCGCCATCCAGACCGCCCGGGAGTTCCGCCCCGACGCCGTCGTCCTGGACATGATGCTGCCCGACATGGACGGCCTCACCGTGCTGGGGCGCCTGCGGCGCGAACTGCCGGACGTGCCGGTGCTGTTCCTGACCGCGAAGGACGCGGTCGAGGACCGGATCGCGGGTCTCACCGCCGGCGGCGACGACTACGTCACCAAACCCTTCAGCCTCGAAGAGGTCGTGGCCCGGCTGCGCGGGCTGATCCGCCGCTCCGGTGCCGCCGACCGGCGGTCCGACTCCGTGCTCGTCGTCGGTGACCTCACCCTGGACGAGGACAGCCACGAGGTCTCGCGGGCCGGGGAGTCGATCCACCTCACCGCCACCGAGTTCGAGCTGCTCCGCTTCCTGATGCGCAACCCGCGGCGGGTGCTGAGCAAGGCCCAGATACTCGACCGCGTGTGGTCGTACGACTTCGGCGGCCAGGCCAACGTGGTCGAGCTCTACATCTCGTACCTGCGCCGGAAGATCGACGCCGGCCGGGAGCCGATGATCCACACCCGGCGCGGCGCCGGCTACCTGATCAAGCCAGCCGCGTCATGAGCGGGCGACGACGGCCGCGTGCGCAGAAGCGACGAGCGGGTAAGCCGCGCACCCTGCGGACTCGGCTCGTCGTCGTGTCCGTGACGCTGATCGCGGTCGTCTGCGCGGTGATCGGGACCGTCACGACCCTGGTGCTGCGCGATCACCTCTACGGGCAGCTGGAAGGCAAACTGGGCGAGGTCGCGGCGCGCGTGGCGCCTCGCGACTTCGGCGGGCCCCTCGGCAACCGGCTCAAGAACAACGGCACCGGGACCGGCTCGGCCACCGGCAGCGCCGGGCCCAGCCAGGATCAGAGCGCCGACGGCACGACCGACCTCTCCAAGTTCGTGACGGGTCCCCAGCCGGACGGCACCATCGCGGCCACGGTCCAGAACGGCACCATCACCGACTCCAAGCGAGGCGTGAAGTCCAGCGACGACTTCTCGATGAGTGCCAGGGCGCTCACGGACGCCCAGCTCAAGGTGCTCAACTCCGTCTCCCAGGACCAGGGGATCCACAGCGTGGAGATGCCGGGCCTGGGCACGTACCTCGTCAAGTACGCGGACAACGGCACCAGCGGCTACTACGTCGGTATCCCGACCGCCGACGTCGACGGCACCATCAACACCCTGATCATCGTCGAGATCAGCCTCACCGCCTCCGGTCTCATCGCCGCCACCCTGGCCGGCACCGTGATGGTCAACGTGGCCACCCGCCCCCTCCGCCGCGTCGCCGCCACCGCCACCCGCGTCTCCGAACTCCCCCTCCACACCGGCGAGGTGAACCTCAGCGAGCGGGTGCCGGACACCGAGTGTGATCCGCACACCGAGGTCGGCCAGGTCGGCTCGGCGCTCAACCGGATGCTCAACCACGTGCACGGCGCCCTGCACGCCCGCCAGCAGAGCGAGATGCGGGTACGGCAGTTCGTCGCCGACGCCAGTCACGAGCTCAGGACCCCGCTCGCCTCCATCCGCGGGTACGCCGAGCTGACCCGGCGCGGGCGGGAGCAGGTCGGGCCCGACACCCGGCACGCCCTCGGCCGTATCGAGTCGGAGGCGGGACGGATGACCCTGCTCGTGGAGGACCTGCTGCTGCTGGCCCGGCTGGATGCGGGCCGCCCGCTGCAGTTCGAGCACACCGATCTCATCCCGCTCGTCGTCGACACGATCAGCGACACGCGCGCCGCCGGCATGGACCACAACTGGCGCCTCGACCTGCCCGACGAGCCGGCGCTGGTCGCCGCCGACGCGGCCCGCATCCAGCAGGTGCTGATCAACCTGCTCGGCAACGCGCGCAAGCACACCCCGCCGGGCACCACGGTCACCGCCCGCATCCAGCGGCGCGGGCCCTGGATGTGCGTCGACGTCGAGGACAACGGGCAGGGCATCCCGCCGGATCTGCTGCCGCACGTCTTCGAGCGGTTCGCGCGCGGCGACTCCGCGCGGTCGCGGTCCACGGGTTCCACCGGTCTCGGGCTCGCCATCGTGCAGGCCGTCGCGACCGCACACGGCGGTGCCGTCACCGTGGACAGCGTTCCCGGCCGTACGGTGTTCACCCTCTATCTGCCCGCGCTTGCGCCGGCCGCCCCGCAGCCCGCCCCGCAGCCCGCCCCCGAAACCAACTGGCAATCGCACTCACAGGCACAGCACAGTGCCACCACATGGGTGCAACAGGGCGCTTGACGAGAGTCGGTGCCATGCGAACCGACTCTTCTCCCGGCACCCTGCCGGCGCGGGAGCACCTCCCGGCCGGTAACGCCGGTACGCCTGTCCTGGACGTAGTGATCCCCGTTTACAACGAGGAGAAGGACCTCGGCCCATGCGTCCTCAGACTGCATGACCACCTCAAGCGCACGTTTCCGTACGCATACCGCATCACCATCGCGGACAACGCGTCCACGGACACCACTCCCCAGGTGGCGAAGCGGCTCGAGGCGGAGATCGCCGAGGTGAAGTCGTTCCGGCTGGAGCAGAAGGGCCGCGGCCGTGCGCTGCGGACCGTCTGGTCGGCTTCGGACGCGCCGATCCTCGCGTACATGGACGTGGACCTGTCGACCGATCTGAACGCGCTGCTGCCGCTGGTGGCGCCGCTCATCTCCGGCCACTCCGACCTGGCGATCGGTTCCCGGCTGGCCCGCTCGTCGCGCGTGGTGCGCGGCGCCAAGCGGGAGTTCATCAGCCGCTCGTACAACCTGATCCTGCGCGGCTCGCTGCAGGCCCGCTTCTCGGACGCGCAGTGCGGCTTCAAGGCGATCCGCCGCGATGTCGCGCAGGTGCTGCTGCCGATGGTCGAGGACACCGGCTGGTTCTTCGACACCGAGATGCTGGTGCTCGCCGAGCGTGCGGGCCTGCGCATCCACGAGGTGCCGGTCGACTGGGTCGACGACCCGAACTCGACCGTGCACATCGTGAAGACGGCGACCGAGGACCTCAAGGGCGTGTGGCGGGTCGGCAAGGCCCTGGCCACCGGTTCGCTGCCACTGGACCGGGTCGCCCGCCCGTTCGGCGACGACCCGCGCGACCGCGACATCCAGGACGTGCCGAAGGGCCTGGCCCGCCAGCTCGTCGGATTCTGCGTGGTCGGCGGCCTGTCGACCCTTTTCTACCTGGTCCTCTACAGCCTCTTCCGCGAGTTCTCCGGCTCGCAGATCGCCAACGCGCTCGCGCTGCTGGTGTCGGCGGTGGCGAACACGGCCGCCAACCGGCGCCTCACCTTCGGGGTGCGCGGCCGGGGCGGGGCGGTCCGGCACCAGGCGCAGGGCCTGGTCGTCTTCGGCATCGGCCTCGCGCTGACCAGTGGCTCCCTCGCCGCCCTGAACGCGGCGAGCAGCGACCCCTCGCACTCCACCGAGCTGGCGGTGCTGATCGCCGCCAACCTCGCGGCGACCGTGCTGCGCTTCCTGCTCTTCCGCGCCTGGGTCTTCCCGGACCGCGACGGCACCGGCGAGCCGGAGTCGACGGTGGTGGCCCAGCACCACCCGTCGTCCCCGACGTACCCGACCGGCGGATACCAGCCGCACCAGCCGCACGGCCCGCTTCCGCAGCGCCCGGCGCACCCGCCGTACGCCCAGAGCGGCACCACGACCACCCAGTTCCGCGCCGGTGAAGCCGCGGACGGCACCTGGAGGGACAGCACCATGCGGTTGCAGCCGGTGCGCCCCCACGACACCGAGCCGGGGGACCCCCGATGAGTACCGACACCGACCACACGACCCAGTGGGGCCCGCCCCCGACCGCGCCCCCCACGGCTCCCCGGCGGCCGCAGCACGCGCCGGACGCCGAGGCCGTCGCACCGCCACCGGCGCCCGGGGCGGGTGAGCCCCAGCAGCCCTTCGTACGGAGACTGTGGCGCGGCCGCCCCGAGGACCCCCGCTGGGTACGCCCGGCCTTCTTCGGCCTGCTGCTCGCCACCGCGGTGCTGTACTTCTACAACCTGAGCGTCAACGGCTACTCCAACTCCTTCTACTCGGCCGCCGTCCAGGCGGGCACCAAGAGCTGGAAGGCGATGTTCTTCGGCTCGCTGGACGCGGGCAACGCGATCACCGTCGACAAGCCCTCGGCGTTCATGTGGCCGATGGAGATCGCGGCCCGGATCTTCGGCCTGAACTCCTGGACGATCCTCGGCCCCGAGGTCCTCATGGGCGTCGGCACGGTCGCGGTCGTCTACGCCTCCGTGCGCCGCCGGTTCAGCCCCGCGGCCGGCCTGATCGCGGGCGCCGTGCTCGCGCTCACCCCCGTCGCGGCGCTGATGTTCCGGTTCAACAACCCGGACGCCATGCTGGCCCTGCTGATGGCGCTGGCCTGCTACTTCGTGGTCCGCGCGGTCGAGGACGGCCGTACCAGGTGGCTGGTGTGGGCGGGCGTGGCGATCGGCTTCGCCTTCCTCGCCAAGACGCTCCAGGCGTTCCTGATCCTGCCGGCGCTGGCGTTCGTGTACGCGGCCGTCGGCCCGCACACGTGGAAGAAGCGGATCGGGCAGCTGGCCCTGGCCACCGGCGCGCTGGTGGTCTCCGGCGGCTGGTGGGTGGCGATCGTCGAGCTGTGGCCGGCCTCCTCCCGCCCCTACATCGGCGGTTCGCAGGACAACAGCTTCCTGTCCCTGACCTTCGGCTACAACGGTCTCGGCCGCATCAGCGGCGACGAGACCGGCAGCGTCGGCGGCGGTGGCGGCGGCACCGGCTCCGGCCGCTGGGGCGCGACCGGCTGGGACCGGATGTTCAACGACGAGATCGGCAGCCAGATCTCCTGGCTGATCCCGGCCGCGCTGATCCTCCTGGCCGCCGGTCTGGTGGCGACCAAGAGGCTGAGGCGGACATCGGTGACCCGGGCCTCGTTCCTGGTCTGGGGCGGCTCGCTGCTGATGACCATGATCGTGTTCAGCTACATGGCGGGCATCTTCCACCAGTACTACACGGTCGCCCTCGCCCCCTACATCGCCGCGGTCGTCGGCATGGGTGCGGGACTGCTGTGGGAGAAGCGCGCCGAGCTGTGGGCGTCGATCACCCTCGCCGCCGCCGTGGTCTCGGCCGCGGTCTGGGGCTACGTCCTCCTCGACCGCACCTCCTCCTACCTGCCCTGGCTGAAGTACCTGGTCCTGATCGGCGGTCTGGCCGCCGCGCTCGGCCTGGTCTTCGCGGGCCGGATCTCGCGTCAGCTCGCCCTCGGCGCGGCCGCGGTCGGTCTATTGGCCGCGCTGGCGGGCCCGACGGCGTACACCCTCTCCACGGTGAACTCCGCGCACACCGGCTCCATCCCGACGGCCGGTCCGGCCGGCGCCGGCATGATGGGCTTCGGCGGCGGTCCGGGCGGCGGCCGCGGCGGCTTCGGCGGCGGTGGCGGCTTCGGCCAGAACCAGCAGGGCGGCAACGGCACCACGCAGGGTCAGGGGCAGGGCCAGAACGGCACCGGCGGCGTCCCGGGCGGCGGTACCGGGGGCTTCCCCGGCGGTGGCACGGGTGGCGGCTTCGGCCAGAACCAGCAGAACGGCAACGGCAGCACGCAGAACGGCACCGGCGGGTTCCCCGGCGGCGGCCGGACGGGCGAGGCCGGCGGCATGGGCGGCGGAGGTGGCGCCGGCGGTCTGCTGAACGGCGCGACCGTCAGCTCCGAGGCCAAGGCGCTGCTGCAGAAGAACTCCTCCCAGTACACCTGGGTCGCGGCGGCCATCGGCGCCCAGAACGCGGCGAGCTACCAGCTGTCCACCGGCGACGCGGTGATGGCGATCGGCGGCTTCAACGGCACCGACCCGTCCCCGACGCTCGCCCAGTTCAAGAAGTACGTGGCGGACGGCAAGATCCACTACTTCATCTCCTCCGGCACCGGCGGCGGCATGATGGGCGGCAGCAGCAGCGGCACGTCCTCGCAGATCTCCTCCTGGGTCGGGAAGAACTTCAAGAAGGTGACGGTGGGTTCGTCCACCTTCTACGACCTCACGCAGAAGGCGAGCACCGGCTGACGGACTCCTGAACAGCGGCGCAAGGGCGGTGACCTCCTCGGTCACCGCCCTTTGCCGTACGTACGACGGGTGCCGGGAGAAGGCCGGGGTGGGGGCCGCTGCCGTCGTCGCCGGGGGGTTCGTGGCCGCGGGGCCTCTCAGGAAGGCGGAGAAGAAGGTCGCCTGAGGGGGTGGGGGTACCTGTCCAGGGTGCGGGCTCGTTGTGGCTGGTCGCGCAGTTCCCCGCGCCCCTGAAGGGGCGTTGGAGTTCTAGCATCTTCAGAAGTGGGCGTGGAGGAAGGTGTGTCTATGGCGCGGGCCAGTGTGTGGCTTGAGGAGGAGGGCGGCAAGGGCGGTCGCAGCGGTCAGCCGTCCGGTCTGGACCGGGCCCGGATCACCTCCGCCACCGTCCGGCTCCTCGATGCCGACGGGCTCGACAAGTTCTCCATGCGGCGGCTGGCGGCCGAGCTCAAGGTGACCGCCATGTCCGTGTACTGGTACGTCGACACCAAGGACGACCTGCTCGAACTCGCCCTCGACGCGGCCTTCGGCGAGCTGCGCCTGCCCGACGCCGCCGCCGGCGACTGGCGGGAGCAACTGCGGGCGCTGGCCACGGAGTACCGCGCCCTGCTGGTGCGCCACCCCTGGCTCTCCCCGCTGGCCGGCCGCTACCTCAACATCGGCCCCCACTCGCTCGCCTTCTCCCGAGTGGTCCAGCAGGTGGTGCGCCGCGCCGGTCTGCCCGCGCACGGCGTGACCGGCGCGATCTCGGCCGTCTTCCAGTTCGTCTACGGCTACGGCACGATCGAGGGCCACTTCGCCGAACGCGTGGCAGCGGCCGGCATGACCCCGGACGAGTACTTCGACACCGCGATGACCGCGGTGACCGAGACCCCGGCGACAGCCCGGATCGTCGAGGAGTCCAGGGATCTCATGGCGGCAAGGGGCGGCGACACGGTCGCCGAGATGCTGGACAGGGACTTCGCGTTCGCGCTGGACCTGCTGATCGCGGGAATCGAAGCGATGGTGGCAAAGGGCGCCTAGTCCCCCCTAGGGGCGCGGGGCTGTGTCCGACATGCGGCTCCGCCGCGTGGGCGCGACCGGCCACAGCGAACCCGCACCCGCGAACGGCGACGCACCCCCGAGCTCGCAGGCGCCCGGCCCTCCCCCTTACGCGTCCGGCGAAGCCAACCGTGCCGGAAAACCCCCCGTGGCCACCGGCCCCCACCGCTCCGGCGTCACCCGGATGATCGACTTCCCCTGCTTCACCATCGCCGCCCGGTACTCGTCCCAGTCCGGATGCTCCCCGGCGATGTTCCGGTAGTACTCCACCAGCGGCTCCACCGACTCGGGGGAGTCGATCACCTCGGCGCGTCCGTCCACCTGCACCCACGGCCCGTCCCAGTCGTCGCTCAGGACGAGCAGGCTCACCCGCTCGTCCCGCTTCGCGTTCCGCGTCTTGGCCCGTTCGGGGTACGTGGAGACGACGATGCGCCCGGAGTCGTCGACCCCGCAGGTCAGCGGCGACCCCTGCGGGCTGCCGTCGGCGCGTCGGGTGAGCAGGATCGCGCGGTGGCGGGGTCGTACGAAGTCCAGCAGTTCGTCGAGGGAGACGGCGGTGTTCGTCGCGATGTTCGGTGCCATGGCGCCAGCCTAGGGCCGCGGAGCCCGCTCAGCATGTCCCTGCCGGGCTCACGTTCACCCCTGCGGCAGCGACTCGCCCTGGACCGCCTGGACCTCCAGCTCGATCTTGAGGGTCGTACCGATGGCGGCGATGCCCGCCTGCACCACCTGGTTGTAGTTCATGGCGAAGTCCTCGCGGTGGAGCTCGGTCGTCGCGCGGAACGCGGCGCGCGTGCCGCCCCACGGGTCGGCGCCGGTGCCGAGGTAGGCGAGGGCGAGGTCGACCGGTCGTACGACACCGTGCAGCGCGAGCTCGCCGTGCACCGTCCAGCGGTCCGAGCCGGCCGGCGTCAGGCCCGTCGAGAAGTAGGTGATCTCGGGGTGGCGTTCGACGTCCAGGAAGTCGGCGGAGCGCAGGTGGGTGTCGCGCATGCCGTTGCCGGTGTCGATGGAGGCGGCCCGGATGACCGCCTGGACGCGGGACTTGGTGACGTCGTCGGGGGCGATCTCGATCCCGGCGCTGAAGTCCGTGAAGCGGCCGCGGACGCTGGAGATGCCCAGGTGCTGGGCGACCGCGCCCACGGTGGAGTGCGCGGGGTCCACCGTCCACGGGCCCGGCGGGGGCAGCTCGGTGCCGCCCTGCCGCGCCAGCGTCACCGCGCCGATCTCGGCGCGGCCGCTCGCGGTGACGATGGCGCTGGAGGCGGCGGGCGCGTAGCCCAGCGCCGTGACGATGACGGTGTACGCCCCCGGCGCGAGCGGGTTCGGGTCGCGCACCGTGCCCTCGTCGTCGGCCTCGGCGCGCAGCACCTGGCTGCCGGTCATGTCGGTCACCGTGACGACCGCGTGCGACACGGCCCATCCGTCCCGGGTGCGGATCCTCGCGGTCAGTCCCATCCCGTCTCTCCCTGCGAACACTCGGACGTTCATACAGTCCGACAGTCAAACGATTACAAATTGGCCTTATGGAACCGGCCCGTGGCGGACGCCTCCTTGTGGGCGCGCCCGCCACGGGCCGGAGTGGGAACTACTCGCCAGGGTGGGAGAGTTCGATGTCGTGGCCGTCGACGCCGGCACCGGTGACGTTCAGGGCCGTGGCGACCGGCGGGTAGCCCGTCGCGATCACGGTGTAGTCACCGCCGTCCAGGTCGGCGAAGGCGTACGCACCGTCCAGGCCGGTGGTGGACGTGCCGACCACGTTGCCCGCCGCGTCCACGAGGGTCACGCGGGCGTCGGCCAGCGGGCCGTGCGGGGCCCGTACGACACCCTGGAGCCGGGCGCCGGCGTCCAGGTCGACCTCGATCCGGGTGACCCCGGTGCCGGCGATCTCGACCGGCAGGGCGCGGGGCCGGTACCCGGCCGCGTTCACCGCGACCGTGACGACACCCGGCACCAGCTCGCCGAAGCGGAAGTCGCCCTGCTCACCGGTGGCCGCGGTGGCCAGCAGGTCGCCGCGCACGTCGGTGACGATGACCATCGCGTCCTTGACGGGGAGCGCGCTCCCGGCGCCGCGGACGACGCCGCTCAGGCCGCTGGTACCGCTCAGCAGGATGTCGTAGGGCACCGGCTCCTCGCCCACCACGACCGTGGAGGCCTGCGGCTGGTAGCCGTCGGCGGAGGCGATCAGCACGTACGAGCCCGCACCGGGCGCGTCCAGCCGGTAGGAACCGTCGAAGCCCGCGACCGAGCGGCCCAGCTGGCGGCCGGACAGCGAGATCAGGGTGACCGCGGCCTGCGCGACCGGCGCGCTCTCGGCACCGCGCACGTAGCCGTGCACCGGGGTGGAGCCGGAGCCCGCCGACTGCTCGGGACCGGCGATGGTGGCCACGGCGGCGAACTGCCGGGTGGCCTCGGCGGCGGCCGCGGCCTCCGTGGTGCCGCTCACGACCGGGGCGGCCCAGCTGGGGACCTGCTGCTCCTCGACGGGAGCCGCGACCGGCGCGGCGGCGGGCACGGTCTCCGGGCTTCCCGCGTTCTCGCCCTCGGCGGCCTGGGCCAGCCCGCCCTTGGTCCGCAGCGGGACCTCCTTGATGAACAGGCTGATCAGGAACGCGAGGGCCGCGAGGCCACCGGCGATCAGGAAGACGTCGGCGATGGCGTGGCCGTAGGCGCTCTCCACGAGGGTGCGCAGCGGCTTCGGGTACTTGCTCAGGTCCGGGATGCTGTCCGTGGACGAGCTGGAACCGGCCAGGGCGGCCTGGTACTTGGGGGAGAGGGAGGCGATGCCGTCCGTGATGTAGTGCGTGATCCGGTTGGCCATCACCGCGCCCAGGGCCGAGACGCCGACCGCACCGCCCAGGGACCGGAAGAAGGTGACCGTGGAGCTGGCCGAGCCGAGGTCGGACGGGGCGACCTGGTTCTGCGTGCAGAGCACCAGGTTCTGCATCATCATGCCGATGCCGAGACCCATCAGCGCCATGAAGATCGACATCTTCCAGTACGCCGTGTCGTAGCGGATGGTCCCGAGCAGGCCCAGGCCCGCCGTCACCAGCACGCCACCGCTGACCAGCCATGCCTTCCAGCGTCCTGTGCGGGTGATGAACTGCCCCGAGACGGTGGAGGAGATGAACAGACCGCCGATCATCGGGATCGTCAGCACACCGGACATCGTCGGGGACTTGTCGCGGGCCAGCTGGAAGTACTGGCTGAAGAACACCGTGCCGGTGAACATCGCGACACCGACGAACAGCGAGGCCAGCGAGGCCAGGGTGATGGTGCGGTTGCGGAACAGCCGCAGCGGGATGATCGGCTCCTTGGCCTTCGACTCGACCAGGATGAAGATCAGACCGAGGACGATCGAACCGCCGACCATCGCGTACGTCTGCCAGGAGATCCAGTCGTACTTGTCACCGGCGAAGGTGACCCAGAGCAGCAGCAGGGAGACGGCGGCGGCGACGAAGAACGCGCCGGCCCAGTCGACCTTGACGTCCCGCTTCACGACGGGCAGGTGCAGGGTCTTCTGCAGCACGATCAGCGCGATGACGGCGAAGGGGACGCCGACGTAGAAGCACCAGCGCCAGCCCAGCCACGAGGTGTCGGTGATGACACCGCCGAGCAGCGGGCCGCCGACGGTGGCGACGGCGAAGGTCGCGCCCAGGTAGCCGGAGTAACGGCCGCGCTCGCGCGGCGAGATCATCGCGGCCATGACGATCTGGGCGAGCGCCGACAGACCGCCGACGCCGATGCCCTGGACGACACGGCAGGCGATCAGCATGCCGGGGTTCTGCGACAGACCGGCGACCATGGAGCCCGCGACGTAGATGACCAGGGCTATCTGGACGAGCGCCTTCTTGCTGTACAGGTCGGAGAGCTTGCCCCACAGCGGGGTGGTGGCCGTCATGGCGAGCAGCGAGGCGGTGACGACCCAGGTGTAGGCGGACTGGCCGCCGCCGAGGTCGCCGATGATGTGCGGCAGGGCGTTGGTGACGATCGTCGACGACAGGATCGCCACGAACATGCCGAGCAGCAGCCCGGTGAGGGCTTCCATGATCTGCCGGTGGGTCATCGGGGCCTGCTCGGCGGAGCTGCCGGCGCCGCCTCCCCCGTGCTTGGCGTGAGCCCGCACACCGGCCGGTGTGGTCGTTGCCATGAGCTTCCTTTTCTTACGTCTTATACGGGTGTACGGGTGGTCGTCGGTTCGAGTACGGGCGTGGGGGCGCGGGCGGCGGAGGTGACCGTGACCCTGGCCTCGGCCGGGGGCTTCGCGGCGCCCGGGGCCGGCGCCGTGACGGCGGCGGGCCGCAGGTGCGGGGCCGTGGCCCGGCAGTCCCCGAAGCTGTCCCGGAGCCGGGTCATCAGCTGGATCAGCTGGTCGACCTCCTCGTCGCTCCAGTCACCGAGGCGCTCGGCGAGCAGTGCGGTGCTGCGCCGGGACAGGTCCACGAGGGTCGCCTCGCCCGCGGGGGTGAGGTGCAGGATGCGGGAGCGCTTGTCCGCCGGGTCGGGGGACCGCTCGATCCAGCCGCGCTCGGCGACGTGCGCCACGTGCCGGCTGGTCACGGACATGTCCACGGCGAGCAGCTCGGCGAGCTTGCTCATGCGCATGGAGCCGTGGCGGCCGAGCAGCGTCAGTACCGCCGCCGAGCCGGTCGGGCACTCCGGCGGCAGAATGCGGCCCAGATCCCGCTTCACGGCTCCGACCGCGCTGAGCTGACGCGCCAGCTCCTCGAACTGCGCCTGCTTCGCCATCCCGCACACCTCCTCACGACCGTATTCGTTGCTTGGGGCAACCATAGAACCGCTTGGTTGCTACAGGCAAATAAATCAGGCGGGGCGGGCATAAAAACTTGGCAAAGGCAAGTATTGTGCACGTAAACACGCAGGTGGGGCAGGCTGGACGTACGGGAGGCCCCCCACTTGGGCCGGAACCCCGGATTCGCTAGTGTCTCGGGCCATGGCTAACACCCAGGGCCCCCAGGGCAACTACGACCCCGCCGGCAGCACCCAGATGTTCCGCGCGTTCGTCGACGAGGCCCCGCAGACTCCTCAGCAGACGGCGACCACCTACTCCTCCTCCGGCCCCCGCCTCGGCCTGATCCTCGGCGTCGTCGCCGTGGTGGTCGTGGTGGCGGCGGTGGCCTGGCTCGCGTTCATGTAGGACAGCCGCCGCGGCGGCCGGTACGGCGGTCGCACCGGCGTACGACGAAGAGACCCGGGGTCGCGCGCCCCGGGCTTTCGTCGTGCTCAGCTCCAGTCGACCGTCACGACCCGGGTCTCGACGTGCATGCCGAGCGGCACCCGCCAGTCGTCCACGCAGACCGTCCAGGTCTTGGCCTTACGGGAGTCGGGCGCGACCGGGGCCGGCACGGGCTCCGTCGATGTGACCGTCGCCCAGTCGATGCCCAGCAGGTCGATGATGTGCGTGCCGAGGGTGACGGTGCCGGAACGGACCGCCGTGCCGCCGGAGTTGGTGAAGACGACGGTCACCTTCTCGCACCACCGCTTGTCCGTGGCCTCGCGGGTCGGGGTGCTCCAGGTGAGGGCGGCGGGTGAGGGCGAGGTGGAGGCCGAAGAGGTGCCGGGCCGAGGTGAGTTGGGCACCGCCGGATCGCTTCGTGGGGGCTGGGCGCCGTCGCGGCCGGAAGAGGAGCCGGGGGAACTCGTCGTGAGGGACGGCGAGATGGCTGTGGTGGCTGTGGTGGCGGTCGGTGTCGGCCCGTCCGTCGGAGCCGTCCGTCCGCCCGCCCCCTTCGCCCCGTCCAGCGGGACCAGCGTCACCGACCCCGTCGGCCGTGCCGACGTGCTCGCCGCGCCGCCTGCCGCGCCCACCGCCGTGTAGCCGCCGTTGCCGCCGCCTCCGCACGCCGTGAGTGCCGAGGCCAGGCAGGCGGCGACCGCCGAGGCCGCCGTGACGGTGCCCCACCGGCCGCCCGGCGCCCTGCGGGGACGCGCCGGGCCGACCGCCGGCGCCGCGGGGGTGTCGGCCCCGCGGCCACCCGGTGTCCTGCGGATCGGTGTCCGGTGGATCGGTGTCCGGCGGATCTGGGTCCTACGGATCTGCGTCCTGCGGAGCGGCATCGCGCCAGTGTGGCTGACGCTCCGTCAGTAAGGAAGCCGTAGGTGCGACTTCAGTCCGAGATCAGGCCCTCGCGGAGCTGGGCCAGGGTGCGGGTCAGCAGGCGGGAGACGTGCATCTGGGAGATGCCGACCTCCTCGCCGATCTGGGACTGGGTCATGTTCGCGAAGAAGCGCAGCATGATGATCCGGCGCTCGCGGGGCGGGAGCTTGGCGAGGAGCGGCTTGAGCGACTCGCGGTACTCGACGCCCTCCAGGGCCGTGTCCTCGTAGCCGAGGCGGTCGGCCAGGGAGCCCTCGCCGCCGTCGTCCTCGGGGGCCGGGGAGTCGAGGGAGGAGGCGGTGTACGCGTTGCCCACGGCGAGGCCGTCGACCACGTCCTCCTCGGAGACGCCCAGGACGGCCGCCAGCTCCGTCACCGTCGGCGAGCGGTCCAGCTTCTGGGAGAGCTCGTCGCTGGCCTTGGTGAGGGCCAGGCGCAGCTCCTGGAGGCGGCGCGGGACGCGGACCGACCAGGAGGTGTCGCGGAAGAACCGCTTGATCTCGCCGACCACGGTCGGCATCGCGAACGTCGGGAACTCCACGCCCCGTTCGCAGTCGAAGCGGTCGATCGCCTTGATCAGGCCGATGGTGCCGACCTGGACGATGTCCTCCATGGGCTCGTTGCGGCTGCGGAAGCGGGCCGCCGCGTAGCGCACGAGGGGGAGGTTGAGCTCGATCAGGGTGTCCCGGACGTAGGCACGCTCGGGGCTGTCCTCGTCGAGTGCGGCGAGCCGCAGGAACAGGGAGCGGGACAGGGTGCGGGTGTCGAGGTTCTCCGAGACCACCGGGACTTCCGGGGTCGGAGGGGCCTCCAGCGCTGGGGCGCCGTCGATCGCGCCATCGATGCTGTCGAGCACGTCGATGGCGTCGAGCTCCTTGGGCGCTGCCTCGCTGTTCGTGGGCGTGAGCACCTTCGAGCTGCCCTGGTCTGCGGACATGCCACCCCCTTTGGGTCGCGGGACGGTCGCGGCGGCGTTCCCTTCGAGGAACGATGCCTTCACCTGAATACCGGAGCCGGGGCCCCGGCAAACGCGCTTCCCGCAGAATGTCACATGTCGGCAACACGCTGTAGTGACATGTCGACATGTGAGAGGCGAATCCGCCCTGGAAGAAGGGGGTCTGACGCTTTTTCGACCCTCAACTGTCGGGAAGTGCGCTGGTGAGCGATTCGCTCGCGCCGGTGATGGCTCGATCCTGTTTGCGGTTACGGTCTCACCAAGTCGCCCGGGGCGGGTCTCGGACCGGTAACGGGCCCCCCGGGGCAGCCCCTAGGCCTCGATGCGGTTGGCCGAGCGCAGGCGCTGGAAGCTGCGGGCCAGGAGGCGGGAGACGTGCATCTGGGAGACGCCGAGCTCCGCGCTGATCTGGGACTGGGTGAGGTTGCTGTAGTAGCGCAGCAGGAGGATCCGCTGCTCCCGCTCGGGGAGTTGGACGAGCAGGTGGCGGACCAGGTCGCGGTGTTCCACGCCGTCCAGGGCCGGGTCCTCGTAGCCGATGCGGTCGAGGAGGCCCGGCAGTCCGTCGCCCTCCTGCGCGGCCTCCAGGGAGGTCGCGTGGTACGACCGGCCGGCCTCGATGCAGGAGAGCACCTCCTCCTCGCTGATCCGCAGCCGTTCGGCGATCTCGGCGGTCGAGGGGGAGCGGCCGAAGGCGGTGGTCAGGTCCTCGGTCGCGCTGTTGACCTGGACCCACAGCTCGTGCAGCCGGCGCGGTACGTGCACGGTGCGGACGTTGTCCCGGAAGTAGCGCTTGATCTCCCCGACGACGGTCGGCATCGCGAAGGTCGGGAACTGCACACCCCGGTCCGGGTCGAAGCGGTCGATGGCGTTGATGAGTCCGATGGTGCCGACCTGGACGACGTCCTCCATCGGCTCGTTGCGGGAGCGGAAGCGGGCGGCCGCGTAGCGCACGAGCGGGAGGTTCGCCTCGATGAGCGCCGCGCGCACGCGGTTGTGCTCCGGCGTGCCCGGCTTGAGCTCCTTGAGCTGTCCGAAGAGCACCTGGGTCAGCGCGCGGGTGTCGGCTCCCCGTCGCTTCTCCGGGGCGGGGGCGGCGGCTTGGGCGGGGGTGGCGGGGGTCTCGGTGAGGGCCTGGGCTGCGGTCTGGGCTGCGGTCTGGGCGGGGGGCTGGGCGGGATTCTGAGTGGGGGCGGGCGCCTCTTCCTGGGGCGGCGCAGAACTGGCCGACACGGTCAACGCCACCTCTTCATCGGTCAATCATCCGTCAAAAGCGGTCATAGCATCACAAGACATGTGCACTGTGTGCAAGCACCTGGTAACGTCGTGTTGGGTATTAATACTGGCAAGTTGAGGCATAAGGCGCAGTAAAGCCCCCCGCCGTCGCAGGCGAGGGGCTTGAGGGTCCGGATGCCGCCGTATGGCTCAGAACTCGTAGTCGGCGATCACCCATGTGCCGAACTCCCGCCACTGCGCCGCGGCGGCCTGGTGGGCCGGGTGCTCCAGGTACCGCTTGAGCGCGTCCCGGTCCTCGACCGCCGAGTTGATCGCGAAGTCGTAGGCGATGGGGCGGTCGGTGATGTTCCAGCCGCACTCCCAGAAGCGCAGCTCCTCGATCTGGCCGCGGAGGGCGGAGAAGGCCTCGGCGCCCGCGACGGCCCGCGGATCGTCGCGCTCGACGCCCTCGTTGAGCTTGAAGAGGACCAGGTGGCGGATCATGGGTACTCCCGGTGCGGCTACTTCGCCCCGTCGGCCAGCCAGGTGAAGAAGTCACCCACGGCCTTCGCGGCGTCCGATATGCCCTGAAAGACTATCTGGACCCAGTCCGCCGCCTTGGGCGGGTCAGTGATGATCACGTAGAGCGCGAAGATCACGAGTACGTAGACGGCGATCTTCTTGGCGTTCACCGCCACCTGGCCTCTCCCCTGTCACTTCCCCCGGGTTCCCCCGGTTGCCGGGCGCGAGTGTAACCCTCCGATCGTTTTGTATGACCAACGGCGCGATGGGTGCCGGGTTTTTTTCTCCGAATCTCCGAATCTTCGGAGCGTGAACCGATCGCGTGAACCGATCGCGTGAACCGATCGCATGAGCCGGGCGCGTGAACCGATCGCGGGGGTCGCTCCGATGAAGGGCCGAGGCATCGGAAGCGAACCCGGGTCACCCGGAGTCGAGAGGGAGAGTGCACATGCTGATGACGGCGACGGCCTTCGGGCTCATCACCCTGCTGATCGTGCTGGTCGTGGCGGCACTGCTCGACTGCGTCCGCACGCCGTCGGAGCGGGTCAGGTACGTCCCGAAGTGGCTCTGGGTGCTGTTCCTGCTCCACGCCCCGGTCTTCGGTGCCCTCGTCTGGAACTACGCGGGCAAGCGCCCCGAGCCGTCGGCGTAACGCCTGAGGGGTGGCTCCGAGTCGGAGCCACCCCTCAGGCGACAGCGGTAGCGGAGGGATTTGAACCCTCGGTGACTTGCGCCACACTCGCTTTCGAGGCGAGCTCCTTCGGCCGCTCGGACACGCTACCGAGGGAGACCTTACAGCACGCCGGGCCCTGCTCTGAAATCGGTATTCGGAGGCCCGGGAAGGCGCCTCAGCGGGTGCGGAAGAAGTCCGTGAGGAGGCGGGCGGATTCGTCCGCCAGGACGCCCTCGACGACCTCGGGGCGGTGGTTCAGGCGCCGGTCGCGGACGACGTCCCAGAGGGACCCGGCGGCTCCGGCCTTCTCGTCGCGGGCGCCGTAGACCACCCGGTCCACCCGGGACTGGAC
This sequence comes from Streptomyces sp. NPDC001714, assembly GCF_042892755.1. Taxonomy (NCBI): domain Bacteria; kingdom Bacillati; phylum Actinomycetota; class Actinomycetes; order Kitasatosporales; family Streptomycetaceae; genus Streptomyces; species Streptomyces sp. NPDC001714. The sequence continues at coordinate 549,896 of NZ_JBIAUL010000003.1, forward strand.
CAGGGCGCCGGCGCACATCGTGCAGGGCTCCAGCGTGACGACCAGGGTGCAGCCGGTGAGCCGCCACTCCCCGAGCGCCGCGGCGGCCCGGCGCAGGGCGAGGACCTCGGCGTGCGCGGTGGGGTCGCCGGTGGCCTCGCGTTCGTTGTGCCCGGCCGCGAGGACCGTCGTACCGTCCGGGGACAGCACGACGGCGCCGACGGGGACGTCCCCGCCCTGGACGGCCCGGCCGGCCTCGTCCAGAGCGAGCCGCATCGCAGCCCGCCAGCGGTCGCGTACCGGGTCGGGGGACCCGCAGGCCTCGTGGAGGGTCAGCGGACGGTCTCCAGGACGTCGGAGGCGCCCAGGGCCTCGGCGATCTCGCCGAGCGCGTCCTCGTCCAGGGAGAGCAGTTCCTTCGCGCTCACGCCCAGGTCGTCCAGGATCGCGGCGTCGCCGACCGGGCCGGCCGGCACGGCGGAACCGTCCGCGTCGTCGTCCTCCTCGGCATCCGGCTCACCGTCCTCGGTGCCGTCGAGGTCGAGGGCGTCCAGGTCGTCGTCTTCGTCCTTGGGCTCCCTTCCGAGCAGTTCGTCCGTGAGCAGGAGCTCGCCGTACGAGCTGCGGGCGGCGGCGGCTGCGTTGGAGACGAAGACCCGGGGGTCCTCCTCGCCGTCGACGCGCACGACGCCGAACCACGCGTCTTCCTGCTCGATGAAGACGAGCACCGTGTCGTCGGCGTCCGGCGCCGATTCCCGGGCCAGGTCGGCCAGGTCCGACAGGGTCTCCACATCGTCGAGCTCTGTGTCGCTCGCTTCCCACCCGTCTTCGGTGCGCGCGAGCAGTGCGGCGAAGTACACCGTGACTCTCCCACTGGTCTTAGGCGTGCCGGTTGGGGGTCCCCCCGGCGGAGGTTCTGGGCGGGGAGAGCTGTGCTCCGAGCCCCGCCCACTCGGAATCGTGGCAGAAACAAGGCGTTCAGGGGACGTCTTCGGCTCCCTGTGTCTGGCAGTTTTGATCGCACGTATGCAAAGAGCCATCCATGCGCCCGTCAACGCAGTCACCAGCGCACTCGTTGCCGCCACCTGCGGATCGTACGCGGGTTTTCCCGCGGCCCACGCACGGCCTTCCCCGTGACGGACCGCAACGCGCCACAAGGAGTGGATCTTTGCCGAAGGATCGGCTTTACGACTCTTGCCGACTCTTGGCGAGTCCTGCGGACTCCTGCCGATTCCTACCAGCGGAACGTCCGCATGCGCATCGCGTGCCGCAGGCGGGCCACCTTGGCGCGGCGGGGCTGGACCCGCTCGCGCAGCGCCCGCGCCTCGGCGAGCTCGCGCAGGAACCAGGCCCGGCGGCGCCGCCGCTCGGCCTCCGTCTCGCCCTCGGGCGCGCCGTACGCACGGTCCGGCCGCTCAGGCGGCTCAGGAAGCTCGGGCACGGTCACATCACCCCCAGTCCGACACCTCCACTTTCCCCCGGATGGGGGGTTTGATGCCAGGGTGGGGTCGCGCGGGCCTGCGCGAGGTGTGCGGGGGCGCGGTTACTGTTGTGGACATGCGTCTCCACGTCGTCGACCACCCCCTGGTCGCCCACAAGCTCACCACGCTGCGCGACCAGCGCACCGACTCCGCGACGTTCCGGCGGCTCGCCGACGAACTGGTCACCCTGCTCGCCTACGAGGCGACGCGGGACGTGCGGACCGAGGCCGTCGACATCCAGACCCCGGTGGCCGCCACGACCGGCGTCAAGCTCGCCCGCCCGCGCCCGCTGGTGGTGCCGATCCTGCGGGCCGGGCTCGGCATGCTGGACGGCATGGTCCGGCTGCTGCCGACCGCCGAGGTGGGCTTCCTGGGCATGATCCGCAACGAGGAGACGCTGCAGGCGTCCACGTACGCCTCGCGGATGCCGGAGGACCTCTCCGGGCGCCAGGTGTACGTCCTGGACCCGATGCTGGCCACGGGCGGCACGCTGGTCGCGGCGATCCGCGAGCTCATCAGGCGCGGCGCGGACGACGTGACGGCGGTCGTCCTGCTGGCCGCGCCCGAGGGCGTCGAGCTGATGGAGCGGGAGCTGGCGGGCACGCCGGTCACGGTCGTGACGGCGGCGGTGGACGACCACCTCAACGAGCACGGGTACATCGTGCCGGGGCTGGGTGACGCGGGGGACCGGCTGTACGGGGCGGCCGAGTAGCGAACCGCTCGCTTCGACGCCGCAGGGGCGCGGGCGCGTCGGCGGCCGCGGGTGCGTCGTGGCTTGTCGCGCAGTTCCTCCCCCGGCCTCGGCCGGGGGTACCCCCAGCGCCCCTTCAGGGCTCCTGTCAGCAGGTTTTCTTCGAAGTCGACGCTGTCGGGGTGGGGTTCGACAGGGCTGTGATGGCCTTGGCGGCTGTTGCCTGGGGGGTCAGGGTCTTGAAGGCGTTGCCGATGATCAGGTCCACGGCGGATCCCTTGCGGCCCGCCTCCGTGCGCTGGTCGGCTGCCGTCACCTGGGTGGCCAGGACGGGGAGCGAGGTCTTCAGCGCGGTGGCGGGGCCGAGCAGTATCGCCGTGCCCTTGACCTTCTGGTCGAACTTCGCCGGCGCGTTGCCGACGTCGCCGATCTTGAAGCCGCGCTTCTTCAGTTCGTCCGCGGTGTCCTTGGCCAGGCCCGTGCGGGTGGTGGCGTTGTAGACGTTCACCGTGATCTGGGCCGGCTTCGGGAACACCGCGGCCGAGGTACGGGCCGACGCACCGGCCGCGGGGCTCGCGCTCGCGGCGGCCTGCTTGACGCAGTCGCCCGACGAACCGGCCGCAGACGCCGTCCCGCCGCCGCCCGTGAAGACGTCGATGAGCTGCAGGGTGCCCCAGCCGACCAGGCCGAGCGCGGTGACGGAGGCGACCACGGAGAGGACGAGCCGGGCACGCCGCCGGCGCGGGCGCATGCGAGGGTATTTGTCCCCTGTGATCCGGTACTGGCCGCCCATGCCGGGGGGAGTCAGCATGCTCATGAGCGCAGCGTAGTGCGCCACGGGTTCGTTGACTAATAGATGATCATCCGACGTCGCGCGGTCCAACCCGAAAGGGCCAACCGGCGGCAAATGCCCGGTGGCTGGCGGGTGATCAGTCGAGTTCGAGCACGCGCGCGTGCAGCACCTGACGCTGCTGGAGGGCGGCGCGGACCGCGCGGTGCAGCCCGTCCTCCAGGTACAGGTCGCCCTGCCACTTCACGACGTGCGCGAAGAGGTCGCCGTAGAACGTCGAGTCCTCGGCCAGGAGGGTTTCCAGGTCGAGCTGCCCCTTGGTCGTCACGAGCTGATCGAGGCGGACCGGGCGCGGTGCGACGTCCGCCCACTGCCGGGTGCTCTCCCGGCCGTGGTCGGGGTACGGCCGGCCGTTTCCGATGCGCTTGAAGATCACACGGAAAGCCTACCGGTCCAGACGTTCCGGGCGCAGCCATGGCGACCGAGTGCGACGCTGGAAAAGACACCGTAAAGGTCATCAAGTGGGCTAAAGGGGAACAGGGGGTCCGATGATGAGTGCCGGTGACGCCGACGAAGCCGGTGCCACGACCCCGGCCACGGCCGCCACGGCCGCCGAGCAGGACCCCGCGGGCGCCGACGATCCCGTGGCCGACGAGATCGCCGCCGGGTACGCCTTCGCCGGTCAGGCGCTGGATCTCGGCGCCGTTCTGCGGGACGGCCGGTGCTTTCCCGGCGCACAGGTCCGCATCCCCCTCCCCATGCTCAACCGCCACGGACTGGTCGCCGGCGCCACCGGCACCGGCAAGACCAAGACGCTCCAGTTGATCGCCGAACAGCTCTCGGCGCACGGTGTCCCGGTGTTCCTGGCGGACGTCAAGGGCGACCTGTCCGGCGTCGCGCGGCCCGGGCAGGCGAACGACCGGGTCAGGGCCCGGGCGGGCGAGGTCGGCCAGCAGTGGACGGCGACGGGCTTCCCCACCGAGTTCCTCGCGCTCGGCGGCCTCGGCCACGGCATCCCCGTCCGCGCGACGATCACCAGCTTCGGCCCGCTGCTGCTCGCGAAGGTGCTCCAGCTCAACCGGACCCAGGAACAGTCCCTCGGCCTGATCTTCCACTACGCCGACACCAAGGGCCTGGAGCTGGTCGACCTCAAGGACCTCAGGGCGGTGGTCGCCTTCCTCACCTCCGCCGAGGGCAGGGCGGAACTGAAGGACATCGGAGGGCTGTCGACGGCCACGGCCGGGGTGATCCTGCGCTCGCTCACCGCGTTCGAGGCCCAGGGCATGGCGGACTTCTTCGGCGAGCCGGAGTTCGACACGGCCGACTTCCTGCGTACGGCCCCGGACGGCCGCGGCATCGTCTCGGTCCTCGAACTCCCCGCAGTCCAGGACAAGCCCCTCCTCTTCTCCACCTTCCTGATGTGGCTGCTCGCCGACCTCTTCCACGACCTCCCCGAGATCGGCGACGCCGACCGGCCCAGGCTGGTCTTCTTCTTCGACGAGGCGCACCTGCTGTTCGACGACGCCTCGAAGGCGTTCCTGGACTCGATCACGCAGACCGTGCGCCTGATTCGCTCGAAAGGGGTCGGCGTCTTCTTCGTCACGCAGACCCCGAAGGACGTACCGTCCGAGGTCCTCGGCCAGCTCGGCAACCGTGTCCAGCACGCGCTCAGGGCCTTCACTCCGGAGGACCAGAAGGCGCTGCGGGCCACCGTGCAGACCTTCCCGAAGTCGTCGTACGACCTCGAGGAACTGCTCACCGGGCTCGGCACCGGCGAGGCCGTGGTGACCGTGCTCGGCGAGCAGGGTGCCCCGACACCGGTCGCGGCGACCCGGCTGCGGGCTCCCGAGTCCCTGATGGGGCCGGTGGACGCGGCGGAGCTGGACGCGGCGGTGCGCGGGTCCGCGCTCCACGGACGTTATGCACAGGCTGTGGACCGGGAGTCGGCGTACGAGAAGCTGCAGCGGGCGCCGGCCGAGCCGCGGGCCCCCGAAGCCCGCAGGGAAGAACCGTCGCTGGTCGAACAGGTGGTCAGCAGCGGGATGTTCAAGTCCCTCGCCCGGTCGGTGGGTACGCAGCTCGGCCGGGAGATCACCCGGTCGCTGTTCGGTACGGCCCGCCGACGCAGGTGAGCCGGGCGCCCGCACGGGCCACCCGGCTCAGCTCCGCGGGATCAACCGCGCTTCTGCTCCCGCGGCCGCGGCCGCGGTGGTTCCGCCGTCTTCGTCTCCGGCTTCGGTGTGCTGCGAACGGCTTCCGCGCGCAGCAGGGCGCGCAGGACCGCGTACGGGTCTGAGGACATGACTGGGTTCCTTGCGTAGAGCTGACTGACCTGGGGGGAGTGCGGGACAGGCCGGTCGGTCAGCAGCGCAGGACCACGGTGCGCAGGAGGGGGGTCGCGTACGGCGGACGCGGTGCCGCCGGGCAGGGCCGGTGGCGGTCCGCCGGGCCGGCGGGCGCCGGGCCGGGGAGCGGTGCGGGACGCTGGGGTACGTCGGCGCGGTGGACGGCGCGGGCGGGTGGCCGTAGCGGGATGTCGAGGACGTCGTGCTCGACGGTCTCCGCCGAGACGGCCGGGGCGGCCACGGCGAGCGCCTCGGCCACCGTCGGGACGCCGGCCAGCAGCAGGACGAGCAGCAGCACGAGCGCCCGCGGCCAGGCGGGGCCTGACCGCGGGCGACGTCCGGTCGAGGGACCGCTGCTCATGCCGGTCATCTCCCCACGGAGTGGGCGGTGTTCATCGCGCGGGACGCGAGAACCGCTCGCTCGGCGTACCTGCGGGGCGCGAGGTTGACGAAGTGGACGGGGCGACGCCGACGGGGGCCGCGCTCGTGAAGCCCGTGCGGCTCGTGAGGCCCGTGCGGCTCGTGAGGCCCGCGCGGCTCGTGAAGCCCGCGCGGCTCGTGAAGCCCGTGCGGCTCGTGAAGCCCGCGCGGCTCATGAGGCCCGCGCCGCTCGTGAACCCTGCGCCGCTCACGAACCCCGCGCCCATGAGGCCCGCGCTCACGAACCCCGCGCCCATGAGGCCCGCGCCCATGAGGCCCGCGCACGCGAGGCCCGCGCTCACGAGGCGCGCGCTCACGAGGCCGGCGTTCACAGGGCCTGCGGGATCTGCTTGGCGCGGCCGCGGATGCCGAACGCCGTGACGATCTCGACGATGCCGACGACGACCAGCCAGATACCGGCGACGAGGGTGAGCACCGCGACCGACTTGAACGGCGAGACGATCAGCACGATGCCCGCGATGAACGTGACGATCCCGAGGAAGACCTGCCAGCCCCGCGCGGGCATCCGGGAGTCGGACACGGCGGCCATGGTCTGGGTGATCCCACGGATCAGCCAGCCGATGCCGATCCACAGGGCGAGCAGCAGGATCGACTCCATGGGGCCGCGGAAGCAGAAGAGGCCGAGCACGATCGAGAGCGCGCCGCTGATGAAGGCCAGCACGCGCAGCGAGGTCGCCCGGTGCGTGCCGAACGCGGCGACCAGCTGGAAGACGCCGGCGATCAGCAGGTAGATGCCGAAGAGCACGCCGGCGGCGAGCAGCGAGGCGCCGGGCCAGATGAGCACCAGGATGCCGAGGATCAGGGAGGCGATCCCGGTGAGCAGGACGATCTGCCAGGCGGCCCGGGAGAGGGCGTGCAGCGGTCCCTCGAGGGGCGGTTCGGGCTCATGCCGAGCGGTGCCGGTGGCGTGCGCCTTCCGGTCGTCGTCGGCGGGGCCGGTGCTGGGGGGCTCGGTCATGGTTCCAGCTGAGACCGGAGGAGGCGGCCGTGCCAGCAGGGAGGGGCTGATCGGATGACGCCCCGAGGACCACGGCCGCCCTGCCCGCCACGCGCGCCCTACGGCTACCCCCGCACTACTTCGCCCCGCCCTTCGCGGCCTTCGCCGCCGCCTTCATCTCCTGCTTGTGGGCCCGCACCTTCGCCAACGACTCGGGCCCGGTGATGTCGGCCACCGACCGGTACGCCGCCGCCTCCCCGTACGCCCCGGCCGCCTCCCGCCACCCCGTCGGCGTCACCCCCAGCTGCTTGCCCAGCAGGGCCAGGAAGATCTGCGCCTTCTGCTTCCCGAAGCCGGGCAGTTCCTGGAGCCGCCGGAGCAGCTCCGCCCCGCTGTCGACGTCACGCCAGATGCCCTCGGCGTCACCGTCGTAGTGCGCGACGAGGTACTGGCACAGCTGCTGGATTCTCTTGGCCATGGAGCCGGGGTACCGGTGCACGGCCGGCTTCTCGGAGAGCAGCGCGGCGAACGCCTCCGGGTCCTGGGCGGCGATCTCATGGGCGTCCAGGTCGTCCGTGCCCATGCGCTGCGCGATGGTCGCCGGGCCCTTGAACGCCCATTCCATCGGCACCTGCTGGTCGAGCAGCATGCCGGTGAGCGCGGCGAGCCTGCTGCGGCTGAGGAGTTCGTCGGCCTCGGGGTCCTGGGCGAGATGCAGGGCGGGGGAGTCGGCGTTGGCGTCCATGGCTCGATGATCCCGCGCCCGGACCGGCACCGCGCGCCCGCGACCGCCCGCCCTCCCCCGGTCCCGTCGACTCCCGCACCTTTCGCGTACGATTCCCCCGCGATTCCTATTAGGTAAGGCTAACCTCACAAAAAAAGGGGGTCACCGGGTGACCATCGAGACGTACCGCGACGCCTGGGGCATCCCGCATCTGCGGGCGGGCGACGCCCTCGAACTCGCCCGCGCGCAGGGCCGGGTCACCGCCCATGACCGGGCCTGGCAGCTGGAGGTGGAACGGCACCGTGCGCAGGGCACGTCGGCGTCCTTCCTCGGCGCCCCCGCCGTCGCCTGGGACGTCTTCGCCCGCCGGGCCCGCCTGGCGGACACGGCGAGACGCTGTTTCGAGGCGCTGGAGAGACGGGACCCGGAGACGGCGCGGTGGGTACGGGCGTACGTGGCCGGCGTCAACGAGGGCCTGCCGGCCGGCGCGGCCCGCACGCCCGAGTTCGCCCGCACCGGTCTGGCCTCCGGCACCTGGGAGCCCTGGCATCCGCTGGGCGTCTGGCTGGCCACCCACATCCTGTTCGCCGGCTTCCCGGCCAAGCTGTGGCGCGAGGAGGCGGTACGGCACCTGGGCGAGGAGGCGGTCCCCCTGTTCGCCACGGACGGCCCGGGCACCTCCGGCAGCAACGGCTGGCTCCTCGCCGGGTCCCGCACCACCACCGGCCACGCCCTCCTCGCCGGCGACCCCCACCGCTTCATCGAGGCGCCCGGGGTCTACCAGCAGATCCACCTCTCCTGCCCGGAGTTCGACGTCATCGGCCTGGCGGTCCCGGGCGTCCCCGGCATCGCCCACTTCGCCCACACGGGCACGGTCGCCTGGTCCATCACCAACGCGATGGCCGACTACCAGGACCTCTACCGGGAGCGCCTGCGGCGCACGGAGACCGGCGTGGAGGCCCTCGCCCCGGACGGCACCTGGACCCCGGCCGACCACCACACGGAGACGATCGAGGTCTCCGGCAACCCCCCACTACAGATCGACCTGCTCGAAACACCCCGGGGCCCGGTCATCACCGAGTACCCGAAGCCCGAGCCAACGCCGCACCCCCCGACGGCCGCCGCCGACATCCGCCTGCCACAGCCCCCACCGGCTCCCACCAAGCAAAGCCGCACGTCTCCGCCCGCCCCCGCCGCCCAACCCACCACCGCGCCCGCTCCACCAGCCACCGACGGCGGCCCGCCCCCGCAGGGCCCACCCGCAGCCGACCGCGAAGGCTGCACGTCCCCGCCCGCCCCCGCCGCCCAACCCACCACCGCGCCCGCTCCACCAGCCACCGACGGCGGCCCGCCCCCGCAGGGCCCACCCGCAGCCGACCACGAAGGCTGCACGTCTCCGCCCGCCCCCGCCGCCCGCCCCGCCCCCGCGCCCGCTCCGTCGGCCGCCGACGGCGGCCCGCGCCCGCAGGGGCCACCTGCAGCCGACCGCGAAGGCCGCACGTCTCCGCCCGCCCCCGCCGCGCGACCCGCCCCCGCGCCCGCTCCGTCGGTCGCCGACGGCGGCCCGCCCCCGCAGGGCCCACCCGCGGCTGACCACGAAAGCTGCACGGGTGGTGCGGGTGGGAAGACGTACGCCGATGGCGAAGCCGAGGCGTTGGCGCTTCGGTATCCGCCCCGCGTCACCGGAGACCTCGGCTTCAGCGCGCTCCTCCCCCTCCTCCGCGCCCGCGACGTCGCCGACGTCGACCGGGCCTTCGACGCCTGGGCCGAGCCCGTCAACGTCGTGCACGCCGCCGACACCGCCGGCGGCCTCCTCCACCGCGTCGCCGGCCGCGTCCCCGTCCGTTCCCACACCAACCGCACCCGGCTCGCCCCCGCCTGGCTCCCCGGCCACGACTGGCAAGGCTGGCACGAGATGCCGTACGCCGACCTCACCGACGGCGTGGCCGTGATGGCGAACCAGCGCGGCCCGGCCGCCCCCCTCGGCGTCGAGTTCGCCCCACCCCACCGCGCCGACCGCATCCGCGCCCGCCTCGACGAGCGCCGCACCTGGTCCGTCGCCGGTATGCCCGCGATCCACACCGACACCCACCTCGCCTCCGCCGCCCCTCTCCTCGACCACCTGGCCGCCCTCGACGACCTCACCCCCGAGGCCGGCGAGCTTCGCGACCGTCTCCTCGCCTGGGACCGCCGGATGGACGCCGACAGCACCGGCGCCGCCGCCTACGCGGCCGTACGCTCCGCCGTCGTACGGCGCCTCGCCGCCCACCCCGCCTTCGCCGCGCTCGCCGAGCCCCCGGCCCTCCCCGAGGTCCTGCTCCCCTGGCTGGCCCTCACCCCCCGTATCGGCTTCGCCCTCGAACACCTCCTGAGGGCGGAGGAGTTGTACGGCGTCGACCGCCCCGCCGTCGTCCGCGCGGCCGTGGAGGAGGTCGCGGCCGATCCGCCCACCGGGACCTGGGGCGACACCCACCGCCTCGCCCCCTGGCGGGCGCTGCCCGAGCCGTCGTACGACGGACCGGGCCTGTCCGGCGACCACGACTGCGTGCTGTGCACCTCCGCCGTCCCCGGCCTCACCGACCGCTCCGCGCGCGGCCCGGCCGCCCGCTACGTCTGGGACCTGGCCCGCCGCGACGACAGCCTCTGGGTGGTCCCGCTTGGCGCGGACGGCGTCCCCGGCGCACCCCACCACACCGACCAACTCACCCTGTGGCTCGAGGGAGAACTGGCCCCGGTCGTCACCGACTGGGCCCGTCTGGAACGCGTGGACCTCGCAGATCTCACAGATCCCACAGATCCCACAGATCCCACAGATCCCACAGACCTCACGGAGAACACCTATGCCTGAGCGCCACGAGCACGCCCCTGTCTTCGAACACCCCGTCCCCCGCTTCGGCACCGTCCGGCTCCGTCCCCTCGACGCCGAGCGCGACGCGGCCGTCGTCCACACCTGGGTCAGCGCGGAACGCGCCGCCTTCTGGGGCATGACCGGCCTCACCCGCCCCCAGGTCACCGAGATCTACGCCCATATGGCGACCCTCGACACCCACCACGCCTACCTCGCCGAGAAGGACGGCGACCCGGTCGGGCTCCTCCAGACGTACGAGCCGGCGGCCGACCGGGTGAGCGAGTGCTACGACGTCCGCCCCGGCGACATCGGCGTCCACGTCCTGCTCGCCCCGGCCGGGCCCGAAGGCCCCCGCCCCGGTTGGACGCAGGCCCTGCTGACCGCCTTCACGGCGTACATCCTGCGCGCTCCCGATCGCCACCGCATCGTCGTGGACCCGGACGTCCGCAACGCGAAGGCGATCGCCCGCTTCCGGCGCCAGGGTTTCGAGCTCGGCCCGGCCGTCGTCCTCCCCGAGGTCGACCTCCCCGACGTCCACCTGCCCGAAAAGCGCGCTCAACTGGCTTTTCTCACCCGGCCGGTAGCCTTCCCCAATGTCCTCCTCGACCCCGAGCCCGATGCCGACCCCCGATGACCTCATCGCCCACTTCGGCCTGCAGCCGATCCCCCGCGAAGGCGGCCTGTTCCGGGAGACCTGGGCCGGTCCCGCACGCGCCGACGGCCGCCCCGAGGGCACCGCGATCGTGGTCCTCCTCACCGCGGACGACTACTCGGCCCTGCACCGCCTCCCCACCGACGAGATCTGGCACTTCTACCTGGGCGACCCGCTGGAGCTCCTGCTCCTCGCCCCGGACGGCACCACCCGCGCCCCGGTCCTCGGCCCCGATCTCCTGGGCGGCCAGCACATCCAGCTGACTGTCCCGGCCGGCACCTGGATGGGCGCCCGCGTGGCTACTCCGGGCGCCTGGACCCTCTTCGGCTGCACCATGGCCCCCGGATTCACCTTCGAGGGGTACGAACACGGGGACGTGGCCCACCTCACGGCGCGTTACCCGTCCGAGGCGGCCCGTATCACGGAACTCTGCCGTCCATGACGAACCATCTCCTGGAAGGACAGACCGCCCTGGTCACGGGCGCGAGCGGCGGTATCGGCCGGGTCATCGCCCGGCGCCTGGCGGAGGAGGGCGCGGCGGTGGCCGTGCACTGCCTCACGGCGGTCCGGGCGGCGCAGGAGGCGGCCTCGGCCATCGTGGCCCTCGGCGGCAGGGCGACGGTCGTACGGGGAGACCTGAGCGACGAGGAGACCTGCCACCGCGTGGTCCGGGAGGCCGCGGAGTGGGGCGGCGGACGGCTGACGGCCCTGGTCAACAACGCGGCCGTACAGCCCGTACAGCCCCTGCCCGGCATGACCGCGGCCGACTGGCGCGCGGTCGTCGACACCGACCTCACCAGCGTCTTCGCCTGCACCCAGGCCGCCGCCGAGATCATGCGCGCGCTGCCCGGCGGCGGCACGATCACCCACATCGCGTCCATCGAGGCGACCCAGCCGGCCCCCGGCCACGCCCACTACAGCTCGGCGAAGGCGGCGGTGGTCATGCACGCGCGGGCGGCGGCCCTGGAGTACGGCCGCCTCGGCATCCGCGTCAACACCGTCTCCCCGGGCCTGATCGACCGGGAGGGGCTGGCGGAGGACTGGCCGGAGGGGGTGCGGCGATGGCAGGAGGCGGTGCCCACGGGCCGGTTGGGGAGCGCGGAGGACGTGGCGAACGCGGTGGTCCTCCTGGCCTCGCCGCTCGCGTCCTGGATCACCGGCCACGACCTGGTGGTGGACGGCGGGGTGTCGGCGCGCCCGACGTGGTGACTCCTTCAGCGGCCGAACTCAAGCGCCCCGTAAGGGGCGCGGAGCCGTGTCGGTGTGCGGCTCACCCGCGCGGACGCGATCAGCCCCCGACTCACCCGCAGACAAAGTGAGCGCTACAGGCTTCCCAGCCGTATGACCCGAGAACGCGTGTTTCCGACCTCGGAGCGGGTGACGTGAGCGAAGGACACGACAAGCGGCAGGCGCCGGCCGGCAACCACAGGAACCGGAGGAACCACAGGGCCCTGCGCGCCCTCGCGCTCCTGGGCACCCTCCTCGCCGCCCTCCTCCTCGCCTCGGCCGGCCCCGCCTCCGCGCACGCGGCCCTGCGCGGCAGCGACCCCGCCGACGGCGCCGTGCTCAAGTCGTCACCGCGCTCCGTCACCCTCACCTTCACCGAGTCCGTCGGCCTGCTCGACGACTCGTTCCGGGTGTACGACCCCACCAACCACCGGGTGGGCACCAGCGAGGCCGAACACGGCCCGGCCGGCTCGGACACCGCCCGGATCACCTTCCCGAAGAAGCTGGGCACCGGCACGTTCACCGTGGCCTGGCGGATCGTCTCGGCGGACAGCCACCCCGTCTCCGGCGCCCTCACCTTCTCCGTGGGCAAGCCGTCGGCGACCACGGCGACCGTCTCCACCGGCCCTGTCGAGAACCCGGTCACCGGCAGCCTCTACAACATCGGCCGCTACGTCGCGTACCTCGCCGTGGCCCTGCTCATAGGCACCGTCGCCTTCCTGGCCGTCTGCCGCCCGCCGGACCCCGCCCCCCTCCGCACACCGATCCGCACGGCGTGGTGGGCCCTCCTCGCCGCCACCCTCTTCCTCTTCGTCCTGCGCGCCCCCTACGAGGAGGGCACCTCCCCGGCGACGGCCTTCGACCTCTCCGCCCTCGCCAAGTCCGCGACCGCCCGCCCCGGCCTGGCCCTGCTCGCCAGGATGGCCCTGCTGGCGCTCACCGCCGCCCTCTACCTCCTCCTCCGCAAGCGGGTGAACCGCGACCGCCCGTCCAGCCCCCTGCTCGCCACAGCCGCCGCTCTCTCCGCCGCCCTGGCCCTGACCTGGGCGGCGGCGGAACACGCCTCGGCCGGCATCCAGGTACCGCTGGCGATGACGTCGTCGGTCCTGCACCTCCTGTCGATGGCGCTCTGGCTGGGCGGCCTCACGGCCCTCCTCATCACCCTCCAGCGCTCCGCCACGCCCCTGCCCGCCGCCGTCGTCACCCGCTTCTCCCGCGTCGCCTTCGCCGCGGTGACGGTCCTCGTCGTCACCGGCGTCTACCAGTCCTGGCGCGGCCTCGGCTCCTGGCAGGCCCTCACCGACACGTCGTACGGCAGGCTCCTCCTCGTCAAACTCGCCGCGGTGACCCTGCTGCTGGCGGCCGCCTCGCAGTCCCGCCGCTGGACGGCGAAACTGGCGCCGGCCCCGGCCGTGACGGCCGTCGACCGCGTCCCGCTGCCGGTCGGCGCCCCGGCGGACCTGTCGGCCCCGGCGGACCCGACGACCGCGGCGGATCGAACGAGTGCGGCGGCCCCATCGACCGCGGCGGCCCCACCGACCGCTGAGGAGTCGTCGACCGCGGAGAACTCGTCGGCCGCGGAGGACCCGCGGACCCTCGACGCCGCACCGCCCGGCACCTCCACCGGCAGCCACCGGGCCGCCCTGCGCCGTTCGGTCCTCGCCGAAGTGGCCATCGGCGTCGCCGTCCTGGGCATCACCACGATCCTCACCGGCACCCTGCCCGGCCGGGCCGCGGCCGAGGCGGCCGGGTCGGAAACGGCGTCGGACACGGTCGGCATCCCCGCGACCTCCGTCTCCATGGTGCCCTTCGACGTCGGCACCCCGAACGGCCACGGCAAGGTGCAGATCACCCTGGACCCGGGCCGGGTCGGCGCGAACTCCGTGCTGGCGGTCGTCTTCGGCCCCGACGACGGCATCTCCACCGTCCCCGAACTCCGCCTGTCCTTCACCCTCGCCGCCCAGAAGATCGGCCCGCTCCCCGCCGACGTGACCGACCGCGGCGGCTATTGGGCCGCCGACTCCGTCAACCTCCCCATCGCGGGCGAGTGGACGATGACGGTGACGGTACGGGTGTCCGACCTGGACCAGGTGACGGTGACGAAGAAGGTACGGATCGCCGCCTAGCCGCGCCCGCCCGCGCCCGCCCTGCCGGTCCGCCTCGTCCCTGAGCAGCATCGTCAGCAGGGAGGCCACGGTCAGGCCGGCTCCGGCCTCGGCCGGGTGGCGGAGCACCTGAACGTCCAGCCGGTGTGCGGCTCGGGAACTCCGGCGACTCCCACCATGGCCCAGGCCGTACGGCTGCTCAGGCGCCCACGGTGCCGTCGACGCCCTCGCGCAGGAAGTCGGCGTGGCCGTTGTGGCGGCCGTACTCCAGCAGCACGTGCAGCATCACCATCCGCAGCGACACCTCCTCCTCCCACCTCGGCTGGTATCCGGCCTGGTCCAGGGAGCCGGCCGCGCGCTCGATACGGCGCGAGGTCTCCACCTCGGCCTCCCAGGCCGCGAACGCCTCCGCCCTGGTCGACCCGCTCGCGTCGTACGCCGCCTGGAAGTCGATCTCGTCGGACCACACCATGGGTGCGTCCTTGTCCTCGAACACCCGGCGGAACCAGGCGCGTTCCACTTCCGCCATGTGCCGCACCAGACCGAGCAGCGACAACGTGGACGGCGGCATCGACCGCCGCCGCAACTGGTCGTCGGTGAGCCCTTCGCACTTCATGGCGAGGGTGGCGCGGTGGTAGTCGAGAAAAGCGCGCAGCATGTCGCGTTCACTGCCGAAGTTGGGCGGTCCTGTGCGGTCGTCGCTGGTCACTGGTCGTACTCCTCATCCGTTCCGCTCGTCCGCTCCGGCATCCGGGCGCAGGAGCAGTATCCGGTTCCCACGGTGTGAGGGGTGCCTTGGGCCGAAAGAGATGCCCTGCCGGGCGTCGCGAGCTTCTGGGGTCCTCGACCTGTGATCATGTGATCGCTCAGTGAAAGTGATGGAAAGTGATCGGCCAGGAGCTCCAGGTCGCGAGGCCCGATGTCGCGTCGCCGTGGAGCGCTCACGGGAACGCGCTGGAGGTGATGTGGTGGACTGGTTGACCTCGCTGCCGGCGGTGGTGCTGGTCGTGGGCGGACTCTTACTCGCCCTGCTGGTCGCGGCGCTGGCGCGGGTCGGCGTCCGGGCGCTCGTACCGGTCGGGGAACGGGACCGGGTGCCGCAGATCGCCACGCCCCTGATGCCGACACTCGGTGCTGCCTTCGCGATCTTTGCGGCACTCTCACTGGCCAGCGAGGCCGGCTACCTGCGCGCGGCCGAGGGGTTGGTGAGCGACGAGGCGGCCGCGGCCTCCCGCCTGGCATGGGCGGCGACCAGCCCGGGAGTCCGGTCGGAGCCGATCCACGCGGCACTGCTGGACTACTTGCGGACCACGCGTGCCAGGGAGTGGGAGGGCACAGCAGCGGCGTCCGGCGACGACCCGGCCACCGCTCGTACGATCGCACGGCTGGAGCGGAGTGTGCGCGCCGAGGCGGGCCGGTCCGATGTGGGAACGGCGACGGGTACGGAGCTGGTGGTCTCCCTGGACGGCGTCACCAGTAGCCGTCGCGCCCGCGTCGCGGCCGCCTCGCGCGAGGTTCCCGCGCTCTACGTCGTCACGCTCGTGGTCAGCGGAGTGGCCTTGATCGTGAACTCCGGCGCACTGGTCTTCCGCAGCAGTCTGCGAACGTCGCTGCTGATCGTCGGGGTGGCGAGCGTGGTCGGGCTGAGCCTGGCGTTGCTCTTCGCACTCAGCGCGCCCTGGAGCGGACCGTTCATCGTCAGCGGGCACCCACTCGACGTCATCATCCGGGACCTGAAGTCCGGCTTCTTCGACGGTGCACCGTAGGCGGCGGGATACCTCCGGATCCGGCTCACCCAATCAAGGAAGCCGCCCGGCCTCGTGAAGCGCGTCGAAGGCCATCCCGTCGACGGCCGAGACGCGGTCCCGATCGGCGTAGCGGAACCACGCCTTCTCGGCGATCTCCCTCGACGGGGTCAGTTCACCGCGGTGCTCGGCGGTGTAACAGATCATCCTGAAGGGGTCGTGATCCGGATGGCCCTCGCCGATCTCGAAGGTGCCGAAGTGCACCATGGAACCGGGGTCGATCGCCGCCTGCAGTTCCTCGTCGATCTCCCGCACCAGGGTCTCGCCGTCGGACTCGCCCGGCTCACGATGACCGCCCGGGAAGTAGAAGCGATCTCTGCCGTGGCTACGCGTCACCAATACCCGGTCGTCCCGAACCAGGATCCACGCCACCTTCTCCGGCACACGGTTGCCATCCGCCATGGTTCGGGACCGTATCGGAGGGCATCGCCTGCGTCCGCACCATCCGCACACTGAGCTTGGGATGCTAACGGTGTTCGGGGAAGGCGGCCGGGCTGAACTGCGACGAAGCGGTGTCGGAGCTTGCGCGTCCGTCGCCTCGATCCCCCGAGTTCCCCGTGGTTCCCCGTACGACCTGGCACGGATCCGGCACGGCCTCTTCGTCGAGCAGCACGGCAAGCTCCCGCAGGTCGTTCGCGACCATGACCTGAGCGAGGCGCCCGGCGATGGCCACGACCTCCGGCCAGACGGGTGTCTGGAGATACTCCGCGTCGGTGTCGTCGAGCGTCTCGACCGCCGCGGCGTTGAGCGCGACACCGAGTTCTCTCATGAGGACGACCTCTTCGTCAGTTCGCAGGCTGACGCCCAGGTACCGCTCCGGCTCGTCGGCGTCGCAGAAGTCGTCGAAGAGTGTGTGGAAGACATGGTCCAGGTCCTCGAACGCCGACGGGTCAAGCCACACCTCCCTCTGCCACGGTGGATTGGCCAGAGCCAAGACAACGGGGACGACGTGAACTCGGTGATTCGCCATGAGTCGGGCTTCTTCACTCACAAGTCCGACCGTAGCGACCACAGCTGGTGGAGGGTGGCCATCCTGGCGCACGATGGGCTCGGCCCTGTGCGCCAGTGGCTTGGGCCTCACCCCATAAAAGAGGTGGGCTCGCCGATCTCAGAGTCAGTAGGATCCGCTCGGCCATGAGTCGTTTAGCGGCCCAAGACGTCGCACTCGGGTTCGCCCCGATGCGGAAACCCCGGTTCGAATCCGGGCCATGTCCACCCCCGGTACGTCCTTGCCCTTCGCGAACGGCGCCCCCGCCATCTCGGAGCCTGTGCGCCTCGCCGGAGACTGGTTCTGGGCGTGGCAGCTTCCCTACGGTGATCGACTCATGTCCCGGATCTGTCACGGCCAGGCGGCTGCGGCGGGTCCCCTCCGATGCCGTTCCCGCCTATGCGGCGAAGCTCCTTCATCGACCCGCTGAGGCGGCCTGAGGAAGCTGACGTGGCAGACAAGAAGTGCACCCGCCACTCCAATGGGGCCTCCTTCATCTCCTGGGCAAGGACAGCAAGTGGCACGGACCAGGGACGATCGGTGTCCGCGACGACGGAAGGCCCGACCGTCGCCACCTCGTGACCGGGCTCGGCCCCACAAGCTGCCGGCACGGCCCACCACGCGGACCGGACGATCCGGGTCGCCCTCGGCGAGGCCGTCCGACGTGGGCCTGCTCGTCGAGGCGGCCAAGCTTCGCAGCAGCGCTCGCTGGGTCGTCGCCCTGGCTCTCGGCCTCCGGCAGGGGGAGGGGCTCGGTCTCCACCGGGACCGCCGTCTCCATGACGCTCGCCACACCGCCGCGACCGTGCCCTGATTCTCGGCGTTCCGGACGTCGTGATCGACGCCATCAGGGGTTGGGAGCCCGAAAGAGCGGCCCGCATGCGCGCTCGCTACATGCATGTGACCAGGGCCATGCTCCGCAAGGTCGCTCAGCACGTCGGGAAGCGCTCTGGGAGCTGTCCGGCACCGGACGGAAAACCGATTGAGACGGACGAACGCCAGAGGGCCGGGCCACTTATTGTGGTCCGGCCCTCTGGGCTGGCGGAGGATACGAGATTCGAACTCGTGAGGGGTTGCCCCCAACACGCTTTCCAAGCGTGCGCCCTAGGCCTCTAGGCGAATCCTCCGCCGGAAACATTACATGACCGAGAGGAGTGCTCGCGAACTCGTTCCCACCTGCTGACGTCGGGTACTCTGTGCAGAGCCCCTCACGCGGCGCTATCTGACTGAACTCCCCCAGGGCCGGAAGGCAGCAAGGGTAGGTTGGCTCTGGCGGGTGCGTGGGGGGCGCTTGCGTTTGCGGGCGGAGCTGGTTGTCAGTGGGCGCCTATAACCTCGTATGCGTGTCGTCTCTCGCGCTGTACCGCCGCTATCGCCCGGAGTCGTTCGCCGAGGTCATCGGGCAGGAGCATGTCACCGACCCGTTGCAGCAGGCGCTGCGGAACAATCGGGTCAATCACGCGTACCTGTTCAGCGGGCCGCGCGGGTGCGGGAAGACGACCAGCGCGCGGATTCTGGCGCGGTGCCTGAACTGCGAGCAGGGGCCGACGCCGACCCCCTGCGGGAAGTGCCAGTCGTGCCAGGACCTGGCGCGCAACGGGCCGGGTTCCATCGACGTCATCGAGATCGACGCGGCCTCTCACGGTGGTGTGGACGACGCCCGTGAGCTGCGCGAGAAGGCCTTCTTCGGGCCCGCCTCCAGCCGTTACAAGATCTACATCATCGACGAGGCCCACATGGTCACGTCGGCCGGCTTCAACGCGCTGCTCAAGGTCGTCGAGGAGCCGCCGGAGCATCTCAAGTTCATCTTCGCCACCACCGAGCCCGAGAAGGTCATCGGGACCATCCGGTCGCGGACCCACCACTATCCGTTCCGGCTGGTGCCGCCGGGCACGCTGCGGGACTACCTCGGCGAGGTGTGCGGCAAGGAGCAGATCCCCGTCGAGGACGGAGTGCTCCCGCTCGTCGTCCGCGCCGGCGCCGGGTCCGTGCGTGACTCCATGTCCGTCATGGACCAGCTGCTCGCCGGGGCCACCGAGGAGGGTGTGACGTATGCCATGGCCACCTCCCTGCTCGGCTACACGGACGGCTCACTGCTCGACTCCGTGGTCGAGGCCTTCGCGACCGGGGACGGCGCCGCCGCCTTCGAGGTCGTCGACCGGATCATCGAGGGGGGCAACGACCCGCGCCGCTTCGTCGCCGACCTGCTGGAGCGGCTGCGGGACCTGGTGATCCTCGCCGCCGTGCCGGACGCCGTGGAGAAGGGGCTGTTCGACGCCCCCGCCGACGTTCTCGAACGGATGCAGGCCCAGGCCGGCACCTTCGGCGCCGCCGAGCTCAGCCGCGCCGCCGACCTCGTCAACGAGGGCCTGACGGAGATGCGCGGCGCCACCTCGCCACGCCTCCAGCTGGAGCTGATCTGCGCCCGCGTGCTGCTGCCGGCCGCGTACGGCGACGAGCGGTCCGTGATGGCCCGCCTCGACCGCCTGGAGCGCGGCGTCAACTTCTCGGGCGGAGGCGGCGCGCCCGCCATGGGGTACGTCCCCGGACCCGAGGCACATGTGCAGCCTCCGGCTCCTGTGCAGCAGGGGGGCGGTCCGGCGGCGGCCCGGGCGGCCGTACGAGGCGGAGCGGCCCCCGCCCCCGCCCCGGCCCCGGCAGCACCTGCGCAGACTCCAGAGCCTCCAGCTCCAGCTCCGGCTCCGACTCCGGTTCCGGCCGCCGCCCCCACCCCGCCTCCGGCCGCCGCGGCTGCTCCCGCGCCCGGCGCCTGGCCGACGGCGGCCCCCGCAGGCGGCGGTGGTACGCGTCGCCCCGGCGGCTGGCCGACGGCCACGGGCGGCGCTCCGGCGGCCCAGCAGAGCCCGCCGCCCTCGGCGCCCCCGGCAGCCTCGCCGGCCCCGGCCCCGGCCGCCGCTCCCGCCCCGGCATCCGCCGCTGCCCCTGCCGGTGGCCTCGACCCCCGTGTGCTCTGGCCGAACATCCTGGAAGCGGTGAAGAACCGCCGCCGCTTCACCTGGATCCTGCTCAGCCAGAACGCCCAGGTCGCCGGTTTCGACGGCACCACCCTCCAGGTCGGCTTCGTCAACGCCGGCGCCCGCGACAACTTCGCGAGCAGCGGCAGTGAGGACGTGCTGCGGCAGGCGCTGACCGAGCAGTTCGGTGTGCAGTGGCGGATCGAGGCGGTCGTGGACCCGACGGGCGGCGGCGCGGCTCCGCCCAGCACCGGGTACGGCGGCGGGCCGCCCGGCGGCTACGGCGCGCCTGCGGCGTCCGGCTACGGCAGCGCGGCCCCGGCCCGCCCTGCGCCCGCCCAGCAGGCCCCGGCGGCCACCCCGGCCCAGAGCGCGCCGCCACCCACCCCGAGGGCAGCGGCACCGGCCTCTGCGCCCACCGCCCCGGAACCGCCACCGGTGTCCCCCGAGGACGACATCCCCGAGGAGGACGACCCCGACCTCGACGAGTCGGCCCTCTCCGGCCACGAACTGATCGTGAGGGAACTGGGGGCGACGGTGGTGGAGGAGATCCAGAACGAGTGACGCGCGGCGGCCGCCGACGGCTCGGCGGGGGTTGCCCGCGCAGTTCCCCGCGCCCCTGGGTTTCTCAGCGCATCCGGCGCGGGAGAGCACCACTCCGGGGCGCTCCGCTGGTAGCGCCGTGCTGCGCCGGTGGTCGACTGCGGCGCCGTCGTGGCTGGTCGCGCAGTTCCCCGCGCCCCTTACGGGGCGCTGCCGCTTAGCCCGTTAGGCGTGTGAGCCAGCAACCACTCCCTCAGCCCGTGCGGCTTGTCAGGCAGCAACCACTGCCTCAGCCCGTCCGGCTTGTCAGGCAGCAACCACTGCCTCAGCCCGTCCGGCGTGTGAGGCAGCAATCACTCCCTCAGCCCGTCCGGCTTGTCAGGCAGCAGTCACCCTCAGCCCGTCCGGCGTGTGAGGCAGCAACCACCCCCAGCCCGTCCGGCGTTTGAGGACAAGGCCGTTCGGGCCGAAGTGGGGGTTTGGGGGCGGCAGCCCCCAAGGGTGCGGCCACCTCAGCAGGGCGGCCATCTCTCGGCCCAGCCCCCTTGGACGAACCTCCAGTCGGCCCACCCAGCTACGCTGGCCCCCGTGAAGGTCCTCGTCATCGGCAGCGGCGCCCGCGAACACGCCCTGTGCCGCTCTCTGTCCCTCGATTCCGACGTCACCGCGCTGCACTGCGCCCCCGGCAACGCCGGCATCGCCGAGGTGGCCGAGCTGCACCAGGTCGATGCCCTGGACGGCGGGGCCGTGGCCTCGCTCGCCCTGGAACTCGGCGCCGACCTCGTGGTCGTCGGCCCGGAGGCCCCCCTGGTCGCCGGGGTCGCCGACGCCGTGCGCGAGGCCGGCATCCCGGTCTTCGGCCCCTCCCGGGAGGCCGCGGAGATCGAGGGGTCCAAGGCGTTCGCCAAGGACGTGATGGCGGGGGCCGGAGTCCCCACCGCCCGTTCATACGTTTGCACAAACGCCGAGGAGGTCGCCGAGGCGCTGGACGCCTTCGGCGCACCGTACGTCGTGAAGGACGACGGCCTCGCCGCCGGCAAGGGCGTCGTCGTCACGGACGACCTGGACGCCGCCAAGGCGCACGCGGCCGCCTGCGACCGCGTCGTCATCGAGGAGTTCCTGGACGGCCCCGAGGTCTCCCTCTTCGCGATCACCGACGGCGAGACGGTCCTCCCGCTGCAGCCCGCGCAGGACTTCAAGCGCGCCCTGGACGGCGACGAGGGGCCGAACACGGGCGGCATGGGGGCCTACTCCCCGCTGCCCTGGGCCGACCCCAAGCTCGTCGACGAGGTCCTGGAGACCGTCCTCCAGCCGACCGTCGACGAGATGCGGCGCCGCGGCACCCCGTTCTCCGGTCTCCTCTACGCCGGCCTCGCGATCACCTCGCGCGGCGTGCGGGTCATCGAGTTCAACGCCCGCTTCGGCGACCCGGAGACCCAGGTGGTCCTCGCCCGCCTGAAGACCCCGCTGGCCGGTGTCCTGCTCGCCGCCGCGAACGGCACCCTCGCCGACCTCCCGCCGCTGCGCTGGCGCGACGACGCGGCCGTCACCGTCGTCGTCGCCTCGCACAACTACCCGGACACCCCGCGCACCGGCGACCCCATCACCGGCCTCGACGCCATCGCCGCCGAGGACGCGCCGCACGCCTACGTCCTGCACGCGGGGACGAAGCGGGCCGGCGACGACGTCGTCAGCGCCGGCGGCCGGGTCCTCTCCGTCACGGCGACCGGCGCGGACCTGACCCAGGCCCGTGAGCGGGCGTACGCGGCGGTGGCGCGGATCGGCCTCGACGGTTCCCAGCACCGTACGGACATCGCCGCGAAGGCGGCGGCGGAGGCCTGACCTCTCCGTCTCCGCAGACCCGTCCCTGATCAGGCCCCGGACCCGAAATCCGGGGCCTGATCGTTGCTGTCTGTCGATCACCTCTGACCAAAGCCATTCCATCGAGTGACCGATGCCTTATCCGGCTGACGGGGGCCGAGGCCCCAACTAGGGTGCGGCGCAGGCGTTCCGGCACTTGGCCCACCGGCATTGCGATGTCAGTGGTGGGTGCCACAGTGGGGGAGTGAGCAACAGCCAGGACAGGCCGAGGACAGCAGGGAGGGGGTGAGGTCCGGACGTGACCAGTACCGGTATCGGTGCGGAGGCGGGAGCGCAGGCAGCGCGTACCCGGGCCCTCGCCGTGCTGCGCATCCGCGGCCGGGCCCTGGCCGTGGCCCTGCTCCCCGCCGCGGCCACGGTGATCCTGCTGACCGGCGGTTCCACCGGCCACTTCGTCGGCCGCGGCTGGGACGCCGCCCGCTGGATCGTGGGCGCCCTCGCCGTGCTCGTACTGCTGGCCGCCGCCGGTATCGCCCTGGTCGTGGCCCGCGCCCGCCCGGCCGTGAGTCCCACGGTCCCCATCCCGGAGGACTCCGCCCCGGACCTGTACCGGATGGTGCGCGACCTGGCCGACCGCCTCGACGTGCCGGCGCCCTCCGCCATAGCGCTCACCCCGGACTGCGACAGCTGGCTGGAGGACCGCACCCACCCGGCCCACGGCCCGCCCGCGCCCCAGGGCGGCGACGAGCTCGGCACCCTGGGCCCGCACCGCCGCACCCCGGCCGCCCCCGTCCTCGTCATCGGCTCCCCGTTCCTGTGGTGGATGCGGGTCGGCGAGCTCCGCGCGGTCCTCGCCCCGGTCGTCGCCGGTACGGGACCCTCGGCGCAGCCGGACATAGCCGCCGCCCGCCGGTTCGTACGGGGCCTGGACGCGGCGGTGGCGGTCTCCGCGGCGCCCGCCCGATGTCCGGCCACCCGCCTGGTGTGCGCGGGCGTCGCCTGGGTGGCCCGGCTGCTGCTGCGCGGCTGCCGGGAGCACGCGGCGCTGATGGAGCGCGGGGTCGCCGCCGCGGCCGCCGAGCGGGCGCAGGCCGTCGACTACGGACTGCGGATCGTCGCCCAGGAACAGGTCGGCCTGGCCTATGCCGGCTGGGACCGCCTGCTCACCCGGGTCGCGCTGCCCGCCTGGCGGATGGGCCGCTGGCCCTCCCGGCTGGACGCGGGCGTGGTCGCGGCCCTCACCGAGCTGTCCCGGCGCGACCGGCTGGCGGAGGGCTTCGCCTCCCGGCTGGGCGAGCGGCCCGCCTGCGACCTGCTGGAGGAGCCGGGGCTTGTGGACGAGGCCGCCTCGCTGCTCGCCGCCCGCCTCTTCCACGGCGGCCCCGCCGAGCCCGGCCCGGCCTGGTCGCCGGTGGCCTGGCAGGAGTACCCGGACGAGGTCGTCGACCGCACCTGGCGCACCGAGGCGGCCCGCCTGCACCGCGTCCTGGACGCCCTCGGCGTGCGTGCCACCCTCGACCCGGCCGCCCCTGACCCCGGCGGTCCCACCCTGGCCCGGGTCCTGGACCACCTGACCGACCCGGCCGCCCCTGGCAGGCGCCGGTGCCTTCCGGCGTACGACGAGGACCCCCGCACCTCCGGCTACGACGAGGAAGCCGACGAGCCCACCGGTACCGAACGCAGCGCCGCCCTCGCCGCCGGCCTCACCGCGGCCCTCGCCCGCGAGGAGCACGAGGGAGCGCACGAGGGAACGCACACGGGAGCGACCGACACCGCGCGCCCCGGCTCCCCCGCGGCCGCCGGCCAGGGCGGCGGCCCCGGCAGTCCCCTCTGGGACGACGGAGCCCTGCCCCTCTTCCCGCTCCAGCCCCCGCGCACCGCCCGCGAACTCCTCGCCGACCACGTGAAGGCGATGGTGTGCTGTGCGGCCGTGGACACCGCCGGAGCCACCCCCGGCCTGGACTGGCTCGACGGCCCGGCCCTGCTGGTCGACGGCGAGCGCGCCGCCGACCTGACGCCCAGAGTCCTCAGCCTCATCGAGGAGGGAGACCCGGCCCCGCTGCGGGCCTGGCTGGTCGAATCCGGAATACGTCCCGAGAAACCGGTCCGACTGGTCTGACCTCGGCGTTTCGGCGCTTTAGCGGAGCAAACTGTTCCACTTCAGGCAAATTCGCAACGAACCGTGACCGGACGCGTGCGTTATGTGATGTGCTGGGATCGTTCGCGGATGTGGCAAGCGCATCCGACATAAGACAGACGCCACAGTCACAGCACGGCACAGCGCGGCCGGTCGGATCAGAACCGGGCGCAACCAGGCACAACAACGCAGGCGCAAGACCACAGCCGCAACAACGCAGGCGACGAGCACAGCCGCAAGAACGCAGCCGCAAGAGCACAGCCGCAGGCACGACGGCAAAAGACGCACACAGGCATCGCACATCGCACATCGGCTCGTATCAGCACACTTCACGGGGGCACGAGGGAGGGGAGCCACCATGGCATCGGACCAGATCCGCCGCTGGGAGTCGGGAGCACTCGCGCACGCCGTCACGGATCCCTTCGGTCAGGGGCCCGTTCCCTGGCTGCGCGGCAGCGAGACCTATTTCGACGACACCGGTCATGTCGTCCCCTGGTACGTGGACCCCAGCCGGCCACAGCCCACCGGCGAAAACCCCCGGGTCCCCGCACCGCGCACCGCCATCGGCGGCCCACGCTCGGCGGACGACGTGCACCGCCAGATCAAAGGATTCACCTCGACCGGCGCGGTCACCCCGGGCGAGGCCGTCGACTTCCACATCACCGTCGACCCGCCGCAGGAATTCAGCGTCGACATCTACCGCATCGGCCACTACGGCGGCGACGGCGCATCCAAGATCACCACCAGCCCCCGGCTGTCCGGCATCGTCCAGCCGCCGCCGCTGGCCGCCGACCGCACGGTCTCCTGCCACCACTGGTGGCTGTCCTGGCGGCTGCAGGTCCCGTCGTACTGGAGCATCGGCGCGTACGTCGCCGTGCTCACCACGGCCGACGGCTACCGCTCCCACGTGCCCTTCACGATCCGCGACAACCACCCGGCCGACCTGCTGCTCCTGCTGCCGGACATCACCTGGCAGGCGTACAACCTCTACCCGGAGGACGGCCACACCGGCGCCAGCCTCTACCACGCCTGGGACGAGCGGGGCCGGCTGCTCGGCGAGGCCGACGCGGCGACCACCGTCTCCTTCGACCGGCCGTACGCGGGCGCCGGCCTGCCCCTGCACGTCGGCCACGCCTACGACTTCATCCGCTGGGCCGAGCGCTACGGCTACGACATCGCCTACGCCGACGCCCGCGACCTGCACGCCGGCCGCGTCGACCCCGCCCGCTACCGGGGCCTGGTCTTCCCGGGCCACGACGAGTACTGGTCGCCGCAGATGCGCCGCGCGGTCGAGCTGGCCCGGGACAGCGGTACGAGCCTCGTCTTCCTCTCCGCCAACACCATGTACTGGCAGGTGGAGCTGGGGCCCTCGCCGTCCGGGGTCGCGGACCGCCTGCTGACCTGCCGAAAACGCAAGGGCCCGGGAAAGCCCGTGCTCTGGCGCGAGATCGACCGGCCCGAACAGCAGACGGTCGGCATCCAGTACGCGGGCCGGGTGCCAGAGCCGTACCCCCTGATCGTGCGCAACGCCGGGCACTGGCTCTGGGAGGCCACCGGCGCGCACGAGGGCGACGAACTCCCGGGCCTGGTGGCGGGCGAGGCCGACCGCTACTTCCCGCGCACCGCGCTGCCCGAGCACGAGGAGCGCATCCTGCTCGCCCACTCCCCCTACACCGACAACGACGGCGTCCTGCGCCACCAGGAGACCTCCCTCTACCGCGCCCCCTCCGGTGCCCTGGTCTTCGCCGCCGGCACCTTCGCCTGGTCCCCGGCCCTGGACCGGCCCGGCCACATCGACCCCCGGGTCCAGCGCGCCACCGCCAACCTCCTGGACCGCATCTGCAAACACGACTGATGCGCACAGGTGTCCGCGCGGCCCCGCTGTCCGTGCGCAACCCGGCATACGGGAGAATCGAGGGCACCTGTACAGAACCACGGGGAGGAACCGTGTCCGGATTCGTCGAAAAGCCCGAGCCCGTGGAGGTGCCGGGTCTGGTGCATCTGCACACCGGCAAGGTGCGCGAGCTGTACCAGAACGCGGCCGGAGACCTCGTGATGGTCGCCAGCGACCGCTTGTCCGCTTACGACTGGGTGCTGCCGACCGAGATCCCCGACAAGGGCCGGGTACTCACCCAGCTCTCCCTGTGGTGGTTCGACAAGCTCGCCGACCTGGCACCCAACCACGTCATCAGCACCGAGCTGCCCGAGGGCGCCCCCGCCGACTGGGCGGGCCGCACCCTGATCTGCAAGTCCCTGAAGATGCTCCCGGTGGAGTGCGTGGCCCGCGGCTACCTCACCGGCTCGGGCCTCGCCGAGTACCAGGAGTCCCGCACGGTCTGCGGCCTCGCCCTCCCCGAGGGCCTGGTCGACGGCTCCGAGCTGCC
Organism: Streptomyces sp. NPDC001714; assembly: GCF_042892755.1. Classification (NCBI taxonomy): domain Bacteria; kingdom Bacillati; phylum Actinomycetota; class Actinomycetes; order Kitasatosporales; family Streptomycetaceae; genus Streptomyces; species Streptomyces sp. NPDC001714. Next base: position 576,769 of record NZ_JBIAUL010000003.1, read on the forward strand.
CGCCCCGATCTTCACCCCGGCCACCAAGGCCGAGGTCGGCGAGCACGACGAGAACGTGTCGTACGAGGAGGTCGCCCGCCAGGTCGGCGCCGAGACGGCCGCTCAGCTGCGTCAGGCCACCCTCGCGGTGTACGGGCGGGCCCGGGACATCGCCCGGGACCGGGGGATCATCCTGGCCGACACGAAGTTCGAGTTCGGCTTCGAGAACGACACCCTGGTCCTCGCCGACGAGGTCCTCACCCCGGACTCGTCCCGGTTCTGGCCGGCCGACGAGTGGCAGCCGGGGCGCGCCCAGCCGTCGTTCGACAAGCAGTACGTGCGCGACTGGCTGACCTCGGCCGAGTCCGGCTGGGACCGCAAGAGCGAGCAGCCCCCGCCGCCGCTGCCGGAGCAGGTGGTCGAGGCGACCCGCGCCAAGTACATCGAGGCGTACGAGCGGTTGACGGGCAGCACCTGGTCGTGACGGAGGCATCTCCCGGGCCCCCGGGCCCGGGAGAACCGAAGGCCGCGAACGCGGAAGGCCCCCGGCGGAAACCGGGGGCCTTCTCTCTGAGCGGACGACGAGGCTCGAACTCGCGACCTCAACCTTGGCAAGGTTGCGCTCTACCAACTGAGCTACGTCCGCATGCGCCGTGGCGCGAGAGCAACTATACCCAACCTCGCTCCCGTGCGAGACGCACTGCCGCATGACGGTTCTCCGCACCGAGTTTGGTGACGGCCGAGGAGAGGTAGTTCCGCACGGTCCCCGGCGACAGCGCGGCCCGCTCGGCGATCTCCGTGACCGGCGCCCCGTCGGCGGCCAGCTCCAGCACCTCCGCCTCCCGCGCGGTGAGCGGCGAGTCCCCGGCGGAGATCGCGTCGGCGGCCAACTCCGGGTCGATGTAGCGGTTTCCGGCGTGCACGGTCCGGATGATCTCCGCGAGCCGCTGGGCACTCACCGTCTTCGGGACGAACCCGCGCACACCGGCGGCCAGCGCCCGCTTCAGATGGCCGGGCCGTCCGTGACCGGTGACGATCAGCACCTGGCAGCCGGGCAGTTCGGCACGGAGCGATGTGGCGACCCTCACACCGTCGGCTCCCGGCATCTGCAGGTCCAGCACCGCCACGTCGGGCCGGTGGGCCCGCGCCATGGCCAGCGCCTCGGGCCCGCTCGCCGCCTCGGCGACGACGATCAGGTCGTCCTCGAGCCCGAGCAGCGCGGCCAGGGCGCCCCGGATCAGATGCTCGTCGTCCGCGAGCAACAGCCGTACCGGAGACATCATGAAGTGACTCCACTCACACTCGTATCGGCCGTCGTACGACCGGACAGCGGGACCGACGCCACCACCCGGAAGCCGTCCGCCCCGACCGGCCCCGCCTCCAGCGACCCGTCGACCACCGCGAGCCGCTCCCGCAGCCCGGCCAGCCCGGACCCACCACCCCCACCGCTCCCGCGCACCACAACCCCGTCGTTCTCCACCGTCAGCACCACAGATCCCTCCCGCACCCGCAGTCCCACCGCGCACCGCCCCGCATCCCCGTGCCGCAGCACGTTGGTGGTCGCCTCCCGCACCACCCACCCGAGTGCCGACTGCACCTCGGCGGGCAGCCCGGTGGCGTCGCCGGTCACCTCGCAGGTGAATCCCGCGGCGGTCAGCACACCTTGCGCACCGGCGAGTTCGGCCCCCAGGTCGGCGTCCCGGTAGCCCCGTACGACATCCCGTACCTCCCGCTGCGACTCCTGCGCGATCCGCTGCACCTCGATCATCTGCTCGACGGCGGCGGGCCGTTCCCGCCGGGCCAGCTGGACGGCCAGTTCGCTCTTGAGGGCGATGACGGCGAGGTTCCGGCCGAGGACGTCGTGCAGATCGCGCCCGAACCGCAGCCGTTCCTCGGCGACGGCGAGCCGGGTCCGGGTCTCGCGGGCCTCGTCGAGTTCGTAGACGGCGTTCAGCAGCCAGACGGAGAAGATGGAGGTGGCGGCGAGGAAGCTGCCCGAGAGGAACACCACGAACGCCGTGACCACTGCTTCAGGCCCAGGAACGCCCAGCGGCAAGGACACCACGGCCGCCCCGAACGCGAAGCCCGTGGTCTGCGCCACCACGCGCCGCCGGCTCCGTACGCCCAGCGCCATGGTGCCGGCCCCGAAAGCCAAGACCATGGCGAAGACGGTCGCCGTCGCGTTCTCCGTGTCGTCGCTTGCGCCACCGTGCTTGCGCAGGACCAGAGCCGCGACGGCGAAGACGCAGGTCGCCGCTCCCAGCACCCACAGCAGCCGCACCGGCTGCTCCCGCCGACCCCGCGTCCAGTCCAGCGCCCGGGAGGCGGTCAGCGCGCAGAGCAGCGCGTGACCGACGACCATCCCCACCAGCCAGCCGGCCACCCCCGCTCGCGCCTGCGCGAACAGCGGCAGCCCGATCGCCGCGACCTCGATCACCGCGAAGAAGTGGAACGACCACCGCGTGTACGTCTCGACCTTGGCGGGCGTGGTCTTCCCCCGCCACCAGCCGCCTGCTGCCCCGCTCATCCCGGTCCCGCCCCCGCCCTCAGCGCCGAGGTTCCCAGCGGAACCACCGCCGTACAGCAAACACCGCGACCACGGTCCAGGCCAGCGCGACGAGGACGGTGCCCAGGGCCTGGCCCGTGCTCAGCTCGCCGGTCCAGCCGGCCCGGACCAGCCGGACGGCCGGGGAGAGCGGGAGGAACTCGCCGGCCCTGGCCACCCGGTCGGGCAGGGCGTCCGCGGGGACGGCGACACCCGAGCCCAGCATGGAGACGAAGACCAGGGGCAGCGCGGTGACCTGGGCACTCTCGGTGGTCCGGGTGAAGGCCGAGGTGAGCGCGGCGAGCGCGGCACTGATCAGCAGGCCGGTCAGCAGACCGAGCACGGTGAGGTACGGCGCCTCGGGTGCGCCCGCGTCGAGCAGCACCGCGCAGCCGGCGGTCAGCACCAGCGCCTGCGCCAGGCCGAGGCAGACGGCGGGCAGGGCGGTCCCGGCCAGGATCTCCGCGTCGGCGAGCTCGCCGGTGCGCAGCCGTTTGAGGACGAGTTCCTCGCGGCGGGCGACGTAGGCGCTCACCAGGGAGGTGTACACGGCGAAGAGGAAGGAGAAGCCGATCGCGGCCGTCAGCATCAGGACGCCGGTGTTCAGCCCTTTCCCCTTGACGTCGAGCTGGTCGATCGCGGGCCGTACGGTGATCGGCAGGGAGAGCGGCACGAGCAGGGCGACGAGCACCGTGCCGCGGTTGCGGCCGAGGAGCAGCAGTTCGGCACGGGCGAGGGCGGCCAGCCGGCGACGGACCGCGACCGCGGTGCCCACCGCCGGGCGTCCGCCGAGAGCCGGCGTGGTCGGCGCGGTCATGCGGCCGCCTCCTGTGCGATCCCCAGGAACGCCTCCTCCAGCGAGGCCGACCGCACCTCCAGCCGTCCCAGCTCGATCCCGGTCCGTTCGGCCCACCCCAGCACCCCGGTGGCGGTCCGCTGCACCTCGCGGGTCCGCAGCCGTACGAGCCTGCCGTCGAGCTCGTGTCCGCACACGCCCATCGCGGCGAGCGGCGGCAGGTCTCCGAGGAAGTAGCCGGTGGGCAGCTCGAAGGACATCCGCGCGGGCCGGCCGGCGGTCACCTCGCCCGGTGTCCCTGCGGCCGCGATGCGCCCCTCGTGCAGGATCGCGAGCCGGTCGGCGAGGTCATCGGCCTCCTCCAGGTAGTGGGTGGTGAGCAGGACGGCCGTCCCGTCGTCGCGCAGGGCGCGCACCAACTCCCAGGTGTCCCGGCGGCCTTCGGCGTCGAGTCCGGTCGTCGGCTCGTCCAGGAACAGCACCTCGGGCCGGCCGAGCAGCGCGAGTGCCAGGTCGAGGCGGCGCCGCTCCCCGCCGGAGAGCTGCTTGACCCGGACGTCCGTCCGGCCGCCGAGCCCGACCAGGCCGAGCGCCTCGGCCGTGGGCCGGGCTCCCGTCGTACAGCCGGCCCACATCCGTACCGTCTCGCGGACGGTCAGCTCGGAGGGGAAGCCGCCCTCCTGGAGCATCACGCCGGTGCGCGGGCGTACGGCGGCCCGCTCCCGGTGCGGGTCGTGCCCCAGTACCCGTACCCGGCCCCCGTCCGGCGGCGCGAGTCCTTCGAGCAGTTCGACCGTCGATGTCTTTCCGGCGCCGTTGGTGCCGAGCAGCGCGAAGATCTCCCCGCGGCCCACGGAGAAGGTGATTCCGCGGACCGCCTCGAACCCGCCTCCGTAGACACGCCGGAGATCTGTGACCTCAATCACGTGTTCGTCGTCCATGACTCCAGCGTCCCGGCGGCGGGGGTCCGGGAGCAGTGCGCGGTGTCATCACTCGCCATGACAAATGTCAGGGGGATCCCGGCAGCCGCACGTGGGCGCACGAAAAAACCCCAGTCATACGACTGGGGTTTCCTCTACGAGCTGGAGCGGACGACGAGGCTCGAACTCGCGACCTCAACCTTGGCAAGGTTGCGCTCTACCAACTGAGCTACGTCCGCACTGCTCCCGACCGGCTCCCACCGATCGGTGCGAGCACCAGCCTACCTGATCCACAAGCATGCTCAGGACCGGCGGTGCAGAGCGGGTGACAGGAATTGCACACTGCGCCTTCCCCCTGGAAGGGGGATGTTCTACTACTGAACTACACCCGCATGTACTCCGTGGGCTTCGGCTTTTCGGCCGGGCCCGTCGGCGTGCTCCAGACATTAGCTGATCAGCAGGGGGGTAGCGCAAGTCGGCTGCTCTCAGGGGCGGCTGACGCCTCCTGAGAGCAGCCGGCCGCCCCTTGTCACTGGGCGGCGCTGAACGCCTCGTACACCTTCTTCGGGATGCGGCCGCGGGCCGGGACATCCATCTTGTTCGCCTGCGCCCAGGCGCGGACGGCCGCCGGGTCGGGGGCGACCTCCGTCTGCTTGTACGCCTTGCCCGACCTCGACCGCTTGCGGCCGGCCACCACGTACGGCTCCAGGGCCTTGCGCAGTTTCTTGGCGTTGGCTGGATTCAGATCGATCTCGTACGACTTGCCGTCGAGTCCGAAGGCGATCGTTTCCGCCGCTTCCGAGCCGTCGATGTCGTCAAAGAGAGTGACCACGACCTTCTGCGCCACGAATATTCGGTCCCTTCGTGTGGCACGTCTATACAGCTCATCGTCAGCGCATCGGCGACGACCGCGACGGCGGAAGATGACGTGCCGAGTATCGGCTATTGCCAATTCATTTGTACAGTGCCTGGCAATACAAAGTGAAGCCCGACTAAATCCGTCCGCGTGTCCCCAGCGCAATAGATGTCGCGGACGAACCCGGGGAACTTTCCCAGAATTTTTCGTGAGGATCCGCCGCTGTCACCCGATCGTGATGCGGCTCACGTAGTTTCCTACAACTCTACCCGCGTAGAAATTTTGTGCGGGTAGTCTGAAGACACCGGTCGGAGACCACCGACGGGTATCACGGGTATCTGCTCAGCAGTCAGCACCACAACACCGGGAGTGCCAGTGGCACGCGTCGTAGTCGACGTCATGCTCAAGCCGGAGATCCTCGACCCCCAGGGCCAGGCGGTCCAGCGTGCGCTGCCGCGCCTGGGTTTCGAAGGCATCTCCGATGTACGTCAGGGAAAGCGATTCGAACTGGAAGTTGACGGCCCGGTCGACGAGGCCGCGCTCGCCCGCATCCACGATCTTGCGGAATCCTTCCTCGCCAACACCGTGATCGAGGACTTCACGGTTCGTGTCGACGAAGTCGCGGAGGCGGCGAAGTGACCGCTCGTATTGGCGTCGTCACTTTCCCGGGAAGCCTCGACGACCGTGACACCCAGCGCGCGATCCGTCTCGCGGGTGCGGAACCGGTCGCTCTCTGGCACAAGGACAAGGACCTCCACCAGGTCGACGCGGTGGTCCTTCCCGGTGGTTTCTCCTACGGCGACTATCTGCGGGCCGGCGCCATCTCCCGCTTCTCGCCGGTGATGGAGACCGTCATCGAGCAGGCGAAGGCCGGCCTCCCGGTCCTCGGTATCTGCAACGGCTTCCAGATCCTCACCGAGGCGCACCTGCTCCCCGGCGCGATGCTCGGCAACAACCATCTCCACTTCATCTGCCGCGACCAGAAGCTGCGGGTGGAGAACACGGACACCGCGTGGACGGCCGACTACCGTGCGGACCAGGAGATCTTCATCCCCCTGAAGAACATGGACGGCCGGTACGTCGCCGACGAGTACACGCTCGACCAGCTGGAGGCCGAGGGCCGGGTCGTGTTCCGTTACCTGGACTTCAACCCGAACGGCTCGCTGCGCGACATCGCCGGCATCACCAACGAGGCCGGGAACGTCGTCGGCCTCATGCCGCACCCCGAGCACGCCGTCGAGCCGCTGATCGGCACGGGCCGCACGGACGGCCTCCCCTTCTTCACCTCGATCCTCAAGAAGCTGGTCAACGCATGAGCCGGACGCCTCTGGACACGGTCGAGCACGCGGCCGCGACCCCCGACGTCGAGCTGCCCTGGGCCGAACTCGGTCTCAAGAAGGACGAGTACGAGCGGGTGGTGGAGATCCTCGGCCGCCGCCCGACCGGCGCCGAGCTCGCCATGTACTCGGTCATGTGGTCCGAGCACTGCTCGTACAAGTCCTCCAAGGTCCACCTGCGCCAGTTCGGCGAGAAGGCGCCCCAGTCGGACGCCCTGCTCGTCGGCATCGGCGAGAACGCGGGCGTGGTCGACGTCGGCCAGGGCTACGCGGTCACCTTCAAGGTCGAGTCGCACAACCACCCGTCGTACGTCGAGCCCTACCAGGGCGCGGCCACGGGCGTCGGCGGCATCGTCCGCGACATCATCGCGATGGGCGCCCGCCCGGTGGCCGTGGTCGACCCGCTGCGCTTCGGCGCGGCCGACCACCCCGATACCAAGCGCGTCCTGCCGGGCGTCGTCGCCGGCATCGGCGGCTACGGCAACTGCCTCGGCCTCCCGAACATCGGCGGCGAGGTCGTCTTCGACGCCTGCTACCAGGGCAACCCGCTGGTCAACGCCGGTGCCATCGGCGTCATGCGGCACGAGGACATCCACCTCGCCAAGGCCTCCGGCGCGGGCAACCAGGTCATCCTGTACGGCGCCCGGACCGGCGGCGACGGCATCGGCGGCGCGTCGATCCTGGCCTCGGAGACCTTCGACGACGCCAAGCCGTCCAAGCGCCCCGCGGTCCAGGTCGGCGACCCCTTCCAGGAGAAGCTCCTCATCGAGTGCACCCTGGAGGCGTTCCGGGAGAAGCTGGTCGTCGGCATCCAGGACCTCGGCGCGGCCGGCCTGTCCTGTGCCACCTCCGAGCTGGCCTCGAACGGCTCCGGCGGCATGACCGTCACCCTCGACGACGTCCCGCTGCGCGACTCGACCCTCTCGCCCGAGGAAATCCTCATGAGCGAGTCGCAGGAACGCATGTGCGCGGTGGTCGAGCCGGCCAAGGTCGCCCGCTTCCTGGAGATCTGCGAGAAGTGGGACGTCATCGCCACCGTCATCGGCGAGGTGACCGACGGCGACCGCCTTGAGATCTTCTGGCACGGCGAGAAGATCGTCGACGTCGACCCGCGCACGGTCGCGCACGACGGCCCGGTCTACGAGCGCCCGTACGCCCGCCCGTCCTGGCAGGACGAGCTCCAGGCGGACGACGCGAACAGGCTGCCGCGGCCCGCGACGGCGGAGGAGCTGAAGCAGCAGGTCCTGAAGCTGGTCGGCTCCCCGAACCAGGCCTCCAAGAAGTGGATCACCTCGCAGTACGACCACTTCGTGCAGGGCAACACGGTGCTGGCCCAGCCCGAGGACTCGGGCATGATCCGCATCGACGAGTCCACGGGCCTCGGTGTCGCCATCGCGACCGACGGCAACGGCCGGTACGCCAAGCTGGACCCCTACGCGGGCGCCCAGCTGGCGCTCTCGGAGGCCTACCGGAACGTGGCGACCACGGGCGCCAAGCCGCTGGCCGTCTCCGACTGCCTGAACTTCGGCTCGCCCGAGGACCCGGCGGTGATGTGGCAGTTCGCGGAGGCCATCCGCGGTCTCGCCGACGCCTGCCAGCAGCTCGGCACCCCGGTGACCGGCGGCAACGTGTCGCTCTACAACCAGACGGGCGAGGTGGCCATCCACCCGACCCCGGTGGTCGCCGTCCTCGGCGTGATCGACGACGTGGCCCGCCGCACCCCGGTCGCCTTCCAGGAGGAGGGCCAGCTGCTCTACCTCCTCGGCGACACGCGTGAGGAATTCGGCGGCTCGGCCTGGTCCCAGGTCGTCCACGACCACCTGGGCGGCCTGCCGCCGAAGGTCGACCTGGAGCGCGAGCGCCTCCTGGCCGAGATCCTGATCTCCGCCTCCCGCGACGGCATGATCGACTCCGCGCACGACCTGTCCGACGGCGGTCTGATCCAGGCGGTCGTGGAGTCCGCGCTCCTCGGCGGCAAGGGCGCGCGTCTGGTCGTACCCGACGGCCTCGACGCCTTCACCTTCCTCCTCTCCGAGTCGGCCGGCCGCGCGGTCGTCGCGGTGCCGCGTTCGGAGGAGGTCCGCTTCAACGACATGTGCGGCGCGCGGGGCCTCCCGGCGACCCGCATCGGTGTCGTGGACGGCGACGCGGTGGAGATCCAGGGCGAGTTCAGCATCGGCCTGGAGGAGCTGCGCGAGGCGCACGAGGGCACGATCGAGGCGCTGCTGGCGTAACCGGTCGTACGACGGCAAAGGCCCCGCCCGGATTCATGATCCGGGCGGGGCCTTTGCCGGTCCACTCGGTTCACCGCCCGTCGCCCTCCCGGAACCCTTTCGGGTTCGAGCCGGACGCCGCATCCTTCTGGCATGTACTTGCGTGATGTCACCCCGGACGACGTGGACGCCTATGTCCGCATGCGCTGCGACCCCGTGATGATGAGGGACCTCGGCGGGCCGTTGCCCAGGGACGGCATGAAGGACAAGGTGCGCCGGGACGCCGCGGAAGCGGCGGCCGGTACCTCGTGGATCAAGATGATCGTCCCTGATCCCGGTGCTCCCGACATCGTCGCGGGGAACGTGTGCGTCTGGGCGCACGACGGGGACGGGAAGCCGGTCTCGGAGATCGGGTGGATGGTCCTGCCCGAGTTCCAGGGGCGCGGGCTCGGCGGGCTCGCCACCCGCACCCTCCTCGAGCAGGCCCGGGACGAGGACCGCTGGGGCGACATCCACGCCTTCCCGGCGACGGCCAACGGCCCCTCCAACGGCATCTGCCGATCCCTCGGCTTCCGCCTTCTCGGCGAGGTCGACGTCGACTTCGCCGACCGGGTCATCCACAGCAACTACTGGGTGATCAGCCCGGCCCGCGACCTCGTTCCGTGAGCGTTCCTCAGGCAGGTACGGAAACCCGCGCCCGCGCCTTCGGCAGCCGTACCGCCAGCAGGACGCACAGCGCCATCACCCCGGCCGCGCACAGGAACACCGTGTCGGTGGCGGAGACGTACGCCTCGATGCCGGCTGTCCTGGCCGTGCCCGTGAGGTGCGGTACCGCGTCCGGGGTGCCGCCCGGGCCGTCGTAGAGGCGGACGACGATCGTGCCGAAGAGGGACGCGCCCAGGGCCTGGCCGAGCGTCTGGAAGAAGCGGATCGCGGTGGTGGCGACGCCCAGCTGGTGGCCCGGGGCCGCGTCCTGCACCAACTGGATCAACTGGCCGAGGAGTTGGCCGAAGCCGATCCCGATGAGGAGGAGTTCGCCGCGCAGCAGCCACAGGGAGGTGTCCGAGCCGGTGGTGGCCAGGAGAAGGAAGGCCACGCAGGAGACCGCCGCGCCGCAGATCACGAACGTCCGCTCGGACCAGCCGTGTTCGGCCAGCTTGCCGGCGGTGATGCCGACGGCGGTCAGACCGGCGGCGAGGGGGAGCAGGTACAGACCGGCGGCGGAGCTGTGCACGCCCCGGACTATCTGGACGTACAGCAGGACGTAGTAGATCGCGCCCATCATCGCCGCGCCCATCAGGCCCTGGACGGCGAAGCCCCAGCGGAGTTGGGGGATCCGGAACATGGAGAGCGGGAGGATCGGCTCGGGGGCGGTGCGCTGGCGGTGCAGGAAGAGGAGAAGGGCCGCCACGCCGGTCACCAGCAGGCCGGCGATCTCCGGTGAGGACCATGCGTACTTCTTGCCGCCCCAGTCGGTGAGCAGGAGGAGCGCGGTGGAGAAGGCGGCGGCCAGAGCGGCGCCCGGGTAGTCGATCGCGTGGTTCACCGGGCGCCGGGGGAGCTTGAGGACCACCGCGCCCACCGCCAGGACGGTCAGGCCGAGGGGCAGGTTGACGTAGAAGACCCAGCGCCAGTCGGCGTGGTCGGCGAGGAGACCGCCGATCCAGGGGCCCAGGGCCATCCCGCCGCCGGCCACCACACCGCCCAGGCCGGCGTTCTTCCCGCCGTTCTCCTCCCCGGGCCTCTTGAGCTGGGCAAGCACCACCATGGTCACGCTCATCAGCCCGCCCGCGCCCAGGCCCTGCACCGCCCGGGCCGCGATCAGCTCCCCGATCGACCGGGCCGCACCGCACAGCGCCGAGCCGGTCAGGAAGGTGGCGACGGCTCCGAGCAGGACCCGCTTGGCGCCGAGTACGTCGCACAGCTTGCCGTAGAGGGGAAGCACGGCGGCCGTCGCGAGCGCGTACGCGCTGACCAGCCACGGGATCTTGCCGATGCCGTGCTCGGGGTCGAGGTCCCGGACGATCGGGACGGTCGCGGCGGACACGATCTGGGCGTCGAGCACGGCCAGAACGACCGTCACAAGGCAGACGAGCATGCCTAGTTTGCGCTGGGTCTCGGTCATGGCAGCACCATGCCCGATGATTGTGTACTCGGTCAATCTTTCATCTCGGATTAAATTTCATCCGGGCCTAAATTTCGCCTTGGTACGGTGCTGGCATGGGTGAGGAGATGGGGCTGCGCGAGCGCAAGAAGCAGCAGACGGCGAGCCGGATTCTGCACGCCGCGATCGCCCTCTTCGCCGAGCGCGGCTTCGACGCCGTCTCCGTGCAGGAGATCGCCGACGCGGCCGAGGTCTCCAAGATGACCGTCTTCAACTACTTCGGCACGAAGGAAGACCTGGTCTTCATGCCGGTCGAGGAGCACTTCGGGGACGCGGCCCGGGCGGTGCGCGAACGGCGGGCCGGGGAGTCCGCGGTGGACGCCGTACGACGGCAGTTCCTGGAGATGGTCGAGGCCCGCGACCCCGCCATCGGCCTGCGCGGGGATCCGCTCTCCCACCAGATCCGCCGGCTCGTCGTGGAGACACCGGTCCTCATGGAGCGCGCCTTCCTCGCCATGCAGAAGGGCACCCGGGAGATGGCGGCCCAGCTGGCCGAGGAGACCGGCGACCTGATGCTCGCCACCATCGCCGCCGCCATGCTGAGCAACGCCCGCAACGCGCTCATCGAGGAGCACCACCGCCGGCTCGCCGAGGGCGAGGACGTCGACGCCGTCGCCGCCGACGCGCCGGAACGCGCCCGCGCCGCCTTCGGCCTGGTCGAGAAGGGCCTGCGGGGATATGCGGTGAAGGAGTAGGGCCATCTCTTCGGGCGCGGCCGCGGCACCGCTAACCTCCGGAAAAGTGACTTGCCAACTACCGATGCCCATGGGGTAGTTGGAGGGGTGGGCACATCCGTGAGCGAGCTGGGGGAGCAGCCGGATGGAGATCAGGTTCGCAGCGGCGGGATCCGCGCGCGAGGAAGAACTACTGTCCCTGTACGACTGGTTGGCGGCCGACCGCGCTCTGCGCGGCCAGGTCCGGGTGACCCGGGTCGCGGAAGCCGGTGCGGGCGCCGGACGGATGGGCCCCGGCCTGGACGCCGTTCTCGCGGTGCTGTCCACCGCGAGCAGCGTGGGCCAGCTCCACCTGTCCTATCTGGCCTGGCGGCGGAGCCACCGGCCGCGCAGCCGGGTCAGCGTCGAGATCACCGGGGATCCCGACCAGGTCGCGGAGCTGATGCGCAGGTTCGCGGAGGGCGACGGCGCGGACGGAGAGCCGCAGTGACGGACACCACGTCCGTCGAGAGTTTCGGCCGGATCGACCCGGAGCGCTCCGCCTGCGTCCTGATCGGCGTGGACGACTACACCCACCTGGACCCGCTGCGTAGCGTCAAGCTCAACCTCGGAGAGCTGCGCGCCGCGCTCACCGACCCGGACATCTGGGGCATCCCCGACGACGAGCGGAAGCGGATCCGTACGGTCGCCAACCCGACCTCCCCGGCCGAGCTGGTCGGCCCGATCCGCGAGGCCGCCGCGCTCGCCGAGGACACGCTGATCGTCTACTACGCCGGTCACGGGCTCATCGACCGCCACGAACGGCAGCTGCTGCTCACCCTGCCCGATTCGGTCGAGGACCAGCCGGACACCTGTGTCCGCTCCGGCGACGTCCGCCGCGCCATCCGCGACACGGGCTCCGCACTGCGCCGGGTCCTGATCCTCGACTGCTGCTTCAGCGGCCATGTGCTGACGGAGATGACGGACGGCCACGGCCAGGACGTCCAGGTGGCCGTGTCGACGCTGCGGGACGTCGAGGGGGCGTACGTCATGACCTCCGCCCCGCGCGACCGGCCCTCCCACGCCCCCGACCCCAAACGCTGCACCCTGTTCACCGGTGCCCTCGTCGACGTCATGCGCCAGGGACTGCCGGACGGCCCGGAGATGCTCGGACTGCGCGACCTCTTCCTGGAGGCCAAGAGACGTATCCACGCGCTCAAGCCCGAGGTCCCGCAGGAGCCGCAGGACGAGGACCACAACGGCGTCGGCGGCCTCGACTTCGTCCGCAACGTCGCCCAAGGGCCCCAGTTGCCCCTGCAGGTCCCCCTGCCCCCTCCCACGCGCTGGCAGCGCATCCGCACCCCCGTTCTCTCCGTGACCGCGGGCGCCCTCGGCCTCGCCCTCGGCCTCGGCATCCCGCCCCTCGTCCACTGGTGGCACGACACCCACCCGGCCGCCGCCGCCGGCCCCTGCGCGGCCCCCTCGCCGGACGACGCGGCGGCGCCCCGCGCCGTGCTGCTCGACCACTCCGACGCGCTGAACAAGAAAAGCGTCGACTACGAGGACATCTACGGCCTGTCCGCCCTGGCCCTCGTCTCGCAGGGCAAGGACGTCAAGGCGCTCGCGCTCGCCGACAACGCCCCGGGCCGGGTCTGGCCCGTCACCCTCGGGTCCCCGTTCAGACTCGGTCTCAGCGCCGGCACGGCCGTGCCGCTGCGCCGCGCGAACGGCACGAAGTTCCCGATCGACGGCGACTGGTACGACGGCGAGGGCATGGTCATCGAGAAGGGCGGCAAGACCATGCTGGTCGCCTCCGAGACCGGCCCGGCCATCCGCCGCTTCGACATCGCCACCGGCCGGCAGGTCGGCAAGGACTTCCTCATCCCGAAGAAGCTGCGCTACGCGCCCGAGGGTTCCGCGCAGACCGGCCGAAGCATCGAGTCCCTCGCCGTCTCCCCGGACGGCCGCCACCTCTACGCCGGCTGGGAGGGGCCCCTGGCCGACGACGGCGACACCCGCGGCCGGAGCATCATCCGCATCCAGCGCTACACGGGAACACCCGGCGGCGACTACACGCCGGACGGGCAGTACGCGTTCCTCGCCGACGACGGCATGTACCTGTCCGAGCTCACCGCCATCGACGGCAACGGCAACCTCCTCGCGCTGGAACGCCAGTACACCGCCGGTCTCGGCTCGGAGATCCGGATCGTCCAGCTCTCCCTCGCCGACGCCCAGGACGTCACCAGGCTGCACTCCCTGTGGCACCAGCCCGCCAAGATCTTCGCCGCCGACGAACTGGTCGTCGACATGGCCACCTGCCCCGCCGGCGGCCCCGGCGCGGTCGCCGTCCCGGGCTCGAACCCGCAGCACCCGCTCCTCGACAACGTGGAGGGCATGGCCCTCGGCGACCCCTGGAAATCAGGCACGTACAAGGGCTGGCATCCGCTCTACCTGGTCTCCGACGACAACGACAGCGAAGCCCAGATCACCCGTTTCTACTCGCTCGCCGTGAAGCTGCGCCCATGAACGCCCATGAATAGGCTCACCGCCATGCCCCAGGCCAAGAAGCGCGCCCGCAGTTACGACCCGGCCAGGACCCGTGCGGCGGTCCTCGCCCAGTTCGCGAACGTGCGGGACGCCGTCCGCACCCTCACCCCCGATCAGCTCGCGCTCCCCACCCGGCTGGCGGGGTGGACCGTGCGGGACCTCGTCGCCCACATCGGCATGGCGGTCACCGCCGTGCACCGGGCGCTGGACCAGCCCGAGCCGGCGAAGGCCGACGCGGTGCTGCTCGACTGGCCGTCCGGGACCTCGGGCAACTCCGCCGCCATCGCCGACTTCACCCGGCGCCTGGCCGCCGACCACCCCGACCTCGACGCCTACCTCGCCGACGCCGACGGCAGCCTCCGCGCCCTGCTCGACGCGCACCCCGGCACCCGGCTGCTCGCCACCAGCGCCGGCGCGCTCTCCCTCGACGACTACCTCGTCACCCGGGCCGTCGAGCTGGTCGTCCACACCGACGACCTCGGCGCGGCGGTCCCGGGACTCGACATCCCCTACGACCGGCAGGCCCTCGCCGCCTGCACCCGGCTGCTCGCCGACGCCCTCGCGGTCAGGGCGCCGGGCGGCTCGACCGAGGTGCGGGTGCCGCCGTACGCCGTGGTGCAGTGCGTCGAGGGACCCCGGCACACCCGGGGCACCCCGCCGAACGTCGTCGAGACGGACCCGCTGACGTGGATCCGGCTGGCCACCGGACGGCTGGGGTGGAAGGAGGCCGTGGCGGACGCCAGGGTCAGCGCCAGTGGGGAACGGGCGGACCTCGGGGCTTACCTGCCCGTCATGGGGTGAGGGAACCGATCACCCGGTGCGTTCCGTCGAAACGGTATGTACGGGTTGAAACAGCGCATGCGCCGTATGACCCTGACGACGGCGGTGGCCGCCCTGCTGGTTCTGCTCGCGGTGGCCTGTGGCAGTGAGAGAGGCGGAACCGTGGGGACCGGACCGGCCGTGACGGGGATCGACTGGACCGTCGACAGCGTGACCGTCGACGGCGCCACCCTCCGCGCTCCGGCGCACGCCCACATGAAGATCGAGGACGGCCGGGCGGCCGGCGGCTTCGGGTGCAACGGGTTCAGCGGAACGGCACAGATCACCGGCGACCAGTTCCGGCTGAGCCACGTCCGCACCACGCGGATGGCCTGCGACAACGCGCGGATGACCTTCGAGCGCGCCCTCTCCCGCACGCTCACCTCCGGACCGCTGACCATGACGGGTGAGGGTCGGGAACTCACCCTCACCGCGAGCGGCGGCGACCGCGTCCAGCTGTCCAAGGCATGACATCCGGCGCCCGCGCGACCCCCGAATGATGTGCGACACCTCACTCAGAGATACGGTGTGAGGGGGTTGCGCGGGCACTTGTCCGCCCGAACCGGCGCCGCCTGGAGAAAGCTCCTACCGTGCTGACCTGCGGAAATGGAGAAAGCCACAACCGCGTCCGTGGTCGTAGATCCATTACGGCTGTGTATCCCCAATTCGGACCAGTGGTCGATCTCGCCTACACTCGGTGCCGTGCCACGTGGTGACGGTCTCCTCAATCACGATCTGCTCCCCGGCGAGAAGGGCCCCCAGGACGCTTGCGGCGTCTTCGGTGTCTGGGCTCCCGGTGAAGAGGTCGCCAAGCTCACGTACTTCGGGCTGTACGCCCTCCAGCATCGGGGCCAGGAGTCCGCGGGTATCGCGGTCAGCAACGGCTCCCAGATCCTCGTCTTCAAGGACATGGGCCTCGTCTCCCAGGTCTTCGACGAGACCTCGCTCGGTTCGCTCCAGGGTCACATCGCGGTCGGTCACGCCCGCTACTCGACCACCGGTGCCTCCGTGTGGGAGAACGCCCAGCCGACGTTCCGCGCCACCGCGCACGGTTCGATCGCGCTCGGCCACAACGGCAACCTCGTCAACACGGCGCAGCTCGCCGAGATGGTCGCCGAACTCCCCAAGGACCACAACGGCCGGTCCACCCGGGTCGCGGCCACCAACGACACCGACCTGCTCACCGCCCTCCTCGCCGCCCAGACCGACGAGGACGGCAAGCCGCTGACCATCGAGGAGGCCGCGCACGCGGTCCTGCCGAAGGTCCGGGGCGCCTTCTCCCTCGTCTTCATGGACGAGCACACCCTCTACGCCGCCCGCGACCCGCAGGGCATCCGCCCGCTGGTCCTCGGCCGTCTCGAGCGCGGCTGGGTGGTCGCCTCGGAGTCCGCCGCGCTCGACATCTGCGGCGCCAGCTACGTCCGCGAGATCGAGCCGGGCGAGTTCGTCGCCATCGACGAGAACGGCCTGCGCACCTCGCGATTCGCTGACGCGAAGCCCAAGGGCTGTGTCTTCGAGTACGTGTACCTGGCCCGCCCCGACACCGACATCGCCGGGCGGAACGTCTACCTCTCCCGCGTGGAGATGGGCCGGATGCTCGCCAAGGAAGCCCCGGTCGACGCCGACATGGTGATAGCGACCCCGGAGTCCGGCACCCCCGCCGCCATCGGCTACGCGGAGGCCTCCGGCATCCCCTTCGGCAACGGTCTGGTCAAGAACGCCTACGTCGGCCGGACCTTCATCCAGCCCTCGCAGACCATCCGGCAGCTGGGCATCCGCCTGAAGCTGAACCCGCTGAAGGAAGTCATCAAGGGCAAGCGCCTGGTCGTCGTCGACGACTCGATCGTCCGCGGCAACACCCAGCGGGCCCTGGTGCGGATGCTGCGGGAGGCGGGTGCGGCCGAGGTCCACATCCGGATCTCCTCGCCGCCGGTCAAGTGGCCCTGCTTCTTCGGCATCGACTTCGCCACCCGCGCCGAGCTCATCGCCAACGGCATGACCATCGAGGAGATCGGCACCTCGCTCGGCGCCGACTCCCTGGCGTACATCTCCATCGACGGCATGATCGAGGCGACCACCATCGCCAAGCCGAACCTGTGCCGCGCCTGCTTCGACGGCGAGTACCCGATGGAGCTCCCGGACCCCGAGCTGCTCGGCAAGCAGCTCCTGGAGACCGAGCTGGCGGCCGGTCCGGCAGCCACGGCCGCGGCCGACGCGATCCGTCGCCCGTAAGCCTCGTAGAAACCAACCCGAAAGATCCCAGGCAATGTCTGAGAGTCAGTCCTCCGGTGCTTCCTACGCGGCTGCCGGCGTCGACATCGAAGCGGGCGACCGCGCCGTAGAGCTGATGAAGGAGTGGGTGAAGAAGACGCAGCGCCCCGAGGTCCTCGGCGGCCTCGGCGGCTTCGCCGGGCTCTTCGACGCCTCCGCCCTCAAGAACTACGAGCGCCCGCTGCTCGCCTCCGCGACGGACGGCGTGGGCACCAAGGTCGACATCGCCCGGCAGCTGGGTGTGTACGACACCATCGGCCACGACCTGGTCGCCATGGTCATGGACGACATCGTGGTCTGCGGTGCCGAACCGCTGTTCATGACCGACTACATCTGCGTCGGCAAGGTCCACCCGGAGCGGGTCGCCGCCATCGTCAAGGGCATCGCCGAGGGCTGTGTGCTGGCCGGCTGCGCCCTGGTGGGCGGCGAGACGGCCGAGCACCCGGGCCTGCTCGGCGCGGACGACTTCGACGTCGCCGGCGCCGGTACGGGCGTGGTGGAGGCCGACCGGCTGCTCGGCGCGGATCGTATCCGTACGGGTGACGCGGTGATCGCCATGGCGTCCTCCGGGCTTCACTCGAACGGGTACTCCCTGGTCCGGCACGTCCTGCTGAACCAGGCGGGCCTCGCGCTCGACGCGCACATCGAGGAACTGGGCCGGACGCTCGGCGAGGAGCTCCTGGAGCCGACCAAGATCTACTCGCTGGACTGCCTGGCCCTGATGCGGACGGCGGAGGTCCACGCCTTCAGCCACATCACCGGCGGCGGGCTCGCCGCGAACCTGGCCCGGGTGATCCCGGACCACCTGCACGCGACCGTCGACCGCGCCACCTGGACCCCCGGTCCGATCTTCGACCTGGTCGGCCGCACCGGCAGCGTCGAGCGGCTCGAACTGGAGAAGACGCTCAACATGGGCGTCGGCATGATCGCGATCGTCCCGCAGGAATCGGTGGACGTGGCGCTGACCGCACTGGCCGACCGCGGGGTCGACGCCTGGGTCGCCGGCGAGATCACCGAGCGCGGCGAGCACACCACCGGCGCGGAGCTGGTGGGGGACTACGCACCGAACTAGCCCCCCGGCGTTCTGAGGAGCGGGGTCCGGGGCGGAGCCCCGTGAAGCCAGCACAAAACCCGGTCCGGCGATGAAATCCCGGACCGGGTCAGTGAAGCGGCTCAGCAGCCGCTGGCGTCAAGCACCGCGACGATGCTGGGAGTGCGGACCGGACTGATCGTCCTCGTCCTCGTCCTCATCGTCGTCGTTGTAGAGATCCGCGTACTGGGCGTACGGGTCGTCATCCTCGTCGTCGTCCTCGAACGGCTCGCCATTCGGCGGCTGGCTCGAAGTCGATGCGCCCAGCTCGCTGGCCAGACGTGACAGGTCAGTCCCACCGCTGTTGTACTTCAGCTGGCGGGCGACCTTCGTCTGCTTGGCCTTGGCCCGGCCGCGCCCCATGGCTCGACCCCCTCGGTGACGGGGCTCGACGGCCCCAGAGTCTGACACGCGTTCATGATCCGGAACGGGCTCTCCTCGGAGAGACCGGTCCGTAGGGCTTCCACGGTACCTGAGCCCGCGCCCATACGGTACGTCGCCCGCACCACGCGCCTGGCTGCACGACCCGCGAGGTGCCCCGTCCCCGCTGGTCAACCACGATTTTAACCACTTCCTGGCGGACGACCCGCCGACGAACGTGAGAGTTCTCTCCAAGTGCCCGTCGGCGGGTACCGGAAATCCGTCCGGAAACCCGGTGTTCGATCAGTGGCCGCCCGCCGTTGCCGCTTCGTGCATCCGCTGTTCGGCGATCCGGTCGGCCGCCGCGGCCGGCGGAATCCCGTCATCCTTCGCACGTGCGAAGATGGCCAGCGTGGTGTCGAAGATCTTCGCCGCCTTCGCCTTGCACCGGTCGAAGTCGAAGCCGTGCAGCTCGTCGGCGACCTGGATGACCCCGCCGGCGTTCACCACGTAGTCCGGCGCGTAGAGGATCCCGCGGTCGGCGAGGTCCTTCTCGACGCCCGGGTGGGCGAGCTGGTTGTTGGCCGCGCCGCACACCACCTGGGCGGTCAGCACCTGCACGGACTCGTCGTTCAGGGCGCCGCCGAGCGCGCAGGGGGCGTAGATGTCGAGGCCCTCGACGCGGATCAGGGCGTCGGTGTCGGCGGCGACCTGGACCTGCGGGTGGCGGTCGGAGATCCGGCCGACGGCCTCCCGGCGCACGTCCGTCACGACCACCCGGGCGCCCTCCTCCAGGAGGTGCTCGACCAGGTGGTGCCCGACCTTGCCGACGCCCGCGATGCCGACGGCGCGGCCGCGCAGCGAGGGGTCGCCCCACAGGTGCTGGGCGCTGGCCCGCATGCCCTGGTAGACGCCGTAGGCGGTGAGCACGGAGGAGTCGCCGGCGCCGCCGTGCTCCGGGGAGCGCCCGGTGGTCCAGCGGCACTCCCGGGCCACCACGTCCATGTCGGCGACGTACGTGCCGACGTCGCAGGCGGTGACGTACCGGCCGCCGAGCGAGGCCACGAACCGCCCGTAGGCGAGCAGCAGCTCCTCGGTCTTGTCCCGGTCCGGGTCCCCGATGATCACGGCCTTGCCGCCGCCGTGGTCGAGACCGGCCATGGCGTTCTTGTACGACATCCCGCGCGCGAGGTTGAGGGCGTCGGCGACGGCCTCCTCCTCGTTGGCGTAGGGGTAGAAGCGGGTGCCGCCGAGGGCGGGGCCCAGCGCGGTGGAGTGGATGGCGATGACGGCCTTGAGGCCGCTCTTGCGGTCCTGACAGAGCACGACCTGCTCGTGACCGCCCTGGTCCGAGTGGAACAGGGTGTGCAGGACGCCGGTGGAAACGTCGGTCACTGTGGTGACTCCCGGTTGTGTCGCGTGTGTCGCGGCGGGTGGAAGCGGGGGCTCCCGTAAGGGTGGCGGGGGCTTGGCATGAGCGTAGAGCCATTGCCCGTACCCCATCCGCGCAGTGTTCAGGATCACTCTCCCGTGCCGTGAGTGCACGTATGAGCGTGGGACGATTTGCTGTGGTTTCCGCGGCCGGCCCCGGCCGACTCCGTCGTGGGTTCCGCTGGTTTCGAGCCCGGTCCGATGGGGAGGGAGCAGGCGTGCCCAAGGTGTCCTCGGTGGTCGTCCCCTACGCCACGTACCTGCGTGTGTACGAGCCGCTGGCCGCCTTCCCGGACCGGGAGCGCGACCACTGGACGCGCTACGCCCGCCGTCCCGAGCGGCCCTCCTACCAGGACGAACTGCGGCGCTCCCTGGCCGACTTGCTGCCCACCCCGCCGATTCCGGTGCCGGTGCAGGAGAGCGGCGAAGCCTTCGTCCTGGAGGTCGACGGGGTCGTCTGCGTCTGCCCGTGGCGGACCCGGCTGCGCGGCTGGCAGGCCCTGCAGGAACTCTCCGACGAACTGCCCGCGTCGGTCCTGGACGCCATGCTGCCGCCGGTCGTGCGCCGGCAGGCCACGATGGACTACGAGCGCTGGCTGGTCCGCAACCCCGACTGCCGGCCGTGGATCCGCACGGCGACCTGGCAGGTGCCGCTGAACTGGTTCGTGCTGGTCTCCGACGAGGAGCGCCGGTACGAGAAGGGCACCGCCGAGATCCCCCCGATGCTGCGCTACCGCACGCCGATGGTGCAGGCCCGGCGCCGGGTGGCCCGGGCGCTGCGCACGCTCAAGGACACCGTGGAGGAAGGGCCGCTGATCGACGGCCTGGTGGACGTCGGCCGCTGGCTGGAGGAGTTCCATCCGCGCTCGGTGGTCGAGCTGGACTACGGCGGTCTCGTGCACACCCTGCCGGCCGGGGACCTGGAGGGCGACCATTCGGCGGCCGACGTGGCGGCCGGCATCGAGGCGCTGCGGCAGGGCGACGGGGCGGCGGCCGGGGAGGCGTACGGGCGGCTGGTGGAGCGGTGGCGGGCGGTACGGGACCGCCGTTCGGCGAACTGAGGGCCGCTCTGAGTGCGGATGCCCGGTGATCCGTAATGAGTGACGGGGCGTCCGATGTGGCTTACAACCGGATGACACCTGCGTGACGTGTGTGCGGTGAGTGATGTACGTCACGGCCCAGAAGGCATGAAACAACGTACGTTGACGGCACTTCAGTGAACGCACAGGACGTTGGATCCCGATCCGGGCTTTTGCGCCAAGGGTGACGGATCGCACTTACGCGGCTCTTGCGCCTCTTGCCACTCCTCGTGCCAAAATAGGACAAGGAGTCCGGGGAGGGCTCCATCCGTCCAAGTGTGGTGCACTGTGGGCGGATTCTCAGCATTACGTGCTTTGGGGGGTCTGGTGACTCCTGATCGTCCTGTGACTGATCGTCACAGTGGCGTGACTGTCCGCTATGGCATGGTCCATCGGCTTCCGCGGCTGATGCCTACCTGGGAGGGCAATTCCATCGGTTTGGCCGACGCGGCTGGACGGATGGTGTAGTTGTAGTGCCGAGGACAAGCCGTTCGTCCTATAACCGACTCGACTCGCGTCCGCCATTTCGGGCAACGCGGGTCAAGGTGCAGAATTTAGAGGAAAGAACCGAGAAGGTTCGGTTCTCCCGAGGAGGCCGCTCATGACCGCTCGCACCCCTGATGCCGAGCCGCTGCTGACCCCGGCTGAGGTCGCCACGATGTTCCGCGTCGACCCCAAGACGGTCACGCGGTGGGCGAAGGCCGGCAAGCTCACGTCGATCCGCACGCTCGGCGGACACCGCCGCTACCGCGAGGCTGAGGTGCGCGCCCTGCTGGCGGGCATTCCGCAGCAGCGCAGCGAGGCCTGACCAAAACTGAATAGCGGGCAAACCGACCGGTCCCCCAACTGGCCGAGGTGCCCGAAACCCTAGCTCCAAGCGACGCGGGACCTGCCCCAACGGGACCCACGCCCAGGCCGACAAGAACTTCTCAGGCAAGCGACACAGGGTGCGTCGTAGATCGCGCTGGACTCCGCCGGGTCCAGCGCGATCTTTTTTGTGCGTCCATGGGGTCCCGTGGGGGCTTCGGCCACCGTAACCAGCGCCTCTGTGAGCAGCCTTGTCGGAGTCTGGGGACCGCTGTCGGATCTGCTGTGCGGGCACCCGGAGGGGGTCCGGGGCGGGTCCACAGGGTGGTGCAATTGCACATATTAAATTGACCAGTTGTAGGAAGGTGGTAAGTACCGCCGTTTCGGAAACTCATGCGGTGACACCCGTCACATACCGCACGGGTTGTTTGTACTGCCCCGGGTGCGCTAGAGGAGTCTCGCGCTCCACCGGCCCTTGAGGGAAGGGTCGTTGGGCCCGGCGCCGGTCGCGTCCCGTCATGCGTCGACGGGATCCTGATCCTCCGTGGCGTCCTCGGGGGGCTCCGCGGCGTGCGGGGCGGAGTCCATGGCCAGCCGCAGCAGCTGATGGCAGACCGCGCAGCGGCGGGTCAGATGCCGGTACGACGAGGCGGCCGCCAGGTGGGCCCTCAGCAACGCCCGCGTCTCGTGCCGCACCGAAGCCGCCATACGCCACCTCCAGAAGGGGGCCGACACCAACCGTGCCCTCCCTCCTGGGTAGCCAGCGAATGTGACGCCGTCAAGGGCGCCGGCCGCTACTCACTGCGCGCCCCACGCCGACTGCATACGACCGGTCTGGCTCTTTTCCGGCCCACTTACCTCCGAAGAGGACCTCTTCCGGCTCGCTTGCTTCCGGATCGCTCCTTGCGGGTCGACCCGGTGTCGCCGCCCTCGCCGCCTCCTCCGGGCTGTGGCGCCCCTCTTTCCCGCCGTCGCGGCAGGCCACCACTGTGGCGCGGACCGGCGGTGCCGAACCGGCTCGCGGCCGGTGGGTTCGGCACCGCCGAGGGGCACCGTCGTGGCTGAGCGCCGTCGCGGCGGGAAAAGAAGGGGGGGGGTCTGGGCATGCGCAAGGCCCGCTTCCCTTGCGGGATGCGGGCCTTGGCGGTTGGGCGGTCCTGACGGGATTTGCTGGATTCGATTGCGGCTGCGCCGCGGGCGCGGCCTCCGGCTGGAGGGGTGGCGAGGGTGGTGTCCCGGGGTGGCAATGCTTGAGGCCCGCGTCCCTTGATGGGATGCGGGCCTCGGTCTCATGCGGTCCTGACGGGATTTGAACCCGCGGCCTCCACCTTGACAGGGTGGCGAGCACTCCAAACTGCTCCACAGGACCAGGTTTCGCGGCACTCTGTCTTGCGTCGTGCTGCGAGAAGGACTGTACAGGAGGGGGTGGGCCCTGGTCGAACTCACCCAGCGTGCCCGGTCGGTTACGGAGCTGCCGTGTCGATCGCCTTCACGATCCGCTTGTCGGAGATCGGGTACGCCGTGCCCAGCGCGTGCGCGAAGTAGCTGACCCGCAGCTCCTCCAGCATCCAGCGGATGTCCAGGACCTGCTGCGGCACCGGCCGGCCCTTCGGGAGCTGCTCCAGGAGCCAGGCGTACTCGTCCTGCATCTCGTGGACCTTCTCCATGCGGGTGGTGTCCCGCTGGACGTTCGTCGGCATCTGCTGGAGCCGGCGGTCGGCGGCGACCAGATAGCGCATGAGGTCGGGCAGCCGGCGTATGCCGGCCCATGTCACGAAGCCGGGCTTCACGAGGGCGTCCAGCTGCTTGCGGACGTCCGTCAGGTTCGCGAGGAGCGCGGGGCTCCGTACACCCTTCAGACGGCGCTCACAGGCCTGCCAGGCGGCAAGGACCTGCTGCACCTGCCCGACCGTGCGGACCGTCGTGTCGACGATCTCGGCGCGCACCTTGTCGTACAGCTTCCGGTACGACTCCTCGTCCCACGCGGGCCCCCCGAAGTCGGCGATCAGCTTGTCCGCCGCCGCCATCGCGCAGTCGTCGAACAGGGCCTGGATCGTGCCGTGCGGGTTCGCCGACAGCGCGAGCTTCTGGGCGTTCGTCAGCTTCTCCGACGCGAACTTCGCCGGGTTCACCGGGATGTTGCGGAGGATGAGCCGGCGCGTGCCCTTCCACATCGCCTCGGACTGCTCCTCCTCGGTGTCGAAGAGGCGCACGGAGACCGTGTCGCCGTCGTCGACGAGGGCCGGGTAGGCCTTGACCGGCTGGCCCGCCCGGCGCGTCTCGAACACGCGGGTGAGGGTTCCGATCGTCCAGTCGGTGAGGCCCTTGCGCTCCAGCGACTCGCCGCCCTGGCGCTCCGCGGTGGCCGCGGCGGCCTGGGAGAGGGCCTGGCGCGCCTTCGGCTTCAGCCGGAGCTTCAGCGCCTCCAGGTCCTTGTCCTCGGCCAGCTTCCGGCGCCGTTCGTCGACGATCCGGAACGTGATCTTCAGGTGGTCCGGGACCTTCGCCCAGTCGAAGTCCTCGGCCTCGAAGGGCACGCCGACCATCCGCTTCAGCTCGCGCGCCATGGTCGTGGTGAGGGGCTCCTGCAGGGGGACCGCGGTGTCCAGGAAGCGCTTCGCGAAGTTCGGCGCGGGCACGTAGTTGCGGCGGATCGGCTTCGGGAGGGTGCGGATCAGCTCCGTGACCACCTCCTCCCGCAGGCCCGGGATCTGCCAGTCGAAGCCCTCGTCCTTCACCTGGTTGAGGACCTGGAGCGGGATGTGGACGGTCACGCCGTCCGCGTCCGCACCCGGTTCGAACTGGTAGGTCACCCGGAACTTCAGCTGCCCCTGCCGCCAGGAATCCGGGTAGTCGGTCTTGGTGACCGCCTCCGCCGACTCCCGGATCAGCATCTCCCGCTCGAAGTCCAGGAACTCCGGCTGCTCGTGCCGCTTCCGCTTCCACCAGGAGTCGAAGTGGGCGCC
This sequence comes from Streptomyces sp. NPDC001714, assembly GCF_042892755.1. Lineage (NCBI taxonomy): Bacteria > Bacillati > Actinomycetota > Actinomycetes > Kitasatosporales > Streptomycetaceae > Streptomyces > Streptomyces sp. NPDC001714. Next base: position 601,602 of record NZ_JBIAUL010000003.1, read on the forward strand.
GGAGACGACGTGTTCGGGCACCCGCTGGTCGTAGAAGTCGAAGAGGGTGTCGTCGTCGACGACGATGTCCCGGCGCCGTGCCCGGTGCTCCAGCTCCTCGACCTCGCTGAGGAGCCTGCGGTTGTCGGCGAAGAACTTGTGGTGGGTCCGCCAGTCGCCCTCGACCAGTGCGTTGCGAATGAAAAGCTCGCGGCTGGCCTCCGGGTCGATCCGGCCGTAGTTCACCTTCCGGTCGGCGACGATCGGTACGCCGTAGAGCGTGACCTTCTCGAACGCCATCACGGCCGCCTGGTCCTTCTCCCAGTGCGGCTCGCTGTACGTCCGCTTCAGGAGGTGCCCGGCGAGCGGCTCGACCCACTCCGGCTCGATCTTCGCGTTGACCCGGGCCCAGAGGCGGCTGGTCTCCACCAGTTCGGCCGACATGACGAACCGCGGGGTCTTCTTGAAGAGCGCGGAGCCCGGGAAGAGCGCGAACTTGGCGCTGCGCGCCCCCAGGTACTCGTTCTTCGCGCCGTCCTTCACGTCCTTCATCCCGATGTGGGACAGCAGGCCGGCCAGGAGGGAGACGTGCACGCGGTCGCCGGGGGCGTCCTCCTCGTTGAGGTGGATGCCCATCTGCTTGGCGACCGTGCGCAGCTGCGTGTAGATGTCCTGCCACTCGCGGATGCGCAGGAAGTTCAGGAACTCCTGCTTGCACATGCGACGGAAGGAGCTGGAGCCGCGCTCCTTCTGCTGCTCCCTGACGTACTTCCACAGGTTGAGGAAGGCGAGGAAGTCGCTGGTCTCGTCGCGGAAGCGGGCGTGCTGCTGGTCGGCCTGGGTCTGCTTCTCGGCCGGGCGTTCGCGCGGGTCCTGGATGGAGAGCGCGGCGGCGATGACCATGACCTCGCGGACACAGCCGTTCTTGTCGGCCTCCAGGACCATGCGGGCGAGCCGCGGGTCGACGGGCAGCTGGGCGAGCTTTCGGCCGGTCTCGGTGAGCCGCTTGCGCGGGTCCTTCTCGGCCGGATCGATCGCGCCGAGCTCGTGGAGCAGCTGCACGCCGTCGCGGATGTTGCGGTGGTCCGGCGGGTCGATGAAGGGGAACTTCTCGATGTCGCCGAGGCCGGCCGCGGTCATCTGCAGGATGACGCTCGCCAGGTTCGTACGGAGGATCTCCGCGTCCGTGAACTCCGGCCGGGAGACGAAGTCGTCCTCGCTGTACAGCCGGATGCAGATGCCGTCGGAGGTACGACCGCAGCGGCCCTTGCGCTGGTTCGCGCTGGCCTGGCTGATCGCCTCGATGGGCAGCCGCTGCACCTTGGTGCGGTGGCTGTAGCGGGAGATCCGGGCGAAGCCGGGGTCGATGACGTACTTGATGCCCGGGACCGTGAGCGAGGTCTCGGCGACGTTGGTGGCCAGAACGATCCTGCGGCCGGTGTGCGGCTGGAAGACCCGGTGCTGCTCGGCGTGCGAGAGCCGGGCGTAGAGCGGCAGGACCTCGGTGAACCTGTAGTTCTTCCTGGTGAGCGCGTCGGCGGTGTCCCGGATCTCCCGCTCCCCCGAGAGGAAGACGAGGATGTCGCCCTGCCCCTCGCCCTGGAGCTCCTCCACCGCGTCGCAGATGGCGGTGATCTGGTCCCGGTCGGCGTCCTCGGCGTCCTCCTCGAGGAGCGGCCGGTACCGCACCTCGACCGGGTACGTCCGGCCGCTCACCTCGATGATCGGGGCGTCGCCGAAGTGCCGGGAGAACCGCTCGGGGTCGATCGTGGCGGAGGTGATGACGACCTTGAGGTCGGGCCGGCGCGGCAGCAGCTGGGCGAGGTAGCCCAGCAGGAAGTCGATGTTGAGGGACCGCTCGTGGGCCTCGTCGATGATGATCGTGTCGTAGGCGCGCAGCTCGCGGTCGGTCTGGATCTCGGCGAGCAGGATGCCGTCCGTCATCAGCTTGACGAAGGTGGCGTCGGGGTTCACCTGGTCGGTGAAGCGGACCTTCCAGCCGACGGCCTCCCCGAGCGGCGTCCGCAGCTCCTCCGCCACCCGCTCGGCGACGGTACGGGCGGCGATCCGGCGGGGCTGGGTGTGCCCGATCATGCCCCGCACGCCCCGGCCGAGCTCCAGACAGATCTTGGGGATCTGGGTGGTCTTTCCGGAGCCGGTCTCACCGGCGACGATCACGACCTGGTGATCGCGTATCGCCTCGGCGATCTCGTCCTTCTTCTGACTGACGGGCAGCTGCTCGGGGTACGAGACGGCGGGCACGACGGCGCGCCGGCCGGCCATCCGTTCCTCGGCCCTGGCCACCTCTGCCTCGATCTCGGCGAGGACGGCGGCCCGGGCCTCCGGCTTACGGATCTTGCGCGCACCTTCCAGCCTGCGCCCGAGCCGGTGCGCGTCGCGCAGTGAGAGCTCGGTCAGGCGGGGGGCTAGGGGGCCGAGGGCGGGGGCGGGATGCGTAGACATACGCGGTCCAGGATCTCACCTCATGGAAATTCATGGCGAACGCTTTTGCCTCCGGCGGTTTGGCCGAGAGTGCGGGGGCGGACGGTTCGGTTCGGGTGCGGGCCGGTGGGGGCTGGTCGCGCAGTTCCTCCCCCAGCCTTCGGCCGGGGGTACCCCCAGCGCCCCTGACGGGGCGCTGTCTTGCCGCGTCCTGCATGCATAGCTGCGGGCAGGCGGGCCGCAGGGCGGCACGGGTGGGTGTGGCGGCACCCGGTCGGCGCCGGTGAGTGAAAGCCCTCAGGGGGTTCGCTGGGCAGGGGGCGTAGGGGTTTGGGCGGGGGCGGAGGCTGCGGCGATGGACTTTGCCGTGTTCGACACGGCCTTGATGCCCAGGTACGCCGTGGTCATGCTGCTCACCGCCGTGAAGGCGGCGGTGAGCACGCCGATGATCACGGACTCGTTGCCGTTGAGCCGCCAGACGCCGAAGATCGCGACCGCGGCGATCGCGAGGTTGCTGACGACGACGGCGAGGAGGCCGTAGCGCGCACGGTCCTTCTCCAGCTGTATGTCCTGATCCCGGCTCATCTTCCCCACCCTGGTGACGTGTTGACCCGCCAGAACCTAGCGGTGGCGGGCCGTGCCGCCAAGGAGGTTCAGGTGTGTCCGCCGGACGCCCTCAACTCGGCCAGCCGGGCATCGACCTGGGCGCGGTCGTATCCGCGGCGCACGATGTCGAAGGCGGGCGGCGGGTCCGGGACCGTACCCGGGACCAGGAGTGCGAGGTAGGCGTCGACCTGGGCGCGGTCGTAGCCGCGCCGGACGATCTCGAAGCCGTGGACCTCGGGTGCCATCGTGTCCCCTCTCTCCGGTCAGCCCGCCGGGAAGACGTCGTAGTCGCCCAGCAGGTCCGCGTACACGTCCACCGAGGTGGTACCGGCGTTGTAGAGGTCGATCTCGCCGTCGGTGCCGGTCTTGACCAGCGCGCGGCCGGCCGCGGTGTGTCCCTTGGTGAAGCTCAGCGAGTAGACGCCGGGGCGCGAGGTCCCGTCGGGGTAGGCGACGAGGTAGCCGTTTCCGGACGGGGCGGGCACCGTGAGGTTCAGGTCGGCGGCGGTGACCCCGGTCGCGGGGACGCCGTGGGCGCCGGTGACCTTGAGCTTGAGGGTGGCGTGGGCGGCGAGCCTGGCGACCTTGCCGGTGCCGGTTCCGGTGCGGGTGTCGAGGACGCGGGCGGGGGCGACCGGCAGGAACTCCGAGCCGCCCGTGGCGGTGCCGTACCAGCCGACGAGGTCCGCGACGAGGTTCGCCGACGCCTTGCTCTCGTTGCGCAGGACGACCTTGCCGTCGTACACGGGGATCACCACCTGGGTGGTGGCGGTCTGGCCGGTGGTCCAGTGGGGTCCGCTCACGACGGAGCCGTTGGTGCTGTGCGTGGCGACGGTGAGGTCGCCGGAGGCCTTGGTGGTGGTGGCCGTGACGTCGAGGACCACCGCGTCCGCGGTCGCCGGGACGCCGTGGGTGCCGCCGACGGCCAGGGTGACCGAGTGGCCGCCGGCGACCGGGCTCCGCCCGCCCCCGGTCCCGGTGCGGGTGTCGAGCAGGCGGACCGGAGCGGCCGGGTGGTAGGTGTCGGCGTACTGGGCGTGGGACTGGAGGCCGACCGTGGCGACGTTGACCGTCACCGCGCCGGAGCTGCCGTTGTAGAGGTCGACCGAACCGGTCGGGGTGACCTTCACCGTGGTCTCGGCGGTGGCCGTACGGCCCGGCTCGAAGGCGGTGTCGGCGGTGCCTGGGCGGGTGGTGCCGTGGGGGTAGAGGGTGAGCGCGCCGCTCGCCTTCGCGTTGCTGGTGACGAGCTGGAGCTGCACCGCGTCCACGCCGTTCGAGTCGGCCCGCAGCGTGGCCGCCGAGAGCTTCAGGACGCCGTGCGCGGCGATCGTCTTCTGGGTGTCGTACTGCGGGGTCACGGCGACGAAGGCGTCCGCGGCGTGGAAGACGGCCGTGGCGGTGGTGGTACGTCCGAGCAGGTCGGTCTGCGTCAGGGTGGCGGTGTAGGTGCCGGGGGCCGGGTACTGGTGCGTGGGCTGCTGGGCGCCCTCGGCCAGGTTGTCCTGCGTGCCGTCGCCGTAGCTCAGGGTTCGGCCGTCGACCTCCCATGCGTCGGCCGGTGCCGGCACGGTGAACCGCGCGGACCCGGCGTCGACCTGCCCGTTCGCGGTGTCCGGGGCGACCGACAGGGCGGTGGCGGGCGGGGTGGCCGTACCTGCCGCCACCCCGGCGTAGGACTTCCCGGCGCTCGTTCCGTCGGGTTCGGTGAAGGTGATGCGCGTCGTGTACCGCCCTGGCGTGGTGTAGGTGTGGCTGGCCGGGGTGCCGGGCGTGCCGGTGGCCGGGTCGCTGCCGTCGCCGAAGTCGAGCGAGTAGGTGAGAGGCGCGCCCCAGGAGCTGGTGGCGTCGGTCTTCATGGAGACGCCGAGCGGCGCGAGCCCCTTCGGGGGCGTCGGAACGTCGCCGGAGGCGATGGTGAGGGTGTCCTGCCGTTCCAGGGCGCCCCGGTCGGGGTGGCCCGTGCCGTTGCCGGTGTCGTCGACCAGCAGGTCGTCGACCCTGGCACGCCCCTGGGAGTCGGTGCTGAGTTCACCCGGCGCGGTGGCGTCGGCCGAGTCGATCAGAGGGGAGTGCTCGGACGGCGTCGCCGAGTACGCCTTGATCCCGTCGATGTCATGCGCGCCCTGCCCGGTCCCGTCCCGGAAGGCCCCGCTGGTGGTGTAGGAGGTGCCGGCCCAGGAGTACTCGGTGCGGGCGGGGGCGGAAGAGGACACCTCGTGCGCCGCCACGTTGTAGTCGGCGGTGACCCGGCTCGCGGAGTCGGCCGACACCGCGTAGAACGGAGCGGTCGGCGCCTGGCAGATGCTGGTCTGCATCGAGCCGTTGGTAACGTCGACGGCCACGTTGTTCTCCACCACCCCGGAGCTGCCGCCGTCCAGCGAGATCGCGGTGGCGCAGGGTGCGAAGACCGTGTTGCTGGTCACGTCGGCGTCGACTGCCCCCGACACCGCGATGCCGGCCTGCTGCTGCGTGAGGATCCTGTTGGTCGTCACGGTGACCCGGGCCGCTCCCGGCGCCACCCGCACGCCGTACGCGGTGCTGGGGTTGATCGTGTTCCGTGACACGGTCACGTCGGAGGACGTGCCGTCCACGCCGATCGCCGTGCTGGTGACGGGGCTCAACGGGGCGGCGTTCTCGACCGTCAGCCCGTCGATGGTCACATGGTCGGACCCGGTCACCGCCACCACGTCCGAGTGGTGGTCGTCAGTGAAGGCCAGCGACTCGACCCGTACGTCGTGCACGCCCTTCAGCGTCAGCGCCGGTGCGGAGGCCGGAGTGGCGAGCACCGTACTCAGACGACCTGACGGGAGGGGGGACGCTCCGCTGAAAGTGATCGGCTTGTCGCTGGTCCCCGACCGGGTGAGGGTCACCGCTTCGGGGTGCGGGGACAGGGAGTAGTCCCCCAGGATCCGGACCGTGTCCCCCGGCTCGACCACGTCCGCGGCGGCCTGCACGGTGCAGAAGGGTCGGCTCTGCGTCCCCGTACCGCTGTCACTGCATACCGTGCTGTACTGCTCCACGTACAGCGTCCTGCCCGGCCCGGGATCGGCCACAGCGCGCCCTGTCCCCCAGCCGCTCATCACCCCCGCCACGACGATCATGGCGAGGGACAGTCCGACGGCGGGACGGGATCTGTGCACGGGGTCTCCACGGAGCGTTCGCGGGTGCGGTCACGAGAACGCCGGTGGAAGCAGGTCAGCTCAGCGTTGTCATGCGGTCGTCATGATCGCAGTCCGACTCCAAAGGAACGCCATACTCCGCCCTGGTCTTGCTCAAAACGCGGCCCGGCGGAGCGGGTTGGCGGGCCACTGTCAGACTGCACGGATGAACGAGACGGTCTTTCGGTACACGCGCAGGCAGCGCTTGGCGATGTGGGCGTTCGCGTCGGGGATGGCGGTCTGGGCCGGGGCGGTGAGCGTGCGTGCCGTCAGGTACCTGGCCGACGGCCAGACCGGTTCTGCCGTGAGCCTGTGGCTCGTGCTGGGACTGATACCGACCGTGCTGTTCGTGCCGCTGGCGGGGATGCCGACGGGCTGGACCCGCATCGACGCGGAGGGCCTGAGCACCCGCGGGATGACCGGGCGCCGGCGCGTGGGCTGGAGAGACATCGAGAGCATCCACGCGCTCTCGGGCCGTGGGCGCAACGGGTCCATCACGCAGATCGGAGTCACCCGGACCGACGGTAAGTCGTTCCTGCTGCCCATCCCCTTCACCTCCGGGACCATCGCCGAGGACCCCGACTTCTACGACAAGCTGGAGCTGATGCGCCGGGAGTGGAAGAAGCACGGCGGGCGGGGTGTGGAATGAGAACAGCCCCTCCGGAATCCCGGAGGGGCTGTCTGTTGTGGCTGGGGCCGGGGTCGAACCGGCGACCTATCGCTTTTCAGGCGATCGCTCGTACCAACTGAGCTACCCAGCCACGAGGTTTCACGTGAAACCCCAGCGGTCCTGACGGGATTTGAACCCGCGGCCTCCACCTTGACAGGGTGGCGAGCACTCCAAACTGCTCCACAGGACCAAGCTGTGTGTGCAACAGTGTCGCACACGATCTTGCGTGCCCCCAACGGGATTCGAACCCGTGCTACCGCCTTGAAAGGGCGGCGTCCTAGGCCGCTAGACGATGAGGGCTATCGGCCCGCCTGGGCGCTTCGTCAGCGCGTCGGGGACGTGAGAAGCATATGGGATGGCGGGGAGTATCGCCAAAACGGTTTACGGCGCCTAGGGCGAGGGTGTGCTGGTCGTGCCTCCTGAGGGTGACGGGCTCTGCGAGGGGGACGGGGGCGCGCCGGGTTGCCCGCGGTGGAGCCGCTGATCGAATACGTCTTGCGGGAGGTGACGGCTGACCTCGGCCGTCGCCTCGCCCAGGCCGCCCAGTTTGATCTCGTCCCAGGCCTGGAGCCGGTGGCTGTCCCGGTCGAAGTAGAGGATCGAGGCCTCGATCGGGTCCGGGTACTTGCCCTCGACGGCCCGTAGCCCGCTGCCGCCCGTGGAGCCCTCCACGCGGAGCCGGGTGCCGTGCGCAAGGATCTCCGTCTGCTCGTGGTGGAGGTGACCCGCCAGGACCAGGGGCACCTCGCCGTCCGTCATCCGGGCCGCCGACGGTTCGTGGACGATCGCGACGTCCACCGGGGTGTCGGCCGCCCGCTGCTCCCGCAGGGCCGTGGCGAGGCGGTCCCCGGCCAGCTCCTCGGCCGCGTCGCCGCCGAGGACGGCCGTGCGGTCGGGGGTGAACTGGGGGTCGCCGATCCCGGCGAAGCGCAGCCCCGCGATCGTCTGGGCGCGGCCGTCGTCCAGGACGTGCACGTTCTTCATGCGGGAGAGGTAGCGCTGGGTGGTGCGGGAGTCGTGGTTGCCCCGGACCCAGACGTACGGCACACCCAGGTCGGCGATGGGGTCCAGGAAGCCGTTCTCGGCCGCCGTGCCGTGGTCCATGGTGTCGCCGGAGTCGACGATCACGTTCACCTTGTACTGCTCCACCAGCGAGGCGATGATCTTCCAGCTCGCCGGGTTCAGGTGGATGTCGGAGACGTGCAGGACGCGGATGGTGGCCGGGTCCGGGGAGTAGGCGGGGAGGGTGGACGTGACGTCGTACAGCTTCGTCACGTTCGTCACCAGGCGGGCCAGTTCCTTCTGGTAGACGTCGAATTCGGTGACGATGCTGCGGGCGTTGCCGACCAGCGCCGGAGCGGAGGAGAGCAGGCCGGAGAACCTCGGTTCCAGGACCGACTCGGGGTTCCAGGTGGCGTACGCGGTCGCGCCGGACGACGCGAGCAGGGCGAGGGCGAGCCCGCCGGCCGCCAGGGCGCGGCGCGGGCGGCGGTAGACCGCGAGGCCGAGGGCGGTGGCGCCGGCGACGACGGCCACGCCGGAGCGTACGGCCAGGTCGAGGGTGCCGTGCTCGACGTCGTGGGCGACCTCGTCCTGGAGTCCGGAGAGGCGCTCGGGGTGGTCGACCAGCGCCTCGGCGCGGACCGGGTCGAGCTGGTCGACGTTGACGTCGAGGCGGACCGGACCGGAGTGGGTGTCCAGGTAGAGGGCGCCCAGCGGGGAGACGTTGATCTTCGTGCCGCCGGTGAGGGACGGGCGCAGCGTCATCGTCGTGTCCATCGGGCCGACCTGGGTGCGGACGTTCCCGACGATCAGCAGGCCGAGCCAGGCGCCGACGAGGACGACGGCGGTCAGGCCGAGGACGCGGCTCCAGACGGGCGGCCGGTGTGCCTCGGGGGCCAGTTCCAGGACGGGCGGGCCGGCCCGGCCTCCGATGCGGACCGCGGCCCGGACACGTCCTGCTCGACCGCCGATTCGGTCACCGAGTCGGCCTCTGATTCGGTCACCGATGCGGGTTCGGGTTCGGGCTCTGGTGCGGGTCTCGGTCTGGACTCGGGTTCGGGACTGGGCTCGGGTTCGGGTGCGGACGCGGGCCATTGGTGCCGTATGCCCAGGCTTGGGGGCTGATATGCGAGGGGTCGTGGCTTGTATGTCCGGGGTTCGCGACTCTCGTACGGGCGTTCCGTACCGGACAATGGCCCTGTGCTGGAGATGACGCGCGAGGAGTTCGAGGAACTGGTCGCCGAGGCGCTCGACCGGATCCCGCCGGAGCTGACCCGGCTGATGGACAACGTGGCGGTGTTCGTCGAGGACGAGCCCGACGATCCGTCGGACCCCGAGCTGCTCGGGCTCTACGAGGGCACTCCGCTCACCGACCGCGGGGAGTGGTACGCGGGCGTGCTGCCGGACCGGATCACCGTCTACCGCGGGCCGACGCTGCGGATGTGCGCGTCGCGCGAGGAGGTGGTCGCGGAGACCGAGGTGACGGTGGTGCACGAGATCGCCCACCACTTCGGCATCGACGACGCGCGGTTGCATGCGCTGGGGTACGGCTGACGGGTGCCGTGTCGGTTGCGTGTCCTCTTGTGGGCGGCGGGAGTTGGGCAGGTTGACTCCTTTCTCCGCCCCCGGAGGTGGCCGCCGTGCGCCCCTTGTACGTACCCGTCCGTCTGGCCGTCACGGTGATGGCGGTCGCGGCCGCCGCCGGCTGCGTGAACGTGGGCGACGACGCGGGGAAGGCCAGGCCGTCGCACTCCGCGGGGCACCGGGGCGGTGACGCGGCCGACGGCGGGTCCGGGGTGTCCGGCGAGGGCGGCGCCGGGTACGGGGGTGCGGTGGCGGACGGGAAGCGCGGGCACGGGGAGAAGGCGAAGCCGGGGGAGTCGGCGTCGGCGTCCGCGAAGCCGACGAAGGGGGCGAGCGCGGCGCCTGCCGTACCGGCGAAGCCGGGCAAGAGCGTGGCGCCGGGGGTGCCGGCCGGGCCCACGGGGGCCCCGACGACGCCCGCGCCGCCAGCGGCCTCGCCCACCCCGCCGCCGGATTCCCCCACCCCGCCGCCCCCGGCGACGGACCCGCCGTCGGCCGAGCCGTCCTCGTCGGCGCACGAGGACACGGGGACGCAGCTGGTGCAGCGGGAGCCGGCACCGGAGGCGGGGACGCCGGCGTAGGGGGCACGGGCGGGTTTCGGCACCGCCGGGTCGGGCGGCGGGGGCTGCGCGCCGTGGTGGCGGAGAAGACTTTCGGGCGGCGGGCGAGAGTCCCCCTCGGCAGCCGCGTTCAGGGTGGGGGAAGAAGATGGTGGGGTCGGGTGTTGGGGGGTCTGTAGGGCTGCGCGTCCGGTCTATCCGACTCGGTGTACGTGATCTGTGTGATCCGTGCGTCGATGGATCGGCGTGAGCGTCGATGGGTTGTGGTGAACCTGTTGTGAGCTGCGAGATTGTGGCTCGGTTTGCCTTCGTGGGTGTTGGGTGCGTATGGTGGTAGATCGTTTGATCCCATTTGCCCGGCGCCACCGCAGAGCGCGCCGTGTGGCGCGTACTCTCCCTTGCCGTGGCGGACCGCATTGAGGCGGTCGTGAGCGAATCACGGAGTTGACGGGCGCGTGCCGAAGAGACTCCGGAAGGTTTCGCATTCGCATGTCCGTGTCCAGTAATGATCAGATCGTTGTGCCCGAGAACATCCAGGACGACGAACTGGTGACCCAGGTCTCCGAGGAGACCGCTGACACCACCGACACCACCCCCCAGACCACCTTCGCCGACCTCGGCCTCCCCGAGGGCGTCGTGCGCAAGCTCGCGCAGAACGGCGTGACGACCCCCTTCCCGATCCAGGCCGCGACCATCCCGGACGCCCTGGTCGGCAAGGACATCCTCGGCCGCGGCCGCACCGGCTCCGGCAAGACCCTCTCCTTCGGTCTGCCCACCCTGGCCACGCTGGCCGGTGGCCGCACCGAGAAGAAGCGGCCGCGTGCCGTCATCCTCACCCCGACGCGCGAGCTGGCGATGCAGGTCGCCGACGCGCTCCAGCCCTACGGCGACGTCCTCGGCCTGAAGATGAAGGTCGTCTGCGGCGGTACGTCCATGGGCAACCAGATCTACGCCCTGGAGCGCGGCGTCGACATCCTCGTCGCCACCCCGGGCCGCCTGCGCGACATCATCAACCGCGGCGCCTGCTCCCTCGAGGACGTGCAGATCGCCGTCCTCGACGAGGCCGACCAGATGTCCGACCTGGGCTTCCTGCCCGAGGTCACCGAGCTGCTCGACCAGGTCCCGGCCGGCGGTCAGCGCATGCTCTTCTCCGCGACCATGGAGAACGAGATCAAGACCCTCGTCGACCGCTACCTGAACAACCCGGTCCACCACGAGGTGGACGCGGCCCAGGGCGCGGTCACGACCATGTCCCACCACATCCTCATCGTGAAGCCCAAGGACAAGGCGCCGGTCACCGCGGCCATCGCCTCCCGCAAGGGCCGCACGATCATCTTCGTCCGCACCCAGCTGGGCGCCGACCGCGTCGCCGAGCAGCTGCGCGACTCCGGGGTGAAGGCCGACGCGCTGCACGGCGGCATGACCCAGGGGGCCCGCACCCGGACCCTGGCGGACTTCAAGGACGGTTACGTCAACGTCCTCGTCGCCACCGACGTCGCCGCCCGCGGTATCCACGTCGACGGCATCGACCTGGTGCTGAACGTGGACCCGGCCGGCGACCACAAGGACTACCTGCACCGGGCCGGCCGTACCGCCCGCGCGGGCCGCACCGGCACGGTCGTCTCCCTCTCCCTGCCGCACCAGCGGCGCCAGATCTTCCGCCTCATGGAGGACGCGGGCGTCGACGCCGGGCGTCACATCATCAACTCCGGTACGGCCTTCGAGCCCGAGGTCGCCGAGATCACCGGCGCCCGTTCGATGACCGAGGTCCAGTCCGAGTCCGCGGCCAACGCGGCTCAGCAGGCCGAGCGTGAGGTCGCCCAGCTCACCAAGGAGCTGGAGCGGGCGCAGCGCCGGGCCGCGGAGCTGCGCGACGAGGCCGACCGTCTGGTCGCCCGGGTCGCCCGCGAGCGCGGCGAGGACCCGGAGGCGGCGGTCGCCGAGGCGCAGGCCCAGGCGGAGGCCGTGGTCGAGGAGGCCGTCGTGGCGGCCGAGCCGACGGTGCCGGCGGCGCGGGAGACCGAGCGCCGGGACAACCGGGAGCGCGGCTTCGAGAAGCGTTCCTTCGACCGGGACCGCGACCGGGACCGTGGCGACCGCCCGTTCAACCGTGACCGCGACCGTGGCTTCGAGCGTCGCGACGACCGCCGTGACGACCGCCGTGACGACCGTGGCGGCCGCCCCTTCGAGCGCCGCGAAAACCGCGAGCGCGGTTTCGAACGCCGTGACGACCGTCGCCCCTTCGACCGTGACGACCGCGGTGGCCGTTCCTTCGACCGGGACCGCGACCGCACCGACCGTCCGTTCAACCGTGACCGCCGTGACGACCGTGGTGGCTTCCGCCGCGACGAGCGTCGTGACGACCGGGGTGACCGCGGCGACCGTGGCGGGTTCCGCCGTGACGACCGTGGCGGCCGCCCCTTCGACCGTGACCGTGACGACCGCGGCGGCCGCTCCTTCGAGCGCCGTGACGACCGCGGCGGCTTCCGCCGTGACGACCGTCCGTCCGGCCACCGTGGCAGCGACCGCCCCTTCAACCGCGACCGCCGCGACGACCGACCGGGCTTCCGCAGCGGTGGCCACAACGGCCACGACCGCCCGTCCGGCCGCCGTGACGACCACCGCGGCGGCTCGTCCTCCGGCTCCTTCGGCCGCCGTGACGACAAGCCGCGCTGGAAGCGCAACGGCTGACACCGAGTGAGGTGAGGAAGGGCCCGTACGACGACCTGTCGTACGGGCCCTTCCGCGTTCCCGTTCCCGGACGGACCGCCCCCGCCAACCGCCTTCCGTTCACGGTCAATTCACTATTGATGTCTGTGGGCCGGTTGTTAACATCCTTTGACTTTTTTGACTTCCTGGGGGGTTCCTTGAGCCGGCATGCCCGGATCGCACTCACTCTCGTCGGCCTGGCCGCCCTCGGCGCCGGTTCGCTGACCACCGCGGGCAGCGCCGCCGCGGACACCACCCCGACGCCGATCACGACGGACGGCGTCCGGGGCATCGACTACGCGGGCGGCTTCCTGACCACCGTGGAGAACACGCCGAGCGGCTACGAGTGGGTGATCGGCCGGAAGATCTCGGCCGACGGCTCCACGGTGCTGGAGAGGTCGGACCGCGGATTCGCCGACACGTTCGCGGACGGCAGCCATCTCCAGCGGGTGCCGTGCGACGCGGGGCCGCAGGGCTGTGTGCCGATGCGTTCCTTCGGCAACACCTGGGTCGGCGACTTCATGGACGACGGCGCCGGCAAGCAGACGGCCCAGATCTACCTGACCGACAGCACGATGGACGGCGGTCCCGAACCGACCGTCACCGGCGGCCGTTTCGTCGACGCCACCGGCCGCTACTACGTCTACCAGGCGTCCTCCACCGGCAAGCAGTACGTCGACGCGGTGAACCCGTACCGCTACGAGGACGTCCGGCTGACCCGGTCCATCACCGCCGCCTCCGTGTGGGGTTCGACGCTGTGGACGCCGGGCACCGGCAACGGCGTGGTCACCGGATACGACCTGGAGGCGAAGAAGACGGTCGCGACCGTCTCCACCGGCGCTCCCTGCACCGTCAAGGAGCTCCAGGTCGTCGGCCGCTGGATCTACTGGAACTGCGGCCCGACGGGCGCTGCGGGCGTGTACGACCGTACGGCGAAGAAGAACGTCAAGGTGCCCTCCGGCCCGGCGCTGGTCGGCGACGGCTACCTCGTCCAGCACGACCGGACCGCCGGCAAGCTCATGCTGACGGACTTCCACACCGGGACGGCGGCCGCGGCGCGCGCGATCGCCGATCTGCCCGCCGGGCACACCGTCGACCAGCGGCGGCTGACCTGGTCCGTGGACAAGTTCGGCGGCGACATCGCGTACGTCGGCCCGGACGACGTGATCCGGATCGTGCCGAGCGGGGTGCCGACGCAGTCCCTGACGGGGATCGAGTCGGATGTGGACGACTCGGACGAGGACGCCAGGGAAGGCGTCTCGGGCAGCACCACCTGGGACAGCCTCTGGCAGCTCAGCAAGCCCGCGAACTGGACCTTCACCGTGAAGGACGCCCACGGGCACGCCGACCGCACCATCAAGGGCAGCGGTGCGTCGATCGACCTCGACTGGGACGGGACCAACGACGCCGGCGGCTACCCGCTCAACGGGCCGAAGACCTGGACGCTGACCGCCACCGCCGTCGAGGGCTCGGGTACGTACACGACGAGCGGGAAGTTCGGCTACACCGGCGGCACGCAGGGCTTCCACGACCAGAGCGGGTACTACTACGGCGACCTGGCCACCCTCAGCTCCTCCGGCGGCCTCACGCTCCACTCCACCACGGGCAACGGCAAGTTCAGCGGGAAGTGGGCGGCCTTCGGCTGGCCTGGGGGCACGGTGGCCGTGCTCTTCGGGGACATGACCGGCGACCGGTGCGCCGAGATGCTGGTGCGGATGCCGAACGGGGAGCTGCGCCGGTACACCGGCAAGTGCGGCGGCTCGTACCAGCCGTCGGACAAGCACATCTCCCTCGGCACCGGCTGGAACGCGTACAACGTCCTCACCGCCCCCGGCGACCTCACCGGCGACGGCCGTACCGACCTGCTGGCCCGCAAGGCTTCCACGGGGGACGTCTACCTGTTCGCCGACGCCGGAAACGGCAAGCTGAAGGCCGGGGTGAAGATCCGCACGTGGTCGGCGTACACGAAGATCGTCGGCGCCGGTGACCTGAACGGCGACGGTTTCGGGGACGTGCTGGCGGTCGACAAGGCCGGGACGCTGTGGCGCTACGACGGCACCGGGGCGGGCCAGGTGAAGGAGCGGGTGAAGGTCGCCGCGCACTGGAACGCCTCGTACAACGCGGTCGTGGGCGTCGGCGACATCACCGGGGACGGCAGGAACGACCTGGTGATGCGCGACACCGCGGGCAACCTGTACCGGCAGACGGGCACGGGCAAGGGGTCGTTCGCGGCGCGTGTGAGGATCGCGACGGGCTGGCAGGGCTACAAGGCGCTCTTCTAAGGCCTGATCAGGGTTCTGATCGGGCTTCTGGAGTCTGTTTCCGGGCCGTTCCAGCCTGTTTTCGGCCAAGCTGTGACGCATGTCACGCCCCTGGCGAGGGAATCGCTGGGGGCATGACAGATGACGCGACAGCCAAGTCGCTCTCCGGCGCGCTCTCCGACGAGGAGCGGCTCGCCCAGCTCGGCTACACCCAGGTCCTGGCCCGCCGTATGTCGGCCTTCTCGAACTACGCGGTCTCCTTCACGATCATCTCGGTCCTCTCCGGCTGTCTCACCCTCTACCTCTTCGGCATGATCACCGGCGGCCCGGCCGTGATCACCTGGGGATGGGTGGCCGTGGGCCTGATGACCCTCTTCGTCGGCCTCTCCATGGCCGAGATCTGTTCGGCCTACCCCACCTCCGCCGGCCTCTACTTCTGGGCCCACCGGCTCGCCCCGCCCCGCTCGGCCGCGGCCTGGGCGTGGTTCACGGGCTGGTTCAACGTGCTGGGCCAGGTGGCGGTGACCGCGGGCATCGACTTCGGCGCCGCGTCCTTCCTGGGCGCGTACCTGAACCTGCAGTTCGACTTCAAGGTCACCCCGGGCCGGACGATCCTCCTCTTCGCGGGGATCCTCGTCCTGCACGGCCTCCTCAACACCTTCGGCGTCCGCATGGTCGCGATCCTCAACAGCGTCAGCGTGTGGTGGCACGTACTGGGTGTCGCCGTCATCGTCGGCGCGCTGACCTTCGTCCCCGACCACCACCAGTCGGCGTCCTTCGTCTTCACGAAGTTCGTGAACGAGACGGGCTGGAGCAGCGGCCCGTACGTCGTCCTCCTGGGCCTCCTGATGGCCCAGTACACCTTCACGGGCTACGACGCCTCGGCGCACATGACCGAGGAGACCCACGACGCGGCGACGGCGGGCCCGAAGGGCATCGTCCGCTCGATCTGGACGTCCTGGATAGCCGGCTTCGTCCTCCTCCTCGGCTTCACGTTCGCGATCCAGTCGTACGACAAGGAGCTGACGTCCCCGACCGGCGCACCCCCGGCCCAGATCCTCCTGGACGCGCTCGGCGCCACCAGCGGCAAGCTCCTGCTCCTCGTCGTCATCGGCGCGCAGCTCTTCTGTGGAATGGCCTCGGTGACGGCCAACAGCCGCATGATCTACGCCTTCTCCCGCGACGGCGCGCTGCCGTTCTCCCGTGTCTGGCACACGGTCAGCCCGCGCACCCGCACCCCGGTGGCGGCGGTCTGGCTCGCCGCGCTCTCCGCCCTCGCGCTGGGCCTCCCCTACCTGATCAACTACACGGCCTATGCCGCCGTGACGTCGATCGCGGTGATCGGCCTGTACGTGGCGTACGTGATCCCGACGCTGCTGCGGGTGCGGAAGGGGGCGGCCTTCGAGCGGGGCCCGTGGCACCTGGGCCGCTGGTCGATCGTCGTGGGCGTGGTGTCGGTGACGTGGGTCGTGATCATCACCGTCCTCTTCATGCTTCCCCAGGTCTCCCCGGTCACCTGGAAGTCCTTCAACTACGCCCCGGTCGCCGTCCTGGCCG
This sequence comes from Streptomyces sp. NPDC001714, assembly GCF_042892755.1. Taxonomy (NCBI): domain Bacteria; kingdom Bacillati; phylum Actinomycetota; class Actinomycetes; order Kitasatosporales; family Streptomycetaceae; genus Streptomyces; species Streptomyces sp. NPDC001714. The sequence goes on from NZ_JBIAUL010000003.1 coordinate 618,133, forward strand.
TCCTCGGCTTCGCCGCGATCTGGTGGCAGGCCTCGGCCCGCCACTGGTTCCTGAACCCGGACAGAGCGCATTCGGAGGACCGCGCCAAACTGGTCGATCTCTGACCCAACGGTCCACGTCCGCCCCACTTCTGCCACGCGACGCCGCCACGACCCCGATACCCGATCGGCGAGACGCCTCCGTCCGGCTATGCTCGGGGAGGCAACATCGCCTGGGCCGTTAGCTCAATTGGCAGAGCAGTGGACTTTTAATCCATTGGTTGTGGGTTCGAGTCCCACACGGCCTACGGGCACAGGGAGAGGGAAACTTCTTCTGACCTGCTACGCAGCGTCCGGGTCGGCTTCGGTCGACCCGGACGCTGACTCGTTTTCGGGCCCGTGCGTGACGAGCTCGACGTGCGAGGGCGTCTTCCGCGGCCGCTGGGGTTCGATGAGCTCGGTCTCGAACAGGCCGATCAATGACGTGTGGACAAGACCTTTGCTCGCCCCGACGACACCTGCCCAACTGGACCGCCGTGCTGGAGCGGACCGTCGTCGGGCCGTCGTCCTGCGCACGTTCCCGGTAGGACGGCAGATGCCGAGTCGAGCGGTCTGCCTGGACCGGATGCCGTCGACGGGTCGATCGCCCAAGCACCCGGAGGCGGAGAAGCCGCCGGACGCTGTGCGCGGCGCCTGAGTCGGCTTCGGTCGGATCCGCATGCCTCTCGTCGCCCGGCTGGAGCGTCCCGGCAGCAGCCGGGCGACGGGTGAGGGCCCGCTTCCCGACGCGCCCTCAGCTGTGATTCGGAGCCGTCGCCCACCGGGATTGGTGCGGATGTGACGGTGTTCAGCGCACCCGCACCCCGGTCAGCACCCCGTCACCCACCTCGTGCAAGGCGACGGCGAACTCCTTCTGGGAAGTGAGCAGTTCATGGAATGCGGCCACCTGGTCCCGGTGGCTGACCGCGTTGTCGACGGCGAGGACGCCGTACGGCCCGAGGACACGCCGCAGGTGCGGCCAGTAGGCGACGTACGCCGGTCGCTCCGCGTCGAGCACGACCAGGTCGAGGGACGCGTCCGGGGTCTGGGCCAGCGTCTCCGCGCCGTCGCCGTGGACGACGTCCGCGTACTCCCGGACTCCCGCCCGCTCCAGGTTGGCCAGCGCCGCGGTGACGCGGTCGGCGTCGGTGTCCACCGTCGTCAGGCGGCCGCCGGTGTCGCGGAGGGCGTCGGCGAACCAGATCGCCGAGTAGCCGTTGGAGGTGCCGATCTCCAGGACGGACGTGGCGCGCCGGGCCCGGATCAGCGTCGAGATCAGCCGGGCCGCGTCCGGGGTCATGTTGCGACGCCTCAGCAGCCGGTCGGCCAGCGGGCCGTCGTGTGCCCGCCCCTCCTGGTAGAGGTCGTCGAGAACACGCGCCAGCTGGTCGTCCACGGAGGCTCCCCTCGTCGGTGTGCCCGTCGTTGCTGGCACACCTCGCCGGGCGGTGCTCAGCCCGCGTTGAGTTCCGTCAGCTCGGCCAGGGGCAGCGTGTGCTGGGTGTGCAGGACCTTCGCGCGCAGGTAGCGGACGTTGTGGGCGGTGCTGAAGACGCCGGTCGGGACGCGGTCCCGGACGGTGACGCCGAGGCCGCGCAGCTGCTCCGCCTTGTCGGGGTTGTTGGAGAGCAGGTCCAGGTCGGTGAGGCCGAGGGCGGCCAGCATCTGGGCGGCGGCGGTGTAGTCGCGGGCGTCCTCGGGCAGGCCGAGGGCGGCGTTCGCCTCGTAGGTGTCGAGGCCCTGGTCCTGGAGGGCGTAGGCGTCGAGCTTGTTGTAGAGGCCGATGCCGCGGCCCTCCTGGCGCAGGTAGAGCAGGACTCCGCCGCGCTCGGCGATGCGCTCGACGGCCTCGCGCAGCTGGGGTCCGCAGTCGCAGCGGGCCGAGCCGAAGACGTCGCCGGTCAGGCACTCGGAGTGCAGGCGCACCAGCGGAAGGGTGCCGGGGGCGGGCTCGCCCAGGACGACGGCGACGTGCTCCTGGCCGTCGGTCAGGCCGTGGAACGTGACGAGTTCGGCGCTGACGCTGTAGCCGTCGTTGAAGCGCAGCGGAACCCGGACGCGGGCGCGCTGGGTGGCGGCGGGGAAGTCGGTCATCGGGTTCTCCAGTGTCCGGGTGCAGGACGGCAGTCCCGGTACGGGACGTCGCGGGTGCCTGCTTCAGATTTGAAGCAGATCCACGGCTGGAACCATACCCCATGCTTTAAATTTGAAGCAACAGATTTCCGTACGGTTTCGGGAAATCGAGTTCAAGATCCGGGGTTCAGGGCCAGGGGTTCACGATCCGGAGCAGGGCGACGACCGTCGCCGCCACGGCAGCTCGTCCGACGTCGGCCGGGGGGTCGACTCGTCGCCCTCCAGGGTGCGCGCGATCGCGGAGCTGATCTCCTCCAGCTGTGTCACCTGCTCGGCGGAGAGATGGTCGAAGACCGCCGCCCGCACCGTCTCCACGTGGCCCGGCGCCGTGCGCTCCAGCACCGCCATGCCCTCGTCCGTCAGGATCGCGAAGCTGCTCCGTTTGTCCCACTGACAGTCCTCGCGCCGGATCAGCCCGTCCTTCTCCAGCCGGGTCACGGCGTACGTCAGCCGGCTCCGGGTGATCTTCGACTTCTCGGCGAGATCGGTCATGCGCAGCTTGCGCTCCGGCGCCTCGGAGAGGTTGGCAAGGATGCCGTAGTACAAATGGGGCATGCCGGCGTCCTGCTGGAGCTGCCGGTCGATCGCATCCTCGAGGAGATGCGTCGCCGCCATGTAGGCGCGCCAGGCGCGCTGCTCCTTCGGAGTGAGCCAGCGAGTCGTCATGGCACCAGTGTAGGTTTGTTTCAAACTTTAACCAAGCGTCCATGTCAGAGCAGGCAGGCCGATCGCCGATCCCGGCCAGCCCGCCCGCCGCCGGGAGTGAGCGCGTCCGATGCCGTACCCCTACGTCCTGCTGTCCGCCGCCGTCTCCCTCGACGGCTACCTCGACGACACCGGCCCCGACCGGCTCCTGCTCTCGTCCCCCGCCGACTTCGACCGCGTCGACCAGGTACGGGCCTCCGTCGACGCCATCCTGATCGGCGCCGGCACCATCCGCGCGGACAACCCGCGGCTCCTGGTCAACTCCCCGCAGCGGCGCACGGCCCGGACCGCCGCCGGCCGGTCCGAGTACCCCCTCAAGGTCACGGTCACCGCGACCGGCGACCTCGACCCGGACGCGAAGTTCTGGCACACCGGCGGCGAGAAGATCGTGTACACGACGGACGAGGGCGCGCTGCGGGCCCGTGCCCTCGGGATCGCCGCCGACGTCGTCTCCCTCGGTGCCGACCTCGACTGGCGGCTGCTCCTCGAGCACCTGCACGACGTACGGGGCGTACGGCGTCTGATGGTCGAGGGCGGCGGCACCGTCCACTCCCAGCTCCTCCAGCAGGGCCTGGCCGACGAGCTCCAGCTGGTCCTGGCCCCCCTCTTCGTCGGCGACCCGAAGGCACCGCGGCTGTTCGGGCCCGGCGGCTACCAGGGCGGGCGGCTGCGGCTGCTGGAAACCCGCCGTATCGAGGACGTCGTCCTCATGCGCTACGAGCCCACCGCCCCCGGCACCGGCGGTTCGGCGTCCGCCGCGGACCGGCACTGGCTGCGGCTCGCCTGCGAACTCGCGGCCGAGTGCCCGCCGTCCCGGACCGCGTTCAGCGTGGGCGCGGTGGTCGTCGCGGCCGACGGCACGGAACTGGCCCGCGGCCACTCCCGGGAGGCCGGCGACCCCGTGGTCCACGCGGAGGAGGCGGCCCTGGCCAAGCTCCCCGCGGACGACCCCCGGCTGGCCACGGCCACGGTCTACACCAGCCTCGAACCCTGCACCCACCGCGCCTCCCGCCCGCACCCCTGCGCCGAGCTGATCCTCCGGGCCGGGGTACGGCGGGTGGTGACGGCGTGGCGCGAGCCGGACACGTTCGTGGCGGCGGCCGACGGGACGGGAGCGCTGCGGGAGGCCGGGGTGCAGGTGCTGGTGCTCGGGGAGTACGAGGGGGAGGCGAAGGCACCCAACGTGCATCTGCTCGGCTGAGCGGGTGGGGCGCGTTCGGCGGCCGGGTGCGTGGTGGTTGCTCGCGCAGTTCCTCCCCCGGCCTTCGGCCGGGGGGTACCCCCAGAGCCCCCTCTGGGCGCGGTCACGGGACCTCCCCGCAGCCCCCGCCGGCCCCGTGAGCCTTAACCCGTGTGACTCCCCCTCTTCGGATGGCGTATGCTGGTGTCACCGACGCGGGGTGGAGCAGCTCGGTAGCTCGCTGGGCTCATAACCCAGAGGTCGCAGGTTCAAATCCTGTCCCCGCTACTGAAGCCCAGGGCCGGAATCCCAGAATTCAAGGATTCCGGCCCTGAGTCATGTCCAGGCACGTGTTCCTTTGCGCGGTCACGGTCAGTGTCCGGACGGCCGCCCTGTGCATAACACCTGAGTCACCATCAAAACCTGTGTGACTCCTGAGCCGAGCAGCGCGCACCGTCGACTCGACCGTTTTTGACCTGTCGTGGCAGGTAAGTCCGAGCTTTGAAAGCTTAATGATCAAGGCGAACAGCTTGGAATCCGATAGCCGGGTCTATTAACGTTCGATAACGCAGCGCGGTCGTCCCAGCCGTCACCCGAGACGGCTCCGTGCGCACGCGCCGAATCCCGCAAGGGAACCGGGGAACCACCACCTTGGGGTGAATCGCACGGCTACCGCCGGTACGAAACGGCCGGTATACGCGCGTAGGAGACCTTCCCGCTCCGAACCCGTCAGCTAACCCGGTAGGCGGCGGAAGGAAAGGAGTGCGCCCGCGTGGCGTCCAACCCGCCTGCTCCGGCAGCCCCGTTCGTGCCCAGCCAGCGTCAGCCCGAGACCTTCGGCTACCCCGGCTACCGCACCGACGAGGGCCCCTTCGAGGAGTGGAACCCCACCGAGGAGTCCCTCTCCGCGGTACGCGGCCGGCACCGGGTCGCCAAGCAGAAGGGCGGCGGGCTCGCCCGCAGCTCCACGGTTCTCGGCGTCGGCGTGATCGCCGCGGTCGGCGCGGGCGGCATGGCCAGCGCCAACACCGGCAAGCCGCCGGTCTCCATCTCGCTGCCCGACCTGCCGTCCTCCGTCGGCTCCCTGCTCGGTGAGGACGGCGGCCACCAGGCCACCCAGACCGCGTTGAGCAGCGTCACCACGACCGCCACCGACGCGGACTCCTCCTCGTCCGACGCCGGTGAGGCGCTGCGCAGCCGGATCATCGCCCAGGCCGCGCAGCAGCAGAACCAGTTCGACACCAAGGCCGGCGCCAAGGCCGTCGCCGCCGCCGACAAGGCGGTCGCCGACGCCGAGGCCAAGGCGGAGAAGGCGGCCGCCGCCAAGGCCGCCGCCGCCAAGGAGAAGGCCGAGGCCTCCGCGAAGCAGAAGGCCGAGCACGCCCGCCTCGCCGAGCTGGCCAAGCAGTACACGCTGCCCGTCGTCTCGTACACGATCACCGGCACCTTCGGCCAGGCCGGCTCCATGTGGTCCTCCGGCTACCACACCGGCCTCGACTTCGCGGCGCCCACCGGCACGCTGATCAAGGCCGTGCACAGCGGCACGGTCACCGAGGCCGGCTGGGCCGGCTCCTACGGCTACCGCACGATCATCACCCTCGACGACGGCACCGAGCTGTGGTTCTGCCACCAGTCCTCGATCAGCGTCAAGGTCGGCCAGAAGGTCGCCACCGGCGACGTCATCGGCCGCGTGGGCGCCACCGGCAACGTGACCGGCCCCCACCTCCACCTGGAGGTCCACCCGAACGGCCAGGCCACCGCCATCGACCCGATGACCTGGCTGCGCGGCAAGGGCCTCAACCCCTGACCTGATCCGGACCTCACCGACCGGCCTCCGGCGGCCCTGACGGCACCCCTCCGGCGTCAGGGCCGCCGGGGTGACGAGCCGGGGATTCCGCTTTTACGAGACCTTCGTAATCGACGGGATGGGTCACCGGGCGGCCCGTGTTGAAGTTGGGCATGACTGCTCTTCGCAAACTCGGCTCTTCCGACCTCGAGGTCTTCCCGCTCGCCCTCGGCGGCAACGTCTTCGGCTGGACCGCGGACGAGGCCACCTCCTTCGCCGTCCTCGACGCGTACGCCGCCGCGGGCGGCAACTTCGTCGACACCGCCGACTCGTACACGGCGTGGATCGAGGGCAACAAGGGCGGCGAGTCCGAGACGATCATCGGCAAGTGGGTCAAGGCGCGCGGCAACCGCGACGACGTCGTCATCGCGACGAAGGTCAGCCAGCACCCCGATTACCCGGGCCTGTCCGCCGCCAACATCAAGGCCGCCGCCGACGCGTCCCTGCGCCGTCTCGGCACCGACCACATCGACCTCTACTACACGCACTTCGACAAGCCCGAGATCCCGGTCGAGGAGATCATCGGCGCGCTGGACGAGCTGGTGCGGGCGGGCAAGGTCCGGCACATCGCCGCGTCCAACATCACCGCCGAGCGCCTCCAGGAGTCCCTGGACCTCTCCGACCGCGAGGGCCTCGCCCGGTACGTCGCCCTCCAGCCCCACTACAACCTGGTCTCCCGCGACACCTACGAGGGCCCCCTCCAGGACCTGGCCTCCCGCACCGGCCTCGCGGCCGTCCCCTACTTCTCGCTGGCCGCCGGCTTCCTCACCGGCAAGTACCGCCCCGGTACGACGGTCGACAGCGCGCGAGCGGGCCGCGCCGCCCAGTACGCCGAGTCGGAGCGCGGCCAGAAGGTCCTGGCGGCCCTGGACGAGATCGCCGCGGCCCACGAGGCCCCGATCCCCACGGTCGCCCTGGCCTGGCTGGCGGCCCAGCCCACCATCACGGCCCCGATCGCCTCGGCCCGCACCCTCGAACAGCTCCCGCCCCTGCTGGGCGTGGCGGACCTGACCCTGACGGACGAGGAACTGACGAAGCTGACAACGGCTTCGGCCTGACGGCTTCGGCCGCCTTCCTTCTCCTTCTCCCGCCGCTCACACATCTTTCGGCCGCAACGGTGCTCAGCGCCCACGGCGCATCCCGGCGGTGCCGAGCCGGCCGCGACCCCGGAGTGCTAACTCCGATACGGGTTGTGGGCCGGATACGGCACCGCCGCCCCGTACCACCCCGGTCCCCCGTAAGCCGACGGCGCCTGGCCGCCGTACCCCGGCCACCCGCCCGGCGCGGCCGTCCGCGCCGCGTACTCCAGGGCCGGCCGCACCAGTTCCCGCCGGCTCCACAGCTCCGTGAGGAGCTCCCGCTCCCGCGCCACGAAGTCGGCCCCCGCCCGCCCCCGCTGCCCCCGGCGCCGCAGCAGTGCCAGCGCCGTCGCGTACCCCTCGTACTCGGCGACCGCCCGCCCCGCCGCCTTCCCGAAGTGGTACGCGGCGTACTCCCGGGCCATCTGCCGCGCCCGCATCGACCCGAGCACGAACGGCTCGGCCGCCCCCAGCCACCCCGCGTAGACGTACGCCGGCAGCTCCTCCCGTACGGTCCGCAGCTCCCGCTGACGGGTCCAGACGGCCAGCCAGGTCAGCAGCCCGAACGCCGGCACCATGAACATGCCGTACACGGCGAAGAACCCGTACTGCCCGAACGTCGAGGACCCGTTCCAGAACGCGTGCATGCTCATCGCGAGCAGCAGCCCGGCCGCCGGCACCAGCACGCGCCGTGCCCGCTGCCGCTCCCCGGAGAGCGCGGCGATGCCGAAGCCGATGCCGGTGAGGACGGTGAAGAGGGGATGCGCGAACGGGGACAGCACGATGCGCACGAAGAACGTCGCGGCGGTGACGGAGGCGATCCCGCTGTCACCGGTCAGCTGGTCGGTCCCGAAGGCGGTACCGAGGTAGAGGATGTTCTCGGTGAACGCGAACCCGGTGGCGGTGACCCCGGCTATCACCACCCCGTCGACGATCCCGGTGAAGTCCCGTCTGCGGAAGAGGAAGACGAGGAGCACGGCCGCCGCCTTCGCCGACTCCTCGACGACCGGCGCTATCACGGTCGCCCCGAGCGTGTCCGCGCTGCTCGGGTCCGCGGTCGCCGTCGCTATCCACCGCGTCGCGAAACTGTTGGCGACGATGGCTATGAGCGCGGCCGCGCAGGCGCCCCAGGCGAAGGCGAACAGCACGTTCCGCCAGGGGCCGGGCTGTACCCGGTCCAGCCACCGGAACGCGCCCACGAGCAGCGGCACGGGCAGCACCGCGAGCCCGAGCCCGACGAGAAAGCCCTCCGTCCCGGTCTGCTCCCGCACCAGCGCGAGGATCACCAGGCCGGAGAGGGCGAGCAGTGTGCTCAGCGCCCCGTACCGCACCCAGCGCCGCTGCCACCAGCGGGGATGCCGCAGACCGTGACCGGCGGGGTCCGGTGGATACGACGGCTGCGGTGGATGCTGCGGGTACGGCGAGTACGGCGGCGGGGAGGTGGCCACGGTATCGACCCTAACGAGGTGACTCCTGACGGTGCTGCTCGCTCTGCGGCACCCGGTGCTGTACGCGACGGAAGAGCAGATCGTTCACCACATGTCCCTTGTCCAGTCCCTGGCCCTCGAAACGGGTCAGCGGCCGGTGCGCCGGACGTGGCGCGAAACCGCCGTCGGCCTGCGTGTTCTCGAACTCCGGGTGAGCCTCCAGCACTTCGAGCATCTGCTCGGCGTACGGCTCCCAGTCGGTCGCGCAGTGCACGATCGCGCCGGGCCGCAGCCGGGTCGCGGCGAGGTCGAGGAACTCCGGCTGGATCAGCCGCCGCTTGTGGTGCCGCTTCTTCGGCCAGGGGTCCGGGAAGTACACGCGCAGCCCGTCCAGCGAGTCGGGCGTCAGCATCTCCCGGAGCAGGATGATCGCGTCGCCGTTCCCGACGCGGACGTTGGACAGCCCGTTCTGGTCGGCGAGGTTGAGCAGGTTCCCCTGTCCCGGCGTGTGCACGTCGACGGCGAGGATGTTGACACCGGGATCCTCGGCGGCCATCTGCGCGGTCGCCTCGCCCATCCCGAACCCGATCTCCAGGACCACCGGGTCGCCGTTCCCGAACAGCTCGCCGAGGTCGATGACCCGCTGCCCGTCGATGTCCAGGCCCCACTTGGGCCACAGCCGCTGCAGCGCGTCGGCCTGCCCGGCGGTGACCCGGCTGCGGCGCGGCTGGAAGCTGCGGATCCGACGCTCGAAGTGCGACCCGGCCGGATCGGCCTTGGGCCCGTCCGGGAACCGCGGCTCCCCCTTGGCCCGGGTGTGCCGGACGGACACCCCGGGGGCGTGGTCGGGGTGCTCACCGGGGGCGTGCCGGGCGGGGCCGGTCTCGGTGGGCCGGTGGGCTTCGGGGGCATTGAGGGAGTCAGACACAGTGCGTCGATTTTACGGCCCCTGCCAGGCGGCCGACGGGATCACACCGAGCCCAGCGTCTCCAGCGCCCTCCGTGCCACCTCCCGTCCGATCGGCAGCGAGGCGGTCGCCGCGGGCGAGGGCGCGTTCAGCACGTGGACCGCGCGCGGCCCCTCCTTGATCAGGAAGTCGTCGACTAGCGTCCCGTCCCGCAGCACGGCCTGCGCCCGCACCCCCGCGGCCGCCGGTACCAGGTCCCCCTCCTCCGCGGCGGGCAGCAGCCGCCGTACGGCCGTCGTGAACGCCTTCTTCGACACCGACCGGAGCAGCTCCCCGCCCCCGTACCGCCAGTGCCGCCGCGCCAGTGCCCAGGACCCCGGCCAGGCCAGCGTCCCGGCGACCTCCCGCGGCCGTACGACGCCCCACCCGTACCCCTCCCGGGCCAGCGCCGGCACCGCGTTGGGACCGATGTGCACGCCTCCGTCGATCCCGCGCGTGAGATGCACCCCGAGGAACGGGAACGCCGGGTCCGGCACCGGGTACACCAGCCCCCGCACCAGCTCCGGCCGCGCCAGCTCGTAGTACTCACCCCGGAACGGCACGATCCGCATCCCCGGCTCGTCCCCGGTCAGCAGGGCGACCTCGTCGCAGTACAGCCCCGCGCAGTTGACCAGCACGCGTGCGCGTACGACGTCCCCGCGCGAGGTGAGCACGGCCACGCCCCGCTCCGGGCGCCGGTCCACGCGGACCACCTGGGCGCCGTACCGGATCTCCGCCCCCGAGGCCTCCCCGAGCTGCCGGGCGACGCCCACGAAGTCGGCCACCCCGGTCGTCCCGACGTGTATGGCGGCGAGCCCCCGCACCTCGGGTTCGTACTCCCCGATCTGCGCGGCGCCGAGCTCCCGCACCGGAATCCCGTTCTCCCGGCCGCGCTGCACCAGGGCGTGCAGCCGGGGCAGCTCCGCCCGCTCGGTGGCGACGATCAGCTTGCCGGTGACGGCGTGCGCGATGCCGTACTCCGCGCAGAACTTGACCATCTCCGCGGCACCCTTGACGGCGTACCGCGCCTTCAGCGACCCGGGCCGGTAGTAGATCCCGCTGTGGATGACCCCGCTGTTGCGCCCCGTCTGGTGCCTCGCCGGCCCGGCCTCCTTCTCCAGCACGGTGACCCGGGTCCCGGGCGCGGCACGGGTGATCGCATACGCGGTGGACAGCCCGACGATCCCACCCCCCACGACGAGCACATCACAGTCGTACGCAACCCCGGCAGACACCTGCACCACCTCCCGCATCCGATAGTGCACTGCGCCACTGACAGCCACTTCAAACGTACGGTTGGTGAAGCGCCCTGTAAGGGGCGCTGGGGTACCCCCGGCCGAAGGCTGGGGGAGGAACTGCCCTACCAGCCCCCATGCACCCGCACCCGCAGGACCACAGCGGCCCGGCAGACGACCAGGCGATCCTCACGCCGGCGCCATCAGCAACGGCCTCGCCCGCTCCCGCAGCTCCACCACCCTCGGCTCGTCCCCGTACGGCTCCAGCCGGTGCAGCAGATCCTTCACGTACTCCGTGGTCCGCGCGGACGATATCCGCCCGGCCACCTCCACCGCCCGCACGCCTTGCTCGCAGGCCGCGTCGAGGTTCCCCGACTCCAGTTCGGCGACGGCCGACACGACCAGCCGCAGCCCGTGCGACCGCACGAACTCCTCGGTCGGCTTGGAAAGGGCCTGTTCCGTGAAGCGCCGCACCTGCCGCGGGGCCTTCAGGTCCCGGTAGCACTCGGCCGCGTCCGCGGCGAACCGGTCGTAGCCGTAGAAACCGAGCCAGGAGGGATCGTTGTCCCCCTCCCGCGCCCGCTCCAGCCACCCCTCCGCGGCCTTCAGCGCGGCCCCCGCGGCCTGCGCGTCGCCCGCACGCGCGTGTGCCCGCGCCTCCACCAGCCGGAAGAAGCTCATGGTCCGCGCGGTGGCCAGCCCCCGGTTGCGCTCCACGGCGGCCTGCGCGAGGTCGACGCCCTCGTCGCCGAAGCCCCGGTACGTCGCCTGCAGGGACATCGATGCCAGGACGTAGCCGCCGAGCGGTACGTCGGCCGCCGCGCGGGCGAGCCGCAGCGCCTGGATGTAGTACCGCTGAGCGGCCTCCTGCTGTCCGGTGTCGAAGGCCATCCACCCGGCCAGCCGCGTCAGTTCGGCACTCGCTCCGAACAGCGCCCGCCCGACTTCGTCGGAGTACGCGCCGAGCAGCAGCGGTGCCGCCTCCACACGTAAACACTCCGGCACCATCGACGACCGCCAGTCGCCGCCGCCGTACTTGGAGTCCCAGCGCCTGGCGTCCTCGGCGGCCTCCCGCAGCTTCTGCACGTCGCTGTGGCCGACTTTGAGCGGTGCGCCCGAACCGTCCACGGCGTTCGCCTCGCGCGCGACCGAACTGTCGGCGGGGGTTATCAGCCAACGCGAGGCGGGCGTTGCGTATGCGCTCACTGCGAACGAACCGGCCAGCGACTGCCAGATGCCGCCGGAACCGGCCCGGCGGCCGGCCAGGTCGAGGCGGTACAGCTCCGTCGCCGACCGCACCGCCTGGCCGACGTCCCTGGGGAAGGCGAGGCCCACTTCGGGGGCGGGATCCGCGTCCGCCAGGCCGATCTCGTGGAGCGGCACCGGGCGGCCGAGCTTCTGGCCTATCGCGGCGGCGATGAGGTGTGGCGCGGCACCCTGCGGCACCATGCCCTTCGACACCCAGCGCGCCACCGACGTCTTGTCGTAGCGAAGAGTCAACCCGCGTTGAGCGCCAAGATCGTTGACGCGTCGCGCGAGTCCTGCGTTGCTGATTCCCGCGAGGGCGAGAACGGCGCCGAGCTTTTCGTTCGGCCCGCGTTGCTCCCTGGACATGCGCCACCCCTCGACACAGACGGCTGCCGCGCTGGCATAACCACGCGGCATTCGTAAACCCAGCGTAGTTCGCCGCATCCCAAGCGTTAAGGGGCATTGTTCCGGATGGCGGGATTGTGGTCCGTACGCGAGTGCGGCCCATATACGCACCGTGCACGGCCTGTCGCGGCGTGCCCCCGCCGTGTGGCCGTGCGCCCGTCCGTGCGCTCTTCTCCGGCCAACTGGGGAGCGGTTCCATGGCTGATGCGTGGGTCGGCCCGCTGTACTGGATCCAGTGGGCTGGGGGACACCGCCACCTTCATCCCCGCGGGTGGCGGACCGGTCCGGGAGGCGATGCCCGCCTCCCGGACTGTGCGCGTCCGGGCACGCAGGCGTGCGGTGCGCAAAGCATGTACGGAGCGTGTGCAAGTCCGCGCGGCCGTCGCCGATTTGGCCGAAAATCGACCCCACCCTTTGCAGGGGCTCAACGCTCCTACCACGGCAATTGAGGGCGCGAAGGGCGTTTTTGGGGAGCGTACAGGGGGCGCATTCGCGTCGCAGTCGCCGGGTACCGTACGACGGCCGGCTCCCGCCGCGGCTCCTCCGCGGCACGCGCGCGTGGCCTGCCCTGCGGCAACTCCGTGCAATCTTCAAGGGATCAAAGGCGGCCCCACCGCCCCTCCGGACCGCGTCCTTCATGGCAGCATGGGGACCCGGTTCGTACCGTGCATGGTTGTCCACAGCCTGTGGAGGCGTCGATGCGGTGGTTGGTGGGATGGAGCAGCACCATCTCCGGTGCCGCCACGATCGGCTCCGCCGGCGCCATGGGCTACGACGGCGAGACCGTCCACCCCGTCGGCTCCCAGCTTCTGTGGGGTGACCCCGACCCGCTCTGGGCGGTCGGCGACTGGCGCCCCGACGAGGTCCGCGTCATCAAGGCCGACGCACAGAACCGCATCGCCGTCCTCGGCACCTGCGGCGCCACCGACGAGGAGTTGCGCCTCGGCCTCTTCACAGCGCGCGGGGGCGCACTCCGGCATCTGACCGCCTGGCCCGGCAGCTACACCGCCGTCGTCCAGGTCGGCCGCCGGGTCACCGTCTGCGGCGACCTCGCGGGCGCCCGCCCGGTCTTCTACAGCCCCTGGGCAGGCGGTACGGCCTACGCCACGGCCGCGCTCCCGCTCGCCGACCTCATCGAGGCCAACCTCGACTACGGCCACCTCGCCGCCCTCCTCGCCGCCCCCGACGTACCGGCCGCCCTGCACGACTCGACCCCGTACGAGGGCGTGCGGCGCATTCCGCCGGGGCATGCGCTGATCCTGCGCACCGGGGCGCGCGAGGTCGCCGGGTACGAGCAGGTCGCCTCGCTCGCGGTCGCGGCACCCTCAGCCGACCCCGACCGCGCGGTGGACGCCGTACGGGACGCACTCGTAGAGGCGGTACGCGCACGGCTGTCGGCACCCCGGCACGTCCCGGACATCGACCCCGGTCCGGTGCCCGGCATGGGCCCCGCCGAGCGTCGCGCGGCGCGCGGGATGCCGGTCCCGGGCATCGGCGCCGACCTCTCCGGCGGCCCGGCGTCGGGGACGCTGGCCCTGCTGGCCGCGGGCCTGCCCGGCATGCCCGGCACGGTCCTCGGCCACGGCACCGGCGCCGGCGAGCGCCTCCTCGCCGTCACCTTCAACGACCTGGCCGTGGGCGGCCGCGAGGCCGAACTCGAACGCGCGGGCACCCTCGCCGCCAACCCGCGCCTGCACCACGTGGTGGTCACCGGCGGCGAGGAGATGCTGCCGTACGCCGACCTCGACGGCCCCCTCACCGACGAACCCGGCCCGTCCCTGATCTCCGCGGCCCGGCACCGCGCCCGGCTCGCCGCCGGCAGCGCCGACCACTTCACCGGCTACGGCGCCCGCCAGGTCCTCGACGCCCACCCCGCGCGCCTCGCCGACCTGCTGATGGACCGCAAGCGCCGCCACCTCGTCCGCCCGGTCGCCGCGCTCGCCAAGGCCGACGGCTCGGTGATGGTCCCTGCCCGCGTGTACAGCGCGGCTCGCCGCCTGGCGCGTACGCCGTACCGCGCGGGCGTCGAGTCCCTCGCCGAGCGCCTGCTGCGGCGCCGGTTCGACGATCCGGGGGGCGCGGTGGGCGCGTCCCTCGCCGCACTCACCTGGGCGAGACCGGGCCCGGCGGCGCGCTGGCTGACCGGCGAGGCGCTGGCTGAAGTATCGGTTCTGCTCCAGGGTTCGGCGAACCGCTCCGGCGTCGGCCCCGGGCAGCGCCCCGGAGACTATCGCGCGCGTGCGGTGCTGGCCCGTCACGCGGCCGACATCCGTGTCCTGGAACAGGCGGCCGAGATCCGCTCCCAGCGGCTGCACACCCCCTTCCTCGACAACCAGGTGGTCCGCGCCTGCCGCGACCTCCCGGAGGCACTGCGCGTCCAGCCGGGCGCCCGTGCCGCGATCCTCCGCACGGTCCTGGAGGGCGCCGGCGTCACCGACCTTCCGCCGGGCTGGGGCGCCCCCTCCCACGCGTCCTCGGCGGCGGCCACCCGCACGGGGCTGCGCGTGGCGGCCGACGACCTGATCTCCCTCTTCTCGACGCCGCTGCTGGCGCAGGCGGGCCTGGTGGAGGCGCGGGTGGTCCGCAAGGCGCTGCGCTCGGCCGCCGCGGGGGAGCCGCTGCCGCTGGACGGGCTGGCCGACCTGGTCTCCCTTGAGCTGTGGCTCCGCCGGCTCCTGTCCCGCCGGGGCACGTGCTGGACGGGGACGCCGGCGCGGGCCCGTGCGGTGCCTGCGGGGATACGGCCGATGCGGGGGGCGTTGGCGTCGGGGGCGTGACCCTCCGGGGGGTGGGGCCGACGTATCTGGGGGCGTGACCCTCCGGGGGGTGGGGCCGACGTATCTGGGGGCGTGACCCTCCGGGGGGTGGGGCCGACGTATCTGGGGGCTGCCGTCCCCAGACCCCTGCATCGGGGGCCTCGTGGTTCGGCCGCGGGCCGGTGGGGGCTGGTCGCGCAGTTCCCCGCGCCCCTTACGGGGCGCTGCAGTCGCGTCAGCTTCCCAACTGCGGGCAGCGTCGCCGTACGCACTCAGCTGACGGGTGGGCGCAGCGGCACCCTGCCAGCGTCGGTAAGTGACACCCCCCGCCCTCAGCCCCACCCCGGGCAACCTGCAACCCGCGGCACTGAAACTCCGTGCCCCTTCCCCCGCCCCCAGCGACAATGACCCGGTGCGGTACCGAATCCTGGGCGTGGCCCAAGCCAGCGACGACCAGGGCACCGCCATACCCGTCGGCGGCCCCCGCCTCCGCGCCCTGCTCACCGTCCTCGCCCTTCACCCCGCCCGCACCCTCACCCCCGAGACCCTCATCGAGGAGATCTGGGCGACGGACGACGACCCGCCCCAGGACGCCCCGGCTGCCCTCCAGGCCCTCGTCGGCCGCCTTCGCAGGGCCCTCGGCAGGGACAGCATCGCCTCGACCCCCGGCGGCTACCGCCTGGAGGCGGCCGAGGCCGACATCGACCTGTACGTCTTCGAGCGGCAGGTGCGCGACGGCACCGCAGCCCTGGCCGACGGCGACCCGGCGACAGCCCACCGCCTCCTCACCGCGGCCCTCGCCCTCTGGGGCGGCCCCGCCCTCGCCGACCTCCCCGACCGCACCACGGCCGCCGCCCGCCCGGCCGCGCTCCGGCTGGAAGCCACCCGCGCCCGCGCCGACGCCGCCCTGCGCCTCGGCCGAGCCGCCGACGCCGTACCGGAGTTGACCGAGCTCACCACGGCCCACCCGTACGACGAGCCGCTGCACGCCCTGCTCATCCGTGCCCTGCGCGACACCGGCCGCCCGGCGGACGCCCTCGCCGCGTACGAGACCGCCCGCCGCACCCTCGCCGAAGGCCTCGGCACCGACCCCGGACCGGAACTCCAGGCCCTGCACGCGTCGTTGCTCAGGCAGGAGTCCACCCCGCTGGGGGCGCCCCCGCCCCGCACCGGCAACCTCCGTCCGCGGCTTACCTCTTTCGTGGGGCGGGAACCCGAGCTCGAGGCCGTTCGTTCCGAATTGCACAGGGCCCGTCTCGTCACCCTCACCGGACCGGGCGGCTCCGGGAAGACCCGTCTCGCCGAGGAGGCCGCCGCCGGACTCCCGCAGGCATGGCTCGTCGAGCTCGCCCCGCTCGACCGGCCGGAGGCGGTGCCAGGCGCGGTGGTCAGCGCGCTCGGTCTGCGCGAGACCGTGCTCATGACCAACGAGCTGGCGACCGTGCGGACCGACCCCACGGCCCTGCTCGTCGAGTACTGCGCCCCGCGCAGCCAACTCCTGATCCTTGACAACTGCGAACATGTCATCGAAGCGGCGGCCGCCCTCGCCGAGACCCTCCTCACCCACTGCCCGGGGCTCACGGTCCTCGCCACCAGCCGTGAACCCCTGGGCGTCCCCGGCGAGTCGGTGCGCCCGGTCGAACCCCTCGCCCCCGAACAGGCACACCGTCTCTTCGAGGAGCGTGCCGCCGCGGTCCGCCCCGGGACAGGGACCGGTACGGGGACCGGTGCCTCGCCGAGCGACTCCGCGGCCGTCGACGAGATCTGCCGCCGCCTCGACGGCCTGCCCCTCGCGATCGAGCTCGCCGCGGCCCGGCTCCGGCTGCTGACACCCCGGCAGATCGCCGACCGGCTCGACGACCGCTTCCGCCTGCTCACCGCCGGCAGCCGCACGGTCCTGCCCCGCCAGCAGACCCTGCGCGCGGTCGTCGACTGGTCCTGGGACCTGCTCGACGAGCGGGAGCGGACGATGCTGCGTGAGGTGTCCGTCTTCGCCGGCGGCTGGGACCTCACGGCCGCGGAGGCCGTCTGCACCGGACCGGCCGCCGACCTCGTCGGCGCGCTCGTGGACAAGTCCCTGATCATCGCCACCCCGGACGGCGCCGACGGCACCGGCGGTATGCGCTACCGCATGCTGGAGACCATCCACGAGTACGCCGCCGAGCGCGCCGCCGAGGTTCCCGGGCTGCGGGCGGCGGCAGAGCGGCGGCACGGCGCGTGGGTGTGCGCGCTCGTCGAGGAGGCGGAGCCGAGACTGCGCTCCGCGGAGCAGCTTCCCTGGATCCGCCGCCTGGAGGCCGACCTCGACAACATCCGCGCCGCCCTCGACCGGGCGGTCCACGCCGGCGACGAGGTGCGGGCGGGCCGGATCGTCCTCGCCGTCGGCTGGTTCTGGTGGCTGCGCAACTACCGCCAGGAGGCCACCGCCTCGGTACGCGCGGTGCTGCGCCTCGGCGTCGCCCGGGACGCCCTGCCCGCGGACGCCGACCCGGGCGAACTACGCGCGCTCGCCGCCGCGGCGGACCCCGTGGGCGCCCTCCTGGCCGCCCCCGACGCCCAGGCCGGGCACCCGTTGCACGAGCTGCGGATGGACCTCCGGATGCTCGACCTGTTCCTGGCGTCCGAGTCCGGCCAGCCGGACCTGGCGGCGGACGAGCGGAGCCCGCGGTACGTCGCGCTCGTCCGGGCCGCCTTCGAGGCGGGCGGTCCCCGGGCCGCCCGGATGCCGGGCCTCATCTGGCCGCTCACCGCGTGGACCATGGGCGGCTCCGCCGTGGACATCGGCCCCGACATGTCCGCGGTGATCGCCAACTGCCGGATGTACGGCGGTGACTGGGAGGTCGGCGTCAGCCTGATGTACCGCACCCACGTCATGGTCGACTCGCCCGGCAACCTGCGGGGCGTCGACGAGGACCTGGCCGAGCTGCGCGTCCTCAGCCGGCGGGTCGGGGACCGCTGGATGCGGGCCCAGGTGTGCAGCGCGGCCGGCGAGGCGGACATGGCGCGCGGCCGGTTCGTGGCGGCGGAGGGCGAGTACCGGGAGGCGCTGCGCCTCGCCCACGAGGTGGGCGCGTACGCGGAGACGCCGTTCCTGCTCGCGCGGCTCGCCGAGATCGCCTTCCGCTCCGGTGACCTGGTGGGTTCCCAGGCCGTCCTGGACCAGGCGGGCGAGGCCTCCGAGCGGTACGCGGTGGCGGAGTCGAAGGCGTACGTGGCGCTGCTGCGTGCGCTCCTGGCCCAGCACGACGGGGACCTGCCCCGGGCGCGCGAGTACTACGAGACCGCCCGCGCCACCACGCTGGCCGGCTCCGCGCCACCACAGTTCACGGCCGCGATCCGCGCCGTCGAGGCCATGCTCACGGCCCTGGAGCACGGCCCCGCGCGCGGGCTGCCGATCGTCGCCGAAGGGCTGCGCGAGGCGGTGGAGTACCGGTGCGCCGAGGTGATCACGGCGGCGCTGGTGGACATCGGCGCCGACCTGCTGGCCCGGCTCGGCGATCTGGCGGGTGCGGTACGGCTGTACGCCGCCGCCGACCAGTGGCGCGCCGGGAGCGTCCGTCCCGAGCCGGAGCGCACCCGCGCCGAGGAGGTCGACGCGGCCGCCCGCGTGTCGCTGACCCCGCCGCGCTACGCGGCCGAGCGCTCGCGCGGCGCCTCCCTCACCGAGGAGGACGCCCTGCGCGAACTGAGCAGCACGCCGACCGCCGCCACCGGCACCTGAGCCGGGGCACCGACCGCTACCGGCAGGTGAACGTCGACTCGGCCCAGTCGGCGAGCGCCACCGTGTCGAAGGCGGTCTGCGGTTCGACCACCAGACGCACGGTCTGGTGCCCGGTCAGGTCCACATGGACGGGAACGGCGGCCTGGTCGCCCTCGACGACCCCGGACCGCCACAGTCGCTCCCCGTCCGCGTAGACGGCGAAGGTGACCTTTCCGAGGCCGAGGGTCATGTCGTCGACGCCGGCCATCGCGTCGTAGGCGGTGCACTGCCGGTTGAGGTCGATGGTGACGGAGGACCGGCCGTGCACGGTGACGCCGTGCGCGTACTCCTTGCCGGCGACCGTCGCCCCGTACCGCTGCCACACCCAGCTGCTGTCGCCGAGCCGCATCTCGGGGCGGGTGCCGTCGCCGGTGACGTCGAAGCGCAGCTCGCTCCACTGGTAGACGGCCGGGGCGGGCGGTGGAGTGGGGGTGGGGGTCGGCGTCGGCGTCGGCGGGGTGGGCGTGGGCGTCGGGGTGGGGGCCTGCTTCGGACTCGGGGTGGGCCTGGAGCTCGGAGTCGGCGTCGGCGTTGCGGTCGGGGTCGGTTCGGGGGCGAGGACGACCGGCTCGGGTGCCGGTTTCCTCTTCGTGGGGGTAGGGGTGGGGGTCGGTGTCCCGGGCCGGACGGCCGGCGCGGACGGGGTGGGTCCGGCCGCCTCCTTGACCGGATGGCTGTCGTTCGTGAGGGCGAGGGCCACCACGGCGACCGCCGCCGCGACCACTCCGGCGGCGATACCGGCCTTCACCGGCCCCGCGAGCCCCTCCGAGGCCGCGGCGCTCCCGCCGCCGCCCGCCCCGCCGGACGAACCGCTCGCCGCGGCGGCCGCACCCGCGGCCCCCACCCCGGCTCCCCCGGCGACGATCCCGAGCGCCTTGGCGTACCCGGCGGCCCCGAACCAGCCGATGACCGCGACCGGTACGACGGCCGGGATGCCGCTCGCGACCTCTTCGATCTGGGCGGCGGCCAGCCGGCACCTGGCGCACTCCTCCAGGTGCTTGCGCAGCCCCCGCTCGGCGCGGACCCGCAGTTTGCGGCGGGCGTAGCCGCCCAGCTGGTCGGCGTAGCGGGCGCACTCCTCGTCGTCGATGAGGGAGGCGCTCACGTGGGCCTGGAGGTAGGCCTGCTTGAGGCCCTCACGGGCCCGGCTGGCAAGGACCCGCGTGCCGTTGGCGTCCAGCCCGAAGAGGGTGGCCACCTCGCTCGGCGACTCGTCCTCCACCTCGGTGTGCCACAGCACGGCCTGCCAGCGCTCCGGCAGCGAACGGAAGGCCTGCATCGCCATCGACTGCTCGGCCTCGTGCAGCGCGCGCACATCGGCGCCGAGTTCCAGTGAGCCGTCGTCCGACACCTCGGAGCCGCGCGTGGCCTGCGCCGCGAACAGTGCGAAGTCGTCGACGAGTTGCTCTCGCCGGGCGGACTTGATCCACTGCGCGGCGACCCGCCGTACGGAGGTGAGCAGGTAGGCGCGCACGGCGTACTCGGGCCCGGACCCACCGCGCACCGCCTGCAGCATGCGGGCGAACACCTCGGCGGTCAGGTCGTCGGCGGTGTGCCCGTCCCGGCAACAGGTCCGCGCGTAGCGCCGTACCGCGTCCGCGTGCCGGCGGTACAGCTCCGCGTAAGCCGAGTCGTCGCCTGCCCGCATCCGCTCGATCAACTGGCTGTCGGGGTGCGGCAGCTGCCGGGGCGGCGGCAGGACACTCCCGTCACGCTGTGCCGGAACGTTCCCTTCCGGCGGTTCGCCGGCCGGCGGCACAGCGGTCCGCCCGCCCTGGCTGGGCACCTGCGGCGAGGTCGTCCCCTCGCCCAGGGACTCGTCCCACCCGTCAACGCTCATCGCGGAACGCCCCCGATGCCTGCCCGACCGACCCCATCACCGGCTCAGACTGCCACACCGGCATTCACCGAGGCCCCCGAGCGACGACACGGTCACCCGGAAGGGGAAACGCTTGGCACTGCAGCTCCCCGTAAGGGGCGCGGGGCTGTGTTTGATTTGCGGCTACCGCCGCGTGGGCGCGACCGGCCACAGCCAACCCGCGCCCACCCACGGCCATCGCATGGCACACGCTGTTGCGCCCCCGCGGGCACCGCGAGCCACCGTCACTGCCGGGACCGCAACCCCTCCAGCAGGATCTCCAGCAACCGAGCAGAAGCCGCCGCCTGCTGCGCAGCATCCGGCAGGGACGGCGCCGCAGTCGCGATCACCAGCAGCACGTCGGAGACGGAGACGTCCGGCCGCAACTCACCCGCCGCCCGCGCCCGTTCGACCAGCCGCCCCACGACGTCGAGCAGCGCGGCCGCCCCCGCGTCGTCGGCGGCGTCGCCCACCGGCTCCGGTTCCTCCGGCACCAGCCGCAACTCCCCGGCCCCCGGCTGCGTCCGCTGCTGCGGCACCCGGGCCTCCTCGGTCCCGGAGCCGGCCACGGCACCGCCGCCGACCTCCTCCGGCACCCCGACCCGCAGCACCTGCGGCGGCAGCAACCGCCCCGCCCCCGATGCCACCGACGTCCGCAGGAAACGCGACAGCGCCGACCACGGCTCGTCCTCCTGCCCGAGCGCGGCCCGCGCCTGGTCGGTCAGCCGGGAGGTCTCCTCCTCGGCTATCCGCCGTACCAGCACGTCCTTGCTCGGGAAGCGCCGGTACACGGTGCCGACCCCGACCCGCGCCCGCCGCGCCACGTCCTCCATCGGCGCGCCGTACCCCAGCTCGCCGAAGACCTCACGCGCCGCACGCAGCACGTGCTCCAGGTTGCGCTGTGCGTCCACCCGCAGCGGCGTCGTACGCGGCCCGTCACCACGTCCGTTGCCCGCCGCCGCGCTCACCGTTCCGCCACCGGCCGCAAGAGCGGACGCCGACGACCAATGTGTGTCCTGAATATGCATCTGTGTTCCCCCGGTTAACGACGTCTCCCCCCGGAGACTCTCCCCGTCACTGAAAGCCGGAGTGAGCGGAACTGCGGCCGACCCATGACCGATCCATGGACCGCGGGCCGGGCGGACCGCCCGTCGCGATCCGTTCGACCACATCCTCTGCACCCCGTCGACACACGAACATAGTTGAGAGGCTGTCAATTCAGAAGGGGGACGTTCCGCACGGTGCGCCCCCCGATCGGAGTACGGGTCGTTTACCTCCCGATTCGGTGCCTTCGCACCCCCCTGCCCGCCCCCGCTGACCTGGCCCCTTTCGTCCGCTCCTGGGCGCGTGCCGAACGCCCGGCCCAGCAGCCCGCCGGTCACACAAATTGCCGGGGCTGTGGACAAACAACAGTCACGGGTGCGTCATGGGATGGTGAAGGTACGTGCGCGCATTCTCGTTGTCGGCGGCGGCTACGTCGGGATGTACACGGCCCTGAGGCTGCAGCGGAGGCTGAAGCGGGAGCTCAGGCAGGGTGAGGTCGACATCACTGTCGTCACCCCCGATCCCTATATGACGTACCAGCCGTTCCTTCCCGAAGCGGCTGCGGGTTCGATTTCCCCTCGGCATGTCGTCGTACCGCTACGGCGCGTTCTGGACCGGTGCCATGTGGTCATCGGCGAGGTGACGTCCATCGAACACGCCAAGCGCACCGCCGAAGTCGCCACCCTCGCCACCGCCGAGGAGCGAAAAGGCGCCACTTTCCTGGAGTACGACGAACTGGTCCTCGCCCCCGGCTCGATCGCGCGCACGCTGCCCATCCCGGGTCTCGCCGAGCACGGCATCGGCTTCAAGACCGTCGAGGAGGCCATCGGCCTGCGCAACCACGTCATCGAGCAGATGGACATCGCCTCCTCCACCCGCGACCCCGCGATCCGCGACGCGGCCCTCACCTTCGTCTTCGTCGGCGGCGGCTACGCGGGCGTGGAGGCCCTCGGCGAACTGGAGGACATGGCCCGCTACGCCGCGCGGTACTACCACAACGTCCAGCCCGAGGACATGAAATGGATCCTCGTGGAGGCCACCGACCGGATCCTCCCCGAGGTCGGCCCCGAGCTGGGCCGCTACACCGTCACCGAACTGCGCCGCCGCAACATCCAGGTGCTGCTCGACACCCGTCTGGAATCGTGCGTCGACCGCGTCGCCGTCCTCAGTGACGGCCAGCGCTTCCCGACCCGCACCGTCGTCTGGACGGCCGGCGTCAAACCGCACCCCCTGGTCGCCGCCACCGACCTGCCGCGCACTCCGCGCGGACGGCTGAAATGCACCGCCGAGCTGACCGTCGACGGCGTCGACCACGCATGGGCCGCGGGCGACGCCGCCGCCGTCCCCGACGTCACCGCCGCCGAACCCGGCACCGACACGGCCCCCAACGCCCAGCACGCGGTCCGCCAGGCCCGGGTCCTCGGCGACAACCTCGTCCACGCGCTGCGCGGCGAACCCCTCGACACGTACAGCCACACGTACGCCGGCTCGGTCGCCTCGCTCGGCTTCCACAAGGGCGTCGCCCAGGTCTACGGGCGCAGGCTGAAGGGCTACCCTGCCTGGTTCATGCACCGCGTCTACCACCTGAGCAGGGTGCCGACCTTCAACCGCAAGGCCCGCGTCCTCGCCGAATGGACCCTCTCCGGGCTCTTCAAACGGGAGATCGTCTCGCTCGGATCACTCGAACATCCCCGAGCGGAGTTCGAACTCGCGGCCGGTGGAAAGCCTCCTCACAGTCCCTCCGACGACTCGAACGGGTCGTCCTGACGGAACTCAGGAACTCCACGGACCGCCCCGGCGTCTGACGGATGTCGTCGCCGACGGCCACCCTGCCAGACTGCCCCCCGACCGAGCACAAGGCTTCTCCCCAGCTTCTCCCCAGAACTGCACCGGGGGACTTCCCCCGGCCCCCGGCCGCTCCCCGAGCCGGCCGGAGACGACGACACGAGGCAAGGTTTCGTGAACTTCACGCGCTGGAGCGCCCGGCTCCCCGGAACGCAGCGCCGCGCCGCAGCGCGGACCGAGCACGCGGTCTCCCCGGACCGACGAGGGGACGGCTCCGTGCCCGCGGCCCGCGCCGAACAACTGACCGACGACTCGCCCTGTGTGCCCGCGGTCGACGAACTGCCCGCCCGCGGCGTCCTCGACCACGTCCCGGCCCTGGTCGCCCTCGTCCACGGCCCGGACCACCACATCGCGTACGTCAACGACGCCTACACGTCGGCCTTCGGCGTACGGCCCCCGGGCGCCCCCGCCCGCGAGGCACTGCCCGAACTCGCCGAACTCGGCCTCCTCCCCCTCCTCGACCAGGTCCTGCGCAGCGGCAAGCCCCGCACGCTCAAGTCCCGCAAGGCGCTCGACGGCCGCACCTACACGTTCACCTGCACCCCGGTCGCCGAGAACGGCGACCGCGACGGCGGCGTCCTCCTCTTCGCCACGGACGTCACCGACCACGCCGAGGCGGCGGAGCGGCTGCGCGCCAGCGAACGCCGCCAGCGCGAGACCGCGGTGACCCTCCAGCGCTCGCTGCTCCCCCAGGAGCTGGAACAACCCGACGACCTGCGCATCGCCGCCACCTACCAGCCCGGCGGCACCGAGGCCGCGGTCGGCGGCGACTGGTACGACGTCATCACCCTCGGCGGCGGCCGCACCGCCCTCGTCATCGGCGACGTGATGGGCCGCGGCGTCCGCGCGGCGGCCGTCATGGGCCAGCTCCGCACGGCGGTCCGCGCCTACGCCCGCCTGGACCTCCCCCCGCACGAGGTCCTCCAGCTCCTCGACGGCCTCGCCACCGAGATCGACCCCAACCAGATCGCCACCTGCGTCTACGCCGTCCACGACCCCAACGAGGGCCGGCTGGTGTACGCCTCCGCCGGCCACCTGCCGATCCTGGTCCGCGACGAGAACGGCAGCGTGCTGCGCACCGAGGAGCCGACCGGACCTCCGCTCGGCACCGGCGGCTGGGTCCACGCGTCCGCCTCGGTACCGCTGGGTCCCGGCTCCACGGCCGTCCTCTACACGGACGGCCTGGTCGAGCGCCGTGACCAGGACCTGGACGAGGGCATCGCGGCCCTGGAGCGCGCGCTGGCGGGCGCCACCGGCACACCCCAGGTCATCTGCGACCGCCTGGTCCGCTCGGCCGGCGTCACGGCCGACCACGACGACGACGTCGCCGTCCTGGTCCTCCAGCATCCGGCCCGTACGGGCCCCGACAGCGAGCTGTTCCGCAACGCCGCGCTGGAACTCCTCGGCGGCATCGAGGCGGCGCCACGCGCCCGTGCGTTCGCCTCCGGCGTGCTGACCAGCTGGCGCTTCCCGGCCGACCTCCACGACCTGGGCGTCCTCGCCACGAGCGAGCTCGTCGCCAACTCCCTCCAGCACGGCACCCCGCCCATGCGGCTGCGGCTCCGCCGCACCGACCGCCGACTGATCATCGAGGTCACGGACGGCGACGACCACCTGCCGCGCCGGAGACGCGCGGAACCGGGGGACGAGTCGGGAAGGGGGATCGCGATCGTGGCGACGATCGCCTCGGGGTGGGGGTCACGGAGGACGCCGGGGGGTGGGAAGGCAGTGTGGTGCGAGTTCGTACTGCCGAAGGGGTAGGGGGACGGCCGGGTTTCGGCTGCGGACCGGTGGGGGCTGGTCGCGCAGTTCCTCCCCCAGCATTCGGCCGGGGGTACCCCCAGCGCCCCTTAGGGGGGCGCTGTAGAGCCGCGTCTTACATACACAGTTGCGGGCAGTCGTGCTTCCCCCAGTGCCTCAAGGGCCTGGGAGGTGCCCCCATGGCGGCACGGGTGGGCGATGGAGGTCCCCCCGCGCGAGCGAAGCCGAGCGTGGGGGAGGCACCCTGCCAGCGCCGGTAAGCGACACCCCCTCCGCCCAGCCCCCACTACGCGGACACGGACTCCGCGGCCGCCCCGCCCCGTGCCACGACCCTGCTCCTCGCGGCGAGCCAAGGCCGGTCCTGGACATCCGTCAGCCGCTTCCCCAGCCGCACCGCCAGCACACTGATCCCCAGCGAGAACAGCAGGAACGTCACGACGTACGGCGCGGGCAGCGAGGCCGCCAGCGGCCCGCCCACCGCCGGCCCCACCGCCAACGCCAGCTGCTTGACCAGCGCGAACGCCGAGTTGTACTGCCCGGCCATCCCCTCCGGCGCCAGGTCGGCCACCAGCGGAGCCACCGTCGGCGACAGCATCGCCTCACCCAGCCCGAACAGCGCGTACGTCGAGACGAATGCGGCCGTCGCCATCTCCTGGCTACCGTGCCCCAGCCCGGCGTACCCGGCCGTCACCCACGCGACGGCCCAGATCAGCCCGACCCCCGCGATCACGCGCGACCGCCGCCGACGCTCGACGAACCTGAGCACGGCGAACTGCGCGACGACGATCATCAGCGTGTTGGCGGCCAGCGCGGTGCCCAGCGCGGACGTGGATATCCCCGCCGCCTCCACGCCGTACGCGCTCAGCCCGGACTCGAACTGCCCGTAGCAGGCGAAGAACAGCACGAAGCCCAGCACGGACAGCTGCACCATCGCCCGGTTCCCGAGCAGCTGCTTCCAGCTGCCCTTCGCCGACGACGCGGCCGGCGCGTCCGCGATGCGCGGCGAGTGCGGCATCCGTACCGTCGCCATCACCACGACCAGCAGCAGGAACATCGCCGCCTCGATCGCGAAGAGCAGCGTGAAGGAGGAGACCCGGGTCGTGTCGACGAGGTGGCCGCCTATGAGGCCACCGACACCCAGCCCCAGGTTCTGCAGGAAGAACTGCGTCGCGAAGGCCCGGGACCGGGTCTCCGCCGTCGAGCAGTCCACGATCATCGTCGCCAGCGCCGGCTGCATCACGGCCTGCCCGGCACCCAGCAGTGCCGCCGCGGCCAGCACGGCCGGTCCGCTCCCCGCCAGGCCCAGGCTCAGCGCACCGGCAGCGGCCGTCACCAGGGCGGTGAGAAGGACCGGCAGTGGGCCGCGCCGCACGATCGCCCGGCCGGCGAACGGCAGCACGATCAGCGCGGCCACGGCGAAGACGGCGAGCACGACACCCGCCGTCATGGCACCGAGCCCCCGCACCTGCGCCACATAGACGTACAGGTAGGGGACGGTGAAACCGAGCCCGAACGCGCTGAGTGCGTTGCCCACGTGGATCCGGCGCATCGCTGCGCCCATCGCCCTGGTCACGTTCACCTCTCTCAGGTCGTCAAGTCGACGGACTGCTGAAGTCTGAAGACTTTGAAGTTAAAGTTCGAAGCTAAAGACTACATCGCGAAGGACTTCAACGCCAAGCGTGTCCGTGCGATACTGCGGACCATGGCCGACACCACCGGCGGCGAGCCGACGCTCGACGAGCAGATCGCCGCCTACCAGCGCGAGTTCCAGGACCTCGACCCCCAGGTCGAGAAGATCGTCTCGGCGCTGTCCCGGCTCAACCGCCGCATGAACGTCGCCTACGGCCGCCAGACCGGCGCCCTCGGGATCAGCAATGCGGAGTGGGAGGTCCTCAAGGCCCTGGTCCTCTCCGGGGTCCCCTACCGGATGGGCCCCAGCGAACTGGCCAAGCGCCTCGGCCTCACCCCGGCCGCGATGACCCACCGCATCGACCGAATGGTCGCCGAGGGGCTCGTCACCCGGGAGAGGGACGAATGCAACCGCGTCCGGGTGATTGTCGAGCTGACCTCCGAAGGACGCGAGAAGTGGCTGGAGGCCATGCGCCTCGCCTCCGTCTTCGAGGAGGATCTGCTCCAGGACCTCTCCCCGGCGGAGCGTGCGGTGCTGGGCGAGGTCCTCACCCGGCTGCTGCGGCGTGTGGAGCACGCCCAGCCGGACGCCGGCGGTCGGCTCACTGACCTGGACTGATGCCGGGGTGTGCGGGCCGCGGAAAAAATCTTGACAGGGGATGCTTGACACCCCCTTCCCTGCCCCGTAATGTTCTTCGGGTTGCCGCGGAGCCGTAACGGTTCTGCGACAGCACCTCCGCCGCAGCAGCGGCACCAAACCACCAGCACGATCCCCCGACCGGGTTGATTTCGGCGTGCCCGAATTCAATTCGATTTCGGGTCTCAGTGATGCCCGGTCGGACCGCGAGGCTCGATTGGGAATCGCGGAGCGGATCCGCTAAGGTTTGGGACGTCGGAACGGCCCAACAGCCGCGAAGGCAGCTCCCGCTGACTGGGAATCAGACGCCGAAAGGATCTGATAGAGTCGGAAACGCCGGAAAGGGAAACGCGAGAGCGGGAACCTGGAAAGCACCGAGGAAATCGGATCGAGAAAAGATCTGATAGAGTCGGAAACGCAAGACCGAAGGGAAGCCCGGAGGAAAGCCCGAGAGGGTGAGTACAAAGGAAGCGACCGTTCCTTGAGAACTCAACAGCGTGCCAAAAGTCAACGCCAG